>NZ_JBEYYB010000007.1:0-303883 GCF_040645335.1 Streptomyces sp. NPDC046821 | reverse complement strand
GGTGACCACGGTCGTGACTTCGGTCGTGACCACGGTGACCACGGTCGTGACTTCGGTCGTGACCACGGTGACCACGGTCGTGACTTCGGTCGTGACCACGGTGACCACGGTCGTGACTTCGGTCGTGACTTCGGTGACCACGGTCGTGACTTCGGTGACCACGGAGGCGGCGGCTACGGCGGCGGCTACGGCGGCTACTAATCAGTCACTAGTGATCACGTTCGGAGCGCGGTGTGTGGCCGTTGTCCGGCCCTCTGGTCGGAATACACGCACACACCGCGCTGCCGTACAGCGGCGGAGTACAGCAACTGCCGCAACCACAGCCGACCCACATCACCTCCCAGCGAACGTGTGATCAGCCGGGCCGACCTTGGCAACCGTCCCGCCCGTAGTCCGGGACGAGGAGGTCGTGCCAGACGCGTGCCAGGTTCTGCGGGGAACCACGGGTTCCGACATCCACCGCTGACATCAACGGCGGTGGAGGCGGTCGAATCGGCCCTCGACCACCCCAGCCTCCCAGGCCTCCCGAGCCGAGAGTGCGAGTTCGATTTTCCTCACCCGCTCCGCCATGGTTGAGGCCCAGGTCAGACGACCTGGGCCTCGTTTTGTTGTCCAGCCCCCTAGGGGCCGTCCACGGCCGGTGAGGCGTACTGCTCGCCTACCAGATCCGACCCGCGTCAGGGAGTCGTGAGGACCGGGGTCTTCACTACCTTCGCGCAGATCGCGTATGCCTGAAGCGTGCCGGGGTTGGCTGTGTCCGTGTTCGTGGCGAAGGCCCACCAGCGCTCGCCGCTGATCGGCGCGCTCGCGGACAGGTTGTAGCGCTCCGTGTGCGAGTTGCCGGCCGTCACGATGGCTCCGCCGCCGACGCGGGTCTCTCCTTCGTCGCATCCGGCCACCGCGGCGGCGTTGCCGCCGTAGCCGCTCGTGGACACCGGAATGGGCACCGCCGCGCCCTGCACGACTCGGACCACGTCATCGGCTTGTGCCGCTCCGGCGGTGCCGACCACTGCTGCCAGGGCTACTACAGCTACCAGAGACTTCTTGAGCACAGGGATCTTCCTTCGCTGGATTCCGAGGGAAAGCGACATCGCACCTTGTGCGAGCCGCCCAACATCTATCCCGGCCGCGAATCGCCCCTTCAGACATTCCTTCGTGACACGCTTGTGCGACTCGTGACTTCACCCGGGCGGCAGCGGGTAACGGGAACGGGGGCCAGGAGGAGGTGCCTCCCTGCCTCACAGCCCCCGACGCCGGGTCTCGGCGCGCGTCTCGTAGAGGCGTGTGGCCGGCACCGTGGCGTGTTCCGCGACCAGGGCGCGGGCCCGCTCCGGCAGCTGTGGTGGGCCGAGCCGGTCGCCCTCGACCGCTCCGGGGATCAGCCCCTCGGCCACCTCAGCCGCCGTCGGACGCCGGTCCGGATCGGCGTGGAGGCACGAACGGACCACCTCCGCCAAGTCGACCGGCAGGCCCGCGAGATCGGGTGTCCCGGCGCGAATCGCGGCCACCACGGACGGCGTGTCCCGGCCCCACGGGCTTCGCCCCAAGGCCAGGCGCGCGAGGAGCGTGCCCAGGGAGAACACGTCGCTGGCCGGCGTGAACGTGCGCTGCTCGCGCAGTTGCTCCGGTGAGGCGTACGCGTACGTGCCGGCGAAGCCGCGTCGGGGCTGCGTGAGACGTTCGATCTGGGCGATGCCGAAGTCGATGACGCGCGGGCCGTCCTCCGCAAGGAGCACATTCGCCGGCTTGAGATCCAGATGCACGATGCCCTCGGCGTGGATGGCGCTCAGGGCCACGGCGATGCCCGCCCCCAGCGTGCGCACCAGGCCGACGTCCAGCGGCCCGCACCGCTCGGCAAGCTCCTGCAACGAGGGAGCGGCCACGTACGGGACCGCCATCCACGGAGTGGCCCCCTCCGTGTCCGCCCCGATCACCGGCACCGTGAACCGCCCGCCGACCCGTTGCGCCGCCCGCACCTCGTGCGCGAAGCCCTGCTTGATCGGCGGCGCCGCCGCGAGGTGCGGGTGCAGCGTCTTGACCGCGACCATCAGCCCGTCGGCGTCCTGGCACAGGTAGACCCGCCCGAAGCCGCCCTCGCCGACGCACTCCAGCACCTCGTACGCGCCGAAGGCCTGCGGCCGGTCCACCCCGGCTGCGGGCCGCGCCCGCTTGATCTCCCGCCAGCTCCCGATGGCCTCGGCCTCCGCGTGCACGGCGATCCGACCGCCCACGTCAGCCGCCCTCGGCACGTCCCGTTCGCCCGCCGCGTCCTTCACCACTACGACCCGCGCCGCCACGGGCTCGCCCTCCCGGAACACGTACGCCTCGATCCGCACGTTCTCGCCACCCAGGCGGGACACGTAGACGCCGGCCAGCCCCAACTCCTCGCACACAGCGGCCTCTTCAGGCGTCGGCCGCAGGTCTTCTCGGGCGAAGCAGAGGGCGGTCGCGTCATACCCCTGCCGGGTCAGGTTCTGCTCTACGTCCGCCCACTGCTCGACGGTCCACACACGCCAACTCCGGTCACCCCCAGCCTCGCCCGCCAGCACCGCGCACGCCACCCCCGGCGCCGCCTGCACCGCCTCGCCCAACACCCGCTCCCCGATACGAAGCACCGGACGCCCAGCCATCCGGGCCAGCTCGTCCCGCTGCCCGCGCAGCACGTCGTACTCCGGTGAACCCGGCCCCTGCCCCCGGAGCTCCATGCACGCGAGCACCTTCCCGAAGCAGTCGACGGCCGTCGCACGGTCCTCCGCGTTCACCGCCGCCTTCGCCTGCGCGACCCGCGCGGAGAGCGTGTGCGGGCTGCCCGCCCCGTGAAGCTCCTCGCACCGCTCGGCGATCCGCCCGTACATCCGGCCCGCGCGCTCGAAGTCCCCGGCTTCCTCCACCGCGGCGGCCGTCGCGCGGAGGTCCCGCAGCCCGTCGTCACCGCCCTCGTTCCCGAACGGCAGCCCGCCCGCGACCTCGGCGTAGCGCTGGCGGGCGATGGTGACCAGCTCGTGGCCAGGGCCCAGTTCCTCCTGCGCCGTGTGCAGCATCTGCGAGAACGTGCGCAGCGCCGCCGCGTTGTCGCCGCCCTGCTGCTGCCAGTAACCCACCTCGCAGAGCAGGGTGAGCGCCTTCTCGGTGCGGTTCTCCCGCTCGGCGGACCGGCACATGCTCTCGTAGCGACGCACGGCCTCCTCGGGGCGGCCCGACCGGCCGTGCCAGTGGGCGAGTTGGTGCCGGGCCAGTTCGGTGTCCGGATGGCGCGGCCCCTGGATCCGCTCCCGGTCGGCCATCAGCCGGCCGAACTGCTCCACCGCGGCTTCCGGTCGGCCGGACTCGCCGGTCCAGTGGGCGAGTTGGTGCCGCAGCGCCAACGTGTCGGTGTCCTGCGCCCCCAGAAAGCGCTCCGCCATCCAGACCAGGTCCGTGTAGCGCGCGGCGGCCTCCACCGCCCCGCCCTGACGGCCGATCAGCTCGGCCTCCCCGCTCCCCTCCCGCAGCGACGCCACCAGCTCCCGACGGGAATCCGAGCCGGGCTCCCCCACAGTCCCGCGCTTCCGCCTGCCGAACCACCCCACCGAGCCACCCCCACAGCCAGAGCCAGAGCCAGAGCCAGAGCCGGAGCCATGGCCGGACGCGTACCGAGGAGCCCACTATGCCCTACCCAAACGTTTGCGCCAATCGTTTGGGCAACAACACCCACCTGTAGGGCAGGGAACACAACTGCCTCACGTTCAGAGCCCGTTCGGCCCGATTGCCGCACCCGTCGAGGCCCGCACCACCAGCTCCGGCCCCAGCACCTCCGAGTCGACGGACTCGCCCGCGATGCGGCGGAGCAGCAGCCGTACGGCGCGTCTGCCCTGCTCGGCCATGGGCGAGCGGACGCTGGTGAGCGGGACGGGCAGTTCGGCGGCGAGCGGGGTGTCGTTGAACCCGGCCAGGGCGAGGTCTTCGCCAAGACGCAGGCCCAGGTCGCGGGCGGCGCCGACGGTGCCGATCGCCGCGAGGTCGTTGACGGCGAAGACGGCGGTCGGTCGGTCGGGGCCGGTCAGCAACTCGACGGCGGCGCGGTGTCCGCCGGCCGTGTCGAAGGGGCAGTGCCGTACGCGGTTCGCGGGCAGGGGCAGGCCGGCCTCGCGGTAGCGGTCGGTGAAGCCGGCGGTGCGGTCGGTGCCGGTGCTGGCGAAGGGTTCACCGGCGATGACGGCCACGTCACGGTGGCCGAGGGCCAGGAAGTGTTCCGCCACGAGCCGCCCGCCGAGGCGGTCGTCGCAGGTCACCGCCGGGTGGCCGGTGTCGGTGCGGCGGTTCACGAGCACGAAGGGGGTGCCGTCCAGGGCCGGTCCGGCCAGCGCGGCCCCGTCCAGGTGGGCGTCGCCGATGATGAGGCCGTCGACCCGGCGCCCCAGGACCATGCCGATCCGCTCGCGCTGGATGGCGGGGTCGTCATGGGTGTTGGTGACGAAGGTGGAGAGCCCGCGCCGGGTCGCTTCCTCCTCCACACCCTCGTAGATGGTGGCCACCACGATCTCCGACAACCGAGGGAAAAGCACCCCGACCAGGTTGCTGCGCCGGGTGCGGAGGCTGGTGGCGTGCGGGTTGGGGCGGTAGCCGAGTTCGTCGGCCAGTTCGCGGATGCGGCGTGCCGTCTCGCCGGACGCGGCGCGGCCCTGCTCCCCGGTCGGGCCGTTGAGCACGCGGGAGACCGTCGAGACGTGCAGCCCGAGCCGGTCCGCGATCCCGCGCAGTGTCACCGGACCGCCGTCGCCCGCCATACCCAACTCCCACCTGGCCGTTGCCACTTCCTGAAACACCTGCCCCCATTCTCTCGAACGGTCCACCGGGCGGGACCCAGCGAGCCCACCCCGTAGTCGGCAGTTCTGGGCCACACGAGCGGGGCCGGGGCGCCGCAGCTGCCGGCCGAATACTGCCAATCCCAGATGCATCCGAGCCCCCGGCCCCGCTCTCGGTGACAGCGGCGGAAGCGGAAAGTCGCCGGCGCGATATACCCCGCCACCGACAGTCACACAGACGGCTCGAACTAAGCCCGGTAGGAGTGGAATTTCCTGTGTGCAGACCTGTCGCGCCCGCCCTATTACGAATTCGGATAGTAATAATCCTTTATAGAATTGACGCGGAAACCCGAGACAGTCATTGCCTCGGCCAGGGTTATCCTCGCGTCCATGGCCATGTCTTCCGACGGTGCCGTCGCTTCCACCCGCCTCGGCGTTTATGCCGGGCCCGGGAAAACCGCGGCCGTGGACAGTACGCAGAGCTGGCTCGGGCTGTCCCGGATCGACGCGACCGATTATGTGGACCCGTCCGAGAATACGAAGTGGAACCGGCGCGCTTTCGAGTTCTGGGGCGACTGGAAGAAGTCCGGGGACGGGCGGCGGCTCGTGCTCGGGCTGCCGTTGCTGCCCAAGGGCGGGGACTACGAGGACGCGCTCGCAGGCGCCTACTGCGCCCAGTTCCGGGACCTGGCCGACCTGCTGGTCAGGAACGGCCTGGGCGACTCGGTCATCCGTCTCGGGTACGAGGGCAACAACAGGACGATCGGCCCCTGGCACGGAACCGAGGACCCGGCCGCCTACCGCGAGATGTTCCGGAAGGTCGTCACGCTCATTCGCGACCGCCCCGGAGCGCGATTCCTCGTCGACTACAACATGGCCATCGGCACCTCGGGCGAGGTCACCTCGTTCGAGACGCTCTATCCCGGTGATTCCTACGTCGACATCGTCGGGCTCGACATCTACGACGTGTGGTGGAAGCACCCGGACGCGACACCGGAAGAACGCTGGGAGCACACCCTCAACACCCCTATGGGCGTCCGTGACTTCAAAGTTTTCGCCGCCGCCCACCGCAAACCGGTGTCCTATCCGGAATGGGGCCTTTACCGGCCCGGCGACTCCTACGCCGGCGGCGGTGACTCCCCGTACTTCGTCGACCGGATGGCAGAACTCGTCCAGGGCTCCGCCTACCAGTCGTACTTCGATCACGACTGGGGTGGCGGAACCCTGGACGACTTTCCCAAGGGGCGGGCTCAGTACAAGCTCCGTTTCGGGAGCTGAGCCCGCGCCCGGCGTCAGCGCTTGGTCGAGCTGTTGAAGAGCGAGCGCGACCAGACGTAGCCGACGAGCGCGATGACCGCGCACCAGGCCAGCGAGATCCAGCCGTCGTTCCCGATCGGGGAGCCGGTCAGCAGGCCGCGCAGCGTCTCCGTCATCGGCGTGAACGGCTGGTTCTCCGCGAACCAGCGCAGGCCCGGCGCCATCGACGCGGCCGGCACGAACGCCGAGCCGAGGAACGGCAGGAACTGGATGAGCAGCGGCTTGTTGCTCGCGGACTCGACCGTCTTGGAGATCAGCCCGAGCGCCGCCGACAGCCACGCCACCGCGAACGCGATCGCCGTGACAAGACCGGCCGCCTCCAGCCATTCGAGGGGGTTCGCGTCGGGCCGGAAGCCGAGCGCGAGGGCCACGCCCACCACCAGGACCAGGCTCACCAGCGTCGTGATGACGGACCCGACGACATGGCCCGTCATGAACGACGAGCGCGTGATGTTCATGGTGCGGAAGCGGTTGACGATGCCCTCGGTCATGTCCTGGCAGACCGCGATCGACGTCGACATCGCCCCGGCCGCCACGCCGATGATGAGGATGCCCGGCGTCAGATACGCCAGATACGCGTCCCGGCCGCCGCCCGCGCCCGGAAGACCGGCGCCGATCGTGTCCCCGAAGGCGTACACGAACAGGAACAGCATCAGGATCGGCATCATGGCCGGGCCCAGCGATACCGAGGGGTAGCGCAGCGCGTGCTTGAGGTTGCGCCGCAGCATCGTCATCGAGTCGTGCACGGCGTACGTGAGGGTGCTCGTCGCGGTACTCATCGCAGGGTCTCCTTGATGTGAAGGGCGGATCCGGAACCGGGCGCGCCGTCGCCGGTCAGGGCGAGGAACACGTCGTCCAGGTCGGGGGTGTGCACGGAGAAGTCGGCGGCGCGGACACCGGCGGCGTCGAGCCGGTCGAACAGGGCGCGCAGCGCGTCGAGTCCGGCGTCGCCCGCCACGCGCAGGGCGAGGTTCTCGTCGTCGCGGGCCGCGCCGGGGAAGGCGCCGGCCGCGCGCTCGTACTCGTCCGGTTCGGTGAACCGCAGGCGTACGTGGCTGCCGGGGATCTGGGCCTTGAGTTCGTCGGCGGTGCCCTCGGCGACGATCCGGCCGCCGTCGAGGACGGCGATCCGGTCGGCCAACTGGTCGGCTTCTTCCAGGTATTGAGTGGTGAGGAAGACGGTGACGCCGCCCGCGACCAGCGAGCGCACGGTCTCCCACATGGTGCGGCGGCTGCGCGGGTCGAGCCCGGTCGTCGGCTCGTCCAGGAAGATCACCTGGGGGTCGCCGACGAGTGTCATGGCGATGTCGAGGCGGCGCCGCATACCGCCGGAGAAGGTCGCGGCGCGGTTGCCCGCGACGTCCGCGATGCCGAACCGTTCGAGCAGTTCCCTGGTCCGCTTGCGGCCCTCGCGCTTGTCGAGGCGCAGCAGGTCGGCCATGAGGAGCAGGTTCTCCTCGGCGGTCAGCAGGTCGTCGAGCGCGGCGAACTGTCCGGTGACGCCGATCGCGGACCGGACGCCTTCCGGCGCGGTGGCGAGGTCATGGCCCGCGACCTGGGCCTGGCCGCCGTCGGCGCTGATGAGCGTCGACAGGATCTGGACGGTGGTGGTCTTGCCGGCGCCGTTCGGGCCGAGCAGGGCGAACACGGTGCCCGCCGGGATGTGCAGGTCGATGCCGTCGAGGACGGTCTTGTCGCCGTAGGACTTGCGCAGACCGACGGCGGAGACGGCTGCGACGGGCACCTGCCGGCCGTCGACGTGCCTGGGCGTGGGCATGACAGATGAAGGCATGGGCTTCTCCTGTGAGAAGGCGTGCGGGACGGTGGGGTGTGGTGTGGTGCGGCGCGCCATGAAGTGGCGTCAAGTAGTCGCTCTGACAAGCGACTTGGATACCGGGGGGGCGGGGCGACCCTCAGGCCTCCGCCCCCGTGGTCGCGGGCCCTGTACTCCTCCGCCCCGCGAACGCGGACTCAGGCCTTCGCCCGGCGGATGTCGATGTTGCCCCAGCTCGTGCGGGCGCGGACGGTGACCTTGTCCTCGGTCTCCCCGGGGGCCTCGGACGCGGCGAGCGTGTTGCGGACCTGCCCGCGCGTGGAGTTGACGTCGAGCCAGGCGGCGGTGCCCTGGCGGATGCCGACCTCGATGGCCCCGTACGAGGTCTCCAACTGGACGGCGCCGTTGACGACTTCGGCGACGCGCAGGGAGCCGTGGGCGGCGGTGGCCGTGACGGAGGCTTCGGCGCGGTCGATCTCGATGTCGCCGTAGGCGCCGCTCGCCCGCAGGTCGCCGAGGACGGCGCCGACGATCGTGCTGCCGTGCGAGTTCTTCAGGGTGGCGGGGCCGCCGACCGTACCGAGGCGCAGCGTGCCGCTGCTGGTGGTGACCTCGGCCGCGCCCTCGGCCCGGTCGACGGAGACCGAACCGTGGGAGACGGTCACGCTGAGCGGCCCGGTCGTGTCCAGGCGGACGTCGCCGCCGGAGGTCTTGACCCGGGCCCTGCCGAGCCGGCCCTCGCCGGACAGCGTGACCCAGGCGCCGGTGACGTCGATCTCGGAGCCCGCGGGCAGTTCGACCTCGACGTCGACGATGCCGCTCGGGCCGATGATGCGGCGCTCCTTCGTCCTGACGGTCAGGACGCCGTTGGCGTACGTGACCTCGGTCTGCTCGGCGGCCTTCACGTCCTTGTCGCGCTTCGGGTTGGCCGGCAGCACCTCGACGACGGTGTCGGTGCGGTCGCTCGCGGTCAGCCGGAGGGAGCCGGCGCCCACGTGGGCGGTGACCGAGATCGGTTCGGGAGTGGCGAAAGAAGGCATGGCTGTTCCGTCCTCTTGAGTCTCAGGTGAAATTCCGGGTGAAACGCCGGGCGAAGTGGAGCGTGAGGTGAGGGGCGGGGCGGCGGCTAGCGCACCCAGCCCGTGAAGTTCTGACCGATCGTGCGGGCCTTCTCGGTCGTACGGGGCCGTGCGCCGCCGTCGACCGCGGCCGACACGGCGCGTACCAGCCACGCGTTGACCGACAGGCCCTCGCGGCCGGCCGCCTCCTCGGCCCGCGCCTTGAGGTGGGCGGGGAGGCGGAGGTTGACGCGGGCGGTGCCGCCTTCGTCACCGTCGGCGGGTGCCGGGGCCGGTGCGTCGAGCGGCTCCGCGGGTACGGTCTCGGCGCCGGCCGGTTCGTCGCGCGGCGGCGCCGTCACGACGAAGTCGGGGTCGAGACCGCGCAGCCGTACGTCGACCGAGCCGGGGGCGAGTTCACGGGTGATCTCGTCCATCGCGGCGGAGAGCACGTTGAGCATCGTCAGGCGGGTCGCCGACTCCAGCGGGGCGGTGAGCCGCTCGGCCAGCTCGCGGGCTTCTTCGCCACCGGCTTCGGCGGCCACCGCGAGTTCGCGGCGGAGGTTGTCGACGTACGGGGTGAGGTCCATGTGAGCCATAGTGGCACCATAGTGGCGCCACTTGCAACCCCTTAGGGGTGCCAATAGTGAGCCGTGACCAGTACAAGCGCCCTGACCTGCAAAAACGAGCTGACATCAATGTGCATCAAGATGGCGCCACGCAGCACACCACCACCCCACAAGCCCCCAGTGGCACCACTTGGCATCACATGGCACCAAGCAGCGCCACTCCGACGCCACCCCTTGAACTCTCCGAACCCCTACGCCGCCCGCACCACCGCCGGCTCCACGTTCTGGTTCGCGTGGAACAGGTTCCGCGGGTCGTACTCCCGCTTGACCTCCGCGAGCCGCGCGTAGTTCTGCCGGTACGTCGCCCGGACGCGCTCCTGGGACTCGTCGGCCCCGATGAAGTTCACGTACGCGCCGCCCATCGAGTACGGATGCAGCTCCTGCCAGTACGAGACCGCCCACTCCTTGACCGCTTCCGCGTTGGCCGGGTCGGGGTCGATGCCGCCGATGATCCCCGACCAGACCGCGTCCCGGTAACCCCAGGCCGTCGCGTCAGCCGGCACCCGGGACGCGGCCGCGTCGACCGGGTACATGTGCATCATCGAGAGCGCCGTCGGCAGGTTCTCGCCGAACTTGGCGTGCACGTCGATCGCCTCGTCCGTGACACGGTCGAAGAAGTCGCCCCGCCAGTACCACTGAAGCCCCTTGGGGATCAGCTCGTCGAACATGCTCTGGAGCATGGGGTACGGCATCGGTGCCGTGAACTGGAAGGCGGGCGGGCCCGGTTCGGCGGTCCCCGCGACCGCCTCGTCCATGCGGACGAGGTCACCGGTCCAGCACCACACCACGCCGCACATCTTCCGGCTCTGGATCTCCTCCGGGAACGGCGGGCCCGGCGGGACGGTGAGGATGGCGAAGAACCCGTTCAGGTCCTCCGGCGCCTGCGGCAGGAACTCCCGGTACCACGACATGACTTCATGGATCCGCTCGATGGGCCACAGGCTGATCCCGACCCCGACCGTGTGCACCGAGTGCAGCTGGTACTTGAACGCCGTGGCGATGCCGAAGTTGCCGCCGCCGCCCCGCAGCGCCCAGAACAGGTCCGCGTTCTCCGACTCGCTCGCCGTGACGAAGCTGCCGTCCGCGAGGACCATGTCCACCGCGAGCAGATTGTCGATCGTCAGGCCGTACTTGCGGGTGAGGTGGCCGTGGCCGCCGCCCAGGGTGAGGCCGGCGACGCCGGTCGTCGACATGATGCCGGCGGGCGTCGCGAGCCCGAACGCGTGCGCCGCGTGGTCCAGGTCCCCCAGCTGACTCCCGCCGCCGACCCAGGCCGTCTTCGCCGTGGGATCCACCCGGACCCAGCGCATCGGCGACAGGTCGACCGTGACCGCGCCGTCGACCAGGCACAGGCCGCCGCCGCTGTGCCCGCCGCCCCGCACGGCGAGCTCCAGTTCGTGGTCGCGGACGAAGTCGACCGCGGACATCACGTCACCGGCGTCCGCGCACCTCACGAGTGCGGCCGGACGCCGGTCGATCATCGCGTTGTAGATCTCACGGGCCGAGTCGTACCGCGCGTCCTCCGGGCCGATGACCGGTCCGCGCAGCTCGGCCCTCATCAAATCGAGAACGGTGTCGTTCATGGCGCACTCCTCGGCGCAGCACCGGCCGCTGTTCACTCCCCCTCGCCCTTGTCGGCTGGCGTCGGTGAGCGGCTCTGTGCGCCGGCGTCCGGGCGCCCCCGTCCCGCCACGGCACGTCTCGATCGCGCGCGGGCTTGCTCTTCCAGGATCCGCCCGCCCGGCAGGGCCCGCAATCGCGGCGCACGATGAACACATGGACCGCGAAGCCACGCACCGTACGGACGCTCCGGACCCCACCGAAGCGCCCTCCCCGGACCACACCGGAACGCCCGCCGCCGTCAGCGCCCCCGCCCGCGTAGCCGCCGACGGCGAGCCCATCTCGTACGACGAACTCGCCCTCACCACCCGCAATCACGGCCTCCCCCTGGAAGCCCTCCGCTACGACGTCACGCCACCTGGGCTGCACTACGTCCTCGTCCACTACGACATCCCGGACGCGCACGCCGACGACTGGACGCTCTCGGTCGGCGGCCTCGTGAAGTCCCCGCTGACCCTGCACATGGCGGCCCTGCGGTCACTGCCCGCCGTCACGCACCGCGTCACGATGGAGTGCGCGGGCAACGGCCGCGCCCGTCTCACGCCCCGCCCCGTCAGCCAGCCCTGGCTCGTCGAGGCCGTCGGCACCGCCGAGTGGACCGGCGTCCCGCTCCAGGCGCTCCTCGACGCCGCCGGGGTCAGGCCGGGCGCCGTCGAAGCGGTCTTCACCGGCGCGGACCACGGCATCGAGCGCGGCGTCGAGCAGGACTACCGGCGCAGCCTGCCCCTCGCCCCGCTGCCCCCGGACGTGCTCGTGGCGTACGCGATGAACGGGCAGCCGCTGCCGCCCCAGCACGGCTACCCGCTGCGCCTGGTCGTGCCCGGCTGGTACGGGATGGCGCACGTGAAGTGGCTGCGGGACATCACGCTGGTCGACGCCCCCTTCACCGGGTTCCAGCAGGCGGTCGCGTACCGCTTCCGGCAGGACGCGGACGACCCGGGCGAGCCCGTCACGCGCATCCTGCCGCGCGCGCTGCTCGTCCCTCCCGGATTCCCCGACTTCATGTCCCGGACGCGGGTGCTGCGGCCGGGACCGGTACGCGTCGAGGGCCGGGCCTGGTCCGGCTTCGCCCCGGTGGCGCGCGTCGAGGTGACGACGGACGACGGGGCGTCCTGGCACGAGGCCGAACTCGCCCCGCCGGACGGCCACTCCACGGCTTGGCGGCGCTGGGAGTACGCATGGATGCCAACCCCCGGCGACCACGTCCTGAGCGCCCGCGCCACCGACGAGCACGGCCGGACCCAGCCGCTCACCCAGCCGTGGAACCGCGGCGGCTTCGGCAACAACCTCGTCCAGCGCGTCCCGGTCCACTGCCCGGCCGGATAACCCCTAAGGCTTCAGCGCGTCCCGGTCCCCTGCCCCCCGCCCGGCACATGACTACGGCTTCAGCTCGTCCGGGCAAGGCGTGCCGCGCGGCAGCTGGTACGGGGACGCGAGGCGGTAGATGCCCGCCTTCGGGGCGACCAGCTCCGTCCACCGGTCACCGGACGCGTCCTGCTCGGTCTGCGTGAGGCAGCCGTTGATGTTCTCGTACGCCTTCGGGAGGCTGTCGTTCTCCTCGCGTGCCGCCTTCGACGCGTCGGTCTCGCGCGGCGGCTCGAGGCTCTTGCCGTGGGCGTCGACGAGGCTGAGCCACGGCGAGTACGGGATGCGGATGAGGATCACGCCGGGCTTGCCGACCTTGATGATCCACTCGCCCTGCTCGGCCTGCTCCACGACGGCGTGCGGCTCGGCGAGCGGGCTCGGGTTCTTCACCTCGAACAGCTGCCAGTTGGCGTCGCCCCACACCTGCTTCAGATACGGCAGCCCGGACTTCACCAGCTCGCGCTCCCGCTGGCCGCCGTCCCCGTCCGGCTCGCCCTTGGGCAGCACGACGTAGTGGACGGCCCAGCGGGTGAGCCACTCGTGGTAGTTCGCCGAGTTGAGCGTGTCGTCGTAGAAGAGCGGGTTGCGCTCCATGTCGGCCTGGCGGTTCCAGCCGCGGGCCAGGTTGACGTACGGGGCGAGCGCGGACGCCTCGCGGTGGGAGCGGGCCGGGACGACCTCGACGCGGGCGCGCTCGGCGCCGACCTGCTGGAGCTCGTTGACGAGCGGGGCGAGTTCGTGGGCCCAGGACGCGGCGGGCGTCGTGTGGACGATGTCGTCGACGGTCTTGTAGCCGATCCACACGGTGAACCCGGCGAACGCGAGCAGGAGCGCGAACCACTTGCGCGAGCGCGGCGCCGCGAACGGCAGCGCGGCCAGCAGCACCACGCCCGCGAACAGCATCGAGAGCCGGGTGATGTTGGAGCCGATCTGCGAGCTGATCAGCCAGGTGAGCAGGACGGCCAGGGCGTAGACGGCCGACGTGATCCGGACGGTCTTCCACCGCTTCGGTACGAGGACGCAGCACAGCACGCCGAGCGCGATCGGGATCACGGTCGAGCCGAACGACATCGGCTGGGTGCCGGAGAAGGGAAACAGCCAGGCGGAGAGCACCACGACGGCGGTGGGCGCGAGCCCGAGGGCGTACGCGCCCGGCCGCCGCTTCTGCAGGAACAGCGCCACCGCGACCAGACCCACGAACAGGCCCGCGACCGGCGAGCAGAGGGTCGCGATCCCCGCGAGCGGCGCCGCGCACAGGGCCTTCGCCCAGCGTTTGTAGCGCCAGCGGTACGGCCAGCAGAACACGGTCGCGGCGGCCGCGAGCCCGAACATCATGCCGAGCCCGAACGTGACCCGCCCCGACGCCGCGTTGCACAGCAGCGCGTACACCCCCGCGAGCGCGGGCCAGACCGGCTCCCGCACGGCCCGGCTGCGCATCAGGATCATCGTGAGCAGCGCGGCGGACGCGGTCCCGGCGATCATCATCGTCGTCCGCACCCCGAGCGCGGACATCAGATACGGCGACACGACGCTGTACGAGACCGGGTGCATCCCGCCGTACCAGGCGAGGTTGTACGCCGAATCCGGGTGCCGGCCGACGAACTCGGCCCACGCGTCCTGTGCCGCGAGGTCCCCGCCACTGTTTGCGAACGTGAAGAACCAGACGACGTGCAGTATCGCGGCGACGACGGTGACGAGGGTGACGGGGTGCAGCAGGAAACGCCCGAACGGGCT
Source organism: Streptomyces sp. NPDC046821 (assembly GCF_040645335.1). Lineage (NCBI taxonomy): Bacteria > Bacillati > Actinomycetota > Actinomycetes > Kitasatosporales > Streptomycetaceae > Streptomyces > Streptomyces sp. NPDC046821. Next base: position 289,602 of record NZ_JBEYYB010000007.1, on the reverse strand, counting down.
CCGGGCGAAGCGGCCGACGGTGGCGGAAGACGAGGCGGAGCCCGGTTCGCCGGGGCTCTTTCGCGGGGCGGTGTCCGTGCGGACGCCGGAACCGGCGCCGGTCTCCCCGGCACCGCCTGACTCGTCGCCGGCGCGTGTCCGCTCCGCAGCTGCCACTGAAGGCACTCCCCGTAGGTGTCGTTCCCAACCGGGAATCCGAAGGGGTCGCCCTGGGATGCGTCCCGGTGCTGCCCGGTCTCGCGACGCTAGCACGCGACATGGCGCGGGGCGCCGGGGGTTGCTCCCCGGCGCCCCGCGCCATGTGGCCCTGCTGTGGCGTCCGTTCGGATCAGCCGACCCGGGTCAGCTTCGCTCCGAAGCCCGGCTCCGCGAGGTTCTTCTGGAGGCTGACGGGGACCTCGACCGCTCCGCCCGCGCCGTCGCCGACCTTGAGGACGCCGACCTTCGTCCCGGCCTTGGCCTGGTGCGGGATGGCGGTGGCGCCGTCGGTGAGCTCCAGCTTCACGGTGAGCCCGGCCCAGCCGACCGCCGAAACGTTCTTGTCCACGACGATCGGGGTCTGCCCGCCGAGCCCGTCGTCCACGTACCCGACGACGTCACCCTGCTTGAGGATCGACGAGGCCTTCACGGCGTCCTGGGCGGCGAGCATCGCCGTCTTGCTGACGGCGTTGACGGTGTCGATGATCGACGGCTTGTGCTGCCCGAGGACCGCGCCGACGACCGTCACGGTCTCGCCGCCGGCGTCCTTGGTCGCGGCGAACAGCAGGTTGCCGCCGGCCTTCGTGGTCGAACCGGTCTTCACGCCGATGGCGTTGTTGTACGGCACCAGGCGGTTGAAGTTCTGCCAGACCTTGCCCGACGGGTCCTTCCACGTCGGCAGCTTGGTGATCGCCATCAGGGCGGGGATCTTCACCAGCTCGTTGCCGAGAAGCACCTGGTCATGGGCAGTGGAGACGGTCGTCTCCTTCAGCCCGGACGGGTCCGTGTACGTCGTGCCGGTCATGCCGAGGTCCTTGGCGGCGGCGTTCATCTTCTTGACGAACGCCTCCTCGGACCCGGCGTCCCAACGGGCCAGCAGCCGCGCGATGTTGTTCGCCGACGGGATCATGATCGCCGACAGCGCGTCCTTCTGGCTGAGCTTGTCCCCCGCCTTGACGGTGTTCAGCGTCGACTCGCCCGCGGAGTCGAAACCGCCCTCCTTCTCGGCGGTCGCGTCCACCGTGATGGACAGCCCGTCCGCGCCCGGCTTCATCGGGTGGTCCTTGAGCACGACGTACGCCGTCATGGCCTTCGCCACGGACCCGATCGGTACGGGCTTCTGCGCGCCGAAGTGGTCCATCGAGCCGATGCCGCTGACGTCCATCCAGCCCTGGCCCTCGCCGGGCCACGGCAGCGACACCTTGCTCCCGTCGAACGTGAACGTCGGCTTCGCCGTCAGCGCGAGCGTGGGCGTGGGCAGCGGGCGCACGGCCTGCACGACCGCGAACACGATCGCGAGCAGCACGACGACCGGCGTCCAGATCTTGACCCGCCGCACGGCGGTACGGACCCGGGTCTCCGGGGGCGGCGGCGTGTTCGTCAGCTCGGCGAGCAGGTCGAGCGGCGGGCGCGGCGGCAACGGCTGCTGCGTGGTCCGCTCGGGCTCCGCCGCGGCCGCCTCCGGCGCGGAACCGGACCCACCCAGGTGAGCCTTCTTGAGCGGCACGAACTTGCTGGCGCGCTCGGACTCGGGGTCGGGCTTGGGACTGGTCTTGGGGTCGGCGCTGGGCTTGGCGTCGGTGCTGGCGCTGGCCTTGGCGTCGGCCTTCGCTTCCGCCTTGGCGTCGGCGCCGGAGGCCTTGACGTCGGAGGCCTTGAGCATCTGGGTGGGCTGGTCGACCGGCGGCTTCACGGGCGGCTTGACGGCCTTGAAGACGGCGGTGGCCTGGTCGACGGGGGGCTTGGCGTCAGCCTTCGCGTCGGCGTCGGCCTCCGGCTCGGCGTCGGCCTTGTCGTCTGCGTCGGGCTTGGCGTCGGCCTTCGGCTCGGCGTCGCCCTTGTCCTCGGGCTTGGCGTCAGCGTCGGCCTTCGGATCCGCGTCGGCCTCGTCGTCGGCGTCCGACTTGGCGTCGGTCTTCGCCTCCGCGTCAGCTTCCTCGTCGGCGTCAGCCTTGTCGTCGGCTTCCGGCTTGGCGTCAGCCTTCGCCTCGACCTCCGGCTTCGCGTCAGCGGGCTCCGCGTCGTCGGCCGGCTCTTCAGACGCGTCCGAGGCCTCAGCCTCGGGCTTGGCATCGGCCGGCTCGGCCTTCTCAGAGGCGTCCGAAGCCTCGGGCTCGTCCTCGGCAGCGGGAGCCTCGTCCTGCTCGCCCTCGGCCTCACGCTCCTCCGAGCCCTCAGCGCCCTCCGCCGTCTCAGGAGTCGCGTCATCGGCGGAGCCGTCCCGCGGACCCGCCACCCACGCCGCCACAGCGGCACGCAGGCGCGCGTCCCCCGGCTCCTCACCGGAACCGGCATCGGCGTCAGCCGCCGCCTCCGAACCCTCGCCCGATTCCGCACCGGCATCGGCACCGGAATCGGAATCCGAACGCGATTCCGAAACCGAACCCGCCCCAGACTGCGTCTCCGACCCCGACTCCGAATCCTCCGAAACCGCCACCGAACCCTCAGCAGAAGCCTCGCCCGAATCCGAGACCACCGAATCCGGCCCCGCCGAATCCGATTCCTCCGCCGGCCCGGAATCCGCCCCCGCCGTCGGAACATCCCGTACCGAGAACACGGCCGTAGCCTGATCGGCCCGCTCCGGCGACTTCATCGCCATCGCGAGCCGCGGGTCGCGTTCCTCCGGGGCCCCTCCGCCCGACGACTCCTGCTGCTCCGACCTGTCGGGGGTCCCCGCCACCGATGCCTCCTCGCTACGCGCCACGCGCTACGCCGCTGTCCGAACCATGTACCAGTGTCCCGTGTGGGGGGTGAGCCCTCGTGGTAGACGAGAACGACATACGTGCCGGTTCCCTCCCAAAGCACCCACGCACTCTCGACAGACCATTGTGAGAGGGGTCACCCTGTCATTCATCCACGCGGGGAGGCATGGATGGGCAGGAGCCGCAGAACAATTCCGGAGGAGCTTCTGTTGCTCGCTCTGGACCCGGCCACGGGTACCACAGCGCAGCCGCAGTCGCTCGACCTAGGTCTGGCCGGAGCACAGCTAGTAGAGCTGGCGCTGGCCGGACGGATAGCCCCAGACGGGGATCGTATCGCCGTGGTGGCACCACGGCCGACAGGAGATCCGACACTGGACTGCGCGCTGGAGTTGCTGCGAAGGCGCGGCACACCGGTGCGTGCAGTGAACTGGATCGGCGGGCCCCGGCTGGGGCTGCGCCAGACATATCTCTCGCATCTGGAGAGGTGCGGCATGGTCCATGCCGTGGCCGGCCAGATGTGCGGGGTACTGCCGACGACTCGCTACCAGGCGACGGACACGGCGATCAGCCGGGAGATCAGGACCCGGCTGGACAGTGCGATCCGTACCGGCGTACCGCCGGACCCACGGACCGCGGCGCTCGCCGCGCTGGCCCACGCGGTCGGACTCGGCAAGCACCTGTACCCGGGGAACGAGGGACGATCGTCCCGCTCCCGGTTGCGGGATCTGATCAGGCACGACCCCATGGGCGGCCTCGTGGCGCACGCCGTGATGGACGTCCAGAACGGTGTGGCCGCTCAGCCGCGCCGCAGCCCGGCCCAGCCGGGACGGGGAGCGGCGGAGCCCGCGAGGGTTCCGATGCAGCCGCACCACGGGCACGGGTCGATGGCCCGCGCCGGGGTGCACTGACCCGCACCACCAGAGCACCACGCAGCACCCGTAACCGCTGAGCCGCGCGGGGTGCCGGATCCGGACGTCCATGTGACGGACCGGACCGGCACCCCGCGCGGCCGCGTGCGTGTCCTCAACTGTCGTGTCCGATGCGCATATCCGCCGTTTCCCAGCGGTATGAAGCCCGGGGTGGCAATCTGCTGAGCAGCAGATTCGCAAGATACGCAAACATCACAGAGGCACGCAGCCGGAGGTGCACGTCCCGTGGCGTCCAACGTCAATCCCACCGTCAGGCGACGCCGGTTGGGCCAGGAGCTGCGCCGGCTCCGCGAGCTCAAAGGCATGACAGCCGAGGAGGTGGCCGAGCGGCTCCTGGTCTCGCAGTCGAAGATCAGCCGGCTCGAGAACGGACGGCGCAGCATCAGCCAGCGCGACGTCCGCGACCTGTGCGGGGTCTACGAGGTCGAGGACCACCGCATCGTCGACTCCCTCATGCAGATGGCCAAGGACTCCCGCCAGCAAGGCTGGTGGCACTCCTTCGGCGACATCCCGTACAGCGTCTACATCGGCCTGGAGACCGACGCGGCCAGCCTGCGCGTCTACGATCCGCAGGTCGTGCCCGGTCTGCTCCAGACCCGGGCCTACGCGGAGACGCTGATCACCGGCGCCCTGCCGGAGACCACGACCACCGACATCGACAAGCGCGTCCAGGTCCGCGTGCGCCGCCAGGAGCGCATCGCCGCCCCCGAGAACCCGCTGCGCCTGTGGACCGTCCTCGACGAGTCCGCGCTGCGCCGCGTCGTGGGCAGCCGCGAGGTCATGCGCGAGCAGCTGGAGCATCTCGTCGAGCAGTCCCAGCTGCCCCATGTGACCGTCCAGGTCATCCCGTTCGACATGGGCGCGCACCCCGGCCTCAACGGCCAGTACGCGATTCTGGAGTTCCCCGACGCCGCCGATTCCAGCGTCGTCTACATCGAGGGCGTCACCAGCGATCTCTACCTGGAGAAAGCCAATGACGTTCAGAAGTACAGCGTGATGTACGAGCATCTGCGGGCACAGGCTCTGAATGTGGAGCAATCCCGACAGTTCATCGCGAAGATCGCCCAGGAGTACGCGCTCTAGAAAGATCCGGAAAGATCGGGAATTCCGGCTCCGGAACGGGCTGGAATCCGCCCCGCGGGCGAAGGGCGCCGCACGGTACACCTTCGCCGCCGCGGGGCGGAAGACCCCACTGGAATATGCCATCCGGTCGAGTGAATGGCCCCTTCCCCCATCCAACTTGGCGAGTAGCGTCGATCACGCCATCAAGCACCACGTTGGCGCAAACCGCTTCACAGAAGCGGTGGCAGCAATTCGACCACTGGCTGAACCGGAGCAAACATGGCAATCCAGCAGGGCGCCACGAATTCCTGGACCAAGTCCTCCTATTCCACGGGTAACGGCGCGTGCGTCGAGGTCAAGTCGCCCCTCCTGCACGCGATCGCGGTGCGGGACTCGAAGGTCCACGAAGGGCCCTCGATCGGCTTCGCCCCCGACTCATGGAACTCGTTCGTGAGCGAGGTGTCCCGGGGCGCGTTCGACGCCGCCTGACGGGTACGGGCGTATGCCCGCCATGACACAACCCCACCGCACCACCGAAAAGCCCTCTCGACTGGCTCGCCGTCCTAGCCGAGAGGGCTGTTGGTTTCCTCTTTTTGGTTCGTTCGCCTCCGGGGCGCCCGTGCCGGTGTCGAGTCACCGACCGTGCTCGACCCTCCTTCGTCGGGCCCCGCGCGCTCGGCGCCTCGACACCGGCGCGCCCCTACGGCTCTCTCACGCTCAGCGCAGCTGATCCACGTACCTGTCCGTCCCCGGCACCGTCGGGATGAACGGGGCCACCAGTTCCACTCTCCCCAGGCCCGCCTCCTCCACCGCCGTGTCCAGGCCGGTGAAGTGCTGGTCCCAGCAGTCCTTCGGGTCCTCCTCCAGGAACCACAGGAGCGTCAGGCGGGTGTCGACGCCCTCGACCTGCTTCACGTACGCCATCCGGTCGCCCGGGAGCGGGGTCGGGCGGAAGACCGTGACCATGGCCGCCGGGGAGCCCGCGATGCGCTTCGGGAGGTGGCTCGAGCGCAGCCACTCCAGCAACTCCGCGCGCTGCTCCGGCCCTTCCGCGTCGATCACCTCCACGACCAGGCCTTTGTAGGGGTGGTCGAGGGCGTGGTAGTCGCGGGGGCCGGCGGCACCGTCCCGGTAGACCGTCGCCTCGTGGTCCTGGAACGCCGTGAAGACGTGCGTACGGTCCTGATAGACGCGGCCGTCCCGGTTCAGGCGCTTGTTGATGCCGACGGTCCACTTCATGTGGTCGTCGTAGCGGCCGTCGGTGATCCAGTACGTGGAGATGTAGCAGCCCGCGGTGACCGGCTGCGCGACCGCCGACTTCTCGGGGTAGCGCATGAGCTGCATCTCGCGCGGGGCCACCCAGCGCCGCCCCGAGTACATCCACGGCATCGCCATCGCGCCCGCGTAGAAGTGGTCGTCCTCGTACCAGCGGTTGTACGCGTACTCATGCCCCGGGTGCGGCTCGACCATGGTGATCAGGGCGTGCCCGGGGTGTACCCCGTACGGGCCGACGGACGCCAGCTCCCCGTAGACCTCACTCCTCGTGTCCTCGCTCACGATGCTCCCCTGCCTTCCTCTTCCAACCTTCACCCGACCGCTTTACTCTGACGCCCCGTCAGAAAAACTGCCAGAGCCCGGAGGCGACCGGATGCTGCTGAACGGAAAGACAGTTGTCGTGTCGGGGGTCGGAGCGGGGCTCGGCCAACAGGTCGTCGCGGCCGTCCTGCGCGACGGAGGCAACGCCGTGCTCGGCGCCCGCACCGAGGCGAACCTCGCCAAGGCCGCCGCCGAACTCGATCCCGACGGCACGCACACCGCCTACGCGCCCACCGACATCACCGACGAGGCCCAGTGCGACGCCCTCGTGGCGCTCGGGCGCGAGCGGTTCGGCACAGTGGACGCCGTCGTCCATGTCGCCGCCCTGGACACCCACTTCGGCGGTCTGGAGGACGCCGACTTCGCGACCTGGCAGCAGGTCGTCGACGTGAACCTCATGGGCACCCTGAAGATGACCCGCGCCTGTCTGCCTTCCCTCAAAGAGCGCGGCGGCTCCGTCGTCATCATCGGCACCCAGTCGTCGATAGCCCCGTCCACGCAGGTGCTGCAGACGGCGTACGCGGCCTCGAAGGGCGCGCTGACCTCGGCGATGTACCAGCTGGCGCGCGAGCTCGGCCGGCACCGCGTGCGGATCAACACCGTGCAGCCCGGCTGGATGTGGGGCCCGCCGGTCGAGGGGTACGTCCAGTACGCCGCGCAGACCGAGGGCGTACCGCAGGAAGAGGTGCTGGGGCGGATCACCAAGCAGATGGCGCTGCCCGAGCTGGCCACGGACGGGGACGTCGCGAACGCCGTCGTGTTCCTGGCCTCCGACATGGCCAGGGCCATCACCGGCCAGTCGCTGCTGGTCAACGCGGGCGAGTTCGTGCGCTAGTTCATGCGCCGGTCCATGAGCGGGCGGGCGGCACGCGCCGCCCGCCCACCATCCGGTCACGCCCGAGGAACCGTCACGCCCGCGGATACCGCTCCAGCCACCCCGGCGAAGACTCCGCCGGGCTGTGCAGCGCCGGGCCCTGCGTCATCTCCATCGCGAAGTCGTCCGCGAGTTCCAGTACCGTCGCTCGGCCCTCCAGCTCCGTGACCCACCCCGGCGGCAGCGCCGTCTCGCCGTGCAGGGCGCCGAGCAGGCCCCCGCACAGCGCGCCGGTCGCCTCGGACGGGCCGCCGTGGTTCACCGCGAGGCACAGGCCGTGCCGTATGTCCTCGCCGACCAGAGCGCAGTAAACAGCGGCGGCCAGCGCGCCCTCCGCGTCCCCCTCGCCCACGAGTTCGTCGACGCGGGACGCCGACGGCATCCCCTGCCGGACCGCGCCCACCGCGTGCTTGAGGGCGTCCGTGACGGGCTGGTGGCCAGGGCGCGCGGCCAGCAGGGCGAGGGCGCGCTGCACGGCACCGTCCAGGCTCTCGCCGCGCGCGAGCCCGTGCACCACCGCCGCGTACGCCCCCGCCGACAGGTAGGCCGCGGGCGCGCCGTGCGTCTGGACCGCGCACTCGGCGGCGAGCTGGAAGACGAGCTGCGGCTCCCAGCCGACGAGCAGCCCGAACGGGCCCGAGCGGGCGGCCGCCGCCGGACCGGTCGCCGACTCGTTCTTCGGCTTGTCCAGCGTGCCCATCACGTCGTTGCCGAGGCCGAGGAGGCAGTCGCGGGACGGCCCGCGCCGCTGGTACAGCCACTCCTCGCGGGCCAGCCAGCCGTCCTCCTTGCGCCGCTCGTCCGGGCCCCAGTCGCGCTGGGTCGCGGCCCAGCGCAGATAGGCGCGGTGCACGTCGGTCGGCGGGTGCCAGGCGCCCGTGTCGCGCCGCACCTGCGCCCTTATGAGCCCGTCCACGGTGAACAGCGCCTGCTGGGTGGCCGCGGTGACGGCGCCCCGGCGCCCGTACGCGGGGGCCAGATCGCTCAGGCCCTCATCGCCGTGCTCCTTCCTGACCTCCTCAAGGGAGAGGCCGGCGAGCGGCGCCCCGAGGGTGTCGCCGAGCGCGGTCCCGATGAGGGATCCGCGCACCCGGCTGCGGAAGTCCTGCTGCTCGGCGCGGCCCCAAACGGTGGATGAAGTCCGGCCCTGTCTGGGCGTCAGTGGGGCTGCCACGGGGAGCGCTCCCCTCCGGGTCTCGTTACGCGTGCGACGACTGCGCAGCACTGTAATCGACGGGACCGGCGGGGACCTTTGACGAGCACCACAGGCGAAGTCGCCCTTGAGACCACTTCACCCGATTTTCTTCCGCAAACCGGACGGTGATCTGATTAAAGCCGCGTTGAACCGGCGGTAACAGAAGCGCGTACAACCCCTCCCGGCCGCCGCACGTCTCCCTCTCAGTAACCCGGACCCACCCGACCGGACACCCAGAAGGCCCAGAAGGAGACGAACCGTGCGCCGCACCCTTGTGACCGCCCTCGCCACCCTCGCGCTCACCGCACCGCTCGCGCTCACGTCGACCGCGTCGAGCGCCGCCCCGCTGCCCCCACGCGTCCCCGCCACCGACTTCAACCACGACGGGTACGGCGACCTCGTGCTCGGCGCGCCGGGGGCCACGGTGTCCGGGCAGCCGACCGCGGGCGCCGTGTCCGTGGTGTACGGCTCGAAGTCCGGGCCCGACATCGCCCACGCCAAGGTGTTCACCCGGTCCACGGCCGGGATACCGGGGACCGCCGCACAGGGCGGTTACTTCGGGGAGCGCGTCACCACCGGCGACCTCGACGGGGACTCGTACACCGATCTCGTCGTCGCCGGGATCGACGGGAAGCCCAGCGTCGTGCTGTGGGGTTCCGCACAGGGCCTGAGCGGCACGGGCAGTGTCGCGCTGCCCACCTCGACGGGCATGTTCGCCGTCGGTGACTTCAACGGGGACGGGCACCGCGACCTCGTCACCGACGACTACCCCAGCAGCGACGACCCCGACAACGACGACGCCGGGATGACCATCTCGTACGGCCCCTTCGACCGGGCGACCGGCAAGCCGGCGAGCCAGGACTCCATCGTCACCAGCCAGACCTTCGGGCCCGGCGACATCGTCGTCGGGGACGTGACCGGCGACGGCGCCGACGACATCGTCACGAGCCACGGCTTCGAGGAGATGGCCTACGCCTCCAAGTTCTGGAAGGGCGGCAAGAACGGCGTCTCGCACACCGCGAAGTCCCTGACCTCGTCGTTCCGCGGCGCGATCGGTGACGTCGACGGCGACGGGTACGGCGACCTCGTCGTGCACGACATCGGCAGCAACTACGAGGACATCCCGTACGAGAAGGGCACCGTCCTCGTCATGTACGGCACGCCCGACGGCCCCTCGACGACCCGCACGAAGACCATCACGCAGGACACTCCCGGCGTGCCCGGCGTCGGGGAGAGCGGCGACATGTTCGGCTCCGACCTGTCGGCCGGCGACGTGAACGGCGACGGTTACGCGGACATCGCCGTCGGCGTGCCCGGCGAGGCCATCGGCAGCGTCAAGGACGCGGGCGCCGTCGTCCTGCTCAAGGGCGGACGCGGTGGGCTGTCCGGCACGGGCGCACAGGCGTTCCACCAGTCGACGGCGGGGGTCCCCGGCAAGTCGGAGAAGGGCGACGGGTTCGGCCAGCAGGTCGTGCTCCAGGACCTGAACGGCGACGGCAAGGCCGACCTGGCCGCCGCCGCGCCTCTGGAGGACGGCACGTACACCGACTCCGGCGCCGCGTGGGTGCTGCGCGGCGCGGCGGCCGGCCTGACGACGAAGAGCATCACGTCGTTCGGCCCGGCGGCCGTCCATGTGCCGGAGAAGAACGCCCAGTTGGGCCAGGACCTGGGCGGACGCTGACCCGGATTCCGACCGGAGAATGGTGCGGGGTCACCACTCGGCCCCGCACCACCACCTGCGTCAGTCCCCCAGCACCGGCAGCAGCTCCGGCAGATGCCCGTCCGACGCCCCCGCCGCCCGCTGCCGCTCCTCCGGCACCTCCCCGTACAGCGTCGTCCGGGGCTTCGCCGGGCGGCCCGCCGCGTCCGCGATCGTGATCAGGTCCTTGACGGAGCGGTACGAGCCGTAACTCGAGCCCGCCATACGGGAGATGGTCTCCTCCATCAGCGTGCCGCCCAGGTCGTTCGCGCCCGAGCGCAGCATCTCGGCGGCGCCCTCCGTGCCCAGCTTCACCCAGCTCGTCTGGATGTTGCGGATGTACGGGTGGAGCAGTACACGGGCCATGGCGGTGACGGCCCGGTTGTCGCGGGCGGTCGGGCCGGGGCGCGCGATGCCCGCGAGGTAGACCGGGGCGTTGGTGTGGATGAACGGGAGCGTCACGAACTCCGTGAAGCCCTCCACGCCCTTGTCGAGCGCCGAGTGCTGGATCTCCGCCAGCGTGCGGAAGTGCCCGAGCCAGTGCCGGGGCTGGTCCACATGCCCGTACATCATCGTGGACGAGGACCTGATGCCGAGTTCGTGCGCGGTCTTGATGACCTCGACCCAGTTCGCCGTCGGCAGCTTGCCCTTGGTGAGGACCCAGCGGACCTCGTCGTCGAGGATCTCGGCGGCGGTGCCGGGGATCGAGTCGAGTCCCGCCTCCTTCGCGGCGCTCAGCCAGTCGCGTATCGACATGCCCGTGCGGGTCGCGCCGTTCACGACCTCCATCGGGGAGAAGGCGTGGACGTGCATCCCGGGGACGCGTTCCTTCACCGCCCGCGCGATGTCGAAGTAGGCCGTGCCGGGCAGGTCCGGGTGGATGCCGCCCTGCATACACACCTCGACCGCGCCCACGTCCCACGCCTGCGCGGCCCGGTCGGCGACCTGCTCCAGGGACAGCGTGTAGGCGTCGGCGTCCGTGCGGCGCTGCGCGAAGGCGCAGAACCGGCAGCCGGTGTAACAGACGTTCGTGAAGTTGATGTTCCGCGTGACGATGTACGTGACGTCGTCGCCCACGACCGACTTGCGGATGTCGTCCGCGATGCCGCAGAGCGCGTCGAGGGCCGGGCCGTCCGCGTGCAGCAGGGCGAGCGCCGCGTCGTCGGTGAGCTTCGTCGGGTCGTCGGCGGCCGTCGCGAGCGCGGCGCGCACGTCGCCGTCGATGCGCTGCGGGACCATGCCGGGCTTCGCCTGCTCGCGCAGCGCCTCCCAGTCCCCGTACACCTCGTCGAAGTCGTCGCGGCGGTCGGACGTGCGGCCCGTCGTGTCGATCGTGGCGTGCAGGTCCGTACGGCCCGAGGAGACAGTGAACGTTTCTTCAGGCTCCTGCCAGGGCAGACCCGCCGGACGCGCCTCTTCGTCGGCGAGGCCCGTCTCCGGTGAGGCGAGGGCCCGTACGTGGGGCAGGAGACGCGGGTCCAGCCAGGGCTCGCCGCGCGCGATGAACTCCGGGTAGATCGTGAGGCGTTCACGCAGCTCGAATCCCGCGTCGGCGGTCCTCTCCGCGAGTTCGTCGATGTGCGGCCAGGGGCGCTCGGGGTTCACATGGTCCGGGGTCAGCGGCGACACCCCGCCCCAGTCGTCGATGCCCGCGCCGATCAGCAGCGCGTACTCCGCGTCGGCGAGGTTCGGCGGGGCCTGGATGCGGGCGGACGGGCCGAGGATGTGGCGGGCCACCGCGATGCACGCGGCGAGCTCCTCCAGCTCGGCGTCCGGCATCCCGCGCATCGCCGTGTCGGGCTTGGCCCGGAAGTTCTGGACGATGACTTCCTGGATGCCCTGGTAGCTGCGCTGGATGCGGCGGAGCTGGAAGAGGGCGTCGGCGCGTTCCTCGTAGGACTCGCCGATGCCGATCAGCACGCCCGTCGTGAACGGGACGTTGGAGCGGCCGGCGTCCTCCAGGACGCGCAGCCGGACGGCGGGCTCCTTGTCGGGCGAGCCGTGGTGCGGGCCGCCGGGCTCGGACCACAGGCGCGTCGCGGTCGTCTCCAGCATCATGCCCATGGACGGCGCGACGGGCTTGAGTCGCTGGAGGTCGGTCCAGGTCATCACGCCCGGGTTGAGGTGCGGGAGCAGGCCCGTCTCCTCAAGGACGCGGATCGCCATGGCCCGTACATAGGCGAGCGTGTCGTCGTAGCCGTGCGCGTCCAGCCATTCGCGGGCCTCGGGCCAGCGGTCCTCGGGCCGGTCGCCGAGCGTGAACAGGGCTTCCTTGCAGCCGAGCTCGGCGCCGCGCCGCGCGATGTCGAGGACCTCGTCGGGCGACAGGTACATCCCGTGCCCGGCCCGGCGCAGCTTGCCGGGGACGGTCACGAACGTGCAGTAGTGGCACTTGTCCCGGCACAGCCGCGTGAGCGGGATGAAGACCTTCTTCGAGTACGTGATGACACCCGGCCGGCCCGCGGCTCTCAGCCCCGCGTCCCGCACCCGCGCGGCGGACGCCGTCAGGTCCCGCAGGTCGTCCCCGCGGGCCTGGAGCAGTACCGCCGCCTCGGCCAGGTCGAGAGCGACGCCGTCGCGGGACCGCTTCAACGCGCGGCGCATCGCGTTGGCGGTGGGTCGTACAGCCTCCGGATCAGTCATGGTCCGAAGGATACGAGCGCCCGCCGATGACGTCTGCGCCGCGCTGACGTGCGCGGAATCACTCGGCGCACACGTTTCGCTCCAGGTCACGGGGGGTGACGGGGGCGGTTCGCCCGGCCACCCGGTCACCCGGTCACAGAACGCGCTCACAGATACTGCGCGTACTCGTCGAGGATCTTGAGCACGGACCGCTCGTCCGCCGGGGGCAGTTGCAGCACGACCTCGTCGCAGCCGAGTTCGGCGTAGTGCGCGAGCTTCCCCGGGCTCGGCAGGACCGCGTACGGGACGACCTGGAGAGCGGCAGGGTCGCGGCCCGCCTCCTCCCAGCGGGCGCGAAGAACGGGCAGCGACTCGGTGAGGCCGCGCCCGCCGATCGGCAGCCAGCCGTCCGCGTACTCGGCGATCTGCCCGAACAGCTTCGGGCCCGCCGCTCCCCCGAGCAGCGTGCGCGGCGCGCCCCCGGCCGGCTTCGGGTGGGCGTGGCTGGCCCGCACCGTCACCCCGAACTCGCCGTCGTACGCGGTCGGTTCCTGCGCCCACAGAGCCCGCATGAGGTGGATCCGCTCGCGGCCGAGTTCGCGCCGGGTGCGCCAGACGACCGCGTGGTCGGCGGCCTCCTCGACGTTCCAGCCGAAGCCGACGCCGAGCGTGAACCGGCCGCCGGAGACGTGGTCGAGGGTCGCGACCTGCTTGGCCAGGACGATCGGGTCGTGCTGGGCGATCAGCGCGACACCCGTACCGATCCCGAGCCGTTCCGTGACGGCGGCGACCTGCCCGAGCGCCACGAACGGGTCGAGCGTGCGGCCGTACTCGGCGGGCAGCTCGCCCCCGGCAGGAAACGGCGTCGCCCGCTCCACCGGGATATGGGTGTGTTCCGGCAGGTAGAGGCCCGCGAACCCGCGCTGCTCCAGCTCGCGCGCGAGCCGCACCGGAGTGATGGTCTCGTCGGTCAGGAAAATCGTGGTCGAGATCCGCATGGGGCATTCCTACCGGCCCGCCCGGGGCGCGTCCACGGACTACGCGGAGCGGACGGGCGTAAGGCACCAGTTCCCTTCCCTTGCACGGGAGTTCATGGGTCGATAGCAGAGTTGCGTGCACCACCCACGGCACAGCCGGAACGACGTCCCGACACCCTGGGGAGCCACAGCATGTGCGACGACCACACCACGACCGGCCTCGGCAGACGCGCGCTGTTCGTGACGGGAGCGGCCACCGCCCTTACGTTGGGCGGTGTGAGCTTCGCGAGCGCGGCCGACGGCCGCCCACCGGCGGACGGAACGCAGACGACGAGGACGCTGAAGGGGACGCTCCCTCCGGGCGCGCCCGACTACGTGTACGTACCCGTCGAGGTGCCGCACGGCGTCCGCGAGTTCCGCGTCTCCTACACGTACACGAAGGCCACCGTCCCGGCCGGTACGCAGAACAACGCCCTGGACATCGGGGTCTTCGACGAACGCGGCACCGCGCTCGGCGGCCAGGGGTTCCGCGGCTGGTCGGGCGGCGCGCGCTCCGAGTTCTTCGTCCGCGCGGACGACGCGACGCCCGGCTACGTCCCCGGCCCCGTCCGCCCCGGCACCTGGCACATCGCGCTCGGCCCGTACACGGTCGCCCCCGAGGGCCTGCCGTACGAGCTGACGGTCACGCTCACATACGGCGCACAGAGCGAGACCCCGCGCCCGGTGTACCCGCCCTCACGCGCCAAGGGACGGGGCCGCGCCTGGTACCGCGGGGACTGCCATCTGCACTCGTGGTTCTCGGACGGCAGGCGCACCCCCGCCGAGATCGCGGCGCTCGCCCGCGCGGCGGGCCTGGACTTCATCAACTCGTCCGACCACAACACCCATTCGGCGCACGCCCATTGGGCCGACGCGGCGGGCGACGACCTGCTGATCATGCTCGGCGAGGAGATCACGACCCGCAACGGCCACGTGGTGGCGCTCGGCACGGACCCCGGCACGTTCGTCGACTGGCGGTACCGCGCCCGCGACAACCGCTTCGGCAAGTACGCCCGTGAGGTCCGCAGGGCGGGCGGTCTCGTCGTCCCGGCCCATCCTCACGCGACCTGCATCGGCTGCAACTGGAAGTTCGGCTTCGGCGAGGCGGACGCGGTCGAGGTGTGGAACGGCACGTACGGCCCGGACGACGAGGTCTCCCTGCTCGACTGGGACAACACGCTCGTGGCGTCCGTTCGCGGAGGCGGCAATCAGTGGATCCCGGCGATGGGCAACAGCGACGCCCATCGCGACCCCGACCGGGTCGGCGGCCCCCAGACCGTCGTCCTGGCCGACGACCTGACGCGCGAGGCGATCCAGGCGGGCATCAAGGCGGGCCGTTCCTACGTCGCCGAGTCGAAGTCCGTCGAGCTGACGTTCACGGCGTCGGGCGCGCACGGCGAACACGCGGGCATCGGCGAACGCCTCGCCGTGGACCCGGACACCCCGGTCACCGTCCACCTGGAGGTGAAGGGCGCGCCGGGCTGCACGCTCCATCTCGCTACGGACCAGGGCACGTTGTTCACCACGCCCGCGCTCCCGGAGTCGGGAACGGGTGCGGGTGCGGGCACCGCCGAGTGGCGCACGACGGCGGCGAACGCGGCCTACGTACGCGCGGAGGTCCGCCACGCGCCGCCGATCCCGGGCCTGCCTGGGCCGATGGCGGCGTTCACGAATCCGGTGTTCCTGGGCGCGTAGGAGTCCGCAGGGGGCCTGGCCGGCGCGGCTGGCTAGGCTGCTCCTCCGGAATCTTTGTACAGGGGGCGGAGGACGCATGGCAGATCGCCAGCTGGTCCAGTTGTTCGAGCACATGCGCGCGGGTATGCCGTTCGAGTTCACGACCAAGATGTCGATGATGAAGCGGCTCGCGACGCTGGTGTCCACCGCCGAACTCTTCGGCTACCAGTACGTCGGCGCCGTGCAGGAGACCTTCTCCATCAAGCTGCGCTTCATTCCCGACCCGAGCCCGGAGGCGCAGGCACGCGCCGCCCAGTACTGGCCGTACGCGCCGCAGGTGCCCGGGGTCCCGCCGCAGGTGCTGGAAGTCAACAAGAAGCGCGTGCTGTTCGACCTGAGCGGCAAGGCCGCGCTGATGAAGCGCCTGCCGGTCATCGTCGTGGTCCTTCTCCTGTGGTCCCTGCGCTCGTTCACCTTCGCGGACGGCTCACTGGCCCTCGCCATCGGCTATGTGTGCTTCATGGTCGTCCTGGCCGGCATCGGCGTGGTGATCAACCTCCTGCGCCACAAGAAGGCCGGCGAGTACCTCCAGGCAGCGGGCTTCGTACGCTACGAGCCCGCCCCCGGCCAGGTCGTCCTCCTCCCGCCGGGCACCCAGCCGCAGCAGCAGTACGGCGGCCAGGCACCCGGGTACGGCGCCCAGCCCCCGTACGGCAACCAGCCCCAACCCCCGTACGGCGCACCGCAGTACCAGCAGCAGTACGGGCAGCAGCAACCGCAGCAGTACGGACACCCGCAGCCCCCGCAGTACGGACAGCAGCCGCCCTACGGCGGCCAGCCGCCCCAGTAAGCAGAACGTGGGGCAGGGGTCGGTCACCCCTGCCCCACGCTCACCCCTGCGAGACGCTCACCCCCGCGAGACAGTCACGTCTGCCAGACGCTCACCCCTGCCACACGATCGACTGCATCTCGCTGTACGCGTGCAGCGCGTACGAGCCCACGTCACGGCCGACGCCGCTCTGCTTGAACCCGCCGAACGGGGCCTCCATGTTCCGCCCGACCGTGTTCACGCCGACGCCGCCGGCCCGCAGCCGCCGCGCCACGCGGAAGGCCCGCGCCACGTCGCCCGACCACACGTAGTCGATGAGGCCGTAGTCGCTGTCGTTGGCGAGGGCGATGCCCTCCTCCTCGTCGTCGAACGGCACGACCACGACCACGGGACCGAAGATCTCCTCGCGCACGACCCGCATGTCGTTCGTGCAGTCCGCGAGCAGCGTCGGAGCGACGTAGAAGCCCGTGTCGAACGCGGGCCGCTCACCGCCCGCGACGAGCGTCGCGCCCTCCTTGCGGCCCAGCTCGACGTACGACTCGACGCGGTCGCGGTGGGCCGCCGAGATGACGGGCCCGACGACCGTGCCGCGCTCGCGCGGGTCGCCGACCTTCATGAAGCCGATGTAGTCCTTCAGCTTCGACACGAGCTTGTCGTAGACGCCGCGCTGGGCGAGGACGCGGGTCGGGGCGGTGCAGATCTGGCCGCTGTAGAACGCGAACGTCGTGCCGATCCCGGAGACCGCGTTCGCGAGGCCCGCGTCGTCCAGGTCGTCGAAGACGAGCGCCGCGCCCTTGCCGCCCAGCTCCATGAGCTGCCGCTTCATGCCGCGCCCGCACACCTCGCCGATGCGCTGGCCGACGGACGTGGAGCCGGTGAAGCTGACCATGTCGACGTCCGGCGAGTCGACGGCGGCCTCGCCCACCTCGACGGAGGTGCCGCTGACGACGTTCACCACACCGGCCGGAGCACCGGCCTCCTCCAGGGCGGCCGCCATCCGGTACACGGACAGCGGGTCCTGCGGCGCCGGCTTCACGACGACGGTGTTGCCCATCGCGAGGGCCGGCGCGACCTTGCCCGCCGGGTTGGCCCACGGGTTGTTGTACGAGGTGATGCAGGTGACGACCCCGACGGGCTGCCGCACGGCGAGCGCCCCGAGCACACCGGCCTTGCCCATGGGTCCGGCCTCGTTGATCTGCGGCGGCAACCCCTGCTCAACGGGTTCAAGGGCGCCCTTCGCGTACCGCCGGAACCGCGCGAGTCCGACCCCGACCTGCATCCCGCGCGCGGTCCCGGTCGTGGCACCGCTCTCGGCCTGCGCGAGTTCCGCGTTGGCCGCGAACTCCCGCTGCATGACGTCGGCGGCCCGGTCCAGGATCGCGGAACGCTCCTCGGGAGTCGTCCGGGACCACGTCTCGAAGGCCCCGCGGGCGGCGCGGGCAGCGTCGTGGACCTGCGCGCGGGAAGCCTCGGGCGCGAGCCCGACGACGGTCTCCGACGCGGGATCGACGACCTCGTAGTGCCCTGCGTCCGGCTCGACCCACTCACCGCCGATGAACAGCCGCTGTTCTGTGGTCACTTGGTGCTCACCGTCCTCGTGTCCGTGCCGGAGCGCAGCACCTTGCCGGGCACGGAGCCGCTCACGACGTCCTCGCGGATGACCTCGACGCCGTTGACCCAGACGGCGTTGATACCGATCGCCTTCGAGTCGAGGCGGGGGCTGTCGCCGGGCAGGTCGTGGACGAGGGTGGCCTTGCCGGCGTCGATGCGCTCGGGGTCGAACAGGACGAGGTCGGCGTGCCAGCCCTCCTCGATGCGGCCGCGCTCGTGCAGCCCGAAGAGCCGCGCGGGGTCGTCGGTGAGCATCTTGACGGCCTCTTCGATCCCGACGAGCTTCCGCCCGCGCAGACAGTCCCCGAGGAACCGCGTCGTGTACGGGGCGCCGCACATCCGGTCCAGGTGGGCACCGGCGTCGGACCCGCCGAGCAGCACGTCCTCGTGCGCCCAGGCCTCGGCCCGCAGCGCCCAGGAGTCCGGGTCATTGTCGGTGGGCATGGGCCAAAGGACCGTCTTCATACGGTCGTTGGCGCAGATCTCGATCAGGCACTCGAAGGGTTCCTGGCCGCGCTCGGCCGCGATGTCCTTCACCACGCGCCCGCTCAGGCCCTCGTTGGCCTCCGAGTAGGTGTCGCCGATGACGTAGCGCCCGAAGTTGGCGAGGCGCCGGAAGACACCGGCCTCCTTGCTGTCCGCGCGCCGCAGCATCTCGGCCCGCACGTCGGGCTCACGCAACTTGGCGATGCGCTCGTCGATGGGCAGCGCGAGAATCTCGCCCCAGCCGGGTATGAGATTCAGGGCGCAGAACGTCCCGAGCGACATGTTCATGGGCGTCAGAATCGGCATGGTCAGAGCGACGACCCGCCCCCCGGCCTTACGAGCCCGCTCACTCGCGATGAGCTGACGCGGCACACGCTCGGGAACGGCAGCGTCAATCGTCAGAACGTTCCAGTTCAGAGGCCGCCCAGCCTCCGCACTCATGTTCACGAACAGATCGATCTCGTCATCACTGAACTGGTCGAGACACCCCGCGACGATCGCCTCGATCTGGGTGCCCTCGTGCTCACCGACGGCCCGGCTCAGCGCGAGCAGTTCCTCGGGCAGCGCGTGCCGGGACGCGACGGGCTGACCGTCACCGTCCGAGTGCGTGGACGACTGCGTCGTGGAGAAGCCCCACGCGCCCGCCTCCATCGCGTCGTGCAGCAGCGCGAGCATCTGCTCCATCTGCTCGGGCGTGGGCTGACCGCCGACGGCGTCCTCACCCATCACGTACCGCCGCAGCGCGCAGTGCCCCACCATGAACCCGGCGTTGACGGCGATCCGTCCGTCGAGCGCGTCGAGGTACTGCCCGAACGAGTTCCAGGTCCAGGGCGCGCCCTCTTCGAGCGCGACCAGGGACATCCCCTCGACCTTGGACATCATCCGGCGCGTGTAGTCGGCGTCCTCGGGCCGGTCCGGGTGCAGCGGCGCGAGCGTGAACCCGCAGTTGCCGCCGGCGACGGTGGTCACACCGTGATTGAGGGAGGGGGTCGCGTACGGGTCCCAGAACAGCTGGGCGTCGTAGTGGGTGTGCGGGTCCACGAAGCCCGGGGCGAGGATGCGGCCGCTCGCGTCCTCGACACTCGCGGCGGGCTCCACCACGGTGCCCGGCTCGGCGATGACGGCGATACGCCCGTCACGCACACCGACGTCGGCGACGTACCCGGGCCCACCGGACCCGTCGACTACGGTCGCGCCTTTGATGAGGTGGTCGAGCATGGCGGCGGTCCTTTCAGCGAATCAGTTGCGTCCGGGCATTTCAGCCCGTCCGGCGTTTGAGGACGAGCCCGAAGGGCGACTGGGGGTCCGGGGCACAGCCCCGCGACGTAAGCAAAGATGCCCCGGCCTCCTTGTCCGGGAGGGGAGACCGGGGCTGACCTTAAGAACTACGCGCCGGCCGCTTCGCGGAAGCGCGTGGTCCGGTGAACCGGATCGGTGTCGATCTTCGGAATGACGTGCTCACCGATGAGCTTGATCGACTGCAGCGTGTCCTCCTTCGAGATGCCGATCGGCATACCGAAGGACAGCTGGTCGGCCCCCGCCTGCTCCCACCGCTTGCACTGCTGGAGCACCTCCTCCGGGTCACCGCAGATGAGCAGTTCCTCGGCGATGAGGAGTTCGATGATCTCCTCGTTGAACTCCGGCAGCGTCTCGGGCCACACGGGGAAGCCCTCGGGCCGCGGGAACGTGTCGTGGTAGCGGAAGACGAGCGACTGGAGGTAGTTCAGCCCGCCGCTCGCGGCGATCCGGACGGCCTCGTCGTGCGTGGGCGCACAGATCGCCGTCGAGGTCACCATGACGTTGTCGTTGACGAAGGCGCCGACCGGCTCCGCCTTGCCGATGTTGGACTTGTACTGGTCGAGCACCCACTCCATGTCGGAGACCTTCTGGACGCTGAAGCCCAGGACGCCGAGGCCCTTCTTGGCGGCCATGGCGTACGACGGCGGGGAGCCGGCCGCGTACCACATGGCGGGGTGCGCCTTCCCGTACGGCTTGGGGAAGACCTTGCGCGGCGGGAGCGACCAGTGCTTGCCCTGGAACCCGACGTACTCCTCCTGGAGCCACATCTTCGGGAACTCGGCGATGGTCTCTTCCCAGATTTCCTTGGTGTAGTTCATGTCCGTGATGCCCGGGATGAAGCCGAGGATCTCGTGACTGCCGGCGCCGCGCCCGCTGCCGAACTCGTGCCGCCCCTCGCTGAGGTGGTCGAGCATGGCGACCTTCTCGGCCACCTTGACCGGGTGGTTGACCTGGGCGAGCGGGTTGAAGATGCCGGAGCCGAGGTGGATGCGCTCCGTGGCGTGCGCGAGGTAGCCGAGGTAGACGTCGTTCGCGGAGAGGTGCGAGTACTCCTCCAGGAAGTGGTGCTCGGAGGCCCAGGCGTACTTGAAGCCCGACTTGTCCGCCTGGATGACGTACTCGGTCTCCTCCATCAGCGCCTTGTGTTCGGCCAGCGGGTCGGTCTCTGCGCGCTTGCCCACATATCCCTGTACAAAGAGCCCGAATTCCAAGGAGGTTCACCGTCCCAAGTCTGTGACCGGCGGCTGCGTCAGAGGCCTTCGCCATTTCTGACGTACCGTCAGATTCGATGTGCCGACTGTTTCACCGTGCAGGTGGAGCGTCAATACCTGATGCAGCGTCAGATTCCGTCAGAGAACGCTGACGCCCGCCAGCCACCCGCCGTCGATGACGAACGGCTGACCGGTGATGTACGAGGAGTCCTCGTGCGAGGTCAGGAACAGCGCGAGCCGCGCGACCTCCTCCGGCTGCCCCACCCGGCCGAGCGGCACGAGCTTCCCGTACAGCTCCTCCAGGGCCTGCGCGGTGGCCTCCTTGTCCGCGTCCGGGTCCAGCTGGGACGGGTTGCTCATCGCGGTGTCGATGGCGCCGGGACAGACCGCGTTCACGCGGATCCCCTTGCCGGCCAGTTCGAGCGCCGCGACGCGGGTGAGGCCGACGATGGCGTGCTTGGTCGCCGTGTAGGCACCGACGTACGCCATGCCCGTGACACCTGTGTACGACGCCGTGTTCACGATCGAACCGCCGCCCGCGGCCTCGATCTCGGGCGCGACGGTCTTGATGCCGAGGAACGCGCCCACCTGGTTGACCTGGATGATCTGCTGAAACTCGTCCAGCGGCGTGCTCACCAGCTCGTTGAAGCGCAGGATGCCGGCGTTGTTCACCAGGCCGTCGATCTTCCCGAACGCCGCCTTCGCCGACGCGACGGCGGCCTGCCAGTCGTCCTCGCTGCTCACGTCCAGATGGACGTAGTGCCCGCCGATCTCCTTGGCGAGCGCCTCGCCCTGGTCGTCGAGGACGTCGGCGAGCACCACCTTGGCGCCCTCCGACGCGAACAGCCGCGCCTCCTGCTCGCCCTGCCCGCGCGCCGCACCCGTGATGAGGACGACGCGTCCGTCCAGCTTGCCCATGCCTGCACTCCTAATCGTTGAGGTGCGGAGCCACTTCGGCGGCGAACGCCGCCATCTGGTCGGTGAGTTCACCGAGGTCCCGGGACCGGAACCGGACCTGGATCTGATTCACGCCCATCGCGCCGTACTCGCGCAGCGACTCGGCGAGAGCCTGCGGGGCGCCGGACAGGGTGCGCCGTCCGACGTGCCACCCGGGCTCGCCCACGTACAGCGGCTCGGTGATCGCGCCGACGGTGATCGGCGCGGTGACGCCCGCTTCTTCGCGCAGCCGCCTGAGCTTCGCGATCTGCTCGGGCAGCCGCTCGCGCGGGTCGCCCTGCGGCAGCCACCCGTCGCCCTTCAGGGCAGCGCGGCGGACGGCGGCGGACGACGAGCCGCCCACCCACACCGGCACCCGCTCCTGCGTGGGCCGGGGCTTCTGGCCGAGCCCGGAGAACGCGAACCGCTCCCCCTTGAACTCGGGGTACTCCTCCTGCCCGAGCGCCGCCTTCAGTGCGTCGATGGCCTCGTCCAGGACGGCGCCGCGCCGCTCGAAGTCGACGCCGAGCGCCTCGAACTCCTCCTGGACGTGCCCCGCCCCCACCCCGAGGACGAGGCGCCCGCCGGAAAGGTGGTCGAGGGTCGCGTACTGCTTCGCGGTGGCCAGCGGCTGGCGCAGGCCGACGATCGCGACATGGCTCATGAGCCGCACGTTCTCGGTGATGCCCGCGAGATACGAGAGGGTCGCGACCGGGTCGTACCAGGTCGTGCTCATCGCGTCCGCGAGGCGCCGCGGGATGCCGACGTGGTCGCAGGACGCGATGTAGTCGAAGCCGGAGCGGTCCGCGGTGCGGGCGATCTCGGCCAGCTCGGCCGCGCCCGCGCCCGCCTCCCACTCCTCGGCGAACATCGTGGACTGGGACTGGATCGGGAGCTGGATTCCGTAGACGAGACGGGACGTCACCGGGTCACTCACCCGCCCACAGGCCGTCGTCGGTCAGACCGAGCAGGTCGATCGCGTTGCGCCGCACGATGCGGTCGACGGTGTCCGCGTCGAGGTGGCCCATCTGCGCCTCGCCGACCTCCTTGGACTTCGGCCAGGTGGAGTCGGAGTGCGGGTAGTCGGTCTCGTAGAGGACGTTCCCGACGCCGATCGAGTCGAGGTTCTTGAGGCCGAACGCGTCGTCGAAGAAGCAACCGTAGACGTGATCGGCGAAGTACTCCGACGGAGGCTTGCGGACCTTGTCGGCCACCCCGCCCCAGCCCCGGTTCTCCTCCCACACGACGTCCGCGCGCTCCAGGATGTACGGGATCCAGCCGATCTGGCCCTCCGCGTACATGATCTTGAGGTTCGGGAAGCGCTCGAACTTGCCGCTCATCAGCCAGTCGACCATCGAGAAACAGCAGTTGGCGAAGGTGATGGTCGAGCCGACGGCCGGCGGCGCGTCGGCGGACGTCGACGGCATCTTGCTGGACGAGCCGATGTGCATCGCGATGACGGTGCCGGTCTCGTCGCAGGCCCGGAAGAACGGGTCCCAGTCGTCACCGTGGACCGACGGCAGGCCCAGGTGCGGCGGGATCTCCGAGAAGGCGACGGCACGCACACCGCGCGCGGCGTTGCGCCGGACCTCGGCGGCGGCCAGCTCTGCGTCCCACAGGGGCACGAGCGTGAGGGGTATGAGCCGGCCCTGCGCCAGCGGACCACACCATTCCTCCACCATCCAGTCGTTGTACGCGCGGACCCCGAGAAGCCCCAGCTCGCGGTTCTTGGCCTCGGTGAAGGTCTGGCCGCAGAACCGCGGGAAGGTCGGGAAACACAGCGCGGACTGGACGTGGTTGACGTCCATGTCGGCGAGCCGGGCGGGTACGTCGTACGAGCCCTCGCGCATCTGCTCGTACGTGATGACCTCGAGCTTGATCTCGTCGCGGTCGTAGCCGACGGCGGTGTCGAGGCGGGTCAGGGGGCGGTGCAGGTCCTCGTAGACCCACCAGTCGCCGATGGGGCCGTCGTCGCCGGGCGCGCCCATGACCGGCGCGAACTTGCCGCCCAGGAAGGTCATCTCCTTCAGGGGCGCGCGCACGATACGCGGGCCTACGTCCCGGTACTTCGCCGGGAGTCGGTCCTGCCAGACGTTCGGCGGTTCCACAGTGTGGTCATCCACCGAAATGATCCTGGGGAAGGCCGGGAGGCCCTCCGTGCTCTCGTTGGTCTCCATGTCGACCACGGTAGCGTCCATCTGACGACCCGTCAGCTCCCTGGACGGCCCCCGCGTCAGGTGAGGTGTCTGTGATGGCCCTCTCCCACGGCTGACGCAGCCGCCGTGAACAAGGCAAACTGGCACCCCTCGGCGAATCGGCTCGCCCTGGAGACCTCGGGTCTTTACGAACTCGAGACCAATGACCACGCGGCAGGGGGCGGCGATGGACGGAGTACCGCGAGTACCGCGAGTACCGGAGCAGCGACGCGCGGCGACCTCCGGCCAGTCGGAACTCCGCTTCAGCGTGCTCGGACCGGTACGCGCCTGGCGCGGCGACGAACCACTCGCCACGGGATCGCCCCAGCAGCGCGCCCTGCTCGCCGCGCTCCTCCTGCGCGAGGGCCGCACCGCGACGGCCGGCGAACTGATCGACGCGTTGTGGGGCGACGAACCCCCGTCGCAGGCCCTCGCCGCCGTGCGTACGTACGCGTCCCGGCTCCGCAAGGTCCTCGACCCGGGCGTCCTGGTCAGCGAGTCCGGCGGTTACGCGATCCGTTCCGTGAGCGGCGACGCGCTCGACCTCGCCAGCGCGGAGGCGCTCCGCGCGGACGCCGAGAAGGCCCGCGGCGCCGGTGACCTGTGCACCGCACGCGAGTTGTGCAACCGCGCGCTCGCCCTCTGGGACGGCGAACCTCTCGCGGGCGTCCCCGGCCCCTACGCCGAGACCCAGCGCGTCCGCCTGGAGGAATGGCGCCTCGGCGTCCTGGAATCCCGGCTCGACATGGACCTCGAACAGGGCTGCCACGCCGACACGGTCTCCGAACTCACCGCCCTCACCGCCGCCCACCCGCTGCGCGAGCGGCTGCGCGAACTCCTCATGCTCGCTCTCTACCGCTCCGGCCGCCAGGCCGAGGCCCTCGCCGTCTACGCCGACACGCACCGACTCCTCGCCGACGAACTCGGCGTCGACCCGCGCCCCGGCCTCGCCGAACTCCAGCAGCGCATCCTCCGGGCCGACCCCTCCCTCGCGGAACCGCGCGCCCCCGCCGCCGAGCCCTCCGCCGCGCCCCTGCGCCCGGCCCAGCTCCCGGCCACCGTCCCGGACTTCACCGGCCGCGCGTCCTTCGTCACCGAACTCAGCGAGATCCTGGCGTCCGCGACCTCCCCCGACGGGGAGGGCCAGGTCATGGCCGTATCGGCCGTCGCCGGCATCGGCGGCGTCGGCAAGACCACCCTCGCCGTCCACGTCGCCCACCACGCCCGCCCGCACTTCCCCGACGGCCAGCTGTACGTCGACCTCCAGGGCGCCGGCAACCGCATGGCCGAACCCGAGACCGTCCTCGGCTCGTTCCTGCGCGCCCTCGGCACGCCCGACTCCGCGATCCCCGACTCCCTGGAGGAACGCGCCGCGCTCTACCGCTCCACCCTCGACGGCCGCCGCGTCCTCGTCCTCCTGGACAACGCCCGCGACGCCGCCCAGGTCCGCCCGCTCCTGCCCGGTACGGAGGGCTGCGCCGCGCTCGTCACGGGCCGCGTCCGCATGGTCGACCTGGCGGGCGCGCACCTCGTCGACCTGGACGTGATGTCGCCGGAGGAAGCGCTCCAGCTCTTCACGAAGATCGTCGGCGCGGAACGGGTCGCCTCCGAGCGGGAAGCCGCCCTCGACGTGGTGGCCGCCTGCGGCTTCCTCCCCCTCGCCATCCGCATCGCGGCGTCCCGCCTGGCCGCCCGCCGCACCTGGACGGTGTCGGTCCTCGCCGCGAAGCTCGCCGACGAGCGCCGCCGCCTGGACGAACTCCAGGCGGGCGACCTCGCGGTCAAGGCCACGTTCGAGTTGGGCTACGGCCAGCTGGAACCGGCCCAGGCAAGGGCGTTCAGGTTGCTGGGCCTGGCCGACGGCCCGGACATCTCGCTGGCCGCGGCGGCAGCGGTCCTGGACCTGAGCCCGGAGTCGACGGAAGACATCCTGGAGTCCCTGGTAGACACGTCCCTGGTGGAATCAGCGGCCCCCGGCCGCTACCGCTACCACGACCTGGTCCGCCTCTACGCCCGCGCGTGCGCGGAACGCGACGAACTCCCCCCGGAGGAGCGGGAGGCGGCGATGTCGCGTCTCCTGGACTTCTATCTGGCTACGGCGGCGCGGGTTTATGCGATAGAGCGGCCGGGGGACCGCGTCGTGAACCACTTGGCGCCCACTCGCTATACGGGCATCGACTTCCACGACCGCCACGACGCCCTCGACTGGCTGTACGCCGAGGCCAACCCCCTGCTGGCCTGCGCCCGGCAGGCGGCCGGAGGCGCCACGCTCCGACAGGCCGTCGATCTTCTGTGGGCGGCCAAGGACTTGGCGGAGTCCGGCGCGAACGCGAAGCAGTACGAGTCCGTCGCCCATGCGGCGAGGCAGGCCGCAACCGCCGCCGACGACGCCCAGGCCGAAGGGCGGGCCCGGACCACGCTCACCAACGTCCATCTCACCGCCGGCCGTTACGACGAGGCGGATGACGAGGCACGTCAGGCCGCGCTGTTCGCCACGACCGCCGGCGACGTCGCACCCGTCTACTGGTCGAGCAACGACCGCGGGATCATCGCCTTCATCCAAGGGAGGCAGGCGGAGGCCGAAGACCATCTCCGCAAGGCGATAGACGGCTCCCGCTCCGACGGCAACCTCCCCGCCGAGGCCAGCGCCGTATGCAACCTCTCGCGCCTTCGCGCCTCCATGGGCGACTCGGCCGACGCGATCTCCCTCGCCCGGGAAGGCGTGGAGATATACAACCGCATTGGGCGCACCCTCCGGCTCGCGAATGCCCGATACGCCCTGGGCATCGCCCTGATCCAAGCCGACCGGTCGTCAGAAGCCCTGGACGAACTCACCGAGGCCCTCCAGATTTTCACGAAGAACCGTCAGCGGCTCTGGGAGGGCACCACCCACTTCCGGATCGCGCAGGCCCACCTCTCGGCGAAGCGCCCGGCGTCGGCCGCTCAGCACGCCGAACAAGCCCTGGCCACCGGCTTCGTGGGCGGCGACCGCTCCCGCGCGGGCATCCTCACCACGCTCGGACGGTCTCTCACCGGCATCGGCCAGGTGGACCGCGCCCGTGCCTGCTGGCGAGAGGCTCTCACTCTGTTCGAGGCGACAGGCGCCGACACCGAAGCCGGCGAAGTCCGAAGGCTGCTTTCCCCGACCCCCACGGCCTGAGACCGCCGGGGCGTTCATTGAACGTTTATGCCGGGCTGACATCCTTAGGTCAACGATCCGCCGCATCGGGGGGCAGGCGGATCACCGGGCCCGCCTCGCAGGTGAGCGCCCATACGGCCCTTGTCCGGCAGCCCTCGGGGGAGTTGCCGGACAAGGGTTCCGTCATCTGGTCGCGTACGAAGGAGTTCAAGGCAATGAGCAAGGCAGAGAAGAAGCTGGAAGACATCACCACGATGGACAACCACGCGCCGGCTCCGCCCAAGGACGGCACGATCAGCGCGATGGAAAACCACGCGGGCGCGGCGCCCAAGGACGGCACGATCACCACGATGGACAACCACGCGCCGGCTCCGCCCAAGGACGACGCCATCGTCACGATGGATAACCACGCGCCGGCTCCGCCCAAGGACTGAGACTTCCTTCCCGACGGGGATCGGCCGCGGCGGCGCGGAGGGGGAGCCGTCGCGGCCGAGTCATGTCGGGACTCGGCCGGCCACGCTCCCGTGGCCCCGCTGGACAGCCACGCTCCCGGCACCAACGGCTGACGCGTCAGCCGATTCGTCGATGGGGCCGAGCCACGCGCTCGGCCCCATCACCGTGCGGTAATACGGGCGCGTCAGCGGCTCGTCCGTGACGTCGACCCGGGCGGCGGCCGAGGCCTCGCGGGCGTAGGGGCTGCGGGGCCGGGGTCGCACGTACGGCCCCGTAACCCCCGCCGCCGGAACGGCCCGGCGCCGACGGCGACCCCTGCCCGGCAGCAGCCACGCCAGTAGCGCCACCAGCACTACGCCTCCTCCCCCGCGTCGACCTCGCACCACACCGTTTTCGACGCCGGCCCCTGCTCCACGCCCCACCGCCGCGCGACCGCGTCGAGCAGTACGAGGCCCCGCCCCGACTCGTCCTCCGCCGTCGCCCGCAGCAGTACGGGGAGCACACGCGGATCCGGATCCGTGACCTCCACCCGGACCCCGGCCTCAACTCTCCCCACCCACACCCGAACCGGCGTCCCCTCCCCCACATGCCGAATGACATTCCCCAGCAACTCACTCACGCAGAGCTGCACTTCGGCACAGCCGCCACCCAGGTGCCGCCGTAACGCCTCCCGCACCTCCGGCACGGCTTTCGGCACGGCCAGCAACTCGACCTCCAGGTCGGGCGGGGCCGCGGTGGGGGATCGGCGCTGCATGACGTACGCCCTTCCTGTCGAGTGCACTCCGTGACGAACGAGTCACACAGTGACGCTGCGCGGCGTACGGTGAAAGGGGTTCGGGTTACGCAGAGCAACTGGCAAACGGCGGTGGTGGGTTGTGTCCTCTCGCAAGGATCCCGACGCTTCGGCGAACGTTCCTTCCTTCTACGGCGCCGAGTTGCGTTTCAAGAGAGAACTCGCCGACCTCACACTCGAACAACTGGCGGAAGGCAGCTTCCGCAGTGTCCCTTTCCTCAGCCAGATCGAGCGCGGCGAGCGCCGAATGCCTCTGGACCTGGCCCGGCACGTGGACGAGCGACTCGGCACCGACGGCTTTTTCCAACGCCGTTGTGAAGATGCGCGCAAGGCCCGGCAGTCGGGGCACGCGGAGTACTTCGCGGACGTCGCCGAGATGGAACAGCACGCGGACACGATCGAGGACTGGGCCCCGATGATCGTGCCGGGGTTGCTTCAAACCCAGGCGTATGCCGCGGCAGTCGTACGTACTTCGCTGCCCTGGCTGCGTCCGGAAATCGTCGACAAGCAGGTCAGCGCCCGTATGGAGCGGGCGAAGCTCTGGGAGCGCGAGGACCACCCCTCGTTCTGGGGGATCATCCACGAGTCGCTGATCCGCAAGCCGTTGCTGCCACCGGTGGAGACGGCCGAGCTGCTGGAGCACATCTCGCGCGTGGTCCGGTCCACGCAGAGCGTTTTACAGATCCTTCCGGAAACTGCGGCAGCGCACCCCATGATGATGGGCATGATCCGGGTCATGACCTTCCCGGACGCACCGCCCGTGGTCTACACGGAGGGACTCCACAGCGGCCAACTCATCGACTATCCGGCCCTCGTGAAGGACTACCGCAGGTCGTACGATCTGCTCAGGGCCGCCGCTCTGCCGCCGGCGGCGTCCCTCGCCCTGATCGAGGAAGCGGCTGAGGACTACCGCAATGGCAAGTAACGACTTCGACTTGAGCGCCGCACGCTGGAGGAAGAGCAGCTACAGCAACGGCAGTGGCGGCGAATGCGTCGAAATCGCTGAAGCCTTTCCCGGCGCCGCGCGCTGGACGAAGAGCACTTACAGCAACGGTGACGGCGGCTACTGCGTCGAAGTAGCCCAAGGCCACCCCTCCCTCGTCCCCGTGCGCGACTCGAAGACGGCGCACTCGGGCGGCCCCGTACTCCTCTTCCACACCCCCGCCTGGGCCACTTTCATCACCAACCTCAAGGCCTAACCCCAGC
The DNA here is from genome assembly GCF_040645335.1 of Streptomyces sp. NPDC046821. Classification (NCBI taxonomy): domain Bacteria; kingdom Bacillati; phylum Actinomycetota; class Actinomycetes; order Kitasatosporales; family Streptomycetaceae; genus Streptomyces; species Streptomyces sp. NPDC046821. Next base: position 259,877 of record NZ_JBEYYB010000007.1, on the reverse strand, counting down.
GATTGGCACATCCCGGCCACCCTCACACCCCCACACCCGCCCATTCCCGCCAATCCCCGAGCTTCACTCAGCCCGTATGCGCCGCCACCGCATCAATCAGCTGCGGCCAAAGCTCACGCGGGCGGTCATGACCCATGTCCGCGACCAGCAAAAGCTCCGCCCCCGGCACCAACTCCGCCGTGCGCTCACCGCCGCTCGGGGCAATCAGGGTGTCGTCGAGGCCGTGAATCACGAGGGTCGGAACGCGCAGCTCGCGGAGCGCCGCCTCACGCGAGCCGCTCAGGATCATCGCCCCGAGCTGCCGGCCGATCCCGGCCGGGTAATACGCGCGGTCGTAACTCGCGCCAGCCAACTCACGGAGTGCGGCGGCGTCGCCGTAACGCTTCGAGGCCCAGACGAGCTCCCGCTCCGCCGCCGCCACGTACCCGTCACGGTCGGCGGGCTTAGGACCAAACAAAACCGCCTGCGCCTCAGGGCTCGCCTGCCCGTACTCGCTCTCGCCGGTCGAGGACATCATCGAGGTGAGCGTAAGTACGCGCTCAGGGTGGGAGATCGCCATGCTCTGCGCAATCATCCCGCCCATCGAGGCGCCGACGACGTGGGCACGGTCGATCCCGAGCGCGGTGAGCAGGGCGAGACCGTCACCGGCCATGTCGTCGAGCCGATAGGGCACCATCGCGAGGGCGGCGGGCAGATCCCCCGCACTCACGGTGGCGATGAACTCCCCTATGTCGACGGGGTGATCGTCAAACTTGCTCGACAGGCCGCAGTCACGGTTGTCGTACCGAATCACGAACCGTCCACGCTCGGCGAGCGCGCGGCAGAAGTCCTCGTGCCAGGCAATCATCTGCGCGCCGAACCCCATGACGAGCAGGACGGGAGGGTGGGCGGGATCGCCGAAGGCCTCATAGGAAAGGGACACCCCGGGCGACACGTCAATGATCGGCATGAGATGGAGAATGCCACGCGCCAGCCCCAGCCCGCCTGAGGTTATCCACAGGCCAAAACGCCAAGGCCCCGCTTCCGGCAGAGTCTGGTCATGCCAGGTACGGAGTTGCGGACGCTCGCGCGGGGAGGGGTTCTCCTCACTTCCGTCGCGCTCGACGCCGGGTGGCCGCCCCGTTCGCTCACGCGACGGCTCAAGCGGGAGGGCTGGGTCCGGCTCCACGCGGGGGCGTGGGGCGAACCGGGGCGGGAGCCGGACCTTACGGAGTTACGGCTCCGGGCGATGCAGCTCCGTAAGCCGGGGCTAGGCCGTCCCTTTCGGGTCTTGCATGATGACCGGCATGAACACGGAAACATGCGACCCGGCCGAGTTGGCCGCCCTCCGCGAGATCTTCGCGTCCCGTCCCGAGGCAGCGCCGCCAGCCGGCTGGGAGGCGGTTCGGTCCTTCGAGGCGGAGCACGGCATCGTGCTCCCAGAGCCGTACCGCACGTTCGCGGCGGAGATCTGCGACGGACTGCCCGCCGGACCGCCCGACTACGGTCTCCTGCCCCTCGCGCAAACACCCCCGGACTGGGGCTCGGATCGCCCCGAGCGCCTGCTTGCCAAGCCCTTTCCGCTCGCGGCGGCATGGCTGTGGGAGGACGAGGACGACGAGGAACTGTCGGACCAGGAGTTCGAGGCCCGGACGGACCCCGTGTTCGACCACGGCTCACTACTGCTGGGCACCGACGGCTGCGGCATGTATTGGCACTTGATCGTCACCGGTCCGCAGCGCGGTCACGTCTGGCAGATCGCCGGCGAGGGCGCGATGCCCTTCGGCCCCCAGTCACCCGACGCCCTGATGCCCGGCACCCCTGGCTTCACGGGCTGGGTGACCCACTGGGCCCAGGGCCGCTCCTGGTTCGCGGACGCCTAGGGAGACGATCCAAGGAGGCAGCCCAGGCGTAGACGTCCTCCGCCACCCCGACCGAATGATCGCCGAGATCCACACCGCCCTGACCCAACCCCCTTAGCCCATAAGCCAATACGCAGATGAGTACGCGCACTCATGCGCGCGCCCGGCACCGACCGGAGACTGCGTCCATGACACCTAAGGGGACTTCGATCGCTCGCACCCGGCTCACCCTCATGGCAACCGCCCTAGCCGCCCTGGCACTCACCGGGTGCGGGACCGAGGACCCTGCCGGGCGCAACGTCAGCGTGAAGGCAAGCGCCACTCCGCCGAGCCCGGAGGAAGCGGGATTCCTGGCGATGCTCGCAAAGGTCGCGCGGCCATGTCCTGCGTCCGGCGAAACCGAACCGGGCAGCAGACCGACCGGTCCGGGCCCGAGAGACACCCGACCGACCGGCACCGGCCCGGCCGAGCAGCACACCCCCGCCCCCGGCGAGACCCCTCCGACCGCCCCCATCGAGCCCGGCGCACCCACGGGGCCCGAGGCGGAGTTGAACGACTACGAATGGTGCGCGAGCGGCCTGCACGAAGAGCGGGTGGTCCGAGCGCTGCAGGCAGTCTCGAAGCCCACCCCCGCCAAGGTCAGGAAGACCCTGAACGACCTCGGCTACATCGACGCCCGCATCCATGACCTCAAACAGGACGGCAAGGTCACCCGCTTCCACCTAGACCTACGCGCCCCGGACAGCCGCCTCTGCGAGGAGGGCGCGGCCGCAGGCGAGACAACAGACGTCAACGCATGTGTAGCCTCCGCCACCGGCCCGTTCACCGTAACGACCCCAGCCGAAGTCGACGAATAGGGCGGCAGGCTGCCGTGCCCGACCGACTCAGCGGCGCCCGCCGCAGCCCGCCCCCAGGTCCGACCCCGCCCCGCCTCGCAGCAACCGGGACCGAGAAGCCCCCGCAGCCGCCCGCGCGCGAGAGGGGACGTGGCGGTGTGTGCGCGCGGAGCACGCAAGCCCACTCCCGGGGCACAGGACAAGGCGGCCCAGGAGAAGGGATGGCGAGCACGTACACACCGCCGCGGCCCCGCCCCACAACGCAGCGCGCCTCCCGGCCACCAGGCCCGTCCCGCCTCACCCCACGCACCCCGTACCCCGCCACCCCGCACCCCCAACCGGACCGGCGGAGCCCACCTCACCCCCCACCCCGCCCCCGCAACTCCCCCTTGACCACCTTCCCACTCGCATTCCGCGGCAGCTCCCCCACGAACTCCACATACCGCGGCACCTTGTAGTTCGCCATCTCCCGCCGGGACCAGGCGATCAGGTCGTCCCCCGTCGCCACCGAGCCCGGCCGCCGCACCACATACGCCTTGCCGACCTCGCCGAGGCGGCCGTCCGGGACGCCGATCACGGCGGTGTCGGCCACGTCCGGGTGGAGGCCGAGGAGTTGCTCGATCTCGGCCGGGTACGCGTTGAAGCCGCCGACGATGAACATGTCCTTGATGCGGTCGGTGATACGCAGGTGGCCGGACTCGGACATCACACCCACGTCACCGGTACGCAGCCACCCATCCGCCGTAAGCACCTCCGCCGTAGCTTCCGCGTCCTCGAAGTACCCGCTCATGACGTTGAATCCACGCACCAGCACCTCACCGGGCTCACCAGGAGCGGACGCGTCCACGCGAACCTCAGTGCCGGGTATCGCACGGCCCGACGTAGAGGCGATCACCTCCGCCTCCTCGCCCTGGCGGCACATCGTCACGATGCCGCTCGCCTCGGAGAGCCCGTACGCGGTGAGGACCGTGCCGACGCCGAGTTCCCCCCGCAGGCGTTCCACAAGCTGAAGCGGCACGACGGCCGCACCGGTCACGACGAGCCGCAGGGCGGACAGGTCATGAGACTCACGCTGCGGATGGTCGAGGAGCGACTGGTGAAGGGTGGGCGGCCCGGGAAGGACGGAGATGCGTTCGGCGGCGATGTTGGCGAGGACGGTATCCACGTTGAAGACGGGCTGCGGAACCATCGTCGCGCCCCGCATCAGGCAGGTGATGATGCCGGCCTTGTACCCGAAGGTATGGAAGAACGGGTTCACGATGAGGTACCGGTCGCCTTCGCGCAGACCGGCGAGGTCGGCCCAGATGCCGTAACCCCGCAGGGTCTGGGCGTGAGTGATGACCGCCCCCTTGGGACGCCCGGTGGTGCCCGAGGTGAAGATGATGTCGGACGGGGACCCCGGATCGATCGCGGCCGCACGGGCGCGGACCGTCTCTCCGGAGACGGATTCGCCACCGGCGAGAAAGTCCTTCCAGGTCCGCCACACACGCCCCCCGTCGTCGGCAGGCGTGTCCGGCGCGGTGTCGGCAAGGACGACGACCTGTTCCAGAAGCGGCAGTTCGACATCGGCCCGACGCAACGAGGCGACGTAGGACGTCCCCAGGAACGTACCCGTCACAAAAAGAAGCTTGGCCCGGGACCGGGCGAGCACATACGCGGCCTCGGACCCCTTGAAGCGCGTGTTGAGCGGGACGAGCACCGCGCCCGCAGTCACCGCGCCGAGCGCGGAGACGATCCAGTCGAGCGTGTTGGGCGCCCAGACGCCCACGCGGTCGCCGGGTTCGACACCGCTCGCGATGCACGCCGCGGCGGCCCGCTCGACGCGTTCGCCCAGCTCCTCGTACGTGATCCGCGTCCGGCCCTCGACGACGGCCTCGCGCTCCCCGTACCGTTCGGCTGCCGCCCGTACCAGTTCCGGTACGGTGCCCCACTCCAGGTCCCCGCGCATCGAACGACCTCCACACCCGTAGCTGACTATCCGTCAGATTAACGGTAGCCTGACGCGCTGTCAGCAGACGGGACGATCGTGGTGGCATCCCACGACGCGCGGAGGTGGCTTGCGATGGCGGGGCTCAAAGACGCGACGGCCATAGTGGGAATCGGGCAGACGGCCTTCGGCAAACAACTCCCGGAGAGCGAGAAGGCGTTGGCGTGCCGGGCGATCCTCGCGGCGCTCGACGACGCCGGGATCGCACCCTCCGAGGTCGACGCCTTCGCCTCCTACACGATGGAGGAGACGGACGAGGTCGAGATCGCGAAGTCGGTCGGCGCCGGCGACGTGACGTTCTTCAGCAAGGTCGGATTCGGCGGCGGCGGATCGTGCGCGACGATCGCGCACCTCGCCTCGGCCGTCGCCACCGGTCAGGCGAACGTCGGCGTCGCGTGGCGCTCCCGCAAGCGCGGCTCGGGCAAGCGCCCCTGGAAGAACACGACGGCGCAGCTCCCGACCCCGGCCCAGTGGACCCGCCCCTTCGGAGTGCTGCGCCCCGCCGACGAGATCGGCATGATCATGCGCCGCTACATGCACGAGTACGGGGCGACCCGCGACCATCTCTTCAACATCGCGCTCGCCTGCCGCAACCGGGCCAACCAGAACCCGGCCGCGATGATGTACGAACGCCCCCTGACCCGCGAGATGTACATGACGTCCCGCTGGATCAGCGAGCCGCTCTGCCTGTTCGACAACTGCCTGGAGACGGACGGCGCCCTCGCGTGCGTCATCGTGTCCGCCGAGCGCGCCCGCGACTGCCGCCAGAAGCCGGTCTACGTGCACTCGGTCGCCCAGGGCCTGCCCGCGCAGCACCACGGGATGGTCAACTACTGGAACGACGACCCGCTCTCCGGCCCGGCCTGGACGGCGGCCCGACACCTGTGGAAACAGGCCGACTTCGGCCCGGACGACGTGGACGTCGCCCAGATCTACGACGCGTTCACCCCGCTCATCCCGCTCTCCCTGGAGGGGTACGGGTTCTGTGGACGCGGCGAGGGCGCGGCGTTCACGGAGGGCGGGGCCCTGGAGATAGGCGGCCGGCTGCCGCTGAACACGGCCGGCGGCGGCCTGAGCGAGGCGTACATCCACGGCTTCAACCTGATCACCGAGGGTGTGAAACAACTGCGGGGCACCAGCACCGCACAGGTACCCGACGCCGGGACGTGCCTGGTCACGGCGGGCGAGTGCGTCCCCACGTCGGCCCTTCTCCTGAGGAGCTGAACCCATGTCCGAGACCTTGTCCAAGCCCGTGTCCGAGGCCGTGCCCGATGCAACGTCCGAGGCCGTTCCCGGAGTCGACACCCTGCTCCAGCCTGTCGTCGACGAGGACGGCGCCCCCTTCTGGGAGTACGCGGCCCAGTCCGAACTGCGCGTGCAGGCCTGCGCCTCCGCCGACTGCGGCGAACTCCGCTTCCCGCCCCGGCCCTGCTGCCCGCACTGCGGTTCGTTCGACAGCGAGTGGCGGCTGATGAGCGGCCGCGGCCGCATCTGGTCCTACGTCATCCCGCACCCGCCGCTGCTTCCCGCGTACGCGGCGCACGCCCCGTACAACGCGATCGTCGTAGAGCTGGCGGACGCGCCCCGGATCCGCCTGGTCGGCAATCTCGTGACCTCCGCCGACGCTCCCATCGACTCGGTGCCGCCCGAGCGCCTGAAGATCGGCGCCAAGGTGCACGCCGTGTTCGCGGACGTCGACGGCGTGACCGTGCCGCGCTGGGTTCTGGAGCGGCCGTGACCCTGAGCATCGACATCGACAAGCAGAGCGCGGTAGCCGTCGTCACCCTCGACCGGCCCGACCGCCACAACGCCATCGACCTGGCGACCGCCGCCGAACTCACCGCCTGCTGGCGGGAGTTCAGGTTCGACGACTCCGTACGCGCGATCGTCGTGACCGGCGCGGGCGAGCGGGCGTTCTGCACGGGCATCGACCGCGACGCCGAGGTGCCGCAGCCGCAGTCCCCGTACAGCATCGACGACCCGCTCGTGGCGATCGGGCCGAAGACGAACGACCTGTGGAAGCCCGTGATCGCCGCCGTCAACGGCATGGCGTGCGGCGGGGCGTTCTATCTCATCGGCGAGTCCGAGTTCGTCGTCGCCGACGAGAGCGCCACGTTCTTCGACCCGCACACGACGTACGGCATGGTCACGGCCTACGAGTCCATGCTCCTCGCGCAGCGGATGCCGGTCGGCGAGGTGGCCCGGATGGCACTCATGGGGAACGCGGAACGGATCTCGGCGCGGCGCGCGTACGAGACCGGGCTCGTGTCCGAGGTGACCGAGCCGGGCCGGGCGCGGGAGGCGGCGGTGGCCTGCGCCGAGACGATCGCGTCGTATCCGACGGAGGCCGTGCAGGGCACGGTGCGGTCGGTGTGGGCGGCCAAGGAGGCGACCCGCACGCAGGCCCTGGCCCATGCGCCGCACCTGATCACGCTGGGCAACCTGCCGCCGGAGCGGCAGGCGGAGCTGTTCACGGGACGGCGGCCGGGCGGGTTCCGGGTGCGGTGACCTCCGGCCTGGAAAGGGGCGGCCTGGTCAGTTCCGGTAGCCCTCGACCGCGCAGTGGTCGATCGACTGGACCAGGGTGTCGCCGCCGCCGGGGTAGACCTTGGCGACCTTGCGGCCGTTGGCCGGGACGGTGATGATCTGCGTCCGCTCGATGACCGTCAGGTCGTTCACGTCCTTGAAGCGGACGGTCAGGTTGTACCGGCCGTCCCGGCTGCCGCGGTTCCTGAGCTCGACCGTCGCGTACGGAGTGCTGGGCGTCGCGCACTTCAGGAGCTGGGACGTCATGTCGTCGCTCCGCCCGCTCCCCGACGTGCTGCTGGGCGTGTGGGTGGGGCGCCGGTGGTTGTACCCACCGGACGTGTAGCCGGAGGACCCCGAGGACCCCGAAGTCGAGGAGTAACCCGAGCTGCCCGAGCTGCCGTACGAGTCGTGGTCGTCGCCGTAGCTCGAACCGCCGGAGGACGAGTACGACGACGAGGAGTCGTGGTCCTGCTTCGAGCTGGAGCAGCCGCCGCCGCTGTGGCCGCTGCTCCAGTGGCTGCCGCCGCCCCTGCTCTTGCCGGACCCGCCGTGGCCGCGGCTCGAGAACCCGGTCAGTGCGAGTACGACCACGGTCGCCAGTGCCGTGAGCTTCAGCCCTCGTCGCAGCATCCTGTGTCTCCCCCGATGGTTGTGATGATCGATCATGTGCCGTCCGGCAGCCCGAAACCGTAGCAGTGCCGCTGGCACGGGCTCTTCCGCGGGCGTAGCGTCGGGACCGAGAGCCGCACCGGGCCGCACCCACGGGAGGCTGCGCATGGTCCGCAACGTCCTGGGGTCGTTCCTCGCTCTCGTCGGAGCGGCGGCCGTCGTCTACAGCCCCTTCCGTGCGTGGTACGACGGCCGTCACGGGCGCTCGTACCGCCTCGGTGACCTGTTCTCGGGTGCCGGTGTGACGGACGCCCGCGCGCAGCTGTTCGGTTCCGTGTTCCTGCCGTTTCTCGTGGCCGCCGCCATCGCGCTGGCCGGGGTGGTCCTCCGGTCGCGGCCGGCTGTGGCGTGCGCGGGCGTGCTGGCGCTCGGGTTCACCGTGCTGTGGATGGTGCGGGTGGGGCAGTTCGAGGGCCGGATGGTCGTGAGCGGCGACGGTTCGGGGCTCGGCCTCGGGGTGGCGCTCGCTTTCGGCGGCGGGGTACTGATGCTGATCGGCGCGGCGGTGATGAGCGGCCGCCGCAGGCCTGCGCCCCGGCTCCCCGAGTACGTCGACCACGGTCCCCCGCCCACCGCCGACCACGGCCCCCCGCCCACGATGGAGGCGGGCCCGCCCACCCTGGAGGGCCCGCTCCAGCCGTACGCCGACCAGCCCCCGTACCCGGAACCGCCGTACCCCTACGGAGAGCCCCTGCCCCCGTACGGCGAGCCGCAGCACCCGCACGGCGAGCCGCCCGACGAGCAGCCGCCGCCCCGCCCGCGCTAGCGAGCCCGCGCTAGCGAGCCGTCCCCGTCCCCTTCTCCGCGTCGAGCGCGTACACGCAGCGGTCCTTGCTGCACGCGTACACGACGCCGTCCTTCACGACGGGCGAGCCGGTGATCTCGCCGCCCGTGGCGAGCTTCCAGCGGAGCCGGCCGTCGTCGGCCTTGAGGGTGTAGAGGAGGTGGTCGGTGGCGCCGAAGTGGATGCGGTTGTCGGCGACGACGGGTGAGCCGACGACCTCGCCGCCCGCCTGGAACCGCCACTTGGGCGTGCCCGTGACCGCGTCCAGGGTGTAGAGGCCCTGGCCGCTGCCCACGTGGACGTGGCCGTGCGCGACGAGGACCGGTTCGACGGAGGACGGGCGGGGTTCGGTCGCGATGCGCCAGCGGTCGCGGCCGTCGGTGGCGTCGAGGGCGTAGACCGTGCCGAGGTGGTCGGCGAGATAGACGCCGCCGCCGGTGACGGCCGGGCCGGGGACGAACGCGGGCGGGCAGAGGAACACGGCGGGCGCCTCGAAGTGCCAGCGGACATGGCCGCTCGCGACGTCGATCGACAGGACGCGGGTCCCGGCCGCCACATAGACGTAACCGTCGGACGCCTGGGTCAGGCGGACGGGGACGCCGCCGCAGGAGGCCGCGTCGCCGATCGGGTACGACCAGCGCTCCTCGCCGGTCCGGGCCTCCAGGGCGCGCAGCCGGGCGTCCTTCCAGACGTAGACCGTGCCGTCGTGGATGACGGGTCCGGCGACCGGGGACTCGAAGTCGGTCTGCGCGCCGGTGAGCTCCCAGAGCTTGTCGCCGTTGACGGCTTCCCAGGCCTGGACGCCGCCGCCTCGGGTGCCGGTGACGACGGTGCCGTGGTCGGCGCTGAGCGAGTACACCCAGGCGTCGGACTGGAGGCGCCACAGGTCGTGGCCCTCGCGGGCGTCGAGCGCGTAGAGGGTGGGCCCGTCGGAGGCGTGGATGCGGCCGTCGGTGACGGCCATGGACCAGGCGACGTCGCGGGTCTTGAAGCGGCGCCGGCCGGTGGACACGTCGAGGGCGTGTACCTCGAAAGAGGTCACGTAGACGAGGTCGTCGGCGACGGCGGGGGTGCCCCACACGTCGTTCGACATGCGGAAGCGCCAGGGCCGCCAGGCGGCACCGGCCTCGGGGGCGGGCGCGGGCACACCGGGTTCGGGTGCGCCGGCGCCCGTGCCGGGCTTGGGCCGGGACCAGGTCGCGGCGAGGCCGGCGACGGGGGGCGGTGCCTTCACGGCGGCGGCGCGGGCGTCGGCGACACGGGGCCCGGGGCCGATCGGGACGCGGGCTCCGGCGAGGCGTACGGGCCCGCCGTCGGGGGCGGGGGCCGGGCGCCAGCTGTCGGGGGCGACGCTCGGCGGCGGGCCGGGGGGCTGGGCGGGCATGGCGGGCATGGGGCCGCGGCCGCCGTTGGAGGCGCGTCCGGTGCCGTTCGTCCTGACCGGCGGGCGGCCGCCGCGGCGCTCCTCGATGAGGGCGACGGAGCGCTCGGGCAGCCACGCGGATGCGGTGCCGCTGTCGTCGCTGCCGGAGCCGAAGAGGTGGGGGGCGAGCTGGGCCTGGAGGTCCGCGGGCGAGGGCCGCAGCGGGGCGTCCATCTGCATACAGGACTCGATGAGGGGCCGCAGCTCGGCGGGCAGGCCCTCGATGTCGGGGCCTTCGCGCAGCAGCATGAAGACGGTCTCGACGGGGTTCGCGCCGTGGAAGGGGGCGTGTCCGGTGGCGGCGAAGACGAGGGTGGAACCGAGGGAGAAGACGTCGGAGGCCCCGGTGACGCTCCGGGAGTCCTTGGCCTGCTCGGGCGACATGTACGCGGGTGTGCCGACGGCGACGTTCGTCATGGTCAGGCGCGTGTTGGAGACGCCGGACGCGATGCCGAAGTCGATGACGCGGGGGCCGTCCTCGACGACGAGCACGTTCGACGGCTTGAGGTCGCGGTGCACGAGGCCGGCGCCGTGGATGGACTGGAGGGCCTCGGCGATACCGGCGGCGAGCCAGCGCACCGCCTGGGCCGGGAGGGGCCCGCACTCGTTCACTATTTCTTCGAGGGAGGGCGCGGGGACGTAGGCGGTGGCGAGCCACGGCACGGCGGCGCGCGGGTCGGCGTCGACGACGGCGGCCGTGTAGAAACCGGAGACGGCGCGGGCCGCCTCCACCTCGCGGGTGAAGCGGACGCGGAAGAGCTGGTCCTCGGCGAGTTCGGTCCGCACGGTCTTGATCGCCACACGCCGGCCGGACGCCGAGCGCGCGAGATAGACGAGCCCCATGCCGCCGGCGCCGAGCCGTCCCAGGACCTCGAACGGGCCGATCCGCCTCGGATCGTGCTGCGTCAGCTGATCCACCACTTGCCTGCCACCTCCCCGTACGGGACCGGGTTCGGTCACAGTCCCCGGTCAGCGTCTCACCACCGAAGCCGGATGGCGGCGCGCACCCTGATTCTCCTGTACGCAGCCCCGGATGCGAACACGGGGGCAAATCTGGGTGTCACGGACAAGGAGGAGTATTACGGGGTGCGGCCACCTCGCTCGCGGGGTGCGCCTGCCCCGGTCGCGGGGTGCGCCTGCCCCGGTCGCAGGGTGCCCTTTCCTCGTCCGCAGGGTGCGCCCGCCTCGCTCGCGGCCCCCGCCCGAGCGAATCGAACACCCGCCCGCTTTTATCCACCGGGTTTTCCACAGGCTGTTGATATCTCACGCGGCCCCTCCCCTCACGAACCCCTCACGAACCCGTCCCGGACCAGCCCGAAGACCCCCCGCCAACCCGAGTGCCGGATCCCCCAACCCCATTTGCACTCGGCCGAATCGCGCTCCGATCACCCGTCGGTAAGCTGACGGCATGACAGGACAAGTACGTACCGTCGACGGCCGCGTGGCCGGACGGCGTGGTCAGGCGACGCGTCAGAAGCTGCTGGAGTGCCTCGGCGAAATGCTCAGCTCCTCGCCCTACCGGGACGTCAAAGTCATTGATGTCGCCCGGAAGGCAGGCACCTCACCGGCGACCTTCTACCAGTATTTCCCGGACGTCGAGGGCGCTGTCCTGGAGATCGCCGAGCAAATGGCCACGGAGGGCGCCGGGTTGACCGAGCTCCTCGCCGGCCGCTCATGGGTCGGCAAGGCCGGCTGGCAGACCGCCCAGGAGCTCGTGGACGGATTTCTCGAGTTCTGGCGCAAGAACGACGCGATCCTGCGCGTCGTCGACCTCGGCGCGGCCGAGGGTGACAAGCGCTTCTACAAGATCCGCATGAAGATCCTGAACTCCGTGACCAACTCCCTTACGGACACGGTCAAGGAGCTCCAGGCCAAGGGCAAGGTCGACAAGGACGTGAGCCCGGCGGCGATCGCCGGATCGCTCGTCGCGATGCTCGCGGCGGTCTCCTCGCACCAGAAGGGCTTCCAGTCCTGGGGCGTGAAGCAGGCGGAACTCAAGCCCAATCTCGCTCTGTTGGTGCATCTCGGCGTCACGGGCAAGAAGCCGACGAAATAGCGCCATGAAAGCCGAAGGCGGCCGGCCCCGGCGCGTGCCGGGGCAGCCGCCAGGTGACCCGTAAGGGTTCTCAGGTCCTGTCGGGCAGCGGCGGTTCGCGTCTCGGACGTGAACCGCCGCTGCTGCGTCCCGGACCTCCTGAGACCCGCGCCGCCCGACCGGCCCCTCGCGGCCCGGCCCACTAAACCCCCAGGCCCCCTAGGAAGCCCGCCGCTCCAGCCGGAACAACCGGATCTCCCGGTCGATCCGCGCCTGGTACGCCGCGTACGGCGGCCAGAACTTCAGCGCCGCCGCCCACGCCTCCTCGCGCTCGGTGGATTCGAGCAGCCGGGCGGTGACGGGGACGTCCTCGCCCTTCCAGTTGATGTCGGCGTCCGGATGGGCCAGCAGGTTCCCGGTCCAGGCGGGGTGCCCGGGGCGCCCGAAGTTGGACCCGATGAGCAGCCAGGTGCCGGCCTCCTTCTCGGGCATACACGCGAGTGGCGTACTGCGGGGCAGCCCGCTCTTCGCGCCGCGCGCGGTCAGCACGACCCCGGGCAGCATCCGGGCGCTGAGCAGCACCTTTCCCTTGGTGAGCTTGTGCACCGTGCGGTCCATCGCGGGGATGAAGTGCGGGGCGACGCGGGCGAAGGCGCGGGTCGAGGACACCTTCTGCATCAGCTTGGTCCCGGCTTGTGCCATCAGACCGCCACCTCCTGGTGGGTGAAGAGCTCGGCGGACTCGGCGGCCCGCGCCCGGAGCAGGTGAATGGGGCCGAAGAGCAGTTCGTCGCCCGTCGCGCGCTTGAGATAGAGGTCCGCGTCGTGCTCGCCGGTGGAGCCGCCGCTTCCGTGGAGCTGTACGGCCTCGGAGGCGGCGGTGCGCAGCGCTTCCAGGGCCTGGGCGAGCGCGAGCCCGCCGGCCCGTCCGCCGTCACCGGATCCGCCGTCGCCCGATCCGGCGGCGAAGGCCGCGTAGTAGGCGGCCGAGCGCGCCGCCCGCACCTGTACGTACACGTCGGCGAGGCGGAGCCTGACCGCCTCGAAGGGGCCGGTCGGGCGCGCGGACCGCTCGCGTTCCCGTACATGCTCGACGGTCCGTTCCACGGCGCGCGCGGCAGCACCGACGGCCTCGGCGGCGAGCACGGTGGCGGCGGCGTCACCGGTGGCCGCGAGGGCGGCGGCCACCTGGTCGCTGTCGCCGGACCCGAGCAACTCGGCGGCCACGTCCCGCAGTTCGACCCGCGCCCGGGGCCGGGTCTCGTCGAGAGACGTCTGCCGCGTCCTGACCACGCCCTCGCTGTCCCCGCGTACGAGGAAGAGGAGGGTGCGCGAGCGGGCGAAGCCGCCGGTGTGGGCGGCGACGACGAGGAGCCCGGCGCTGTGCCCGTCGAGGACCTGGTCGGCCTGCCCGTAGAGCCGCCAGCCGCCGTCGGCGTCGCCGGACGGGCGGGCCTGGATGCCGCCCGCGCGGCCGCCGCCGGACCAGTCGCCCCGGTTGTCGCCGGTGAGGCCGAGCGCGGTGGCGAGGCCTTCGCCGGGTACGGCGAGCGTGGCGGTGAGGTCGCCGGAGGCGATGCGGGGCAGCAGTTCGGCGCGCTGTTCCTCGGAGCCCAGGGCGAGGACGAGGGGGGCGGCGAGTGCCGCGGTGGCCAGGAGCGGTGTCGGGGCGAGGGCCCGGCCCGACTCCTCGCAGGCCAGGGCGAGTTCGGTGGTTCCGCAGCCGGCTCCGCCGTACGTCTCGGGGAGGACGAGGCCGGGCAGGCCCAGCTCGCTCCCGAGGGCCGACCACAGGGCCGGGTCGTATCCGGCGTCGGTGGCGACCGCGGCCTTGACGTCGTCGGGCCCGCAGCGCTTGTTCATGAGTTCGTGCAGGGTGCGGCGGATCTCGTCCTGTTCCGCTGTGAAGGCGGCGTCCATACGGGCTCCTCCCCTGTGGGCCCGGCGGACCCGGACCCCATTTCTGACGGGGCGTCATGTTAGGACCGCGACCGCGCATTGCCCAGACTTTTCTTCTTCCGTTCCGCTAAATCTGATGTACCGTCAGATTTATGACTGCCGCACCCCGACCGCAAGGTTCCCGCCGGGTCGCCATCGCCGGCATCGCCCTCTCCGACTGCGGGAAGGTGGACGAGGCCACCCCGTACGCGCTGCACGCCCAGGCCGCCCGCCGGGCCGTCGCCGACGCGGGCCTCACCCCCGACGTGATCGACGGCTTCGCCAGCGCGGGCCTCGGCATCCTCGCGCCCGTCGAGGTCGCCGAGTACCTCGGCCTCAAACCCACCTGGGTGGACTCGACCTCGGTCGGCGGCTCCACCTGGGAGGTGATGGCCGCGCACGCCGCGGACGCCATCGCCCAGGGCCACGCCCGCGCGGTCCTCCTCGTCTACGGCTCGACCGCCCGCGCCGACATCAAGGCCAAGCGCCGCACGTCGAACCTCAGCTTCGGCGCCCGCGGCCCCCTCCAGTTCGAGGTCCCCTACGGGCACTCCCTGATCGCCAAGTACGCGATGGCCGCCCGCCGCCACATGCACGAGTACGGCACGACGCTTGAGCAGATGGCCGAGATCGCCGTGCAGGCGCGCGCGAACGCGGCGCTCAACCCCGAGGCCATGTTCCGCGACCCGATCACCGTCGACGACGTGCTCGACGGCCCGATGATCGCGGACCCCTTCACCAAGCTGCACTGCTGCATCCGCTCCGACGGCGGCGCCGCCGTGCTGCTCGTCGCCGAGGACCTGCTCCCGGACTGCGCGAAGGACCCGGTGTGGGTGCTCGGCTCCGGCGAGCACGTGTCGCACACGACGATGTCCGAGTGGGACGACTTCACGGTGTCCCCGGCGGCCGTCAGCGGCAAGCTCGCCTTCGAGCGGGCGGGCGTCACCCCCGACGAGATCGACATCGCCGAGATCTACGACGCCTTCACCTACATGACCCTGGTGACCCTGGAGGACCTCGGGTTCTGCGCCAAGGGCGAGGGCGGGTCGTTCGTCGAGAAGGGCCGCCTGCTCCGGGACGGCGCACTCCCCACGAACACGGACGGCGGCGGCCTCTCCGCCCAGCATCCGGGGATGCGCGGCCTGTTCCTCCTGGTGGAGGCGGTACGGCAGCTGCGCGGCGAGGCCGGCGAGCACCAGGTGCGCAAGGAGGGCGGCCGGCTGCCGAAGCTGGCGGTCGCGTCCGGCACGGGCGGCTGGTTCTGCTCGTCGGGAACGGTTGTGCTCGGCACGTAGTTCGGCACGTAGTTCGGCACGTGGTTTCGGCACGTGGTTTCGGCACGTGGCGAGGGGCGTGCGCCGGGCGGCCGGGCGGCTCCCCCCAGAATCGACGCATGGAAGAACTCCTGAAGTCCCTGCGCGTCTGGGACACCGAGCTGCCCGCGTTCGACCCGTCGCAGGCCCCGGCGGCCCCGCTCCCCCTCTTCGTCGAGTGGTTCCGGTCGGCCGCCGCCGCGGGCCAGACCGAGCCGCACACCATGTCGCTCGCGACCGTGGACGAGGACGGCCTGCCCGACGTCCGTACGGTGATGCTGCACGGCGCCGACGAGACGGGCTTCCACTTCGCCTCGCACGCGGGCAGCGCCAAGGGCCGCCAGCTCGCCGCCGACCCGAGGGCCGCGCTCGGCTTCTACTGGCCCGCGCAGGGCCGCCAGATCCGCGTCCGCGGTGACGTCACGGCGGCCACGCCCGAGGAGAGCCAGGCCGACCTGCACGTCCGCTCGACCGGCGCGCTCGCGGCGGCCCTCGTCGGCCACCAGAGCGAAGTCCTCGGCTCGCTGGGCGAGTTGGAGGACGCGTCCGTCACCGCCTGGGAGCGCGCGCAGGCCGAGCCCGACGCGTTCGCCCCGACCTGGACGGCGTACGCGCTGGTCCCGCGCGAGGTGGAGTTCTTCCAGGGCGACGCCCGCCGCCGCCACATCCGCCTCAGGTACCGCGCCGAGGGCTCTGGATGGGTACGGGAACTGCTCTGGCCGTGATCTCTTAAACCACGTCGGGCTCGGGGTCGGTCGCGAGGCGTGCGTGCAGGTGCACGTCCCGGAACGCGTCCTGCGTACCAGCCTCGAACATCGCGCCCCGCAGCGTGCCCTCGTGCCCGTAGCCGCCGCGCTCGGCGACCCGGCAGGACACCTCATGGCCGACGGCGTGCCCGAGTTCGATCCGGTACAGGCCGAGTTCACCGAACCCGAGCCGGGACACGAGGCTCAGCGCCCGGGTCGCGACCCCGCACCCGCGCGCCTCGGGCAGCACCCAGTAACCGACGATCGCCGTACGGAAAACGGGGTTGATCACGCTGAGGCCGATACTCCCGAGCACCTCCCCCGTACTGTCGTCGGCGACCGCGCACGCCACCGCGTCGCCGCTCTCCGTCAGCCGGCTGCGCTTGAGCAGGTAGCGGCGGGCGCCGGCGAGGTCGTCGACGGGGGTGAGCGGGGTGTTCCAGCGCCGGAACTCCGGATCGGTGAGCCCCTTCAGCACGGCGTCGGCGTCCCCTTCGTCGCCGACGCGCCAGGCACGCAGGTGCAGCCCGTGGCCGCGGGTCTCGGGGATTTCTGTCATTCCGGTCATGAGGACTCGCTCGTCGGAGGGTGGCTGGGGTCGGTGAAGGCGTACACGTCGAAGTCGCGCACCGGACGGTAGCCGATGCGCTGGTAGAGGGCGTTGCTGGTCGGGTTGGCGAGGTCCGTGAAGAGCAGCACCTCGCGCGCGCCCGCGGCGAGTGCGGCCTGGCTGACCTCGGCGGTGACCGCTCCCCCGTAGCCGCGCCCGCGCAGGTCCTGCGGGGTGTAGACGGGCCCGACGCGGACCGCTCCGGCGGACTCGCGGGTCACTCCGGCCAGGGAGAGGGGCGTGCCGTCCGCGCTCTCCCAGAAGGTGATGCCGCCGTACGAGATCCGTTCGTCGGCCCAGCTCTGCGAGCCGCCGACGAAGGTGCCGAGTTCGGCGTCGAAGTCGTCGCGCCAACGCGTGACGAGTTCGAGGTCCGCCGTGGTGGCGACGCGGGGGCGTCCGGCGGGGGCCGGCTCGGGCGGGGTGAACTCGTCCAGTCGGAAGAGGCGCTGCTCGATCGCGCGCCGGACCCCGGCTCCGGTCCGGGCCCGCCAGGCGTCGGCGAAGGCGGCCGCGGCGTCGTCGGGCCCGAACACTCCTGAGGGCTCGCGCCCTTGGAGCGCGACGGCGAGCGCGTCGGCCTGGACCCGGTCCAGGGGGCTGATGTTGAGCCGGAAGGGCTCGGTCCACAGGAACGTGCCGTCCACGCGGCCGTCCGGCCCGTAGAGCACGCCGAAGAGCTGGTGCCGGGCGCCGTACGCCGCGAGCCCGCTCTCGCGCAGGCTCGCGGTGACGCTCAGCGTGACGGTGTGCAGCGCGGGGTCGGCCCGCAGGTACGCGCCCGCGCGGGCCAGGAAGTCGTCGGCGTCGCCGGTGAGAAGCCAGCCGGCCCCGGAGTCCCCAGTCATGCCCGCATGATGCCGCCGGACCCCTCGGGCCCGCGACCCAAATACGGCCCGGGTCTACTCAGCCCGCGACCGGAACACAGGCACCGAGAACTCCTCGGCCTCCCGGAACGTGACAGTGAGCGGCATCCCCACCCGCAGGTCGGCCTCCTCCACGTCCACGATCTCCGTCATCATCCGCGGCCCTTCCGCGAGGTCGACGACGGCCGCGACGTACGGGGTGCGGGTGCCGAAGGGCGGCAGGTCGTTGCGGTGGACGACGGACCACGTGTAGAGCACGGCGTCACCGGAGGCCCGCTCCCACGTCACGTCCTCGCTCCAGCAGTGCGGGCAGAACTCGCGCGGATAGTGATGGGCGCGCCCGCACGCACCGCAGCGGCGCACCATCAGCGCCCCGTCGGCCGCCCCGTCCCAGAAGGGCTTGGTGAAGGCATCGGGCTCGGGAAGGTCGAACCGTACGGTCACAGGAAGAGTCCGATCGCCGCGTCGAGGGACCAGACCTGCCAGGACATGGCGAAGAGCGCCACCAGCGAGATGAGCGCCATCATCGCGTTCTGTCCCTGCTCGGCCCAGTCGTGGATCATCAGCACCAGGTACAGGAGGTTGAGGAGCAGCCCTCCGACGAGGGCGACCGGGGTCAGCAGGCCGACCACGAGTCCGAGGCCCAGGGCCAGTTCGGCGTAGACGACGATGTACGCCATCGTCTTCGGCCGGGGCTTGACGACGGTGTCGAAGCCGCTGCGCACGGCGTTCCACTTGTGCTTGGCGGCGACGTCGGCGGCCCAGGCGATGCCGGTCCCCCGCTCGAACCAGCCCTTCTTGTCCTTGTGCCGCCAGCTCTCCAGCCACCACAGTCCGAGGCCTATGCGCAGTACGGCGAGCCATTCGGCGCCGTCGAGCCAGATCGAGTCCACGACCGGGGCCCTCCTTTCCGTTTCTGACGGTACGTCAGTTCAGCGCATGAGGGGCCCGCTCGCAAGGGGGTGGACGCCGTGATGAATCCGCAACCGATTCAGTGACCCAGCACGACGAGGCGTGATTACTCTCCGACTCATGGTCACCTCGCCCGCGCCCGCAGCCCGCCCCCAGGACCGCCCGGTGTACGTCATCGGCGGCGGCCCCGGCGGCCTCGCCGTGGCCGCGGCGCTGCGCAGGCGCGGCGTACGGGCGGTGGTCCTGGAGAAGTCGGACCGCGTCGCCGCGTCCTGGCGCCGCCACTACGACCGCCTCCATCTGCACACCACCCGCACGCTGTCCGCGCTGCCCGGCCTGGCCATCCCGCGCGCCTTCGGCCGCTGGGTGTCCCGGGACGACGTGGTGCGCTACCTGGAGATGTACGCCGAGCACCACGAGCTGGAGATCGTCACCGGCGTCGAGGTGTCGCGGGTGGAGCGGACGGACGACGGCTGGCTGGTGCGCGCCTCGGGCGGCCGCGAACTGGCGGCGCGTGCCGTGGTGGTGGCCACCGGCTTCAACCACACCCCGCGCCTCCCGGACTGGCCGGGCCGCGCCTCGTACGCGGGCGATCTCCTGCACGCGAGCGAGTACCGGAACGCCGGGCCGTACGAGGGCCGGGACGTCCTGGTCGTGGGGGTGGGCAACACCGGCGCCGAGATCGCCGTCGACCTCGCCGAGGGCGGCGCGGCCCGGGTCCGGCTCGCGGTGCGCACGGCGCCGCACATCGTGCGCCGCTCCACGGCCGGGTGGCCGGCGCAGCTGAACGGCATCCTGTGCCGCCGGCTCCCCGTACGTCTCGTGGACGCCCTGGCCCGGCCCATGGCGCGGCTCGCCGTCCCCGACCTGTCGGAGCGGGGGCTGCCCAGGCCCACGACGGGCCTCTACTCGCGGGCGCGGGAGGGTGCGATCCCCGTGCAGGACGTCGGCCTGATCGACGCGATCCAGGCGGGCAAGGTCGAACCGGTCGCGGCCGTCGAGTCGTTCGACGACGACAAGGTGGTCCTGGCGGACGGCACGCGGGTCGTCTCCGACGTGGTGATCGCGGCAACGGGTTACGTCCGCGCCCTGGAGAACCTGGTCGGCCACCTGGGCGTGCTGGACGAGACGGGTCGCCCGGCCACGCGCGGCGGCCGCCCCCACCGGTCCGCGCCCGGCCTCTACTTCACCGGTTACACGAATCCGCTGAGCGGGATGCTTCGCGAACTGGCGCTCGACGCCCGGCGCATTGCCAGGGCTGTCACGCGCGGGTCCGGTGGGGGCTGGTCGCGCCCCGCGGCGGAGCCGCTGATGGACACAGCCCCGCGCCCCTGAAATGCACGCCCTGCGGGCGGCATTTCCCCGATGAAGGCGCGGCGAAGCCGCAAGCCTTCTAGGGGCGCGGGGAACTGCGCGACCGGCCCCCACCGAAGCCGCACACAAAACCCTTCGCCAAAGCCCCTGTTCCTGACGGCACGTCAGTTAGTAATCTGACACTTCGTCAGTTCTGACACGAGTCGAGGAGCGGGCAGCGTCATGCTTGGATCGACATACGGCACCCTGACCACCGACCCCCGCGCGGCCCGCACGATCGCCTGCGGCGAGCAGCCGGCACACGTCGTGCACGGCAGGGCGGAGGACCTGGACGTGAGCGGCAGGCCACTGCACCGCGAGGTGCCCGACCTGGACCGTTTCTTCCGGCCCGAATCGATAGCGGTCATCGGCGCGTCCGACGCCGAGGGCCGCCCGAACACGGGCATCACGCGCCAGCTCATCACCTGGGCCGAGCGCGTGGGCGCCCGCCTCCACCCCGTACACCCCAAGCGCGAGACCGTCTTCGGCATCCCGTGTTCGCCGAACATCGCCGCGCTGCCCGAGACCGTCGATCTGGCCGTGCTGCTCGTGTCGGACCCGCTGCCGGTCATCGAGGAACTGGCGCAGGCCAAGGTGAAGTTCGCGGTCGCGTTCGCGTCCGGCTTCGCGGAGACCGGCGAGGAGGGCGCGGCCGCGCAGACGCGGCTGTCCGAGGCGGTCAGCCGCTCGGGCCTGCGCCTGCTCGGCCCGAACACGAACCTGAACGCGTTCTCCGAGTTCCGCGAGGACCTGGACGGCCCCGCGATCGCCCTCATCACGCAGTCCGGCCACCAGGGCCGCCCCCTCTACACCCTCCAGGAGCTGGGAGTTCGGCTCTCGCACTGGGCGCCCACGGGCAACGAGGCGGACCTGGAGACGGCGGACTTCATCTCGTACTTCGCCGAGCGCCCGGAGGTCGGCGCGATCGCCGCCTACGTGGAGGGCCTCAAGGACGGCCGCGCCTTCCTGCTCGCGGCGGACCGTGCCGCGCGCAACGGCGTCCCGGTCGTCGCGGTCAAGGTCGGCCGCACCGAGACCGGCGCCCGTATGGCGGCTTCGCACACCGGCAAGCTGACCGGCGCGGACACCGTGGTCGACGCGGCGATGCGGCAGTTCGGCGTGATCCGCGTGGACGGTCTCGACGAGCTCCAGGACACGGCGGCGCTTCTCGCGCGGGCCAAGCCCCCGAAGGCCGACGGTGTGGCGGTCTACTCGATCTCGGGCGGCACCGGCGCGCACTTCGCCGACCTGTCCACCCGCGCGGGCCTGACCCTGCCGCAGCTGTCCGAGGCCAAGCAGCAGGAACTGCACCAGTGGATCCCGGACTACCTGAACGTCGCCAACCCGATCGACAACGGCGGCCACCCGGTGGGCGACTGGCGCGGCCCGAAGATCATCGACGCCATCCTGGACGACCCGTCCGTCGGCGTCCTGATCTGCCCGATCACCGGCCCGTTCCCGCCCATGAGCGACAAGCTCGCGCGGGACCTGGTGGACGCCGCCGAGCGCACCGACAAGCTGGTCTGCGTCGTCTGGGGCTCCCCCCTCGGCACGGAGGAGGCGTACCGGGAGACGCTGCTCGGCTCGTCCCGGGTCGCCACGTTCCGCACCTTCGGGAACTGCATCACGGCCGTCCGCGCCTACCTGGACCACCACCGGTTCACGTCCTCCTACCGATCCCCGTTCACGGACGCGCCCCGCACGCCGTCCCCCTCGTTCCGCAAGGCGCAGGCCCTGATGCGGCCGGGACGGCAGCTCAGCGAGCACGCCGCGAAGCAGCTCCTGCGGGCGTACGGGATCCGCGTACCGCGCGAGCAGCTGGTGACGAGCGCGGCGGCGGCGGTCCGGGCGGCCGGGCAGGTCGGCTACCCCGTCGTCATGAAGGCGTCCGGCGCCCACCTCGCCCACAAGTCCGAACTGGGCCTGGTCAAGGTCGGCCTGACCTCGGCCAGTCAGGTCAGGGACGCGTACCGGGAACTCACCGACATCGCCAAGGTCGAGGGCATCGACCTGGACGGTGTGCTGGTGTGCCAGATGGTCGAGCGCGGGGTCGAGATGGTCGTCGGGGTCACCCAGGACGAGCTGTTCGGGCCGACGGTGACGGTGGGCCTGGGCGGCGTACTCGTGGAGGTGCTGCGGGACACGGCGGTGCGGGTGCCGCCGTTCGCGGAGGACCAGGCGCGGGCCATGCTCGACGAGCTGCGGGGCCGGCCTCTGCTCGACGGGGTCAGGGGCGCGCCGCCCATGGACCTCGACGCGCTGGTGGAGGTCGTCCTGCGGGTCCAGCGCATGGCCCTCGAACTGGGCGACGACCTCGCCGAGCTGGACATCAACCCGCTGATGGTGCTTCCCCGGGGCCAGGGCGCGGTGGCCCTGGACGCGCTGGCCGTCTGTCACTGAGTACCGAGGTAAGGAAGCCGACACATGACCGAGTCCAAGGCGATCGAGTCCGTGACGACCGACCACGTCACCTGGATCACGCTCAACCGTCCCGAGGCGATGAACGCGCTCACCTGGGACCAGCGCAACGAGATCATCGACATCCTGGGGAACGCCTCCGCCGACCCGGACGTGCGCGCCGTCGTCATCACGGCGACCGGCAAGGGCTTCTGCGCGGGCGCCGACCTGCGCGGCGCGCCCGCGTCAGGCCCGCGTGTAGCCGGCGACGTGGCCCGCACGATCCGCCTCGGCGCGCAGCGCCTCACGGCCGCGATCCTCGACTGCGAGAAGCCGGTGATCGCGGCGGTGAACGGGACGGCGGCCGGTATAGGCGCGCATCTGGCGCTCGCCTGCGACCTGGTGATCGCGGCGGAGTCCGCCCGGTTCATCGAGGTCTTCGTGCGGCGCGGCCTGGTGCCGGACGGCGGTGGCGCGTATCTGCTGCCGCGGCTCATCGGCCCGCAGCGCGCGAAGGAGCTGATGTTCTTCGGCGACGCGCTCTCCGCCCACGACGCGGAGCGCCTCGGCCTCGTGAACCGTACGGTCCCGGACGAGGACCTGCGCAAGACGGCCGAGGAGTGGGCGACGCGCCTCGCGAACGGCCCGACCCGCGCCATCGCCATGACCAAGCAGCTGGTGAACGCGTCCCTGGACTCGGACCGGGCGACCGCGTTCGCGGCGGAGGCGACGGCGCAGGAGATCAACATGACGACGCGGGACGCCCAGGAGGGCGTGGCGAGCTTCCAGGAACGGCGCGCGGCCACGTACGAGGGGCGCTAGGGACGACAGGCCCAGGGGCTGCTGGGGCGGGCGGGGTGGGTGGGTCTGGTGAGGCCCATGCCCGCCCGAGTCCGCCCATATCCGTCCCGCCCGACCCCTTCCAATCTGACACTCCGTCAGCTTCAATCGATGGTGTGATGGGACATGCGGGAATGGCAGCCACGGTGGTCCGGTACCTCCGGCAGGTCGGCGCACCCACGTCGGCCGAGCCGGTGGAAGCACTGCCGCGGCCGGAACTTCGAGCGGTGGGCGAGGACGAGCGCGCGCCCCTGGATCCCGGGGAGTTCCGCCGGGTCCTGGGCCACTTCGCCTCCGGCGTCACCATCGTCACGGCGCCGTCGGACGAGCCCGACGGCCCCCCGGCGGGCTTCGCCTGCCAGTCCTTCTCGTCACTGTCCCTCGACCCGCCGCTGGTCGCGTTCATGGTGGCGCGTACGTCCACGACCTGGCCGCGCATCGCTGCGGCGGGCGTGTTCTGCGTGAACATCCTGGGGGCGGACCAGGGCACGGTGTGCCGGTCGTTCGCGGTGAGCGGCGCGGACAAGTTCGCGGGCGTCGAGCACGACCCGACGCCGGTCACGGGCTCGCCGGTGCTCGCGGGCGTGCCCGCGTGGATCGACTGCACGATCCACGCGGTCCACACGGGCGGCGACCACCTGATCGTCGTGGGCAAGGTCGAGGCACTGGGCACGGCGGACGGCGAGTGCTCGCCGCTGCTGTTCCACCAGGGCAAGTTCGGCCGCTTCGAGGCCTGAGCGGCGGCGGTCAGGCGGGTTCGGCGAGCAGCCCGGCGCCGTCCGTTCGGCGCCGGATCACCAGCGCCATCAGGGCCGCGGCGGCGCACAGCGCGCCGGACGCGTACCAGACGACGTCGTACGTGCCGAACGTGTCACGGGCGACGCCGCCGAGGAAGGCCACGAGCGCCGCGCCCACCTGGTGCGAGGCGAGCACCCAGCCGAACACGATCGCGCTGTCCTCGCCGTAGTGCTCCCGGCACAGCGCGAGCGTGGGCGGCACGGTGGCGACCCAGTCGAGCCCGTAGAAGACGATGAAGAAGATCATCGGCGGGTGGACTGACGGCGCGAGCAGCATCGGCAGGAACAGCAGGGAGACCCCGCGCAGCGCGTAGTACACCGCGAGCAGGCGGCGGGCGTCGAAGCGGTCGGTGAACCAGCCCGACGCGATGGTCCCCACCACGTCGAAGACGCCCACCACGGCCAGCAGTGACGCGGCGGCGGTGACCGGCATCCCGTGGTCGTGCGCGGCCGGCACGAAGTGCGTCTGGACGAGCCCGTTCGTGGAGGCGCCGCACACCGCGAAGGTCCCGGCGAGCAGCCAGAAGGGGCCGGTGCGGGCGGCCTTGAACAGCACGCCCACGGTCCGCCGGGCCGCCCCGGTGACGGGCGGCGGCTTCGGCACGAACTCCCGCGCGCCGTACGGCGTGGCGCCCACGTCGGCGGGGTGGTCACGCAGCAGCAGCCACACGAAGGGCACGACGGCGAGGGCAGCGAGCGCGACCGTCACGGCGGCCGGCCGCCAGTCGTGCTTCTCGACGATCCAGGAGAGCAGCGGCAGGAAGATGAGCTGCCCCGACGCGGACGCGGCGGTCAGGATGCCGGTCACGAGGCCACGCCGGGCGGTGAACCAGCGGTTGGTGACGGTGGCGGCGAAGGCGAGCGCCATCGAACCGGAACCGAGCCCGACGAGGAGCCCCCAGCACAGCAGAAGCTGCCAGGCCGAGTGCATCCACACGGTGAGCCCGGAGCCGGCCGCGATGATCACGAGCGCGACGGCGACCACGCGCCGGATGCCGAACCGGTCCATGAGCGCGGCGGCGAACGGCGCGGTGAGACCGTACAGCGCGAGGTTGATCGAGACGGCGAGGCCGATGGTGCCGCGTGACCAGTGGAACTCCGCGTGAAGCGGGTCGATCAGCAGCCCCGGCAGGGACCGGAAGGCGGCGGCGCCGATGATCGTCACAAAGGTCACGGCCGCCACGAACCAGGCGCGGTGGATACGGGGGCGGGGGCCTTGAGCGGTGGCGGTCTCGGTGGCCCGGCGCGTGTCGGTTGTCTGCTTCACGCCCACAGCATCCGGTCACCGGCCCGACATCGGCGAGTGGCCCGAAAGACAGCCTTCGTTAGGATCAGGCCATAGACTCGGCGGCATGTCCGAGCCCCGCGCGCAGCGCACCCCGACCGGGCGCCCCCGCCCGCACCGTGTCGTCGTCCTCGCGCTCGACGGCCTGGTCCCCTTCGAACTCGGCATCCCCCAGCGCATCTTCGGCCGCGCGAAGGACGCCGAAGGGAATCCGCTCTACGAGGTCGTGACGTGCTCGGTCAGGGAGCCGGGCCTCGTCGAGACGGACGCCGACTTCGCGATCCAGGTCAGGCACGGCCCCGAGACCCTCGCGACCGCCGACACCCTGCTGGTGCCCGCGCTGTACGAGCTGGGCCCCGTGCACGACGAGGGCGTCCTCACGGACGAGCTCGCGGCGGCGTTCGCGCGACTGCGGCCCGGCACGCGGCTTGTGTCGATCTGCATCGGCGGTTACGTGCTCGCGGCGGCCGGTTTCCTGGACGGGCGGCCGGCGACCACGCACTGGGCGTCGGCGGAGCACTTCCAGCGGCTCTTCCCCAAGGTCAGGGTCGACCCGGACGTGCTGTTCGTCGACGACGGGGACGTGCTCACATCGGCGGGCGTCGCCGCCGGGATCGACCTCTGCCTGCACATCGTCCGCCGCGACCACGGCACGGCGGTGGCCAACGACGTGGCCCGCCGCACCGTCGTCCCGCCCCACCGCGACGGCGGGCAGGCCCAGTACATCCATCGGCCTGTCCCCGAACCGCAGCTCGCGACGACGATGAAGGCCCGCGCCTGGGCCCTCGCCCGCCTCCACGAACCGCTCCAGCTACGGGACCTGGCCGAGCAGGAGTCCATGTCCGTACGGACCTTCACCCGCCGTTTCCGCGAGGAGGCCGGCGTCAGTCCGGGCCAGTGGCTCACGCAGCAGCGGATCGAGCGGGCCCGGCATCTGCTGGAGTCGAGCGACCTGTCGATGGACCAGGTGGCGCGCGAGTCGGGCTTCGGCACGGCCCAGTCGATGCGGCAGCACCTGCAGGCGGCCCTCGGTGTGACGCCCACGGCCTACCGCCGCACGTTCCACGCGACGAACGCGACGAACACAGGGAACGGCGGCGGTCGGCCATGAGAGGCGCGGGTCAGAACGTGAGGACCCCGCGCGCCACCTTCCCCTGTTCCGCGTCCTCGACCGCCTTCGCGAAGTCCTCGACCGGGTAGGTCTGGGTGACCAGTTCGTCGAGGAGCAGCCGGCCCTGGCGGTACAGGTCGGCGTAGAGCCTGATGTCGCGCTGGGGCCGGGAGGACCCGTAGCGGCAGCCCAGGATGGACTTGTCGAGGAAGAGCTGGGCGGGGACGAAGGACGCCTCGGCGTCGGCGGCCGGCATCCCGAGGAGGATGGCCTGGCCGTGCCGGTCGAGGAGGTCGATCGCCTTCCGGATCAGCGCTACGTGGCCGACGCACTCGAAGACGTGGTCGGCGCCCGTCGGCAGGACGTCCTTGACCGTGTCGGCCGACGTCAGGAACTCGGTCGCGCCGAACTGCCGGGCCACCGCCTCCTTGTCGGGGTTGGTGTCGACGGCGATGATCTTCGACGCGCCGGCGATGCGCGCGCCCTGCAGCACGTTGAGGCCGATGCCGCCGGTGCCGATGACGACGACGCTCTCGCCCTGGCCGACGCGCGCCCGGTTGAGCACGGCGCCGACGCCGGTGAGGACGCCGCAGCCCATGAGCGCGGCCGACGTCAGCGGGATGTCCTGCGGGATCGGCACGGCCTGCACGGCCTTGACGACGGTCCGCTCGGCGAAGGACGAGTTCGCGGCGAACTGCCACAGCGGGTCGCCGCCCCGCGAGAACGGCCGGGTCGGCCGCCCGATCGCCTTGCGGCACATGGTGGGCCGCCCCCGGTCGCAGTCCTCGCAGGCACCGCAATTGGCGAGCGTGGACAGGGCCACGTGGTCACCCGGCTTCACATGGGTGACGCCCGCGCCCACGGCCTCCACCACGCCCGCGCCCTCGTGCCCGAGCACGACCGGCACGGGGAACGGGATCGTCCCGTCGATCACCGAGAGGTCACTGTGGCAGAGCCCCGCGGCCGCGACGTCGACGAGCACCTCCCCCGGCCCCGGATCGCGTATCTCCAGATCGTCGACGACGTCCGCCCGGACCCCGTCGAACACGACACCCCTCATGACGACTCCCTCGTCTCCCTGGGCAGCCCGAGCACGCGCTCCGGCGATGATGTTGCGCTGGTTCTCCTCCGGCCCGCCGCGGGTCCGGCCGCCCGTACGCGGCCGTGACGGGCGGGGGGCGCGGGAACGGGCGTACTCCTCGGCCCGCACGACCCGCCGGGTGAGCGAAGCCGTCCGGATGCCGTGCCCGTCGCGCTCTGGGCGAAGCCCGGTCCCGCCGGACTCCCGCCCCGAGGCGCGCCGCAGGCGGGTGTCACTGGTTGGGCCGCTCCTTGGCCGCCGCCGCCTTGGCCATCGCCTCCAGCTGCGCCAGCATCGGCATCGGGTCGGTGCCCACGGTCCCCGGCAGGAAATCGGCGATCTTCTCCGGCGTCCAGGAGCCGTCCGCGTAGCCCGCACGCAGCTCGCGCGGCTGCGCCCACACGGCGATCTTGGGTCCGGCGATCGTGTAGACCTGCCCGGTGATCTTCTCCTCACGGGCCCGCTCGCTGAGCAGGTAGACGACGAGCGCGGCGACGTCCTCCGGCTCCCCGATCTCCTTGAGCTCCATCGGCACGTTCGCCGACATGCGCGTACGGGCGACGGGTGCGACCGCGTTGGCCGTGACGCCGTACTTGTTGAGCCCGAGGGCTGCGCTGCGGACGAGCGAGATGATCCCGCCCTTGGCGGCGCTGTAGTTGGCCTGCGCCACGGAACCCTGGTGGTTGCCGCTGGTGAAGCCGATGAGCGTGCCCGTGCCCTGCTTGCGCATGACGGCGGACGCCGCCCGGAACACGGTGAACGTGCCCTTCAGGTGAGTGGCGACCACCGGGTCCCACTCCTCCTCGGACATGTTGAACAACATGCGCTCGCGCAGGATGCCCGCGACGCACACGACGCCGTCGATGCGCCCGTACTCGGCGAGTGCGACATCGACGATGCGCTGACCACCCGCCATGGTCGAGATGTCGTCGGCGACGGCGACGGCCTCGCCGCCGGCCGCCACGATCTCCTTGACGACGGACTCGGCGACCTCGCTCGCCGGTTCGCCGCCCTCGATGGACACGCCGTAGTCGTTGACGACGACCCGTGCGCCCTCGGCGGCACAGGCGAGGGCGACGGCCCTGCCGATGCCGCGCCCGGCGCCGGTGACGGCGACCACCTTGCCTGCCAAGAAGTTCCCCACGTCCGGCCC
The DNA here is from genome assembly GCF_040645335.1 of Streptomyces sp. NPDC046821. Classification (NCBI taxonomy): domain Bacteria; kingdom Bacillati; phylum Actinomycetota; class Actinomycetes; order Kitasatosporales; family Streptomycetaceae; genus Streptomyces; species Streptomyces sp. NPDC046821. The sequence goes on along the minus strand of NZ_JBEYYB010000007.1, from coordinate 231,372 downwards.
CTTCCCGCGGTTTCTGACGGACCGTTAGATTTTATGACCTGATCGCTGCCGGAAGACAAGCCCCGGGGAGTACTCATGTCGATGCCAGCCGAGTTCGCCGACATAGCCAAGCGCGTCAACAACTGGGGCCGTTGGGGCGCCGACGACGAGATCGGGACACTCAATCTCGTCACCGACGAGGTCGTCCGCGAGGCCGCGGCGACCGTCACCACCGGCCACCGCGTGCCGCTCGCGCTGCCGCTCAAGGAGGACGGCGTACAGACCGGGATGATCCCGGGCCGCATCAACCCGCACCACACGATGGTCCAGATCAACTACGAGCTGTTCGGCCCCGGCACGGTCGCGACCAGCGACGACTCCGTGACCATGGGGCTCCAGGCGGCCACCCACTGGGACGCCCTCACGCACGTCTCGCACTCGGGCCGGATCTACAACGGCCGCCCCTCCGACACGATCACCGCGCACAGCGGCTCGCAGTTCAGCGGCATCGACAAGGCCCCGTACATCGTCTCGCGCGGCGTCCTGCTCGACGTCGCGGCGGCGAAGGGCCTGGACCGGCTCCCCGGCGACCACGCCGTGACGCCCGAAGACCTGTCGGAGGCCGAGGAGTTCGGCCGCGTCAAGGTGCGCCCCGGCGACATCGTGCTGGTGCGCACGGGCCAGATCCAGCTGTATCTCGGGGGCGACAAGCACGCGTACGGCTATCCGTCGCCGGGCCTGTCCATCCGTACGCCCGAGTGGTTCCACGCGCGGGACGTGGCGGCGGTCGCCAACGACACGCTGACCTTCGAGATCTTCCCGCCGGAGCACGAGAACCTCTGGCTGCCCGTGCACGCCCTCGACCTGGTCGAGATGGGAATGCTCCAGGGCCAGAACTGGAACCTGGAGGGCTTGTCCACAGCCTGTGCACAGGAGTCGCGCTACTCGTTCCTGCTGTCCGCCATGCCGGAACCCTTCGTGGGCGGCACGGGCACGCCGGTGGCACCGGTCGCCGTCCTCTGACGGCTCAACACGCCTGATTTTCAAGGGGATTCAGGACCGGACGGCGATGCGGCGCACCGCCGTCCGGTCCCCGGCGCCGGGCCTTGCTCCCCCGGACCCCTGGGGGAACCGGCCACCGCGGCGCGACCCGCATTCACCAAGGGCCCCCGTCACCGGAGCCTTCGGCGTCCCCTCGCCACGAATCGCTATCCGCAAGCGTGATCAAACGGACACCTGCCGTCAACACCGGTAGGGAGATTTGCCAGTTATGTGACATTTATGACAGCGCGTCAGGGGGTGCGAAACGGGCGCAGAACGGGGCGCACAGGCGGGAGTTCCGGCGGCGTCACGGATACGGGGCCGGGCGCACGGCCCGCACTACACCGCCTCGTACGCCAGCCCCTGAAACGTCCCCGCGCCCGCGTCGCCCACGCCGTAGCGGTCGATCTCGCACCAGATGGCCTTGCCCGTGCCCTCGGGGCGCCATCCCCAGCGGTCGGCGAGGCCGTCGACCAGTTCCAGGCCGCGGCCGTTGGTCTCGTCGCCGTGGGCGTGCCGGGGGGCGGGGGGCCTGGCGCTCGCGTCGGCGACCTCCACGCGGACCGTGCGGGCGCTCGCGTCCGCCGGGAGGCCCGGCAGCAGCATCCGCAGGACGGCCGGACAGCCGGTGTGCACCACGGCGTTGGTGACCAGCTCGGAGACGATCAGGATGAGCGTCTCGGCGAGCGGCTCGTCGGCCCCTATGCCCGACCCGGCCAGACGCGAGCGGGCCCACCTGCGGGCGCGTCCCACCTCCGCGGGATCGGCCCCGACCTCCAGCTGAACTTGAAGCACCTGCACCGCTCACACCATCCGAACCGGCGGACACATCGCCTCGGGACTGTGACAAGTCATGGAGATCACGGACCGTGATCCCCTTGGAAGACAGCATGGTTGACGTACAGTCACCCCAACAAGCGCTTCGGGCATATTCCAGCGCGAAGGAGTACGCGTACTGCATACTGTGCGACGCGTCTTGCGGGGAGTCGAACGGGCCGGCGTGCGGCCCTCCCATGTGCTGCGAGCGGCGCGCACCGCCTGATCCGGGGCCGCCTCGGGGGCGACGCCGGGATGGCTCGGATTCAGAACCGCTCGCATCTCACACAAGGTACCGGAGCGGACCCCGACTGCACGCCGTGACGAGTCCCGCGCAGGACACAACCCGATATCAACACACCGTCACTGTCCGCACATGGGTTCGCCCACCCGAAATGGACACCCCGCGAGCCTCCCCGGGACAGCCGGAACCCTCCGGCCGGCCCGGTGTTCCCGAGCCGCCCGGAGGGCCTCCCCCTACCCCGGCCTCTACAGCGCCGCCGCCAGCTCCTCCTCCGTCTCCCGCGCCGAGCGCCCCGATCCGGCGCGCACCCACGCCCTCTTCATGTGCAGGTGCACGTCGGCCTCCCACGTGAAGCCCATGCCGCCGTGCACCTGGACGCAGTCGCGCGCGTTGCGGACCGCCGCCTCGTCGGCGAGGAGTTCGGCGGTGGCGATCTCCAGCGGGTCCTCGATGACCGCCGCCGCGTAGACCGCAGCGCGGGCAAGTTCGGTGCGGACGAGCATCTGGGCGCACAGGTGCTTGACGGCCTGGAAGGCGCCGATGGGCTGCCCGAACTGCTGGCGTTCCTTGGCGTATTGGACCGCCATCTCGCAGGTGCGCCCGGCGGAGCCGAGCTGTTCGGCGGCCGTGAGGAGTACGGCCTCCGGGCTGCGGTCCGCGTGCGGGCCCGGCAGTTTGTGCAGGGGCGTGAGCGGGTCGACGGAGGTGATCGGGACCGCTCCCGACGAGTCCGCGAGGCAGACGTCCGACGCGTCGAGCCACGGCAGGATCTCCCCGGCCGCGTCCGTCACGACGGTCTCCCCGGTCGCCGCCCCCGGCACGGTCCCCGCCGCGAGATGCGTAGCGACGAGCGGCCCCGGCAGCAGCACCCGGCCCGCCTCCTCGAAGAGGAGCACCGCCTCGGGAAGCCCGAGTCCGACGCCGCCGTCCGCCTCCGGGAGCCGCAGCGAGAAGAAGCCCGCCTCGCCCAGGTCCCGCCAGAGTTCACGGTCGAGTTGTCCGGGCGTGTCCACGGCGGCCCGCAGGGCGTCGCGGTCGAAGCGGCCGGCGAGCAGCTCCCGTACCCCCTGGCGCAGGGCCCGTTGGTCCTCGGTGAGCTGGAAGTCCATGCTCACTTACCTCCCTTCGGCAGGCCGAGGATGCGTTCGGCGACGATGTTGTGCTGGATCTGGGAGGTGCCGGCGGCGATCGTGTAGGACAGCGACAACAGCCGGTCCAGGGTCCACTCCTGGTCCCAGTCGAGCGCGCCGACGCCGAGCACCTCGGAGGCGGTGTCGAACAGCTCCTGCCGCGCGTGCGAGTAGCGCAGCTTGAAGACGGAGCCGCCGATGCCGGGGACACCGCCCGCCCGCTGCGACTCGCTCACGTTCCACTGCGTGAGCCTCCACAGTGCGCGGAACTCGGCGTTGAGGCGGCCGAGCTTGCGCCGCAGCACGGCGTCGTCCCAGCGGCCGTTCTTCCGGGCCTCGGCGGCGAGTTCGCCGAGGACGCGGCGGCAGGCGACGACCTCGCCGACGAACGCGGTGCCGCGCTCGAAGGACAGGGTCACCATCGTGACGCGCCAGCCGTCATTCTCCTCGCCGACCCGGTTGGCGACGGGCACGCGGACCTCGTCGAGGAACATCTCGGCGAACTCGGCGGACCCGGCGAGCGTGCGCAGCGGCCGGACGGTGATCCCGGGCGAGTCCATCGGCATGGCGAGCCAGGAGATGCCGCGGTGCTTGGGCGCGGACGGGTCGGTGCGGACGAGGAGTTCGCACCAGTCGGCGACCTCCGCGTGCGAGGTCCATATCTTGGAGCCGCTGACCACGTAGTGGTCGCCGTCCCGGACCGCGCGCGTGCGCAGCGCCGCGAGGTCGGACCCGGCGTCCGGCTCGCTGAACCCCTGGCACCACACCTCGTCACCGCGCAGCACGGGCGGCAGCCAGCGCGCCCGCTGCTCGGCCGTGCCCTCGGCGGCGATGGTCGGCCCGGCGTGCAGCAGGCCGACGAAGTTGGCCCCCACATAGGGGGCGCCCGCCTTCTCCGTCTCCTCGAGGAAGATCAGGTGCTGGGTGGGCGTGGCGCCCTGCCCGCCGGCGTCGACGGGCCAGTGCAGGCCCGCGTACCCGGCGTCGTACAGCCGGCGCTGCCAGCCCATGTCGTAGACGCGGCGGCCCGGCCAGTCGTCCGGGGACGGCTTCGGCGGCAGGCCCGGCAGCACCGAGGCCAGCCACTCCCGAAGGCGTGCCCGGAACTCCTCTTCCTCCTCCGTGTACGTCAGATCCACGGCGTGGCCCTCACTTGTCGAAGTCGAGGTCGAGCATCCGGATCGCGTTGCCCCGCATGAGCTTGTAGATGGTCTCCTCGTCGAGGCCCTTCACATGGTCGAGGGCGACTTCCTTGGTGTTCGGGAAGGTCGAGTCGACGTGCGGGTAGTCCGTCTCGAAGGTCGCGTTGTCGCGTCCGACGACGTCGATCGAGGCGACACCGTGCTTGTCGCGGAAGAAGCAGCAGAAGATCTGCCGGTAGTAGTACGTCGACGGCGGCTCGGGGATGAGGTCGCGCACGCCGCCCCAGGCCCGGTGCTCCTCCCACACGTCGTTCGCGCGCTCCAGGGCGTACGGGATCCAGCCCATCTGGCCCTCGCTGTAGGCCAGCTTGAGGCGCGGGAACTTGACCAGGACGCCGCTGAAGAGGAAGTCCATCATCGACGCCATCGCGTTGTTGAAGCTGAGCGAGGCCTGCACGGCGGGCGGCGCGTCCGGGGACGCGGCGGGCATCTGGGACGAGGACCCGATGTGCATGTTCACGACGGTGCCGGTCTCCTGGCACGCCCTGAAGAACGGGTCCCAGTACCCGGAGTGGATCGACGGCAGCCCGAGGTGGGTGGGGATCTCGGAGAACGTGACCGCCCGGACGCCGCGTGCCGCGTTGCGGTGGATCTCGGCGACGGCGAGGTCGATGTCCCACAGCGGGATGATGCACAGCGGGATGAGTCGGCCGCCGCTGTCGCCGCACCACTCCTCGACCATCCAGTCGTTGTAGGCGCGCACGCAGGCGAGCGCCACTTCCTTGTCCTTGGCCTCGGCGAACGTCTGGCCGCAGAAGCGCGGGAAGGTCGGGAAGCAGAGGCTGGCCTCGACATGGTTGAGGTCCATGTCGGCGAGGCGGGCCTTCGGGTCCCAGCAGCCGCGCCGCATCTCGGCGCGGGTGATGCCTTCCAGGGTCATCTCGTCACGGTCGAAGCCGACGGCGGCGATGTTGCGCTTGTACGGGAACTTCAGGTCCTCGTAGATCCACCAGTCGGTGGGCGGACCGTCGGGGTCCATCGTGATCTGGTACTTGCCCGCCACGTAGGCCAGCTCGCCGATGCCGGCCGTGAGCGGCTGCGGCCCCCGGTCCCGGTACTTCGCCGGCAGCCAGGTCGAGAAGAGGTGCGCGGGCTCGATCACATGGTCGTCGACGCTGATGATCCGGGGCAGTTCCATCGGGTCCATCGTGTCCCCTCACCTGACAGTTTCCGATAGTGCTTCTGATGGTGTTTCTGATGGGTCGTCAGAAAGCAGGCTAGCTCCGCACCCCTGGACCGACAAGGCGCAGCGCTCTACGCTCTGCGCACGATCTGACTAACCGTCAGTTCAGTCGCCCGTTTCGAGGGGGAGCACAGTGAACGACACCGCACACGCCCTGGGCACCGCGGGCACGCTCTGGGAGCTGATCGAGCGCCGCGCCGCCCTCACACCCGACACCCCCGTACTCATCCAGGCGGCCCCCGGCACGGGTGACGCCGGCGACGACCGCACGCTGACCTTCGGCGAACTGCGCGACCGCGGCGAACGGGTCGCGGCGGGCCTGTACGACATGGGCGTACGCCCCGGCACGGTCGTCGCGTGGCAGCTGCCCACCCGTATCGAGACCGCGCTGCTGTCCTTCGCGCTCGCCCGGATCGGCGCCGTCCAGTCGCCCGTGATCCCGTTCTACCGGGACCGCGAGGTCGGCTTCGCGCTGCGCGAGTCCAAGGCCGATTTCTTCGCGACGCCGGGCGTGTGGCGCGGCTTCGACCACACCGAGATGGCCCGCCGCCTGGGCGCCCGCGGCATATTCGAGGCGTACGACGAGCTGCCCGACGGCGACCCGGCCGTCCTGCCCCCGCCGCCCACCGACGGCACGGCGGTGCGCTGGATCTACTGGACCTCGGGCACGACCTCCGACCCGAAGGGCGTCCTCCACACGGACCGCTCACTCATCGCCGGCGGCTCCTGCCTCGCGCACGCCCTGCACCTGTCGTCGGACGACGTCGGCTCGATGGCGTTCCCCTTCGCGCACATAGCCGGCCCCGACTACACGGTGATGCTGCTCCTGTACGGGTTCCCCGCGGTGATGTTCGAGCAGTTCGCGCTGCCCGACGCGCTCGACGGCTACCGGCGCCACGGCGTCACCGTCGCGGGCGGCTCCACCGCGTTCTACTCGATGTTCCTGACCGAGCAGCGCAAGGCGCCCGAGGAGAAGCTCATCCCGACGCTGCGCCTCCTCGCGGGCGGCGGCGCGCCCAAGCCGCCCGAGATCTATCACCAGGTCGTCCGCGAGATGGGCTGCCAGCTCACCCACGGCTACGGCATGACCGAGGTCCCCATGATCACGATGGGCGCCCCCGACGACACCACCGAGAACCTCGCGACGACGGAGGGACGGCCCCCCGAGGGCATGGAGATCCGCATCACGGACGCGGACGGCAAGCAGTTGCCGTACGGCGTGGACGGGGAGGTCAGGCTGCGCGGGGAGGCCGTGTGCCAGGGCTATCTGGACCCCGTGCAGTCGGCGGCCGCGTTCGACGAGGACGGGTTCCTCGTCACCGGCGACCTGGGCCACGTACGCGAGACCGGGCATCTGGTGCTCACCGGGCGGGCCAAGGACATCATCATCCGCAAGGGCGAGAACATCTCCGCCAAGGAGATCGAGGACCTGCTGCACACGCACCCATCGGTGGGCGAGGCGGCGGTCGTCGGGCTGCCCGACCCGGAGCGCGGCGAGCGCGTGTGCGCGGTCGTGCAACAGCGCTCCGGCGCCGCCGACCTGACCCTTCAGGAGCTGACGACGTATCTGCGCGGGGAAGGACTGTCCACGTACAAGCTGCCGGAACAGCTGGAGATCGTGGACGCCCTCCCCCGCAACGACACGCTGCGCAAGGTGCTCAAGTACAAGCTGCGGGAGCGCTTCTCGGTGTGAGCCGCGCGCCTACTGGGCGACGGTGAAGTACGAGGCGAAAGCTGCCACGATCTCGGGCTCCGCGATACGGCCGTCGCCGTCCGCGTCCAGCGCGGCGGCCGACGGGCCCGCGATCTCCGCGGGCACCCCGAGCGCCTTCAGGACGCGCTCGGTCTCCGCCGGGGAGACCGAGCCGTCCCCGTCGGCGTCCGCCACCGCGATCACGGCGTCCAGGAAGGGGCGGGCGATCTCGGCGAACCGGCCCGGGTTGTCGGCGAGACGCTTGACCGCGCCGCCCACGAACTCGTCCCGCGTGATGCGCTGGTCCCCGTCCCGGTCGGCGATCCCGGCCATTCCCTGCCAGAACGCCTCGGCCCCGTTGTAGAGGGCCTGACCCCGCTCGCACCGCGCCTTCAGACCGAACTCGGTGAGCAGCGCGGCGGCCGCCGTGCTGAAGTCCTCACGGGAGATGTAGCCGTTGCCGTCCTGGTCGAAGGTGGCGAAACGGGCTGCGATCCTGCGCTCGTACTCGGCACTGTCCATGGTCTTCGGGCCGCCTCAATTCTGCCGTTCGGATACGCGGCGCCCGCGGGCAGACAAGTGTTCTGCCAGCGGTTACCTGCTGTTCTGGCAGCGAGAGTACGACGCGGAAAGGCGGCTGGGGCCCGGTCAGGAGGACTTGTGTCCGGAACGGGAGATTTCCGCGACAACTTCCGCGTACGTGCCTCTGCGCGCCGGGTATGCGCGGGCGCGCGGGGACGGGGCGGGAGCCGGGCTCGGGCGGAGAGGTGCGTTCAGGTGGGGAGGCGTGACGTCACGCGGAGAGGGGGGACGCCTCGTCGCTCACGGCGGTCAGCACGTCCGGGTACACCTCGAAGAGGCGGCGGACGCCGAGCGCCCCGAGGACACGGTTCACGTGCGAGCCGTCCTCGGCTCCTTTGGCGGGCAGGATCAGCCGGAGCTCACCCCGGCACGACCGCATCAGCTTGCGGGCCGCGATCAGCACGCCGACCCCGCTCGAATCGCAGAACAGCACCTGCGAGAGATCGAGGACGACGTTGCGCCGGCCGTCCGCGACCGCGTCGTGCACATGCTGGCGCAGCGCGGGGGACGTGACGATGTCCATCTCGCCCGACGCCCGCACGACGACCCAGCCGTCCTGCTGTCCCTCGGTCACTCTGAGCGTCACGCGGCACGCCTCTCGCCGATCCGGAACCCCTGCTTACGCTTGCCTTCTTTCGCGGCTTCCCAGCCGCGAGGCGCTGAAACACCACTGCAGACGTATCACATTTATGCGGGTTAAGGCCCAAGTGTTCGGATTTTGGGGCCTGATCGACGCCGAAGGTCCGCACAACGTGACCATGCCCTTACCATCCGCATCTGTCGAGGTCCACCTTTGTGTCAAAGGCACGTGCGTTGTCGGTGGCTACGACTACATTCGAGGGGAAGGAACACGGTGAGGGGGCCGTATGGCCAAGGAAACTCCGACCCGGTGGGACCGGAGGATGCAGCAGCGGCTCGCGCACGGGGAAGCGGCCGCGCTCGGCGAGCTGTACGACCGCTTCGCGTCCCTCGTCCACGGGCTGGCGCACCGCGTCCTCGGCGACGAGGACGCGGCCGACCGCATCACCCGCGACGTCTTCACCCATGTCTGGGAGAACCCCGAGGCGTACGACCCCAAGCAGGGTCCGCTGCGTTCCTGGATCGCCACGCTGACCCACGGTCGCGCCGTGCAGCGCCTGCGCCAGACCGAGTCCGCCGCGCTCGTGCGCAGCGGGCACGGCACCACGGAGGACCTGGAGCGCAAGGTGCGGCACGCGTCCGCCGCCGCCCGCGCCGACTACATCGTGACGTCGATGCCGGCCCCGCTGCGTGCCGCGCTCGAACTGGCGTATTTCCAGCGCCGTGACTACCGCCAGACGGCGGTCGACCTCGGCGTCACCGAGGACGAGGCGCGCCGCCGCCTGCGCCTCGGCCTCCAACTGCTCTCCACGGCACACGACACGGGCACGTCCGGCACCCCGCCGGGACCTCCCGGGTACGGGAGGGCATTGTGAGCGGCCCCTCCCCCTTCAGCAACCGGGACGACTCGGACGAGCCGGAGGAGTTCGGAAAGCCCGCCCCCTCCGGCGGATCCGGGACCCCTGGCGGCCTCAGCGGCTTCGGAGCCCCTGACCACTCCGGCATCTTCGGGACCCCCGGCCGCTCCGGCGCCGCCCCCGACAGCGGCGCCAACGCCCGTATACCCACGCCCCGTTCCTCCGTGGAGGACACCGGGCGCCCGCTGCCGGACCACGTACGCGAGCCGCTCGTGCTTGAACACCGTGTCCTCAAGTCGCTCCTCGGCGCGTGGGCGCTCGCCGCGTGCTCGCCCGAGGAGAGCTTCGCCGTGGAGGACCACCTCGGCGAGTGCGGCCCGTGCGCGGAGGAGGCGCTGCGGCTGCGGGACGCGGTGGGGCTGCTGCACCCCGAGGAGAGCCTCGATCTCGACCCGATGCTGCGCTCCCGGGTCCTGGAGGGCTGCCTCACCCGCCGCCCGCCCCGCATCCCGGTCCCCGACTGGGCCACGCCGTACGACGCGGAGACCGCGCGCCTCGACGCCCTGCTCCAGGACATCGGCGAGTCCGAGTGGCACGCACCGGTACGGCTCCGCTGGTACGAGGGCGACGACCGGGTCAGCCGCAAGACGACGGTCGCGGGCGTGCTCACGCACCTGATGAGCGTGGACGGCCTGATCGCGGTGGCGCTCGGCCTCGACGACCCGCTGTCCGGCATGTCCCCGGAGGACCTCCGTACGCCGGAGAGCCGCACGGAGGCGTTCTGGCGGGCCTCGCACTTCCCGCCGGGGCGCGCCGCGCGCGGCCCGTGGCGCGACCAGTCGCACGCGGTGATCCGCACGGTGTCGTTCGCCGCCGACGCGAGCGGCTCCTCGAAGCGGCGCCCTTCGGGTCAACTCCCCGTGTCCTACGGCGACTTCATGCTCCCCATCCGCGACGCGATGCTGGAGCGGGCCTTCGAGTGCTGGGTGCACGCGGAGGACATCGCGGACGCGGTGGACTACCCGTACGAGCCTCCGTCACCGCGCCACCTGAACCGCATGATCGACCTGGCCGCGCGCCTGCTCCCCGACTCCCTGGCGGGCCGCCGCCGCGCGGGCCTCGCGTCACCGGCGCGAGGGTTGGTGGCCGCGGGGATGCCGGGCCGCACCCTGCGCCTTGAGGTCGAGGGCGCGGGCGGCGGCGAATGGCTGATCGCCCTGGACTCCCCGGCGGCCATTGGCTCCGCCGAGCACGAGGTGGCCCACGTTGCCCTGGACGGCGCGGAATTCTGCCGCCTGGCCGCGGGCCATGTGACTCCGGAGGAGGCGGCGGCGGGCCAGGACGGTGACCGGGAAGCGATCCACGACGTGCTGTACGCGACGGCTGGGTTGAGCCGGATGTAGCGTGCGGCTCGGTGGGGGCTGGTCGCGCAGTTCCCCGCGCCCCTAGAAGGCTTGCGGCTTCGCCGCGCCTTCCCCATCGGGGAAATGCGGCGCGCAGCGCCTGCATTTCAGGGGCGCGGGGAACTGCGCGACCAGCCACACTCAACCCGCACGCTCCCCCTACCCCTTGCTGACCGCCGCCAAAATCTCCGGCAGGCGGGACGCCGTCCGCGGCGCAGCCAAACGCAGGCCCGCCAATGTGACCAGCCCCCCGTACCCCGCTCCCAGCGGAAGCAGCACCCACGTCGCCGAAGTCGTGGCCGATACATGGAGCCAGATAGTGAAGGCGATGACCGGGGCGCACAGGAGCGCCGCCGCGACCATGCCGCCGAAGATCGAGATCCAGGCCAGGCCCGCCTGGCCGGGGACCACGTTCTTGTAGCCCTCCTGCGGGATCGAGTACGGGAAGCGCGCCGACGACCACGCGCCCGTCGCGAGCATCGCGCCCAGGAGGGCGAAGGACAGGCCCAGGACCTCGGGCAGGGCCCGCCAGTCGCCGAGTATGGCCGTCGTCACGACGGTGACAAGGGTCGCGTACGGCAGGGTGATCATCAGGAGGGCGAGCGCGCGGGCGCGGAGTTCGGCGTAGGCGTCGCGCGGTGAGGAGATCGTCATGGCGACCATCCAGAACGCCGACGTGTCCTGCCCGAACTGGTTGTACATCTGGATGCCGAGCATCCCGGCGGCGAAGCACGCGAAGTAGATGGAGCCGGTGCCCTGGAGGGCGTTGAAGACCGGCACGATGAGGCCGATGGCGAGCGAGGTCACCCACGCCGCCTTGGTCTTCGGGTCGCGCCACACGTACCGCAGCGCCCGCTCCATGACCGTCCCGGTGCGGCCGTCCGGCAGGAGGCGCGAGCCGCCGGTCGTGCGCCGGCCGCGCGCCGGTTCGGCGGCCTGGAGCGTGGATCCGTCCGGCGACGTCATGAGCCGGGTCAGGGCGCGCTGCCAGGCGTACAGAAGCCCGGCGAGCGCAAGCACGCACAGGGCGAGACGGGCCGCCCCGGCCACGTACTCGCCGCGGCTGACGGAGTCGACGGCGCCGATCGCCGACGACGGGGGGATCCAGGCCAGTACGTCACCCGCCGGGTCGAGCGCGTCGAGGCCGCCGGCCGAACCGAGCTTGCGCGCGCCGAAGTTGACGACCTGCGCGCCGACCGCGATGACGAGCCCGCTCAGGACGGCGAGGTCGCGCCCCTTGCGGGAGGTGAGCAGCCGGATGTTCACGGCGGCCACGGCACGGGCCAGCGCGACGCAGGTCAGCAGCGTGAGCGCGACGGCGGGCACGGCGACCACGTAAGCGGCGGTCCCGTGCGCCAGCGAGATCACCGCGCCGACCGCGAGACAGAGGGTGAACAGCGGGCCGATCCCGACGAGGGACGCGACGAGCAGCCCCCGTACGAGCGGGCGCGGCCGCAGTGGCAGCATCGCGAGGCGCGTCGGGTCGAGGGTCTCGTCACCGCTCGGGAGGAACAGCGGCATCACCGCCCAGCCGAGGCCGAGCACGGCGACGAGGATCGCGCAGACCGCCGCCGCGTGGGCGTTGCCGCGCAGGGCGATCAGGCCGAGCAGCTGGAGCGCGGCGAAGAGCAGGACGAAGACGAGCGAGGTGACGTAGGCGGCGCGGCGGCCCGAGGAGGCGCGCAGGCCGTTGCGCAGGAGCGCGAGCTTGAGCCGGACGAGGGTCGCGGTCGGCGCGCCCGGCGCGCGCACGGCGTCGCCGGTCACCGGGCGCCGCCCAGCCAGTCCAGGTCGGACGTCGTGTCACGGCCGCCTGCACCGACGAGTTCGAGGAACGCCCGCTGCAGCGAGGGCGCGTCCCCGCGTACGTCCGCGAGCGGGCCCTGCGCGCGGATCTGTCCCGCCGCCATGACGGCGACCCAGTCGCAGAGCGACTCGACGAGTTCCATGACGTGGGAGGAGAAGACGACGGTCGCGCCGGAGGACGTGTAGCGCTCCAGGACCCCGCGGATGATCTGTGCGGAGACCGGGTCGACGCCCTCGAACGGCTCGTCCAGGAAGAGCACTTCGGGGTTGTGGAGCAGCGCGGCGGCCAGGCCGATCTTCTTGCGCATACCGGTCGAGTAGTCGACGACGAGCTTGTGCTGCGCGCCCGCGAGGTCGAGTACGTCGAGCAGTTGGGCGGCGCGCTTGTCGACCTCGGCGCCGGGCAGGCCGCGCAGCCTGCCCATGTAGGCGAGGAGTTCGCGCCCCGAGAGCCGCTCGAAGAGGCGCAGGCCCTCGGGGAGCACTCCGATCCGGGCCTTGACCTCGACGGGGTCGCGCCACACGTCGTGGCCGACGATCTCGACGGTGCCCCGGTCGGGCCGCAGCAGGCCGGTGACCATGGAGAGCGTGGTGGTCTTGCCCGCGCCGTTCGGCCCGACCAGGCCGATGAACTTGCCCGCGGGCAGTATCAGATCGATCCCCGCGACGGCGACGCTCCCGCCGAAGGCCTTCCAGAGGTCCCGCACGCGTACGGCCGGTGTCCCGGCCCCCGTCTCCGGTCCCGTCTCCGTCTCGATCACTGTGCCCGCCGTCCCCTCGCCACCGTGGTCCTCCGTTCCCGCACGATACGTGGCGCGCGGGGACGGATGGGGGTGGCTTGGCGGGTGGGCTACCTGCGGCCTTCCCGCCCGCAGGCGTAGGCGAGCGGCGAGATGAGTTCCTCGGCGTCGGGGAGCCAGCGGTTGGCGGCGGTGGGGCGGCAGGCCCACTGGACGGCGCCCTGGCCGCCGAAGCGGGTGGGCGGCGCGGCGACGTAGGCACCCTCGCCGAGCGCGTTCAGGTCGAGGGAGGCGGGCGGCCAGCCCAGCTTGCGTACCAGGTCGGGGACCTTCGCGGCGGCGCCCGGCAGGACGAAGAACTGCATCCGGCGGTCGGGGGTGCAGGTGACCGGGCCGAGGGTCAGCTCCATGCGTTCCATGCGGGCCAGGGCCAGGAATCCGGCGGTCTCGGGGACGTCGATCGCGTCGAACGTGCGCCCCGTCGGCAGCAGGATCGAGGCGGTGGGCTGCTTGGACCACAGCCGGCGGGCGGCGGTCGCGCTCCCGGTCGCCTGGTTCGCCCAGTCCTCGCGCGCGGGGTGTGCGCCGGGGGCCGCGCACTTGGCGTCCCCGCAGGAGCAGCGCTGCCTGCCGTCGTCGACCTCCAGCCAGGTGCCAGGGAACACGTCCCAGTGGCGCTCTTCGGCATAGCGCACAGCCGCGTCGAGGAGGGCCTCTGAGCGCTGATTGGGGATCTGGGCGGGCGACGTGACGGGCGAGCTGACTGCCGAGGTGACTGCGATGGTCTCTTCCACGACGTTCTCAACTACCGCCGCCACCGGGGGTTACGGGCGTTCGCACGCGGGGCTCAGCAGCAAGGATCCTGCACGTGGGGCGCATCGGCGCACGGTCGGGGGCGCGCGGGAAGAACTGCCTCGGGAGGGGGGTGAACGGGTCCGGGTGACGGGACGCGCGCGGCGGTCCCCGGCGGGCGTCGCCGGGGCCTCTCCCGCGCCATGCCCCCTTTGTGACGCATCTTCCGTTTGGCGGCTGGGCATTGATCAATCCGAGGGCCCGTCCGATGGTCCACGGTGCACACAGGGGGTACGCCATGGCCGCCAGGCCTCTCGTCGCGCGACAGCCCAACGAACGGCTGCAGGCACTCATCCAGGAGGCGGGCTGCTCGAACGCCGGGCTGGCCCGCCGGGTCAACGTCTGCGGTTCGGAGCACGGTCTCGACCTGCGTTACGACAAGACGTCCGTGGCGCGCTGGCTGCGCGGTCAGCAGCCGCGCGGCCGGGCGCCGGGCATCATCGCCGAGGCCATAGGCCGCAAGCTCGGCCGTACGGTCACGATCGACGAGATCGGCATGGCCGACGGCAAGAACCTCGCGTCGGGCGTGGGCCTCCAGTTCTCACCGACCGTCCTCGGCGCGATCGAGCAGGTCTGCGAGCTGTGGCGCAGCGACGTGGGGCGGCGGGACTTCCTGGCCGGGTCGTCGGTCGCGTCCTCCGCGCTCGTCGAGCCGAGCCGCGACTGGCTGATCTCCCTGCCGGACTCGCAGGTGGCACGGTCGGCGGGGCCGCGGGTCGGGTCGTCGGACGTGGCGGCCGTGCGGGCGATGACCAGGTCCCTGACGGACCTCGACCATCAGTACGGCAGCGGACATGTGCGGCCGGTGGTCGTGCACTACCTGAACAGCGTGGTGTCGGGCCTGCTCGCGGGCTCGTACCGGGAGGCCGTCGGGCGTGAACTGTTCGCCGCGGTCGCCCGGTTGACGGAGCTGGCCGGTTACATGGCCGTCGACACGGGCCAGCCGGGGCTCGCCCAGCGGTACTACATCCAGTCGCTGCGCCTCGCGCAGGCCGCCGGGGACCGCGGTTACGGCGGGTACGTACTGGCCGCGTCCATGAGCCACTTGGCGGCGCAGCTCGGCAACCCGCGCGAGATCGCCCAGCTCGCCCGCGCCGCCCAGGAAGGGACGCGCGGCCGGGTCACCCCGCGCGCGGAGTCGATGTTCTACGCGGCCGAGGCGCGCGGCCACGCGTTGCTCGGGGACGCGCGGGCGACGCAGGCGGTGGCGGGCAGCGCACTGGAGGCGCTGGAGCGGGCCGAGCCGGAGTCGGGCGACGACCCGGCCTGGATCGCGCACTTCGACGCCGCTTATCTCGCCGACGAACTGGCGCACTGCTACCGCGATCTGGGGCAGGCGGAGGCGGCGCGGCGGCAGGCGGAGGCGTCGCTCGCGGGGCATCCGGAGTCACGGGCGCGGCGCCGGGCCATCGGTCTCGTGCTGCTCGCTACGGCGCAGGTGCAGCAGCGCGAGGTCGAGCAGGCCTGCCAGACGGGGACGCGCGCGGTCGAACTCCTCGGCACGCTGCGGTCCAACAGGGGCGCGGAGTATCTGGACGACTTCCGTCAGCGCCTTGAGCCGTACCGGGACGAGCCGGTGGTGCGGGAGTTCGGGGCGCGACTTGAACTACAGGCGGCGTGACGCGCCACGTTCACGCGGGCGGCGGCCGATGTAAACGGCGGCCAGGGGCGCGGATCTTCGGGCAGCGCCCGGCGGACGTACTCGTGAAGCTTCTGTGACGGATGCCTCAACCCGCCTGTGCAGGGCCCAGAACAGCGTTTCAGAGGGTTGTTCCGTTACTCGAAGGCCCCCGGAAGCTGTAGGGGACACGAGCTGCGTGGCACTGGTGTGCGGGGACCCGGTAGCGTGACCCGACGATTCCGAAGGTCCCCCATTGGCAGGAGTCCCGGTGACGCAGCAGAGCGGACAGGGCGAGGATCCGCACCTTCCCTCGGTGCGGCACGCGCACGAAGGCGTCGTGCTGCCCGCAGACGGCGGCGAGCCCTTGCTGCCGGGAACCTTCGGCGACCAGGCACACGCCGCCCCCGCCGGCGGCTCCCCCTGGGGCCAGCCCTGGGGGCCCGAGACCCCGCAGCACGCCGGGCAGATGCCGTCGTACGAGTGGGGCACGCCCTCCGCGTCGCCCGCGATGCCGCCGCAGGAGGCGCCGCACACCGCGGCCCCGCTGCCCCCGGCCCACGCGCCCCAGCAGCAGCCGTACGCCGCGCCGCAGCAGTCCTACGGCGGAGCGCCCATGCCGCCCGCCGGTGCCCCGGCCGCCCCCATGCCGCCGGCCGCGGAGCCCTACGGGTCAGCCCCGATGCCGCCCGCCGCCGCGTCGGAGGCGACGCAGTACATACCGCCGCAGCACATACCGGCGCAGGACATACCCGCGCAGGCCGCCGACGCGGACGCCACGCAGCTCATATCGCCCCTCGGGCCCGGCGCCCTGCCGCCCGAGGTGCCCGCCGACGCCACCCAGTTCCTGGGCCGCGCGAACGCACCCGCCGCGCCCCAGCAGCCGCCCGCGCAGCCCCTCGGCGGAGCGCCGATGCCGCCGGCCGGCGCCGACAGCGAGGCCACGCAGTACATCGCCCCCGTGCCGTCCGCGCCGCCGAGCGCGCCCTACGGCATCCGGCCCGGCGCCCCCGGCGACCGGCAGCCCCCGGCCGAGTTCGACAGCCTCTTCCGCACCGAGCCCGAGCCGGACTCCCCCGGCGCCACGCAGCAGATGCCGCGCTTCGACCCGCGCGCCGGCGCCCCGGGCGCACCGCCCCCCGGCGCGCCGCCGCAGGGCGCGTACGAGCCGCCGGCCGGCCGGGCCGCCGCCCGCCAGAGCCAGGGCAAGGACCGTTCCCGGATGCCGCTCGTCGCGGCGATCGGCGTGGGCATCCTCGTCGTCGGCATCGGCGCGGGCGCCCTCATCGGCAGCGGCGGTGACGGCAGCAAGGCGAACGACGCCAAGCCTGCTGCCGCGACCGCGCCGAGCGAGTCCGCGTCCCCGGCCGCCGACCCCGCCAAGGCGCAGGCCGTCGCCCTGGACAAGCTCCTCGCCGACTCGAACAACAGCCGTTCCACGGTCATCCGCGCCGTCGCCGACATCGGCGCCTGCCGGAACCTCGGCTCGGCCGCGACCGACCTGCGCGACGCCGCCACCCAGCGGAACTCGCTGGTCACCCGGCTCTCCGGCCTCTCCGTGGACAAGCTCCCGGACAACGCCGCGCTGACCCAGTCCCTCACCAAGGCGTGGCACGCCTCCGCCTCCGCGGACAGCCACTACGCGGCGTGGGCGGACCAGGTCGGCGGCAAGAACGGCTGCAAGAAGCACCACGCCCGGGTCACCCAGGAGCGCCACGCGGGCGACCAGGCCAGCGGCACCGCGTC
The DNA here is from genome assembly GCF_040645335.1 of Streptomyces sp. NPDC046821. Lineage (NCBI taxonomy): Bacteria > Bacillati > Actinomycetota > Actinomycetes > Kitasatosporales > Streptomycetaceae > Streptomyces > Streptomyces sp. NPDC046821. The sequence goes on along the minus strand of NZ_JBEYYB010000007.1, from coordinate 213,901 downwards.
CACGCAGAAGACCGAGGCGTCGAAGCTGTGGAACGCGATCGCGGCGAAGTACAGCCTCCAGCAGCGCAGGCCGTTCGAGCTGTAGCCGCTGCGACGCCCGGCGGGGTCACCACCCCTCGGGCGTCGCCTCCAGCGTGCGCGACACGTCGACGAGGCCGCGGCGCGCGGCCACGAGGCGGCCGTCGCGCACGATCTGGAAGGTGACGTCGGCGTTGACGAGCCGGGGGAAGTCGCGGACGGCGATCATGTCCTCGAACCGCCAGCTCAGCGTCGGCGTGAGCCCGCCCGTACGCACCTTCAGGCCGCCGTCGAGCGCCGTGCGCACCGTGTGTGCCGTCACCTCGCCGTCGCCGAGCGACTCGACGACCTGCTTGAGGACGGTGTAGGCGATCCACGTCGTCTGCACACCGGCGTCGGCAGGGTCGATGCGGTTGTCGCCGAACGCCTGCTCGTTGATGACCTGGCGCATCGTCGCCCACCGCCGGTCGGTCGCCACCGGGTACCAGCCGGTGACGTAAGCCCCCTCGTAGACGCCCGACCGGCCGCCCGAGCGGTCGATGACGGTCTGGTCGACGCTGCCGAGCACGGACGCGATCCGCACCTTCGGATACTCGTCGCCCGCACGCCGGAACGAGTCGAAGAACGTGTCCGTACGGTCCCCGAGCACCGCCGTCACACACCCCTTCGCCGTCGGGTCCGCGCCCGCGGCGGCCAGCGCCTGCCGGGCCTGGTCCGTGTAGTCGGTGGCGTCCTCGGCGGCGCGTACGTCGGCCGCCCGGCCGTGGCCCGCGGCCAGACCCGTGTCGAGGAGCAGCGGCAGCTGGTCGCCGGCGACGGTGTCGGGCCGCACCAGCGAGGTGCGACGGCAGCCCGCGGCGGCGAGCTGCCGGCCGTTCCCGGCCATGAGCGCGGGCTGGCCGCCGTTGACCGGGTACGACAACGGGCTGGCGAACTCCTGGTCGGTGACGCCGTAGCCGCCGAGGTAGGGGATGCCCGCGGATTCGAGGGGGCCGAGGAACGAGGGGGCGTGCTGGCTGTAGGAGCCGACGACGGCGACGACCTTGCGTTCCACGGCGTCGCGGGCGCAGCGGGCGGCGCCGACGGTGTCGTTGTCGTCGTTGCAGGTGAGGACCTTGAGTTGGCGGCCGTCGATGCCGCCGTGGGCGTTGACCCAGCGGGCGTAGGCCCGGGCCATGGCGGGCATTCCGGGCATGTTCGTCGCGGCGGTCCCCTCGGGTGCCCAGGTCATGACGGTGACCGGTTCCCTGGAGCCCGCCGTGGTCCCGGGGATGACCCCGCACCCGGCGGCGAGCGACGCACAGGCCGCCCACACCCCTGCCATGAGAAGGGGACGGGCTGTACGCAGGGTGGTGGAGCGGCGCCGGGCAGTCATGGATCTGCACGATTCCGCCGCACCTCTAACCCGCGTATGACCTGCGGTCAACGTGCGGTGACGCGGAGGTGAATTACGGGGGGCCGGGCGTTCCGGCGAGCACGGCACGTACGATCGATGACCGTGCAAAGCTCGGAGAAGTCTTCCCGCCGCGGCCGTCGCTCCTCCACCATGGGCGACATGCCACTCAACGACATGCCGTGGTGGCGCTGGCGCAGCAATGTGCGCTCCGCGCTGCACATGCTCTCCGACCCCGCGTTCCAGCGGGACGTCTGGCTCGCGGGCGTGGACGGCTTCGGGGACGTCACCGACGCCGTGTACCGCCTCGTCGAGGACACCTGGCTCGACAACTGGTCGGCCGAGAAGTACGTCGGCACGATCTTCCGCGACTCCCAGGAGGCGGCGCTCGTCGACGCCGCCGTCCTGCGCGTCCTGCGGATCATGCATCAGGTCGGCCCGGACGCCCCCGTGTCCGCCTATCTCGACCACCCCGGGTGGCCGGAGGCGGTGCACGCGGCGCGGGACGCGCACGTGCTGCTCGCCACGAGCGACGGCGACGACCCCGACGCGGCGCCCCGCACCCTGGAGATCCTGCGGATCATGACGCGCGCGGCCTGAGACCGCGCCCGGGCGTTCCGACCTGCGGGACGGCCCTCCGGTACGGCGTGCGCGTATGGGACCCTTACGGGATGAACGAGCAGTCCCCCGCGTCCGGCGTCGCCGGTGCCGAGCAGTACGTCCTGACGCTCTCCTGCCCCGACAAGCAGGGCATCGTGCACGCCGTGTCGAGCTATCTCTTCATGACCGGCTGCAACATCGAGGACAGCCAGCAGTTCGGCGACCACGACACGGGCCTCTTCTTCATGCGGGTCCACTTCTCGGCGGACGCCCCCGTCACCGCGGAGAAGCTGCGCGCCAGCTTCGCGGCGATCGGCGACTCCTTCCACATGGACTGGCAGATCCACCGCTCGGCCGAGCGGATGCGCGTCGTCCTGATGGTGTCGAAGTTCGGCCACTGCCTGAACGACCTGCTGTTCCGTGCCCGGATCGGCGCCCTGCCCGTGGAGATCGCGGCGGTCGTCTCGAACCACACGGACTTCGCCGAGCTCGTCGCCTCGTACGGCATCCCCTTCCACCACATCCCGGTGACGAAGGAGAACAAGGCGGAGGCCGAGGCGGAGATCCTCGACCTGGTGCGCTCGGAGAACGTCGAGCTGGTCGTCCTCGCCCGCTACATGCAGGTCCTGTCGGACGACCTGTGCAAGGCGCTGAGCGGCCGGATCATCAACATCCACCACTCGTTCCTGCCGAGCTTCAAGGGCGCCAAGCCGTACCACCAGGCGCACACCCGCGGTGTGAAGCTGATCGGCGCGACCGCGCACTACGTGACGGCCGACCTCGACGAGGGCCCGATCATCGAGCAGGAGGTCGAGCGCGTCGGTCACGACGTGACGCCGGACCAGCTCGTGGCGATCGGCCGCGACGTGGAGTGCCAGGCCCTGGCCCGCGCCGTGAAGTGGCACGCGGAGCGCCGCATCCTGCTCAACGGGCACCGCACCGTCATCTTCAACTGAGCCCTAAGGCACGGGCCCCTGATCCCTTACGGGGCTCCGCCGAGCCCTTACGGGCGCCCCTAGGGGGCCCCGCACAAACGCAGACGACCCGCGAGCCTGGTTTCCACCCGTACGGGACGGGCGGAAGCCGGCCGGACGAAACCGGCGGCTCGCGGGTCGGGCAACTGCTTGGGATTGGGCCGGCTGCACGCTCTCACGTGCCGGTCCGGCGCCGAAACCGAGATGCGACGCCGGGCTGCTAGCCCGCAGTCACCTCACGCGTCCGGAACTTGTACATCGGCCGAACCACCTCCCTTCTTGTGTGCTCACCACGATAGGAACGGGCCGTCGAGCGTTCAACCGAATTAATCCCGCCCCTCTGTCCGGCCCGCCCTCAGGTCGTAGGCTGTGATCAAGGAAAGATTTTTATTTCCCCGAACTCCGTGTGTGCTGCGTCACGTTCGAGTTGAATGATCTGACGTGCGAATCACGCGGACACAGCCTGCAGGGGGTGCCAGGTGAGTGCTTCCCGGCGTAGTGGGGCCACCGACGAGCTGGGGCCGGGAGAGCCCGAGCGGGACGGGGCCGATCTTCTTGCCGCGCTGCTCGACGGCATGGACGCCGCGCTCTGCGCGTTCGACGCCGACGGGATCGTGACCCATTGGAACCGCGAGGCCGCGCGGATCCTCGGCTGGTCGGCGGCGGAGGCCGTGGGGCGGCGGGGGTTCTCGGGGTGGGCGGTGCGCCCGGCCGACGCCGACGAGGTCGAGGCACGCCTGATGGCCGCGATGCGGGCGCCGGGCCGGCAGGTGCACGAGTTCGCGCTGCTCACCAAGGACGGCGGCCGGGTCCTCGTCCGTACGCAGTCCGCCGCCGTGCGCGGGCCCGACGGCAAGCCGGCGGGACTGTACTGCGCGTTCAGCGAGGTGCACACGCAGATCGACCTGGAGCGGTCGATCGCCCTCAGCGAGGCCCTGTTCGAGGACGCGTCGTGGGGTGTCGTCCTCGTCGACGCCGACCTGCGGCCCGCCGTCGTGAACGCGCACGCCGCGCGGGCGCTCGGCTCCGGCCGCACCGGGCTCCTGGGCCGCCCCCTCGGCGAGCTGATCTCGCAGGGCGTCGAGGAGCTGGAGAGCGCGCTCGCCCATGTCCTCGCGGAGGGCGCGCCGCCGGCCCCCGCCGAGCTGTGGGTGACGGTACGGCGCCCGGACGGCGACGCGCGCCGGTGCTGGCGCAGCGGCTTCGTGCGGCTGGCCTCGCCGCTGGCCGAGGAGCCCGTACCGCTGGGCGTCGGCTGGCTGTTCCAGGACATCACCGAGTCGAAGCGGACGGAGCAGGAGGCGGCGCAGCTGCGGTTCCGGGCGAACCAGCTGCACCGGGCGGCGCGGGCCGCCGCCGAGTGCGAGGACCCGGCGGAGGCGGCGACGACCCACCTGGACTTCGCGCTCGCCGGGTTCGCCGACCACGCCCTGATCGACCTGGTCATCGGCGACGAGCAGACGGAACGGGACGGCGACCGGACGGGTCCGGTCCGTCTCACCCGGGCGGCGTCGACCCCTACGGGTCCCTCGGGGCCGAGCCTTCAGGTGTCGCGGACGTCGCTTCCGGTGCGCTACCCGGAGGGCCATCCGGCGCTGCAGTGCGTGGACCGGGTCGGCTCGGTGCGGGCCAGCGCGAGCGGGCGCGACACTGCGAAGAACCGCGAGTGGGCGGAGGCGAGGCAGTGGCCGGACGGCACGGTGCACGCCCTGTGCGCGGTGCTGCGCAGCCGGGGCCGCACGCTCGGCGTCGTGACGTTCCTGCGGGGCCCGAGCCGGTCCCAGTTCGAGCGGGCGGACGCGACGTACGCGGAGAGCGTCGCGGCGCGCATCGCGGGGACGCTGGACCTGGCGCGGGTGCTGGACCGGTAAGCCTCTGAGGGACCTGGTCAAAGCCGGTGAGCCGGGCCCCCGGTATCAGTGCCGGTAGAAGATCCGGTCCCCGTACTCCGCGAAGACGCGGCCGTTCCACTCGTGGCCGCCGTCGACGTTGCCGGAGCGCAGGAGGGGCGGCTGGATGCCGCGGTCGGCGAGTTCGGCCGCGGCGGTCGCCATCGTGGCCTGCATGAGGGCGCTGGCGATCATCGTGGACGCGGGTCCGAAGGGGGCGTCGACGGCCTCGTGGGTGAGTTCCGCGTCCCCGACCTCGATCTTGGAGTCGAGGACGATGTCGCAGTGGTCCCGCAGGAAGGTCCCCGACGAATGGCGGGACTTCGTCTCCTCGGCGTACGCCACCGAGGTCACGCCGATGACGCGCAGGCCGAGGGCGCGTGCGTTCATGGCCATCTCGACGGGCAGGGAGTTGCGGCCCGACAGGGAGATGATCACGAGGGCGTCACCGGCGCGGGCCGGGCTGGAGTCGAGGACGGCGCCGGCGAGCCCGTCGACGCGTTCGAGGGCGGAGCCGAGCGTCGCGGGCATCACGTCGACACCGACGACACCGGGTACGGAGAGCAGGTTCATCAGGGCGAGGCCGCCCGCGCGGTAGACGACGTCCTGCGCGGCGAGCGAGGAGTGCCCCGCGCCGAACGCGAAGAGCCGGCCGCCGTCGGCGACCGTGTCGGCGATCAGCGTGCCGGCGGCCGCGATGTTGCGGCCCTCTTCGTCGCGCACCCGCTGGAGGAGGCCGATCGCGGCGTCGAGGTACTGACCGGCCAGCTTGCTGTCGCTCATCGGCGGAGCCCCTTCTTCGTGCTTCGTGCTGATTCTTCGTACCTTGTTCTTCGGGCCGGGTTCATGCCCGGCCACTGTCCCGCCACCGCCCCGTGTGGCACGGTCGGCAGGTGGCACTGTCCGTATGACGGGGCTCACGGTGCGGTCCAGACCAGTGCTCTGTCAATACGTTCCCCCGCCCCGCATGGCCCGGGTTCCCACGGCACGGCACGGTTGTCGGTGCCATGCGTCAGAATTGGTGCAGGGCCAGCGCACGCGCTAGCGGTGAGCTAGCAGAAGCAATCGAGGGGCACGAATGTCCGGACTGATCGACACCACGGAGATGTATCTCCGCACCATCCTCGAGCTCGAAGAGGAAGGTGTGGTGCCCATGCGCGCCCGGATCGCGGAGCGGCTGGACCAGAGCGGACCCACGGTGAGCCAGACGGTGGCGCGCATGGAGCGCGACGGACTGGTGGCCGTGGCGACGGACCGGCACCTGGAGCTGACGGACGAGGGCCGCCGCCTCGCCACGCGCGTGATGCGCAAGCACCGCCTCGCCGAGTGCCTGCTCGTCGACGTGATCGGCCTGGAGTGGGAGCAGGTGCACGCGGAGGCCTGCCGCTGGGAGCACGTGATGAGCGAGGCCGTCGAGCGCCGCGTCCTGGAGCTGCTGCGGCACCCCACCGAGTCGCCGTACGGGAACCCGATCCCGGGCCTGGAGGAGCTGGGCGAGAAGGACGGCGCGGACCCGTTCCTCGACGAGGGCATGGTGTCCCTGTCCGACCTCGACCCGGGCCCGGACGGCAAGACGGTCGTGGTCCGGCGCATCGGCGAGCCGATCCAGACGGACGCACAGCTGATGTACACGCTGCGGCGGGCCGGCATCCAGCCGGGTTCCGTGGTGAGCGTGACGTCGTCGCCGGGCGGGGTCCTGGTGGGCAGCAGCGGCGAGGCCGCGGAGCTGGAGGCGGACATCGCCTCCCACGTGTTCGTCGCCAAGCGCTGACCCGCCGCCCCTCTCCCACGACACCCACGTCACACGCTTCACCCGCCCGACGCCCCCGCGCCGGGCTCGCCGACGCGCCAACTCCCTTATCCACAGGGCAGGTTGGGGCGTCGTCGTGTTTCCGGACCGCGTTCCCCGGTCGCGTTCCGGTCGTGTTTCTGAGAACTGCCGAAGAATTGAAGATTCCCGGTGCAAGGTCGCAGCGCGACGGCGATACGCGTGCGACTCTGTCGCTGGGGGCACGGATTTTTTGGGGGGCGGGGAGATGCGCCGACGCACTCACACGGACAGGCGTACCCGAATAAGCGGGCGTAGCCGGACAGTCGGGCGTACTCGAACAGTGGGGCCCGCGGGGCCCACTCATACAGAGGGCCCCGGCGCCTTACGGCGCCGGGGCCTGTCCTCCCCTGTGCTGACCCGGAGCCCCGAGCTCCCAGGGTCATCCCCTCCGGACCGATTTCCCCGAGCGGTCCGCCTCCCGCAGAAGCCTCCCCAGGGCGCCGCAGGGCAATCCCCGGGCGGCGTCACACGAACGAGGGGTGTTGCCGCGAAGAACCGCTCTTTCGAAAAAGGGTTCGATAGCGTGCGCGGGTACGTGACCGGAGCGCGACCACAAGGGGGTGCCGGCCCATGGTGCGGCGTATCGACGTGACCGGGTCGGGCGGCGTGCGGCTCGCCGCCTGGGAGTTCGCCGACCCGCCCAAGCCCGCCGAGGCCGGCCGCCCACCCGGCGTACTCCTGCTGCACGGCCTGATGGGCCGGGCCTCTCACTGGGCGGCCACCGCCCGCTGGCTCGCCGAGCGGCACCGGGCCGTCGCGCTCGACCAGCGCGGCCACGGCCAGAGCCAGAAACCCCCCGACGGCCCCTTCGACCGCGAGGCCTACGTCCAGGACGCCGCCGCAGCCCTCGTGCAGCTCGGCCTCGCGCCCGCCGTCGTCATCGGCCACTCCATGGGCGCGCTCACCGCCTGGCAGCTCGCCGCCCGCCACCCCGACCTCGTACGGGCCGTCGTCATCTGTGACATGCGGGCCTCCGCGCTCGGGGCGGCGTCGCAGCGGGAGTGGGAGGACTGGTTCGAGGCCTGGCCGCTGCCGTTCGCGACGCTGGCCGACGTACGGAAGTGGTTCGGCGAGGACGACCCCTGGGTGGAGCGGCCGCATCCGCCGCGCGGCGAGTTCTACGCCGAGATCATGGCGGAGAGCACCGACGGCTGGCGGCCCGTGTTCGACCACCGCCAGATGCTGACGTCCCGCGCGACCTGGGTGTACGACGCGCACTGGGAGGAGCTGGCGCAGGTCGGCTGCCCCACCCTCGTCGTGCGCGGCCTCGACGGCGAGCTGGGCCGCGCCGAGGCCCAGGAGATGGTCCGCGTCCTGCCCCTCGGCGAGTACGCGGAGATCGCGGACGCCGGACACCTGGTCCACTACGACCGCCCGGACGCGTGGCGCACGGCGATCGAACCGTTCCTTACGGGAGTCCTGACCCCGTAGCCGTCCCCGTGTCAGGGCGCGAGGCGTTCCACGTGCCAGGTGCCGGGGTCCTCGACCTCGTGGACGTAGCGCAGGCGGTCGTGGAGGCGGTTCTCGCGGCCCTGCCAGAACTCGACCGTGCGCGGGGTGACGCGGAAGCCGCCCCAGTGCTCGGGGACGGGGACGCTCTCGCCCTCCGGGTAGCGCGCCGCGAGCTCGGCGTACGCGGCGTCGAGCTCGTCGCGCGCGCCGAGGACCTTCGACTGGGGGCTCGCCCACGCGCCGAGCTGCGAGCCGCGCGGGCGGGAGCGGAAGTAGGCGGCCGTCTCGGCGCGGCTCGTCTGCGTGGCGGTGCCCGTCACGATGACCTGGCGGGCCATCGGGTGCCAGGGGAAGAGCAGCGCGATCTGGTGGTTGGCGGCCAGGTCGCGGGCCTTGCGGGAGCCGTAGTTCGTGTAGAAGACGAAGCCCCGCTCGTCGTAGCCCTTGAGCAGGACCGTGCGCGAGCTGGGGCGGCCCGCCTCGTCCACCGTCGAGACGACCATCGCGTTCGGCTCGTAGAGGATGCCGCTCGCCCGGGTGGCCTCGTTGAACCACCGCTCGAACAGCTCCATGGGCTGCGCGGGGACGTCCTCCTCGCGGAGCCCGTCACCCGGAGGGAGGTAGTGCTCGCGCATCGCTGCGAGGTCAGTCGGCGCGTGGTGGTCGTGGCTGCTCACGCGGCCATCCTGCCGTATGGGCCGGGGCGGCCCGCCGGGGGAGGCACCCTCTCGTATGGCACTCGGTGCCGCGAATGCGCGCCGGGGATGGCACCGAGGGCATGAGTGCGCGCCGGACGGGGAATCACCGTGGAGACCGATCCGGTCCGCTCCAGTCCGCGAACATCATGAACCCCCACGAGGAGCCGCCTGATGTCCGACTTCGCCCGCGGTACCGACCCCGGCTTCGTCCCCGGCCTGGAGGGAGTCGTCGCGTTCGAGACGGAGATCGCCGAACCGGACAAGGAGGGCGGCGCACTGCGGTACCGGGGCGTCGACATCGAGGATCTGGTCGGCCACGTCTCGTTCGGCAACGTCTGGGGCCTGCTCGTCGACGGCGCCTTCGACCCCGGCCTGCCGCCCGCCGAGCCGTTCCCCATCCCCGTCCACTCCGGCGACATCCGCGTCGACGTACAGTCCGCGCTGTCCATGCTCGCGCCCGTGTGGGGCCTGAAACCGCTGCTCGACATCGACGCGTCGCAGGCCCGCGACGACCTCGCGCGCGCCGCCGTCATGGCCCTCTCGTACGTCGCCCAGTCCGCCCGTGGACAGGGCCGGCCGATGGTCCCCCAGAGCGAGATCGACAAGGCGGACACCGTCGTCGAACGCTTCATGCGGCGCTGGCGCGGGGAGCCCGACCCCAAGCATGTCGCTGCCGTCGACGCGTACTGGACCTCTGCCGCCGAGCATGGCATGAACGCGTCTACGTTCACCGCCCGCGTCATCGCCTCGACCGGCGCCGATGTGGCCGCCGCGCTGTCCGGTGCCGTCGGCGCCATGTCCGGCCCGCTGCACGGGGGTGCGCCCTCGCGTGTCCTCGGGATGATCGAGGAGATCGAGCGCACGGGGGACGCGGAGGCGTATGTGCGGCGGGCGCTGGACAAGGGGGAACGGCTCATGGGGTTCGGGCACCGGGTGTACCGGGCGGAGGATCCGCGGGCCCGTGTTTTGCGGCGCACCGCCCGCGAGCTGGGCGCTCCGCGCTTCGAGGTGGCGGAGGCGCTGGAGAAGGCGGCTCTCGCCGAGCTGCACGCTCGTCGGCCCGATCGGGTGCTGGCGACCAACGTCGAGTTCTGGGCGGCGATCGTGCTGGACTTCGCGGAGGTACCGGCGCCTATGTTCACGTCGATGTTCAGCTGTGCTCGGACGGCGGGGTGGTCGGCGCACATTCTTGAGCAGAAGCGGACGGGGAGGCTGGTTCGGCCTTCGGCGCGGTATGTGGGGCCGGGTTCGCGTGACCCGCGTGAGATTGAGGGGTACGGGGGGATGTCGGGCTGAGGTTTGCCTCCGGCGGTTTTCTTCCCCAAGCCCGCCCCTTCCCGAACTGGGGCTCCGCCCCAGACCCCGCTCCTCAAACGCCGGAGGGGCTGATAAATCAGCCCCGAATCCAGCCTGTTGGGGGTCCCCCCGGACGGAGTCTGGGGGAGTCTGAGGACGAGCCCGGAGGGCGATTCGGGGGCCAGGGGCCGGAGCAGCTTGGATTTTCAGCCCGTCCGGCGTTTGAGGACGAGCCCGGAGGGCGATTTCGGGGGTCCAGGGGGCGGAGCCCCTTGGTTTCGGGAAGGGGCGGGGTTGGGGAAAGTTCAGGCTTGCAGCGCCGCCTCCACCAGCACCGTCCACTGCGCCACCACCCGCTCCCGCCGCCCCCCGTCATCCGTCAGCAGATTCGCAAGCCCAAGCCCCCGCGCCATGTCCAGCAACCCCTGAATCGTCTCCCGCACCCCGGGACGGGACTCGTCCGCGTTCAGGAGTTCCACCGCGATGCGATGCGTCTCGCGACCGACCCGCGCCTCCAGTTCCGTCACGCGCACGCCAAGCGCCGGCTCGTTAGACGCCGCCACCCACAGGTGCAGCGCCGCCCGGAACAGCGGGCCGGTGTAGAGATCGACCAGGGCCGCAACGACCGACGCCCGGTCCTGCGCGGGCAGCCCCCGCAGCGCAGTCGACCGTTCCTCCGCCACATACTCGACGGCCGCCGTGAACAGGTCCTCCCGGGTCGGGAAGTGGTGCTGGGCCGCGCCCCGCGACACCCCGGCCCGTTCCGCCACGACGGACACCGTCGAGCCGGCCCACCCGTATTCGGCCAGGCAGGCGACCGCCGCTTCGAGGAGGCGGCGCCGAGTGGCGCGGCTGCGGTCCTGCTTGGGGGCGCGCTCCACCCCCGTACCGGATGAGGTCACAGCACCCATGCGGGATCCCGTCGTTCGAGGAAGGCCGTCATCCCTTCGCTTGCCTGCGCGGAGGAGAAGAGCCGGGCCGAGAGCGCGCTCAGGTCGGCCGCGTCCCGGTCGAAGGCCTCCAGCACCTTAGCCGTGAGCAGCCGTTTCGTCTCGGCCAGGCCCTGCGGGGACGACCGGCGCAGCCCGTCGAGCACCGGGGCGAGCGCCGCGTCGACGTCCGCCCCGGTCACCGTGAGCAGGCCTATGCGCGCCGCCTCGTTCGAGTCGAAGCGCTCGCCCGTGAGGTAGTAGCGGGCGACGGCCCTCGGGTCGGTGCGCGGCAGCACGGTCAGCGAGATGACGGCGGGCGCGACCCCGATGCGCACCTCGCTGAACGCGAACGACGCGTCGCGCGAAGCGCCCGCGATGTCGCACGCGCCGAGCAGCCCGAGCCCGCCGGCGCGGACGTGCCCGGTGATGCGGGCGACGACCGGCCGGTCGAGCGTGACGATCCGCCGCAGCAGCGCGACGAGCGCCTCCGGCGGCGGCGGATCGCGCAGGTCGGCGCCCGCGCTGAACGTGTTGCCGGTGTGGGTGAGGACGACGGCCCGTACGGAGTCGTCCTCGCCGCACCGCGTGAGCGCGTCCGTCAGCTCGCCGACGAGCCCGGCCGACAGCGCGTTGCGGTTGGCCGGGGAGTCGAGCGTCAGGGTGGTGATCCCCCGCTCGTGCGAGGAACGGACGAGGGGCAGGGGCTCCGCGGCGCTCACCAGATACCTCCAAATGGCATGACGTCAGTACGACTTGGGGAGTCCCAGGGTCTGGTGGGACACGTAGTTGAGGATCATCTCCCGGCTGACGGGCGCGATACGGGCTACCCGGGACGCCGTGATGAGGGACGCGAGGCCGAACTCGCGGGTGAGGCCGTTGCCGCCGAGCGTGTGCACCGCCTGGTCGACGGCCTTCACGCAGGCCTCGGCGGCGGCGTACTTGGCCATGTTCGCGGCCTCCCCCGCCCCGATGTCGTCGCCCGCGTCGTACAGGTGGGCCGCCTTCTGCATCATGAGCCTGGCCGTCTCCAGCTCGATGTGGGCCTGCGCGAGCGGGTGCGCGATGGCCTGGTGCGCGCCGATCGGCGCCTTCCACACGGTGCGCTCCTTCGCGTACTCGACGGCCTTGCCGAGGGCGAAGCGGCCCATGCCGATCGCGAAGGCTGCCGTCATGACGCGCTCGGGGTTGAGCCCGGCGAACAGCTGGAGCAGCCCGGCGTCCTCGTCCCCGACGAGCGCGTCGGCGGGCAGCCGTACGTCGTCGAGCGTGAGCTCGAACTGTTTCTCCGGCGCCTGGAGTTCCATGTCGATCTGCCGCCGTCCGAAGCCCTCGGCGTCACGCGGCACGATGAACAGACACGGCTTGAGGCTGCCGGTCTTCGCGTCCTCGGTACGGCCCACGATGAGAGTGGCGTCGGCGATGTCGACGCCCGAGACGAACACCTTGCGCCCGTTCAGGATCCACTCGCCGGTGTCGGCGTCACGGCGGGCCGTCGTGGTGATGCGGTGCGAGTTGGAACCGGCGTCGGGCTCGGTGATGCCGAACGCCATCGTGCGGCTGCCGTCGGCGAGACCGGGCAGCCAGGCCGCCTTCTGCTCGTCCGTGCCGAAGCGCGCGATGACGGTCCCGCAGATCGCGGGGGACACGACGAGCATGAGCAGCGGCGCACCACTGGCCCCCAACTCCTCAAGAACCAGCGACAGTTCATAGATTCCGCCGCCCCCGCCGCCGTACTCCTCGGGCAGGTTCACCCCCAGGTAGCCGAGCTTGGCGGCCTCCGCCCACAGTTCCTCGGGATGGCCTCCCTCGCTGACGACGCGCGTCAGGTAGTCGCGTCCGTAGCGGCGCCCGAGAGCGGCGACGGCGGAACGCAGGGCCTGGTGCTCCTCGGATTCGAGGACGGGAGCATTCACGACTGATCCTCCTGTACGACGGCGAGCAGGGCGCCGACCTCGACCTGGCGGCCGGGCGCGGCGTGCAGGGCGGTGAGCGTGCCGGAGGCGGGAGCGGTGACGCGGTGCTCCATCTTCATGGCCTCCAGCCAGATCAGGGGCTGTCCGGCGGTGACCGTGACGCCTTCGGCGAGCCCTTCGGCGAGCCGGACGACGGTGCCGGGCATAGGGGCGAGCAGGGAGCCGGGCTCCTGCTGCGCGACGGGTTCGGGGAGCCGGGGCAGCGCGGTCAGCGTCACGCCGTTCACGTAGACGCGCTCGCCGTGCACTGCGACGTCGAACTTCCGCACCACGCCGTCCACTTCGAGCACGACGAGTGACGGGGTCGCCCGGACGACGCGCACGCCGTCCGCTGTGAGGCCGCCGCGCGTGTGGCGGTAACGCACCTCGTGCTCGGTCCCGTCGGGTTCGGTGCGGTAGCGCTTGACCTGCGGCTGCGAGGCGACGTTGCGCCAGCCGCCGAACCGGGAGCGCCCGTGCGCGTCGGCGAGGGCGGCGGCGAGCACGACTAGGGGCGGTCGCGCAGCGACTCCGTTGAGGGCGGTGGTGGGAGACGGGTGGGAGTACGGGTCCGGACTGGGTGCCGTGAGGGCGGTCAGGTGCCGGTCGTAGAACCCGGTGTCGGCGCCGCCCGCGACGAACTCGGGGTGCCGCAGGGACCGTACGAGCAGGTCACGATTGGTGACCGGGCCGTGCACGACGGCCCGCTCCAGGGCGCCCGCGAGCTTGCGTACGGCCTCGGCTCGGGTGGGTGCGTGGGCGACGGCCTTGGCGAGCATCGCGTCGTAGTGCACGCCGATCTCGTCTCCGTCGGTGAATCCGGTGTCCAGGCGGACGGATCCCGGGACGGAGAGCCGGTGCAGGGTGCCGGTCTGCGGGGCCCAGCCGGCGACCGGGTCCTCCGCGTACAGGCGCGCCTCGACGGCGTGGCCGCGCGCGGGCGGCGGCTCCTCGTCCAGGGGTTCGCCCTCGGCGACGCGCAGTTGCAGCGCGACGAGGTCGACGCCGAACACGGCCTCAGTGACGGGGTGTTCGACCTGGAGGCGGGTGTTCATCTCCAGGAAGTGCGCGGTGTCGCCGGAGACCAGGAACTCGACGGTTCCGGCACCCCGGTAACCGGTGGCGCGGGCGGCTTTGACGGCCATGTCCCGTACGGACACTTCGAGTTCGGGCGTCAGGCCAGGCGCCGGGGCCTCCTCCACGACCTTCTGGTGGCGCCGCTGGAGCGAGCAGTCGCGCGTGCCGAGCGCCCACACGGTGCCGTGCGCGTCGGCCATGATCTGCACCTCGACGTGCCGCCCGCCCTCGATGTACGGCTCGACGAACACCTCACCGTCCCCGAAAGCGCTCAGCGCCTCGGCACGGGCCGCCTCCAACTCACCATCCAGATCGGCGAGTTCGCGTACGACCCTCATGCCGCGCCCGCCACCACCGGCGGCGGCCTTCACCAGGACCGGCAGATCGCCCGCCGTGATGTCCCCGGCCTCCAGAGGCTTGATCCCCATGAGTTCCTTGGCGCGCGTCTTGGACGCCATGGCCTCGATCGCCTCGGGCGGCGGGCCGATCCAGGTGAGGCCCGCGTCGGTCACGGCCCGAGCGAAGTCCGCGTTCTCGGACAGGAACCCGTACCCCGGGTGCACGGCATCGGCGCCGGCGTCGAGCGCGGCCTTCACGACGAGGTCGCCGCGCAGATAGGTCTCGGCGGGGGTGGCCCCGGGAAGCCGTACGGCGAGATCGGCCTCGCGCACGTGCAGCGCGTCGGCGTCCGGGTCGGAGTGCACGGCGACGGTACGAATGCCCAGGTCACGGCAGGTACGGAAGACGCGGCAGGCGATCTCGCCACGGTTGGCGACAAGCAGGGAAGTAATCACGTTCCGCCTCACATCCGGAAGACGCCGAAGCCACCGCGCGCACCTTCGAAGGGCGCCGTGTGGATCGCGGACAGGCACAGGCCGAGGACGGTCCGGGTGTCGCGCGGGTCGATGACCCCGTCGTCGTACAGCCGCCCGGAGAGGAACATCGGCAGGGACTCGGACTCGATCTGCTGCTCCACCATCGCCCGCAGCGCCGCGTCGGCGTCGTCGTCGTACGGCTGCCCCTTGGCGGCGGCGGACTGCCGGGCCACGATCGACAGGACGCCCGCGAGCTGCTGCGGCCCCATCACGGCGGACTTGGCGCTGGGCCAGGCGAACAGGAAGCGCGGGTCGTACGCGCGCCCGCACATCCCGTAGTGGCCGGCCCCGTACGAGGCGCCCATGAGGACGGACAGATGCGGGACACGGGAGTTGGAGACCGCGTTGATCATCATCGAGCCGTGCTTGATGATGCCGCCCTGCTCGTACTCCTTGCCGACCATGTAGCCGGTGGTGTTGTGCAGGAACAGGAGGGGGATGTCGCGCTGGTTGGCGAGCTGGATGAACTGGGCGGCCTTCTGCGACTCCTCGCTGAACAGGACGCCCTGCGCGTTGGCGAGGATGCCGACCGGATAGCCGTGCAGCGAGGCCCACCCGGTGACCAGCGACGCCCCGTACAGCGGTTTGAACTCGTCGAAGTCCGAGCCGTCGACGATCCGGGCGATGACCTCGCGCGGGTCGAACGGCACCTTGAGGTCGCCCGGCACGATCCCGAGCAGTTCCTCCGGGTCGTACTTGGGCGGCTCCGCGAGCTGTGGATCGGCGTACGCCTTGCGGTGGTTGAGCCGGGCGACGACGCGGCGGGCCTGCCGGATCGCGTCCTGCTCGTCGACGGCGAAGTGGTCGGCGAGCCCGGAGGTACGGGCGTGCATCTCGGCGCCGCCGAGCGATTCGTCGTCGCTCTCCTCGCCGGTCGCCATCTTCACGAGCGGCGGCCCGCCGAGGAACACCTTCGCCCGCTCCTTGACCATGATCACGTGGTCGGACATGCCGGGGACGTAGGCGCCGCCGGCGGTGGAGTTGCCGAAGACGACGGCGATGGTGGGGATTCCGGCGGCGGACAGGCGCGTGATGTCGCGGAAGATGGCGCCGCCGGGGATGAAGATCTCCTTCTGCGAGGGCAGGTCGGCGCCGCCGGACTCGACGAGCGAGATGCACGGCAGCCGGTTCACGTACGCGATCTCGTTGGCCCGGAGCGCCTTCTTCAACGACCACGGATTACTGGCGCCGCCCCGCACGGTCGGATCATTGGCGGTGATCAGACACTCGACCCCCTCCACGACCCCGATCCCGGTGACGAGCGAGGCGCCGACCGTGTAGTCGCTGCCCCACGCGGCGAGCGGGGACAGTTCGAGGAAGGGCGTGTCGGGGTCGAGCAGCAGCTCGATCCGCTCCCGGGCGAGCAACTTGCCGCGCTTGCGGTGGCGTTGGACGTATTTCTCGCCCCCGCCCGCGAGCGCCTTGGCGTGCTCGGCCTCAAGGGCGTCGAGCTTGCCGAGCATGGCCTCGCGGTGAGCGGCGAAGTCGGCACCGCCGACATCCAGGGCCGAGGCGAGAACGGTCACAAGAGGACCTCCGGTATCTCCAGGTGACGGGAGCGCAGCCACTCGGCGAGCCCCTTGGCCTGCGGATCGAAACGGTGCCGGGAGGCGACGCCCTGGCCCAGGAGGCCGGTGACGGTGAAGTTGAGGGCGCGCAGGTTGGGGAGTACGTGGCGTACGACGGCCAGCGGGCGCGTCTCGGGCAGCAGCTCCTGGAACCGCTCGACGGTCAGCTCGTGCGCGAGCCACGCCCAGGCGTCGTCACCGTCCACCCACACGCCTACGTTGGCGTCGCCGCCCTTGTCGCCGCTGCGGGCCCCGGCGATGAGCCCTAGGGGAACGCGCCGGGTGGGGCCGGGCGGCAGGGGGTCAGGGAGGGGTGGCTCGTCCACGTCCGTCAGGGCCCGCGTCACACCCCCGTACGGGATCAACTCCCGTTCCCCGTCCGGGAGTACGGCCACATGCTCGACCTCCGCCCGGTCCACGTACGCCGCCTCGAACACCCCGTAAGGGTCGGCCTTGCCGGGCGGGGCGGTCACATGGAAGCCGGGGTAGCTGCCGAGGGCCAGCTCGATGGCGGCGCTGCTGAGGGTGCGGCCCACTGCGTCGGCGTCGGAGTCCCGCACGACGAGCCGCAGCAGGGCGCTGGCGGTCTCTTCAGTGGCGGCGTCCGCGCGATCCGTACGCGCCAGCTCCCAATCAACCTGCTCGGGGCGGGACTTGGCCCGCGCGAAAGCGTCGTCCATCTGGTCGCGTACAAGCGCTGCCTTGGCCTCGATGTCGAGGCCGGTCAGCACGAAGACAACCTCGTTGCGGAACCCGCCGAGCCGGTTGAGGCCGGTCTTGAGGGTGGGCGGCGGGGCCTCGCCGCGTACGCCGGTGACGCGGACGCGGTCCGGTCCGTCCTGCGTGAGCCGTACGGTGTCGAGCCGCGCGGTCACGTCGGGCCCCGCGTACCGGGCGCCCCCGGTCTCGTACAGGAGCTGTTCCGTCACCGTCCCCACGTCGACGAAGCCGCCCGTGCCGGGGTGCTTGGTGATGACGCAGGAGCCGTCGGCGTGGAGTTCGGCGAGGGGGAAGCCTGGGCGTCGCAGGTCCCGCCCTTTGAAGCGTGAGTGGTTGCCGCCGGTGGCCTGCGTCCCGCACTCCAGGATGTGCCCGGCGACGACGGCCCCCGCGAGCCGGTCGTACGCGTCCTCCGCCCACCCGAAGTGCCAGGCCGCGGGCCCCGTGACGAGGGCGGCGTCGGTGACGCGTCCGGTGACCACGATGTCGGCGCCGGCCGCGAGACAGGCGGTGATGCCGGCGCCTCCGAGGTAGGCGTTGGCGGTGAGCGCGCCGGGGAAACGTCCGCCCGGCGCGAGGTCGTCGCCCTCGACGTGCGCCACGCGCGCGTGGAGTCCGAGCCGGTCGGCGAGCTGCCGTACGGCGTCGGCGAGCCCGGCCGGATTGAGGCCGCCCGCGTTCGTGACGATCCGCACGCCCCGGTCGAGCGCGAGGCCGAGGGTGTCTTCGAGCTGGCGCAGGAACGTGCGGGCGTATCCGCGCGCGGGGCCCTTGAGGCGGTCGCGGCCGAGGATGAGCATGGTCAGTTCGGCGAGGTAGTCGCCGGTGAGTACGTCGAGGGGGCCGCCTTCGAGCATCTCGCGCAGGGCGTCGAAGCGGTCACCGTAGAAGCCGGAGGCGTTGCCGATACGGAGGACGTCCTGGCTCGCGGCACGGCCACCTCCGCCGGGGGTCTCGCTCACTCCGTCGCCCCCTTCGCCGGGCGCCCCGCTCCGGGCGGGCCCGCGAAGGCCTGGGCGATGTCGAGCCACCGGTCGGCGTCGGGGCCGTCGGCCCGCACGTCGACGTCGTCCCGGTGGGCGCGCTGCGTGACGAGGAGGCAGAAGTCGAGCCCGGACCCGGTGACGCGCTGGGCGGCGCCCTCGGGCCCGTACGTCCAAAGGCCGCCGGACGGGGCGGTGAGTTCGACGCGGAACTCCTCCGTCGGCGGGGTCAGCCCGCGCGCGGAGAACGCGAAGTCACGGGCCCGCACCCCGATCCGGGCCACATGCCGCAGCCGGTCCGTCGGCTTCCGTACGACAGCCAGCGCGTCGGCCACGTCCTGCCCGTGGGCCCAGGTCTCCATGAGCCGGCCGGTCGCCATGGAGGCGGCGGACATGGGCGGCCCGTACCAGGGGAAACGGGTTCCGGCGGGGGCGGCGATCAGGGCGGTGAGCAGTTCCTCGCGGCCGGCGCGCCAGCGGGCGAGGAGTTCGGCGGGCGGCAGCGCGGCGCCCGCGTCGGCTCCGTCGTCGACGAAGCGGTCGGGTGCGGCGAGGGCGTCCCGTACGAGTGCGGCGAAGGCGTCGGCGTCCGTCACGGCGAGCAGCGCGGAGTGGTCGGTCCACGCGAGGTGGGCGATCTGGTGGGCGACGCTCCAGCGGGGCGCGGGCGTCGCGAGGGCCCACCGCTCCTCGCTCAGCTCACTGACGATCAGGTCGAGTTCGGCGCTCTCACTGCGCAGATCCTCGAGCACTGCCAACGGGTCGGACACGATGCGCTCCCCTCGGGGCACGACGGCGTGCCCCGGAGCATGGCAGCGCGAGGAGAAACAATCAAGCGTGCTTGTATGAAAAATGGCCAGGGCCCTGAGGCGGTCGGAACCTCAGGGGGCTGGGCCTAGCCGGCCTCGGCGCCGGCTTCAGCCACCGTCACCTTCGCCCGGCCCCGCCCCACCTGCGTACGCACCGCTCCGATGCTGGCCGCGATGACCAGGGCGATCGCGAGGGCGGCGACGACGGACAGGGCCTGGTTCAGGATCAGGAAGCCGGCGAGCGCGGCGATGGCCGGTTCCAGGCTCATCATGACCGCGAACGTGGACGCGGGCAGGCGGCGCAGGGCCAGGAGTTCGAGGGTGTACGGCAGGACGGAGGACAGGACGGCCACGGCCGCGCCGAGGCCGACCGTCGACGGCACGACGAGTCGCGAACCGGCCTCCGCGATACCCAGCGGCAGGCACAGCACGGCCGCGACCACCATCGCGAGCGCGAGCCCGTCCGCCTGCGGGAAGCGTCGCCCCGTACGGGCACTGAAGACGATGTACGCGGCCCAGCAGCCGCCCGCCGAGATGGCGAAGGCCGCGCCGACGAGGTCGAGCCCGGCGTGGAAGCCGCCCCCGCCCAGGAGGAAGACGCCGCACAGCGCGAGGCCCGCCCAGATGGCATTGACGAGGCGCCGGGAGGTGAGGACCGACAGGGCGAGCGGGCCGAGGACCTCCAGGGTCACGGCCGGGCCCAGCGGAATCCGCGAGGCCGCCTGGTAGAAGAGCATGTTCATGCCGCCCATGGCGATGCCGAAGGCGACGACGGTGCCCCAGTCGGCGCGCGAGTGGCCGCGCAGCTTCGGCCGGCACACGACGAGGAGTACGAGCGCGGCGAACACGAGGCGCAGGGTGACGACGCCGACGGCTCCGGCGCGCGGCATCAGGGTCACGGCGACGGCCGCGCCGAACTGCACCGACACACAGCCGGCGAGCACGAGGCCGACCGGACCGAGGGAGCCCCAGCGGGAGCCCTGCGTCGCCGCGCCCTCGGGGGCGGCGGTCACGCCCGCCACCTCGGGCTGCGAGACGGCGGCCTCCGGCTGCACGAGCGCGGCGGCCGCCACGTCGGCGCCGGCCGCCGCCCGGTCGGTACGTGAGACGTTCACGTCTGAGCCTTCCCTTTCCCCTCGCCACCCGCGGTTCAAGTTCAATGAGGTGGACTCCACCGTCCAAGGTAGTACACCGCGTCATGATCGTCGGCCTCTTATATGGCTGACGCCCCGCCCGCGCGCGGGCGGACGAGCCCGCGTACGGTCGCCCCTTAGGGGCGACCGAAAAAGGCCCAATCGCCACGGTAAGGCCCCCTGGGCGGTCCGTGAAATGCCGAGTGCATCACTCCCCCGCCATCACCGAGGAGGGCAACGTCACACACGCCGCCGCCCGACCCTCTACGACAGGCCCCTTACAACGCACCCCCTACGGCACAACCCCCAGCGCCTCCGCCAGCACCTCCGCCAGATGCCGCCCCGGGCGCCCGCCCCGCCCCTCCAGCTGCTCCAGCTGCGTGCGGCACGAGAAGCCGTCCGCCAGGACAACGGCCCCCTCCCCCGCCTCACGCACAGCAGGCAGGAGCTGTTCCTCCGCGCACGCCACCGACACGTCGTAGTGGCCGTCCTCGAAGCCGAAGTTGCCCGCGAGTCCGCAGCAGCCGCCGCTCAACTCGCCTTCCAGGCCCGCCCGTTCACGGAGTCGCCGTTCGGCGGCGTCGCCGAGGACCGCGTGCTGGTGGCAGTGCGTCTGGCCCACGGCCGGGCGGTCGACGCGGGGCGGGTCCCAGTGCGGGGCGAGCCGTTCCAGGGCCTGGGCGAAGGTGAGGACGGAGTCGGCGAGGCGCCGGGCGCGGGGGTCGTCCGGGAGGAGTTCCGGCAGGTCGGTGCGGAGTGCGGCCGCGCAGGACGGTTCCAGGACGACGACGGGCAGCCCCGCGTCGATGACCGGCCGCATCAGGTCGAGGGTGCGGCGCAGCACGGCGCGGGCCCGGTCGAGCTGGCCGGTGGACGTGTACGTGAGGCCGCAGCAGACCCGCCCCCGGCGCGCCGTGAGCGTACGGGCGACGGCGGCGAGGCCGTCCGGCATGTAGGTGAGAACCCTGGTCGGCGTCGTGGCCACTGACAGCCCGGCGTCTTCGAGAACGCGGGCGGCGGCCCGCCCGACCTGCGGCGCGAGATGTTCCGTGAACGTGTCCGGCCACAGCACGACGCGGGGCCCGTCACCCCCGGACCGCGGCTGCCGCCGCCACCACGCGCTGAACGTCTCACCGGCCACCCGGGGAATCCGCCGCTCGGCCGCGATCCCGCCGAGCCGCTTGCCGACAGCCGCCAACGGCCGTACGCCTGCAAGGGAGTTGACGAGGCCGGCTGTACCCGTGAGCCCGACGCCCTTCAGCCAGCGCGGCAGCCACCCCATGGAGTAGTGCGCGGCGGGCCTGCGGCGCCCTTCGTAGTGGTGGTGCAGGAACTCCGCCTTGTACGTGGCCATGTCGACGCCGACAGGGCAGTCCGAACGGCACCCCTTGCACGACAGGCACAGGTCGAGCGCGTCCCGTACCTCCGTGGACTGCCAGCCGTCCGTGACGACCTCCCCGGCGAGCATCTCGTGCAGCAGCCGCGCGCGCCCGCGCGTGGAGTGCGTCTCGTCTCCGGTCGCCCGGAACGAGGGGCACATGACGCCACCGCCCGAAGGGGCCTTCTCCGTACGGCACTTGGCGACGCCGACGCAGCGGCGGACGGCGGCGGAGAAGTCGCCGCCGTCGTGCGGGTAGCCGAACGCGACGTCGACCGGCTCACGGGGCAGGACGGCGAAGCGCAGGTTCTCGTCGAGGCGGTGGGGGCGGACGAGCATCCCGGGATTGAGGAGCCCGTCGGGGTCCCACACGTCCTTGACGCGCTCGAAGAGGCGCACCAGGTCGGGCCCGTACATCTTCGGCAGCAGCTCGGCGCGGGCCTGCCCGTCGCCGTGTTCGCCGGACAGCGATCCGCCGTGCGCGACGACGAGTTCCGCGAGGTCCTCGGAGAACCGCCGGAACCGCCGCACCCCGAGATCCCCTAGAAGGTCGAAGTCGATGCGTACGTGGATGCAGCCGTCCCCGAAGTGCCCGTAGGGGGTGCCGCGCAGCCCGTGCTGGGCGAGCAGGCCCCGGAAGTCCCGCAGGTAGGCGCCGAGGCGGGCGGGCGGCACGGCGCAGTCCTCCCAGCCGGGCCAGGCCTCGGTGCCGTCGGGCATCCGGGTCGCGGTCCCGGAGGCGTCTTCGCGAACCCGCCACAGCGCGCGCTGACCTGCGGGTTCGTCGACGATCAGGGAGTCCGTCGTGCCGTCGGCGGCAGCCCGCACGATCTCCTCGGCTCGGGCGCGTGCCTCGGCCGGGGTGTCCCCGCCGGTCTCGACGAACAGCCAGGCCCCGCCTCTGGGCAGCCCTGTCTGGTCGCGTACGAGGTCGGCCGCCATGCCCTCCACGGTGAGCGGCCCGTAGGGGAGAAGCCCGGCGGCGGCCTCGGCGGCGGCGCTCTCGTCGGCGTAGGCGAGCACCGCGAGGGCGGATGCGCGGGGCGCTTCGACGAGCCGGACGGTGGCTTCGGTGACGATGCCGAGGGTGCCTTCGGTGCCGCAGAGGAAACGGGCGAGGTCAACGCCGCTCTCGGGGAGCAGGGCGTCGGCGGCGTACCCGGAGATGCGGCGCGGCAGGTCCGGGAACCCGGTCCGCAGCAGTGCCAGCTCGCCCTCGACCAGCTGCCGGAGCCCGGCGGGAGCGCCCTCCCAGCCCTGCCCAAGCCTCCGCTCCCCGAAGCCGTCCGGCTCACGCATGACGACCGACAGCTCCCGCACGCTGTCGGCGGTCGTCCCCCAGGCCACCGAATGGGACCCGCAGGAGTTGTTCCCGATCATCCCGCCGAGCGTGCAGCGGCTGTGCGTGGACGGATCGGGCCCGAACCGGAGCCCGTAGGGGGCGGCCGCATCCTGGAGCCGGTCGAGTACAACTCCCGGCTGTACACGAGCTGTTCGGGTCTCCGGGTCGACGTCGAGGATCCCGTTCATGTGCCGGGTGAAGTCGAGGACCAGGCCGGTGCCGGTCGCCTGTCCGGCGATGGAGGTGCCGCCGCCGCGGGCCACGACCGGGACCCCGCGCCTGCGGCACACCTCCAGGGCAGCGGCCACGTCGTCGCCGTCTCTCGGGGTGAGCACCCCGCGCGGCACCCGGCGGTAGTTGGACGCGTCCATCGTGTTCAGGGCACGCGCGGTGACGGAGAAGTCGACCCCGCCGCGCACGGCCGCCCGCAGTTCCCGTTCCAGGCCGTCCAGATCGTCCATGCCCTCCAGGATGCAGCCCCTGAGAGCCCCTGGCACGGCACGACTCTGCCCGCTTGTTCACGATACGCACATGAACGTTCCCAAACCGATCACCAACTCTCCTATAGTGACCGACAATTGACCTCCCTCCCCCCAGAGGACCCGACCGATGACCGCGCCCCACCGGCCGCCCGTACGCCCGGCCGCGCTCGCCCTGCTGGCCGCCCTCCTCGTCACCGGAGCGCTCGGCGCCGGGGCGGTCGCCCTCGCGCCGGACTCCGTGCGCACCCCGCTCGCCTGGGGCGCTGCCTGCGCCGCGCTCGCGTTCTCCGCCGTGGCCGCCTACGCCGCGCACGCCCGCGAGAGCGCCGCACGGCTGCGCCGGAGTGTCACGGAACTGCGCCACGCCGCCGACCGCAGCACTGCCGAACAGGCCCGCCTCATCGCCGAACAGGCCCGGACGACCGCCGAGCTGACAGAGGCCCGGGACGCCCGCGCCGCCGACGCCGACGGGCTCGCCGGGCAGCTGCGTAGCGCCCGCGCCGAGCGGGCCGCAGCGCTCGCCGCCTGCGCCAACGCGGCCGGGCGTATGCAGGCCCTGGCCACCGGAATGCTGGCCGACCTGCGCGAGATGGAGCACCGGCACACCGACGAGGACGTCCTCGCCGACCTGCTGCACCTCGACCACCGCACCGCCCAGGCGGGCAGGCTCGCCGACTCGGTCGCCGTGCTCACCGGCGCCCGCTCGGGCCGCCGCTGGGCCCGCCCCATCGCCATGGAGTCGATCCTGCGCGGCGCGATGGGCCGCATCGGCGGCTACCAGCGCGTGCGGGTGCACGCGAACACGGGTGTCGCCGTCGCGGGTCACGCCGCCGAAGGCGTCATGCACGCGCTCGCCGAACTCCTCGACAACGCGGCCAACTTCTCACCGCCCACCGCCGAGGTGCATGTCTACGTCGAAGAGGTGCCGGCCGGCGTCATCGTGTCCGTGGAGGACTCCGGGCTCGTGATGGGGCCGGTGCAGCTGCGCCGCGCCGAGCACGCGGTCTCCGGCGAGGCGGCCGGGCCGACGGGCCTCGGCGGCCTGTCCGGCACCCGGCTCGGACTCGCCGTCGTCGGCCGCCTGGCCCGCAAGCACGGGCTCACCGTGTCGTTCCGGCCGTCGGCCCGGGGCGGCACGGGGGTACTGCTGCTCATCCCGCAGGAACTGCTGTCCCGGACACCGGAACCGACGCGGGGGCCGAAGCCGGTGCCGGGCGTTGCGATGCCGGGTGCGGCGGGCGGGGCGCCGGGTGCCGCCGATGCGGCGCGCGGTGCGGCGGGCGGCGCCGCCAGGTCCGTGGCGCACGCGGCCGCGGGGCATGAGGTCGTGACGCATGAGCCCGTAGCGCACGAGGTCGTGACGCATGAGCCCGTGAGCGATGAGTCGCCGGCCCGCGAGGCCGCAGCGCACGAGCCCGCCGCCGGAGCCCTTCCCGTACGGGGCGAGCACGGGGCGACCAAGGCTCCCGCACCGACACCGGCGCCGGGTGACAGCGGACTGCCCAAGCGGGCGCGCGGCCGGACCCTGGCCGCCGCCGAGCGCGCACAGGCCCGTGCCGCCGCCGGGACCACCGCCGGTGCCACCGCGCCCGCCAGGACCACCGGACCCACCGAGGCCTCCGAGACCACCAACGCGAAAACGGAGGCCGCCGTCTCCGCCGCCGCCCGCTTCAGCAGCTTCCGCCAGGCGGTCCGCGCCACCACGCCCCGCGCGGAGGCCCCCGGAGCGACCAGCACTACGCCCCGTACGGAAGACCCCGTAGGGACCGGCACGGAAGACCCCGTAGGGACTCGCACAGAAGACCCCGTAGGGATGAGCACCGCGCCCCTTACGGAAGCCCCCGTAACAACCCCCACCCCACGCCCCCAAGAACCCCAGCAGGAAGAAAAGGACACCCCCCGATGAGCGGGACCACCACCGGCGCCGATCTGACCTGGCTGCTCGAAGGCCTCCTCAAGCGCACCCCGGGCACCCGGCACGCCCTGGTCCTGTCGCGCGACGGCCTCAAGCTGTGCCACACCCCCGAGCTCTCCACCGACCAGGCGGACCAGCTCGCCGCGATCGCCGCCGGGATCCAGTCCCTGGCGCACGGCGCCTCCGCCGAGTTCGGCGACGGGACCGGCGGCGTGCGCTCCTCGATGACCGAGTTCCACGGCGGCACGCTGTTCATCGTCGAGGCCGGCGAGGGCGCGCATCTCGCGGCGATCGCCGACGAGGAGGCCGACGCGGGCCTCGTCGGGCACTCCATGTCCGAGCTCGTCGAGCAGCTCGGTGAGCACCTGCGCGCCGAGCGCCGGCACGAGGACGCCTCCGCCACACCCCCGGCGTCATGAGCCGTCCCGGCCGGGACGACGCCCCCGACCGCTATTTCACCCTCACCGGAGGGCGCAGCCGGCCGGCGGCCGACGTCTCCTTCGACCTGGTGTCGCTGGTCGTCACCGAGTCGGACCCGGCTCCCGGTATGCCGTCCGAGCAGGCCGCGATCCTGCGGATGTGCGCCCGGCCCACCGCGGTGGTGGAGGTGGCGGCCGAGCTCGGCCTGCCGGTGAGCATCGTGCGCGTCCTGCTCTCCGACCTCCTGGCGCAGGGCCGTATCAGCGTCCGTCATCCGCGGATCGCCGCCTCCCCCCACCGCCGTCCCGATCCCGACATCCTGGAGCAGGTGCTCGTTGGACTCCGCAACCTCTGAACTGCCGAGCGGCCGCCGGGAGCTCGCGCCCGGCGCCGACAACGGCCTGAAGGTCGTCGTCGTCGGCGGCTTCGGCGTCGGCAAGACCACCCTGGTCCGCTCCGTGAGCGAGATCCGTCCCCTCAACACCGAGGAGACGATGACGCAGGCGGGGAAGGGCGTGGACGACCTCGCCGACCTCGACGGCGTCCGTACGAAGACGTCGACGACGGTCGCCTTCGACTTCGGCCGCATCACGCTCGACGAGCACAACGTCCTCTACCTGTTCGGCGCCCCCGGCCAGGAGCGCTTCTGGTTCCTGTGGGACCGGCTGTTCTCCGGCACGCTCGGCGCGGTCGTCCTCGTCGACTCGCGGCGCATCGAGGACTCCTGGTACGCGATCGACCGCCTGGAGCACCACGGCACGCCGTTCATCGTGGCGCACAACGACTTCGGCGGCCCGTCGCACACCCTGGAGCAGCTGCGCGAGGCCCTCGACCTCGACCCCGAGGTGCCGCTCGTCCGGTGCGACGCGCGCGCCCGCGAGTCCAGCAAGGACGTCCTGATCGCGCTCCTCGAACACCTCAAGACGCTCTACGCCACTCAAGGCGCCACTCAAGCCCGTCAGCCGTACGTGCCTCAGGAGACCGCCCCGTGACAAGCCCCGGCTGCCCCTTGTCCGAGCACAACACCGCGCACGGCACCGCGCACGGCACCGCCGACGCCCCCGCCCCCGTACCGCTGTCCGGCCCCCGCTTCGCGACCGAACCCGCCACCCTCTACCGGGAGATGCGCCGCGACCACGGCGCCGTCGCGCCCGTCGTGCTCGACGGCGACATCCCGGCCTGGCTGGTCCTCGGCTACCGCGAACTGCACCAGGTGACCGGCGATCCGGCCCTGTTCAGCCGCGACTCCGAGCTGTGGAACCAGTGGGAGCACATCCCCGCCGACTGGCCGCTGCTGCCGATGATCGGCCGCAAACAGCCGTCGATCCTCTACACGGTCGGCGAGCGGCACCGGCAGCGCGCCGCGATGATCAGTCACGCCCTTGAGGCCGTCGACCCGTTCGAACTCAAGGCGCACGCCGAGCAGTTCGCGGACGAGCTGATCGACGGCTTCTGCGGCAAGGGCGAGTGCGACATCATCGCCGACTACGCGATGATGCTGCCGGTCCGCGTCCTGGCCCGCATCTACGGCTTCCCCGACGAGCAGGGCCCCGGCCTGGTCTCGGCGATGAACGACATGATCGACGGCCGGGAGCGCGCCCTCGCCGGCCAGCAGCACCTCGCGGGGTCGATGGTCGGGCTGCTCGCCGCCAAGCACACGGCGCCGGGCGAGGACGTGGCCTCGTACATGCTCCAGGACCCGTCGGGGTTCACGGCCGAGGAGGTCGCCCAGGACCTCATGGTGATGATGGCGGCCGGGCACCAGCCCACCGCCGACTGGATCGGCAACTCGCTGCGCCTGATGCTCACCGACGACCGGTTCGCCGCGTCCCTGTTCGGCGGGCGGCACAGTGTCGCCGAGGCGATGAACGAGGTGCTGTGGGAGGACGCCCCGACGCAGAACGTCGCCGGGCGCTGGGCCACCCGTGACACCCGGCTCGGCGACCGCCACATCCGCTCGGGCGACCTGCTGCTGCTCGGCGTCGGCGCGGCCAACGCCGACCCGCAGGTGCGCACGGACGCCTCCGTCCTCACGGGCGGCAACAGCGCCCACTTCTCGTTCGGGCACGGCGAGCACCGCTGCCCGTTCCCCGCGCAGGAGGTCGCCGAGGTCATCGCGCGGACCGGCATCGAGGTGGTCCTCGACCGGCTGCCCGACATCGACCTGGCCACGCCGGCCGCGGCCCTCACCCGGCGGCCCTCGCCGTGGCTGCGCGGCCTCACCGACCTCCCGGTCCGCTTCACACCGACGCCCGCCCTCTGACAACTCCCTTTGTCCACACCTCTCTTGGAGCACCCCCTATGACGACGTCCGCCTGCCCGCACGCGCCCACCGGCCGTATCGCCCTCGACCCCTTCGTCACCGACCTGGAGGCCGAGACCGCCCGGCTGCGCGCGGCGGGCCCGCTGGTGGAGGTGGAACTGCCCGGCGGCGTCCCCGTGTGGGCGGTCACGCACCATGCCGAGGCCCGCCAACTCCTCACCGACAAGCGCCTGGTGAAGGACATCGAGGTGTGGGGCGCCTGGCAGCGCGGCGAGATCCCCGCCGACTGGCCGCTGATCGGCCTGGCCAACCCGGGCCGCTCGATGCTCACCGTCGACGGCGAGGATCACCGCCGGCTGCGCGCCCTGGTGGCACAGGCGCTGACCGTGCGCCGGGTGGAGCGGCTGCGCGAGCGGATCGAGGAGCTGACGGCGGGCCTGCTCGACAAGCTCCCCGCCGAGGGCACGGTCGACTTGAAGGCCGAGTTCGCCTACCCGCTGCCCATGTACGTGATCAGCGACCTGATGGGCATAGACGAGGCCGACCACCCGCGCCTGAAGGTCCTCTTCGACAAGTTCTTCTCCACGCAGACCCCGCCGGAGGAGGTCGTCGCGACGCTCGGCGAGCTCGCGGCGATGATGGCCGCAGTCGTCGCGGCCCGCCGCGCCGAGCCGGGCGACGACCTGACCAGCGCCCTGATCCAGGCCTCCGAGGACGGCGACCACCTCACCGACGCGGAGATCGTCTCCACGCTCCAGCTGATGGTCGCGGCCGGCCACGAGACGACGATCTCCCTCATCGTGAACGCCGTCGTGAACCTGTCCAAGCACCCCGACCAGCTGGCCCTCGTCCTCGACGGCAAGGCCACCTGGGAGCAGGTCGTCGAGGAGACGCTGCGCCACTCGACGCCCACCTCGCACGTCCTGATCCGGTTCGCCGCCGAGGACATCCCGGTCGGGGACGGGACCCTGCGCAAGGGCGAGGCCCTGATCGTCTCCTTCGGCGCGATCGGCCGGGACGAGCAGGCGCACGGCCCGACGGCCGGCGAGTTCGACATCACCCGCGACTCGCCGACCCGGCACATCTCGTTCGGCCACGGCCCGCACGTCTGCCCGGGTGCGGCCCTGTCCCGACTGGAGGCCGGCGTGGCGCTGCCCGCGCTGTACGCCCGCTTCCCCGGCCTCCGGCTCGCGGTCGAGCCGGGCGAGCTGCGCAACAAGCCGGTCGTGACGCAGAACGACCTGTTCGAACTGCCGGTACGGCTGCGGGGCTGATATTCAGCCCCTCCGGCGTTTGAGGAGCGGGGTCCGGGGCGGAGCCCCGAGGCGTTGCCCCGGACGGGCGGGATCTCAGCCGACGGACAGCGGAAGGAATGCCTACTGCAAGCCGCTAGGCTCACCCCGTGGCTGAGATCCAGATTCCCGCTGACATCAAGCCCGCCGACGGACGTTTCGGCGCGGGCCCCTCCAAGGTGCGCACGGAGGCGCTGGACGCCCTGGCCGCCACCGGCACCTCCCTCCTCGGTACCTCTCATCGCCAGGCCCCGGTCAAGAACCTGGTCGGCCGCGTCCGTGAGGGCGTGAAGGACCTGTTCTCCCTCCCCGAGGGCTACGAGGTGATCCTGGGCAACGGCGGCTCCACCGCCTTCTGGGACGTGGCGACCCACGGCCTGATCGAGAACAAGTCGCAGCACCTCAACTTCGGCGAGTTCTCCTCCAAGTTCGCGAAGGCCGCCAAGCTCGCCCCGTGGCTGGCCGAGCCGACGGTCATCGCCTCCGAGCCGGGCACGCACCCCGAGGCGCAGGCCGAGGCCGGCGTCGACGTGTACGGCCTGACGCACAACGAGACCTCCACCGGTGTCGCCGCCCCGATCAAGCGTGTCGCGGGCGCCGACGAGGGCGCCCTCGTCCTGGTGGACGCGACCTCCGGCGCGGGCGGCCTGCCGGTCGACATCACCGAGTCGGACGTCTACTACTTCGCCCCGCAGAAGTCCTTCGCGGCGGACGGCGGCCTGTGGCTGGCGGTGTTCTCGCCCGCCGCGATCGAGCGCGCCGAGCGCATCCACGCGTCCGGCCGGCACATCCCGGAGTTCTTCTCGCTGCCGACGGCGATCGACAACTCCCGCAAGAACCAGACGTACAACACCCCGGCGCTCGCGACGCTGTTCCTGCTGGCCGACCAGCTGGAGTGGATGAACAGCCAGGGCGGTCTGGCCTTCACCACGGGCCGTACGAAGGACTCCTCCACGCGCCTGTACAGCTGGGCCGAGGAGTCGAAGTACGCGACGCCGTTCGTCACCGACGCGGCCAAGCGTTCGCAGGTCATCGGCACGATCGACTTCGACGACTCGGTCGACGCCGCCGCGGTCGCCAAGGCGCTCCGCGCCAACGGCATCGTGGACACCGAGCCGTACCGCAAGCTGGGCCGCAACCAGCTGCGCATCGCGATGTTCCCGGCGATCGACCCGGCGGACGTCGAGGCGCTGACGAAGTGCATCGACTACGTGATCGAGAAGCTCTAGTCACTTCGTTCCACAGGACTACGTAGATGGGGCGCCCGGCACACGCCGGGCGCCCCATCGGCGTAGAGGGTGACAGAACGCCCGCGGAGTGCCTCCATGGAGGTATGACCACGGAACCCACGAGCCCCGTGCTCGCACCCCTGATCAAGCAGTACGCGGTCCTGCTCACCTCGCACAAGAAGGACGGCACGGGTGTCGGCACCCCCGTGAACATCGCCGTCGAGGGCGACCACGCGTACTTCCGCACCTACGGAAAGGCGTGGAAGGTCAAGCGGATGCGCAACGACCCCGAGGTGGAGATCGCCCCTTCGACCCTGCGCGGCGCCCCCACGGGCCCCGAGTTCAAGGCCCGGGTCCGGCTCCTCGACGAGGACGGCGAGGAGGCGAAGCACGCGGCGAAGCTGCTCCGCCGCAAGCACCCGGTGATCCACGGCTTCGCGGTCCCGCTGGCGCACAAGATGCAGCGCGACCGGACGCTGCACTACGAGCTACGGGTCCTCGAGGACTGACCACCGGCGCGTGGCCATCGGCGAGCGACAGCCCGCCCGCCCCGGCCGCGCTACTTCTTCGGCCGCCGCACCAGCCGCCCGATCCCCAGCACCACGATGAGCAAGGCGACCAGCCCGACCGCACTCGCGCTGAACCCGGTGTCGATCCGCCCGTCACCGGCCTGCGCCCCGCTCCCCGACGGGGACTTGGAGTCGCCGCCCCCGCCGCTCCCCTCCACCGGCTCCGGCTGCACCGCGCTCCCCCGGCCCTCACTCCCGTAGAGCAGCGTCTTCCCGTCGAGGGTGTACGTGACGGACTCGCCCTGCGGCTGCACCGGCACGGTCAGCTGTCCCTCCCTCTTCGGCCTCCCGTCGTTCCAGGTGTACGAGATGCCGCCGAAGTAGCCGCGCAGGGCGAGGTGACGCCCGTCGGGCGAGAACGCGCCGTCCGTGACCCACAGGTCGATCCCGGCGACGCGCCGGAACACGTTCGTGCCGGTGGCGGAGAGCGTGGCGGGGCCTTCGTACAGCCCTCCGCCGTCCTCGTTCTTCTCCGCGATGTAGACGCGCCCGGTCTTCGGATGGACCATCAGCGCCTCGGCGTTGCGCGGGCCGTTCGCGTACTGCACGGTGAACTGCGTCGCCCGTACCGTCTGGTCGCGCAGTTCCTTCGGCTCGGGCAGCTTGTAGATCCATACGTGGGACCAGGAGCCGCCGAGGTTGTCCCCGATGTCACCGACGTAGAGGTTGTCGTCGGGGCCGACCGAGATCGCCTCGACGTCGCGCGGGGCGCCGACACCGGTCAGGGTGAGCGTGGCGACGGTCTCCCCGGTCCTGCCGTCGACCGCGTACAGGTAAGGG
Organism: Streptomyces sp. NPDC046821; assembly: GCF_040645335.1. Classification (NCBI taxonomy): domain Bacteria; kingdom Bacillati; phylum Actinomycetota; class Actinomycetes; order Kitasatosporales; family Streptomycetaceae; genus Streptomyces; species Streptomyces sp. NPDC046821. The sequence goes on along the minus strand of NZ_JBEYYB010000007.1, from coordinate 182,031 downwards.
CCGTCGCCGCTATCGTTGTGGGTCCAGTAGATCCCCGGGTGGAGACGGGACGCGGCGAGGCCGCTGGACTCGGCGATCCTGGGGTCCTTGATGGTGAAGCCGTCGCTGCCCGGGTCGTCCGCCAGGGCGGGAGCGGCGGCACCGAACGCGAGAACGACTGCGGCTCCGGCCGCCCCCAGAAACGTACGCATGTCCCTCAGCTTGCCAGGGCGTGCGCAGCGTCACACACCCTGCCCGCGCATGATCCGCGATGATGAGCGGATGCTCAGGTTCATGTTCGTCGGCGACTCGATGACGATAGGCAGCGCGGGCGAACTCACCTGGCGCTACCGGATGTGGCAGCACCTGCGGGCCGCCTACGGGGACGACGGTTTCGCCGTCGTCGGCCCCCGCGACACGCTCTACGACAAGACGGCGGACGCGCCGCTCTCCCACGACCACGCCGACGCCGAGCCCGCCTTCCCGCGCGCCCACCTCGCGGGCTGGGGCGAGGGCTGGCTGCACATGGCGCCCGTCATCGAGGAAGCCGTCACCGCCGCGCGAGCCGACGTCCTGCTCATCTCCCTCGGGCTGATCGACCTCGGCTTCTACACGGACGCCGAGCAGACCGCGGACAACGCCCGCGCGTTCGTCGCCGCCGCCCGCGCCGCGAACCCGCACGTGCGCCTCGTCCTGCTCCCGGTCATCCCGAACGTGCGCGCCGAGACGGACGCCCCCTTCGCCGCCGAGGTCGCCCACTTCAACACGCTCCTCGCCAAGGCGGTCGCCGACCTCGACGAGGGCCGCTCACCGCTGCTCCTGGCCTCGGTCCCGGAGTCGTACGACATCCACACGGACACGTACGACGGCACGCACCCGAACGCGAGCGGCGAGCACAAACTCGCGGCCGCGTTCGACCGGGCGATGAGCCAGGCGTGGGGACCGGCAGGCACGTGGCCCACGGGGCTTGCCTAGAGACCGTTCCACGCCGTTGGCTTACGACCCATGGAGTACACGCAGCTCGGACGCACAGGACTCAAGGTCAGCCGGCTCGTCCTCGGCACGATGAACTTCGGTCCGCAGACGGACGAGGCCGCCAGCCACGCGATCATGGACGCGGCGCAGGCCTCGGGGATCAACTACTTCGACACGGCCAACGTCTACGGCTGGGGCGAGAACAAGGGCCGGACCGAGGAGTACATCGGCAGCTGGTTCGCCCAGAACGGCGGCCGGCGCGAGAAGACGGTCCTGGCCACCAAGGTCTACGGCTCGATGAATCGCCAGAGCGAGACCTGGCCGAACGACGACAAGCTGTCGGCGCTGAACATCCGGCGGGCGGTTGAGGCGAGCCTGAAGCGCCTTCAGACCGACTACATCGACATCTACCAGTTCCACCACATCGACCGCCTGACCCCGTTCGAGGAGATCTGGCAGGCGATCGACGTCCTGATCCGGCAGGGCAAGATCCTCTACGCCGGGTCGTCCAACTTCCCCGGCTACAAGATCGCCCAGGCCAACGAGACAGCCGCCCGGCGCGGCATGGTCGGCCTCGTCAGCGAGCAGTGCCTCTACAACCTCGCGGAGCGCCGCGCCGAGATGGAGGTCATCCCGGCCGCGCAGGAGTACGGCCTCGGGGTCATCCCCTGGTCGCCGCTGCACGGCGGACTGCTCGGCGGCATCATCCGCAAGGAGTTCGAGGGCGGCCGCCGAGCGAGCGGCCGGGCGGCGGAGGCACTGGCGGACCCGGTGACGCGTGGCCGCGTCCAGGCCTACGAGGACCTGCTCGACAAACACGGCCTGGAGCCGGGCGAGACGGCCCTGGCCTGGCTCCTGACCCGCCCCGGAGTGACGGGCCCGATCGTCGGCCCCCGCACCCCGGACCAGCTCGCCTCGGCCCTGCGGGCGGTCGAACTGGAACTGAGCGAGGAAGTCCTCACGTCCCTGGACGAGATCTTCCCGGGCCCGGGCCCGTCACCGGAGGCGTTCGCCTGGTAGAGCCGGAGGCAGCCGCCGGGGAGCTGTTCGCGGCCCCGGCGCGGGGGCTGTCACCAGAGGCATTCGCCTGGTGGCCCCGCAGCCATGCGTGCCGGCGAGCTGCTCTGAGAGCCGTACGGACCCTGGATCCTCGCGCCGCTACCGGCCGCGGGTCCGGGGGACGCCCCGGGACGATGCGGCCCCGGCGCGCAGGCAGTCACCGGAAGCGTTCGCCGGGGAGCCGTTGCGCCGCGCGCACGCGCGTGGCGGTCACTTGCCGACCGCGGCCGCCACGGCGACAACGGCGAACATCATTACCAGCACAACGGCCATGATCCGGTTACGGGTCTTCGGGTCCACCCGTCGAGGTTAACCCGTAGCGGTGAGAGGCCAGCCGCCGACCTTCTCGTAGCGGGGCCGCTCGCCCCGTACCCCGGACCTCGGCAGCCGGCTGCGGACGAGGGCCAGCTCGCCGACCGTCCACTCCTGGCCCGTGAACTCGTCGAGCGCTTCCGTGAAGGGCCGGAGGCCTACCGTGCCGTCGCCGCGGGCCACCGTGAGGTGCGCCCGGTAGTGGCGGTGTTCCTCCGTCTCCAGGCCGGCCTTGCGCGCCGCTGCCTCGGAGCGCTCGGCCAGGCGCCGCATCGTCGCGATGTCGCCGGCCGCGCCCACCCACAGGGCCCGGCTCCCGAAGTGCCCGCCGCCGCGCAGGGCCAGCGGGAAGGGCGCGGTGCGGGCCGCCGCCCGTTCCAGGCGGCGCGACAGTTCGGGCACGGTCTCTTCGGGCACCTCGCCGTAGAACGCGAGCGTGAAGTGCCAGCCGGGGCGGCCGCTCCACCGCAGCCGCCCGGCACCCTCAAGATCCCTCAACTGGTCGACGGCGCGCCCCAGTTCATCCAACGCCCCGTCCGGCGGAAGCACCGCTGCGAAGAGTCTCACCCCGCTAGTGTCCCCGTATGGAGACCTCTATGGAGATCAGGAAGGGCGGTACGGCCGACATCCCCGCGATCCTCAGGCTGTTCGACGGGGCGATGGAGTGGCTGGTGTCACAGGGCCGTACGGGCCAGTGGGGCACCCGCCCGTGGTCGACCGATCCTCGGACGGTGGCGACGGTCGAGGAGTACGTGGCGAAGGGCGAGCCGTGGATCGCCGAGCTGGACGGCGTCCCCGTCGGCACCCTGACGCTGACCGAGGAGCCGGGCTCGTACGTGGCACCGGCCGGTGAGCCCGAGCGCTACGTGCACCTGCTCGCGGCCCGCCACGGCAGCGGAGCGGGCGCCGCCCTCCTCGCCCACGCGGTACGCGAAACCCGCAGGGCGGGCGTGAGCCTCCTGCGGGTCGACTGTTACGCGGGCGACGACGGCGCCCTCGTCGCGTTCTACGAGGCGAACGGGTTCACGCGCACGGAGGCGTTCACCGGACCGGACGGCAAGTGGCCGGGCCAGGTCCTGGCCCGGCGCGTCTGACACCCGCCGCCTTCCAACCGCTTACGCCACCGCGGCCAGCTGCTCGCGCGGGACGAACTGCACATGCTGCTGTCCGCGCCGCAGGTCCAGCTTGAGCCGCAGGTTCGCGGCGCGCGCCAGCATCAGGCCGACGCCCACCGCGGCCGTGGCGCACACGACACCGCCGATGGCGAAGCTGATCCGGACGCCGTACTGGTCCGTGAGCCAGCCGAAGAGGGGCCCGCCCAGCGGCGTACCGCCGGTGAAGACCATCATGAACAGGGACATGACGCGCCCCCGCATCTCGGGCTCGGTGGCCATCTGGACGGACGAGTTAGCGGTCACGTTGACCGTGAGTCCGAGGATGCCGAGCAGCACGACGAGCGGCGCGAACGCCCAGACGCCGGGCGAGAACGCGGCCACGATCTCCAGCGTGCCGAAGCCGACGGCCGCGCCGGCGAGGACGCGCAGGCGGGTCGAGCGGCGGCGGGCCGCGAGCAGCGCACCGGCGAGCGAGCCGAAGGCCATGAGGGTGTTGAAGACGCCGTACATGCCGACCCCGCCGTGGAAGACGTCGTCCGCGTAGGCGCTGAGCCAGATCGGGAAGTTGAAGCCGAACGTGCCGACGAACCCGACGAGGACGATCGGCCAGATCAGCTCGGGGTGCTTGGACACGTACTGGAGGCCCTCGCGGAGCTGGCCCTTGCCGCGCGGGGAGCGCGGGGTGTGGTGCAGCTCGCGGGTGCGCATCAGCATGAGGCCGGTGATCGGGGCGAGGAAGGACAGGCCGTTGGCGAGGAACGCCCAGCCCGGACCGACGGCCGCGGTGAGCGCGCTCGCGACGGCGGGACCGATCAGGCGTGCCGACTGGAAGTTCGCCGAGTTCAGGCTGACCGCGTTGCGGACCTGGTCGGGGCCGACCATCTCGGAGACGAAGGACTGGCGGGTCGGGTTGTCGACGACGGTGACGAGGCCGGTGAAGAAGGCCGCGAGGTAGACGTGCCAGACCTGGACGTTGCCGGTGAGGGTGAGGGTCGCGAGGAAGAGCCCGGACAGGCTCATCGCGCCCTGGGTGAAGAAGAGCAGTTTCCGCTTCGCGAAGCGGTCGGCTATGACGCCGCCGTACAGGCCGAAGAGGAGCATCGGCAGGAACTGCATGGCGGTGGTGATACCGACGGCCGTGGAGGAGCCGGTGATGCTGAGCACCAGCCAGTCCTGGGTGATACGGGCCATCCAGGTGCCGGTGTTGGAGACGACGGCCCCGGTCGCGAAGAGCCGGTAGTTACGGATCTTCAGCGAGCTGAACATCGAGTTCTTGCGGGGGCGGTCGGTCGTGTCGAGGGCGGTCGGTGCGGGGGCGGAGTCTGCTCCGGGTCCCGTACTCAAAGTGGGTTCGCCTCCTTGGCGGCCGCGAACGGCGGGTCGGTGTCGCCCTGGGGCCTGTCGTCAAACGCCCCGGACGGGAATTTGGCGACAGGCCCCACGGGCCTTACAGGTGCGGCTTACAAGTGGGCGAGCTTTTCCAGGACCGGCGCGGCCGCGCGGACCTTGGCCCACTCGTCCTCGTCGAGGTTGTCCACGAGGGACGCCAGCCAGGCGTTCCGCTTGCGGCGGCTCTCCTCGAGCATGGCCTCGGCCTGCTCGGTGGAGGTGACGACCTTCTGGCGGCGGTCCTCGGGGTGCGGCTCCAGCCGGACGAGTCCCTTGGCCTCGAGCAGCGCGACGATGCGGGTCATCGACGGCGGCTGCACATGCTCCCTGCGGGCGAGCTCGCCCGGGGTGGCGCTCCCGCAGCGTGCGAGGGTGCCGAGCACCGACATCTCGGTGGGGCTCAGCGACTCGTCGACTCTCTGGTGCTTGAGCCGTCGGGACAGTCGCATCACCGCGGAGCGGAGGGAGTTCACAGCGGCTACGTCGTCGCCATGGGTGAGGTCCGGCATGTTTCTTAGGTTAACTCATTACTCTGCCTAAGGACCACTCGGTTTCCCGTGACGCGCGACACCGAACCCTCCCCCACCCCCTCCGTCACCCGTATGAGTGACGCGGACACGAAAAGTGAGGCACTGGCGGACAGCGGCCCGCGAACCTGTTGCGCATGGGATCGGAAGTGCTCAGCCTGCGGATAGACGGTGAGCTTCTCGACCGTCTCAAGAACCACGCCGCCAAAAGAGGAATGAGCGTCCAGGACTATGTGGTCCGGACGCTCATTCGCGACGACTTCGACGAACGCTTCAAAACGGCGGTCGAAGAGACAGAGAGGTTCTACGGGGCTGCCTGAACCCCGGCGTGACGGCTAGCTCGTGAGGCCGAGCGCCGGCATCAGGTAGTAGAAGGCGAAGACCCCCGACACGAGGTACATCGCGACCGGGACCTCCTTGCCGCGGCCCGCCGCGACGCGCAGGACCGTGAAGCTGATGAAGCCCATGCCGATGCCGTTGGTGATCGAGTACGTGAACGGCATCATCAGCATCGTCACGAACGCCGGGATGGCGATCGTGTAGTCGCTCCAGTCGATCGCGCGGATCGACCCCGACAGGATCAGGAAGCCCACCGCGAGCAGCGCGGGCGTGGCCGCCTGGGACGGGACCATCGTGGCGACGGGCGTGAGGAACAGCGCGACGGTGAACAGACCGCCGGTGATCACGTTGGCGAAACCGGTGCGCGCACCCTCGCCGACGCCGGCCGTGGACTCCACGAAGCAGGTGGTGGCCGACGAGGAGGAGAAGCCGCCCGCGGCGACGGCGATGCCGTCGATGAAGAGGACCTTGTTCATGCCGGGCATCTGACCGTTGTCGTCGGTCAGCTTGGCCTCGTCGCCGATGGCCATGATCGTGCCCATCGCGTCGAAGAAGCACGACAGCAGCACGGTGAAGACGAAGAGGATGCCGGTGAGCAGGCCGACCCGGTGGAATCCGCCGAACAGGCTGACGTGGCCGACGAGCCCGAAGTCCGGCATCTCGACCGGGTTGCCGGGCCACTTGGGCGTGGTCAGACCCCAGCTCGGGACTTTGGCGACCGCGTCGATGACCGCCGCGACGACCGTCATGACGACGATGGAGATCAGGATGGCGCCCGGCACCTTGCGGACCAGGAGCGCCAGGGTCAGCAGCACGCCGAGCGCGAAGACGAGGACGGGCCAGCCGTTGAGGTGGCCGTCGGCGCCGAGCTGGAGCGGGACCGTGGTCATCGCCTTGTCCGGGATACGGGAGACGAAGCCCGAGTCGACCAGGCCGATCAGCATGATGAAGAGACCGATGCCGATCGCGATGCCCTTGCGCAGGCCGAGCGGTACGGCGTTCATGACCCGCTCGCGCAGGCCGGTCGCCACCAGGAGCATCACGACGAAGCCCGCGAGGACGACCATGCCCATCGCCTCGGGCCACGTCATGCGGGGCGCGAGCTGGAGGGCGACGACCGTGTTCACGCCGAGGCCGGCGGCGAGCGCGATCGGGACGTTGCCGAAGACGCCCATGAGCAGGGTCGTGAACGCGGCGACGACCGCGGTCGCGGTGACGAGCTGCGCGTTGTCGAGGTGCTTCCCGTGCATGTCGTGCGCGGCGCTGAGGATCAGCGGGTTCAGCACGACGATGTAGGCCATCGCGAAGAAGGTGGCGAAACCGCCCCGGACCTCACGGGCGAAGGACGAACCCCGCTCGGTGATCTTGAAGTACCGGTCGACGGCGTTCTTCGGGGCCGGCGGCGGCTCACTGAAATCGACCGGGGCGGGGGCCGAGGTGGACATGGATGACCTCTGAATCGGGATGCTGGTGGGGGGCTCTGTTTGGTGTTTTCTACGAACGGAAGCAGCCAAACACAGGCTGTTTCAGTATGAACATCTAAGCAAAAAATTGCTATCTCTGCGCGTAGACCCTTGACCGGACTGGCCTCTGACCCTTCTGACCAGGGCCGAAAGGGGGACGGCGCTGGGGCGGCGCCGCCTTCACCGGGCCCCCGCGAGACTCCCCGCGAGTCACGTCCGGGACTCCTCGTAAGCTGTGCGCATGGAGAAGTGGACCCCCAAGCACGAGGCACCCGAGCCCCTCGAAGGGCCCGTGGTCGCCACCATCACGGGCGGCACGATCCTCTGGTTCGTCCTCTTCCTGGTACAGCTCCCGTTCTACGGCTGGTTCGCGGACCACGGCCACACGTGGTGGCTGTGGACCTGCCTCGCCGGCGCCGGCCTCGGCCTCATCGGCATCTGGTACGTACGGGGGCGCGACGCGGCGCTCAAGCGGGCCGCGGCCGAGTCCGCCGCCGACGCATCCGACGGGTGAAGCCGACGAACCGCGCTTAGTGTCGATGGCATGACCGACATCGACGCGGGCTCCGAGCTGGACCCGGTCCATCCGGTGCCGCTTCCCGGGCGGGCGAAGGGGCTCACCACCGCGGAGGTGGCGGAGCGGGTCACGCGCGGCGAGGTCAACGACGTACCGGTCCGCAGTTCACGCACCCTCACCGAGATCGTCCGCGCGAACGTCTTCACCCGGTTCAACGCGATCATCGGTGTGCTGTGGCTGGTCATGCTGGCCGTCGCGCCGTTCCAGGACAGCCTCTTCGGCTACGTCATCCTCGCCAACACCGGCATCGGCATCGTCCAGGAGTGGCGGGCCAAGAAGACCCTCGACTCCCTCGCCGTCATCGGCGAGGCGAAGCCGACGGTCCGGCGCGACGGGCGCGCCACCGAGATCTCCACGTCGGCCATCGTGCTCGGCGACCTCATCGAGATCGGGCCCGGCGACAAGATCGTCGTGGACGGGGTGTGCGCCGAGGCCGACAGCCTGGAGATCGACGAGTCCCTGCTCACCGGCGAGGCCGACCCCGTCGTCAAGCACCCCGGCACCGCGGTCATGTCGGGCAGCTTCGTCGTCGCCGGCGGCGGCGCGTTCACCGCGACGAAGGTCGGCCGCGAGGCCTACGCGGCGCAGCTCGCCGAGGAGGCCAGCCGCTTCACGCTCGTCCAGTCCGAGCTGCGCTCCGGCATCTCCACGATCCTCAAGTACGTCACCTGGATGATGATCCCGACCGCGATCGGGCTCGTCATCAGCCAGCTCGTGGTCAAGCAGCACGCGTTCAAGGACGCTGTCGCGCGGACCGTCGGCGGCATCGTGCCGATGGTCCCCGAGGGGCTCGTCCTGCTCACCTCCGTCGCCTTCGCGATCGGCGTGATCCGCCTCGGCCGCAAGCAGTGCCTCGTCCAGGAACTGCCCGCCATCGAGGGCCTGGCCCGCGTCGACACGGTCTGCCTCGACAAGACGGGCACCCTCACCGAGGGCGGCATGGACGTCACCGAGCTGCGCCCGCTCGACGGCGCCGAGGAGAGTTACGTACGCAAGGTCCTGGGCGCGCTCGGCGAGTCCGACCCGCGGCCCAACGCGTCGCTGAAGGCGATCATCGACGCCTACCCCGACAGCGAGGAGTGGCGCTGCACCGAGTCGCTGCCGTTCTCCTCCGCCCGCAAGTACAGCGGCGCCGCGTTCAGCGAGGGCGACGGCACGGACAGCGTGTGGCTCCTCGGCGCGCCGGACGTCCTGCTGCCGCCCGGCCACCACGCCCTCGCGGAGGCCGAGGAGCTGAACCACCAGGGCCTGCGCGTCCTGCTGCTCGCCCGCGCGCGCCTCGACCTCGACGACCCGGCGGTCAAGGAGGGCGCCGAGGCCGTGGCGCTCGTCGCGATGGAGCAGCGCCTGCGCCCCGACGCCGCGGAGACCCTGCGCTACTTCGCCGACCAGGACGTCCGCACCAAGGTCATCTCCGGCGACAACGCGGTGTCGGTCGGCGCGGTCGCCGGGAAGCTCGGCCTCGCCGGCGCCGGGGACACGGTCGACGCCCGAACGCTCCCCGAGGAGCAGGCCGACATGGCGAAGGCCCTCGACGACAACACGGTGTTCGGCCGCGTCACCCCGCAGCAGAAGCGCGACATGGTGGGCGCGCTCCAGTCCCGCGGGCACACGGTCGCGATGACGGGCGACGGCGTGAACGACGTCCTCGCCCTCAAGGACGCCGACATCGGCGTCTCGATGGGCTCGGGCTCGGAGGCGACGCGGGCGGTCGCGCAGATCGTGCTCCTGAACAACAGCTTCGCCACGCTGCCGTCGGTCGTCGCCGAGGGCCGCCGCGTCATCGGGAACATCACGCGCGTCGCGTCCCTGTTCCTGGTCAAGACGGTGTACTCGGTGCTGCTCGCCGTCCTCGTGGTGATCTTCCAGGTCGAGTACCCGTTCCTGCCCCGGCACCTGACGATGCTGTCGACGCTCACGATCGGCGTCCCCGCGTTCTTCCTGGCCCTCGCCCCCAACAAGGAGCGGGCCAAACCGCACTTCGTCCGGCGGGTCATGCGGTACGCGATCCCCGGCGGGATCGTCGCGGGGGTGGCCACGTTCGTGACGTACATGCTGGCCCGGCACTACTACACGGGCTCGGGGGCACTGGGGGCCGAGACGAGTTCGGCGACGTTGACGCTGTTCCTCGTGTCGATGTGGGTGCTGGCGATCATCGCGCGGCCCTACACGTGGTGGCGGCTGTGCCTGGTCGCCGCGATGGGCGTGGCGTTCCTGTTCGTCCTCGCGGTGCCGTCGCTGCAGAGGTTCTTCGCGCTGAAACTGGTCGGCGAGGCGATGCCGTGGACGGCGGTCGGCATCGCGGTGGTGGCGGCGGTCGCCCTGGAGTTCCTGTGGAAATGGAAGTGGGTCGACCGCCGCTTTCCCGTGTGACGGGCCCTTAGGGGGCCCTGTCAGGGACTACTGCACGTCGACGAAGTCGCTCGTGGAGTTGATGGCCGGGGTGGTGGACGTACCGGCGAAGCTGTAGCGCCAGTAACCGTCGACCGACGCCGTCACCGTGGTCTTCAGGCTGCCCGTCGAGGACGAGGTCACCGTCTTGAGGGTGGTGTAGCTGGTGGCGCCCTTCTTCTTGAACTGGAGCTTCACGGGCTGCTTGGTGTAGCCCGCGTACTTGTGGGTGTCCCAGTTGGCGCGGGACAGCAGACCGGTGACCGTGAGGGTCTTGCCCTTCTTGATGGGCTCCGGGGCGGCGTTGGTGGTGAGCTTCGCGTACCGCTGGACGGAGGCGGCGCCGAGGCCGCCCTGGTCGGTGATGCCGACCTTGCTGTCGTCGATGTCGGGGGAGGCCGGGTCCTGGCCGTTGAAGGCGACGGCCCAGCCCTCGGCCTGCCACTTGCCGCCGGCGTCGGCGTTGGTGAGCTCGTCCTTCGGGTACACGTCGATCGTGGACTTGCAGGTGATCACGGTCGAGGAGACGATCGTGCAGCTCGGCCCGTTGTCACCGATGAGGAAATTGTCCGGGCTGTCGATCGTGCCGCGGTAGATGTCCACGTCGAAGTAGAAGTCGTCGGCGGTGACGTCGACGTCGGCGCCGTGGGTCATGGTGTAGGTGACCGGGACGCTGACCTTGTTGGTGGTGCCGACGACGATCGCCTTGCCGCCGTTCACCTTGACCTTCGAGAAGGTGACGTCGAGCTGGTACGGGGTCCCGGTGGACGCGGCGGTGAGCGACTTCGCGTGCTGGCCGGACTGCTGGGCCTTCATGTGGTGCATGAGAGTGCGGGCCTGGGCCTGGGTCGGCCCGTCCGTGGCCTGCGCAGCCGGGACGGCGAATGCGGTGAGAGCCAGGGCGCCGGAGACGGTCGCGGCGGCCACAGTGGCACGAATGCGCATGTGTTCCCCAAGGTGGAGAAGGGGTCCCGCGGTGCGAATGCCGTCACGCGGGACCCGAGTGATCTGAGGAGTCTGTTGACTCGGAAGATCAGACCTGCGGGGGGCGGGGTTGGTTGTACGGCGGGTGAAGATTTCTTCACCGCGTTCTTCACCCGGCTTTCCGGCCCCCGCCCCCAAGGGTTTCCCCTCAGTCGAACCAGCGGTCCCGCGCCAACTCCGCCGTGCGCGACGGGTCTTCGAGCAGTGCCGCGACCTCGAACCGGCGCGGCCACTGCCCCGCCGCCCACGCGAGCCCCGCCGCCACACCTTCGAGGGTCGAGGCGTGGACCGTGCCGTCGGGCGTGCGCCGCCAGTCGACCTCCACCCCGGCGACGAACAGCTCCTCGTGCTCGATGTACGTCTCCGGGGTCCCGGCCCCGAGCAGGGTCCGTACGGACTGCGGGACCGGGTGTTCGGCGCCCTCCGCAGCGACCTCCGCGTCCGCCGTCGCGCTCAGGCGCCGTACCTGGAACAGCTCGGCCAGATCGGCGGCGCGCGCCGGGCTCACCGGCAGCAGGGCCATCCCGGCGGCCAGCGGGAGCAGGTCGGGGGCGTCAGCGACAACGGCGTCGGCCGCGTCCACGACCCTGACCTCGCCGTCCACGACGGCCCGCAGCTCGTCCGGGAGCGTGACCTGCTCGGGGTCGAGGTCGGCGAGCGCCCCGTACAGCGCGTGGAGTTGGGCCGCGCCCACCTCGCGGTCCGGGTCGGCGAGACGGTCGAGGAGTTCGGCCGCGCCGCCGGGCTCGTCGAGGAGCGCGGCGACCGATGTGCGTACCCCTAGGGCGCGCAGCACCTGCTCGTCCTCGAACCCGGTCGCGTCGGCCGCGTCGTAGAGCCCGGCGAGCAGCGGGTCACCGCCCGCCGCGCGCAGGCCGGCCGGGCGGCGGCCGTCGAGGACGGGGTGGTCGCGCAGCCACCACGCGGTGTACGGGCGGACGATCTCGTGCGTGCCGTCGGGCAGCAGGACCCTTACGGGCTGGGTGAGGGCGTCACGCAGGGGCGGCTGGGAGAGCAGGGCGAGGGCCTGGGGCCAGCGGTCGTCGTCGACGAGGTCGAGATCGCGGACGGCGACGAGTTCGGTGGCGACGGGCGGCACGGGCGTGTCGGGCAGCCGGTCGAGTACGTCCTCGCACCAGACGTCGACGGCGTCGAGCAGACCGGCGTCGTCCGGCTCGGCGAAGTCGCCGTCGCGCGGGTCGAGTTCGTCCGGGTCGAGGACGACGTCGGTGGCGCGGACCAGGGCGAACCCGGCGAGGACCCCGCACGCGGCGAGGGGCTGTTCGCCCCACCGCTCGGCGAGTTCGGCGTCGACCATCCCGAGTTCACCCTCGCGCACGACCTGCGCGAACGGGCTGCCGGGCAGCAGGAGTTCGCCGGCGGGCGCGAGTTCGCCCTCGTCGTCGGTCAGCGCGAGCGCCCCGAGCCAGGGCTCGTCTCCGGGTACGAGGCCCGCGTCCCGTACGAGAGTCAGGACCAGGTCGGCGAGTTCGTCCGCCTCGACCCCGCCCTCCTCGTCGAAGGACCAGGAGTCGTCGTCGAGCGAACTGGCGACGGCCGCCCGCACCTGAGGCGTCGTCAGGACCGCGCGTGGCGTGGCGGGCAGCGCGCCCAGCTTCTCCAGGAGCGGGTGTGCGGCGTCCACGTGCGCGACCTTGAGCCCGAGCCGGGCAAGGGTCTCACCCGGGGTGGCGTCCGGCAGCGGCAGCAGCACCTGCCGGGGGCCGATCGTCGTACGGCCTCCGGCGAGCGGCACCGGGAGTCCGGTGAGCCGGTCGGGGTCGACGCCCGCGAGGCTGTCGTACAGGCGGTACCACCAGCCGGGTTCCTTCTCCAGGCCGGCGAGCCGGTCGATCGCCTCGGTCAGCGGGACCCGGGCGACCTCCAACGTCCGTAGCTCGACGCGGCGTTCGAGCCCGGCGGGCAGCAGGCTGGGCAGGACCTCGGCGAGTACGCGTACGGTCTCGGCGCCCGCGCCCTCCACGACCTCGGCCTCGCGCGGCCGCAGCGTCTCGGGGAGCCCGTCGGCGTCGTCGGCGGTGCGGGGCAGCGCGGGCGGCAGGAACGGGGTGCGGGGCAGCCGGGTCAGGATCGCGGCGCGCAGGCTGCCGTCCAGCTCGCCCCGGCCGAGCGGGCCGGGCACGAGGCCGAGGATGCCGGTGCCCACGGGCCGCCAGTCCGCGAGGAGTTCGGCGAACGCGTCGGCGGACCGCTCGACCAGGAAGTCGGTGAGCGGCCCGGGGGCGGCGTGCCGCCGGGTGGTGTCGAGGGGGAACGACGCGATGAGCAGCGCGGGCACGCCGAGCGGTTCGTCACTGGGCGTCGGCGCGTGGAGCACGGGCGCGCTGCGGGGCGGCACCGGGGCGCCGTCCTCGTCGACGGGGACGGCCCAGGTCACGGACCAGTGCGGGCGCAGGCGTTCTTCGAGCGGCCGGTCGGCGAGCAGCGCGGCGTCCAGCGGGCCGGTGCGCACGAGGACGCGCCAGCGGGTGGTGACGCTCTCCCGCGCGCCGTGCACGTCGACGCGTTCGTCGTCCACGGCGACGTACGGGCCGTCGGTGCGGCGGCGCAGAGTGCGGGTGCCGGCGGCGGTCTCCACGACGACCTCTTCGAGGCCGGGCAGCGCGAGCAGCAGGGTGTCGTCGATGGCGTCGACGAGCCGCGCCGCGAGTTCTTCGGCGGCGGGGTCGCGCAGCGGCAGGATGACGACCGTGTCGTACGGCTCGGGGGCGGCGCCCTGGGCCGCGAACGGGAGCCTGAGCAGCGGGACATGGCCGTCGCGGCGGCGCAGTTCGTCACCAAGACCGGGGCTGTGCCGGGCCGTTCCGGCGGCGAGGTCGCGCGCCTCGGCGAGGGACCAGCGGACACCGCCGGTACGGCCGACGAGCGCGGGCTCGTCGGTGACGGCGAGGACGGCGGCGAACCCGACGCCGAACCGGCCGACCGAGGGGTCGCCCTCCTCGCGCTTGGCGGAGGCGCGCAGTGTGGACAGCGACTCGACACCGGCGGCGGAGAGCGGGGCACCCGTGTTCGCGGCGACGAGCACACCGTCGCGCAACGTCAGGGAGAACCGGCCGGGCACGCCCGCGCGGGCGGCGGCGTCGGCCGCGTTCTGGGCGAGCTCCACGACGAGCCGGTCGCGGTAGCCGCCGAGGGCGAGGTCCTCCTCGGCGTTGGCGTCCTCACGGAAGCGGGCCGGGCTGCCGGTCCACGCGTCGAGGACCCCGCGTCGCAGACGGGCCGTCCCGAACGGGTCCATCCCTCCGGGTGCCGGGCGCACGATCTTGCTCATGCTCACGGTGTGGTCTCCCTCTGCCGTTCACCCAGGCCGACCCTGGCGACGGAGACGCTACCGCGCATGGGCGGAGTGAGCTGCTCCGGCTACGAAGGCAGCTCCGAGGACAGCTACGAAGGCCCTCGCCTAGCCGAGATTTTCCGGCCGCGGGGGCCCGCGATTTTCCGGTTACGAGTGACCCAGATCCTCGGTGCCGTCGGGGGCCGACGGGACCGAGCCAGAGTCCGGCGCGGGGCGCAGCGGGAACGGGTCGACGCGGGTCTCGTCGATGACCGGTTCCGCCGGGCGCGGGGGCTTCGGCATGACGGCCGCCTCGGAGTGCCCGCCGCAGCCGTACGCGAGGGACACCACGCGGCCGTCGGCCGGGGAGAACTCGTTCGCGCACACGCCGAAGGCCTGGCCGAGCGAGCCGCCGATGGGCGTGAGGAAGCCGCAGGACACGCAGGTCGCGGGCGCGGCCTGGGCCATCTGCGTCTTCGCGCCGAACGACTCGTCCCAGCGGTCGGCCGCGACATGCAGGCCGTACCGGGAAAGGACGCGGGCGCGCCGCATCCCGAGCTCCTCGGCGAGCGCGGCGATGGAGCCGCGCTCGGGCGCGACGGGCAGCTCGGCGGGGGGTCCGGCCGTCAGGTCGGCGTCCTCCGCGTCGGCGAGCTCCGCCATCTCCTCGGACACCGCGGAGTTCGGCGGGGGCACGTCCTCACCCGAATAGCCGGGTTCGAGGCGAAGATCCTCGGCGTCGGTCGGAAGGAGGTCGCCGGGGCCCATGTCGCCGGGCCGCAGCCGCTCGCTCCACGGCACCCACTCCGGGGCGAGCAGGGCGTCGGGGCCGGGCAGCAGGACCGTCTCCTCGAGGGTGACGGCCTTGGCGCGGGAGGCGCGGGCCACGGTCACGGCCCACCGCCAGCCGCGGTAGCCGAAGTCCTCGCATTCGAAGAGGTGCGTGACGACCCGGTCGCCCTCGACGACCACGTCGACGTGCTCGCCCACGACTCCTGGCGCGGCGGCCTCCTCGGCCGCGGCCCGCGCGAGACCGACGGCCTCGGCGCACAGGCGGTCAGGGGTGCGGCTTCGCGTTGTCGCTGCGCTCACAGGTATCGCTTCTCTCCTACGCCAGTCTCTCGAGTGCGCCACCCTTGCGCGGGGGTACGGACGGAGCGGACCAGGGGGCCGCGTCGACGTCCGCGCCCGAACGTGTCCGGGCGCACCTACGTCACCCATTCTGCGGGATGACCGAGAGGCGCGCGGCCGACCACAGCTGCCGCAGGCGCGTTACGCACGCTACCTTCTCCCGGCCCGTGCGCCCACACCGACGTACAAGTAGTTGTGTCCTGCAACACTCTGCGGGCACTCTCGGTGAGGCTTTCCGGGGGCCGTCCCGGCGACCCGCTCCGGCGATATCGGCACTAGTCACCACGTTCCGGGGGCACTATGGCTGGGTGACCTCTTCAAGGTCGTCGGCGCGCGCGGCGGACGGATCGGGCCCCGTAAGACGGGCTGCCCGTGCCGTGGGGCGTGCCCTGCACTTCCCCTTCACCGGCACCGCACGCGGTATCCGCAAGGCCACGCACGCGCACGGCGCGGGCGAGTCGGGCCTCGGGAAACTGATCGAACTCCACGGAGTGAACGGCGCCGGCGACGTCATGATCACCGTGGCGCTCGCCTCGACCGTGTTCTTCTCGGTGCCGACGGGCCAGGCGCGCGGGCGCGTCGCCCTCTATCTCGCGATCACGATGCTGCCGTTCACGCTCCTCGCGCCCGTCATCGGACCGCTCCTCGACCGGCTGCCGCACGGCCGCCGCGCCGCGATGGCCGGCTCGATGCTGGCGCGGGCGCTGCTCGCGGTCGTCCTGGCCGGGGCCGTGTCCGGCGGCGCCCTGGAGCTGTATCCGGCGGCGCTCGGCGTCCTGGTCGCGTCGAAGGCGTACGGAGTGGTGCGCAGCGCCGTCGTGCCCCGACTGCTGCCACCGAGATTTTCCCTGGTCAAAGCCAATTCCAGAGTGACCCTGGGTGGTCTCCTGGCCACCGGTGTGGCCGCTCCCATCGGTGCCGGGCTGCACATGATCGGGCCGCGCTGGCCGCTCTACGGCGCGTTCGTGATCTTCATGATCGGGATGATTCTGTGCTTCCAGCTCCCGCACAAGGTGGACTCCGCGAAGGGTGAGTCGAAGGCGCTCCTCGCGGCCGACGCGGAGCATGTGCACCACGCCCCGCACCTGCACCACAGAAATGTGAGGACGGCCGAGCAGACCGCCACTGAGGACGCCGCCAAAGAAGCCAAGAAGGAGAAGCGCCTCGGCCTGCGCACCGTCGGCCCCGCCGTGACCCACGCGCTCGTCGTGAACGCCACGCAGCGCTGCCTCTCCGGCTTCCTGATCTTCTTCCTGGCGTTCCTGCTCCGCGACCACCCGCTGCCGGGCCAGACCGCCGCCGTGTCGCTGGGCATCGTCGGCGTCTCGGCGGGCGCGGGCAACGCGCTCGGCACGGCGGTCGGGGCGTGGCTGAAGTCGCGGGCCCCCGAGATCATCATCGTGACCGTGGTGGCGTTCGTCGTGGCCGTGGCGGTCCTGTCCTCGCTGTTCTTCAGCGCGTTCCTCACGGCGTGCCTGGCGGCCGTCGCCGGGTTCGCGCAGGCCCTGTCGAAACTGTCCCTGGACGCCCTGATCCAGCGTGACGTCCCCGAGAAGGTGCGTACGTCCGCGTTCGCCCGCTCCGAGACGACGCTGCAGATGGCGTGGGTCGTGGGCGGCGGCATCGGCATCGCCCTCCCCCTGGACGGAGCACTGGGCCTCGGCGTCGGAGCCGCGATCGTCGGGATCGGCTGGGCGACGACCATGAAGGGGCTGCTCGCCGCCGCGCGCCACGGCGGACAGGCCCGCAGCCGCGTCGTCTGAGGCGCCGCGCGGCGCCTGACCGGACGGCGTGACCGCGCGGCACGCCGCACCCGCGTGGCGAGGGAGTGCGGGGCGCCAGATAGCCTGCCCGCATGACCTCCCTGCGTTTCACTGTGCGCCACCGCCGCACCGTGGCTGCCACCGGCGCCATCGCGGCCGGGCTGCTGCTCCTCTCGGCCTGCGACAAGCCGACGCCGCTGGCGACCATCACGGTCGGCAGTTCCACGGTGACGTCGGAAGCCGCCTGCTACAACGACGGCAAGGCCCTCATGGCGTCCGACCTCAAGGACTGCCTCCAGAACACGAAGGACGTCAAGTCCATCAGCGTCGACCCCGACGCGACGGTCCGCTTCGGTGTCGACCCGAAGATCGCGGACAAGGGCTGGACGATCCTGATGAACGGTCAGCCGCTGACCGACTCCAGCAAGAAGACGTACCGCACCGTCCCGGGCAGCGTGTTCTTCAACCAGCAGTACGGCGCCACGGGCAACTCCACGAAGGTCAGCATCGTCGAGGGCAGCGGCTCGAACGCGACCGGCCTGTGGTCGTTCAACCTCAAGAAGGACACCAACTGACCGACACCGGCCGGGTCCTGATCGCCACCGCCGTACCCGCCGAGCGGGACGCGGTGGCCAGGGGCCTGTCCGGGGCGGGCGCCGCGTCTCCTGCCGTCGATGTCGTCGCGGTGGGCGTCGGGCCCGCCGCCGCGGCGGCCGGTACCGCCACCGCGCTCACCACGGCCGCCCTGTCGGGCCGGCCGTACACCCTGGTCGTCTCCGCCGGCATCGGCGGCGGTTTCCAGCCGGACGCGCCCGTCGGCTCCGTGATCGTGGCCGACGCCCTCACCGCGGCCGACCTGGGGGCCGAGACGCCCGACGGTTTCCTGCCGGTCACCGAACTCGGCTTCGGCACCGTCACGCACCGCCCGCCGCCCTCCCTCGTGGAAGGCGTCGCGGCGGCCACCGGCGCGCGTACGGGCACGGTCCTCACCGTGTCCACCGTGACCGGCACCGCGGCCCGCGCCGCCGAGCTGAGCGGCCGTCACCCGGGCGCCCTCGCCGAGGCGATGGAAGGCTTCGGCGTCGCCGAGGCGGCCGCCGCGCACGGCGTGCCCGTCCTGGAGATCCGCGCGGTCTCCAACGCCGTCGGCCCCCGCGACCGCGCGGCCTGGCGCATCGGCGACGCGCTCACGGCGCTCACCGAGGCGTTCGGGAAGTCCGCGCCCGTACTGGAGAGTTGGAACCGCACATGACGCACCCCGCCGAGCTCAGGATCGCGTACTCGCCCTGCCCGAACGACACGTTCGTCTTCGACGCGTGGGCCCACGGCCGCGTCCCGGGGGCGCCCGCCCTCGACGTGACGTTCGCCGACATCGACATCACGAACGGGGTCGCGGAGCGCCGCTCCCCCGACTTCGACGTCCTGAAGGTGTCGTACGCCGTCCTGCCGTACGTCCTCGACGACTACGTGCTCCTGCCCTGCGGCGGCGCGCTCGGCCGGGGCTGCGGGCCGCTGGTGCTGACGCGTGAGCCCGGCGCCGACCTGACCGGCAAGACGGTCGCCGTCCCCAGCGAGCGGTCGACGGCGTACCTGCTGTTCCGGCTCTGGACCGCGGACGTGGTGCCCGGCGGCGTCGGCGAGATCGTCGTCATGCCGTTCGACGAGATCATGCCCGCCGTGCGGGACGGCAAGGTCGACGCGGGCCTCGTCATCCACGAGGCCCGCTTCACGTACCAGGAATACGGGCTGCACTGCCTCGCCGACATGGGCGAGCACTGGGAGTCGACGACGGGCCTGCCGATCCCGCTCGGCGCGATCATCGCCCGCCGCTCGCTGGGCACGGAACGCCTCCAGGAACTCGCCGACGCGGTCCGCACGTCGGTCCGCATGGCCTGGGACGACCCGATGGCCTCCCGCCCCTACGTCCTGGAACACGCCCAGGAAATGAACCCGAAGGTCGCGGACCAGCACATCGGCCTCTACGTCAACGAATTCACGGCGAACCTGGGCGAGGACGGCTACGCCGCGATCCGCGGGCTGCTGACACGAGCGGCGGCGGAGGGCCTGGTACCGGCCCTCGCCCCGGGCGCGCTGTCGTTCCCGTAAGAGCGCGCCCTCTTCCCCATGAGCGTCCCCCCGGCGGCCGCTATACGTCCAGCTGGTCCGCCACCGCGCGGAGTAGGCCCGCGATCTTCGCGCCCGAGGCCTTGTCCGGGTAGCGGCCCTTTTCCAGCATCGGCGTGATGTTTTCCAGGAGCGTCGTCAAGTCCTGGACGATCGAGGCCAGTTCGTCCGGCTTGCGGCGCTGGGCCGCGGCCACGGACGGGGTCGGGTCCAGGATCGCCACCGACAGCGCCTGGTCGCCGCGCTGTCCCGCGACGACGCCGAACTCGACACGCTGACCCGGCTTCAGCGCGTCCACGCCGGCCGGGAGTACGGAGGAATGCACGAAGACGTCGCCGCCGTCGTCGCGGGAGAGAAAGCCGAAACCTTTCTCAGGGTTGAACCACTTGACCTTGCCGGTAGGCACCTGAAGTCCTCGTCCTCGTACTCGTCGTGCCGTTTCGCGCGAGTGACGCCGAAACGACGCTCGAAACGGCTCTGGTCAGAACCGCGGCGGGCCACCCGACCCCCGTCGGCACCAGGCTAATGGTCCGGGGTCCGGAGACAAGACGGTCCGAGGATCCCGGATCGTTCCCCCCGCGCTGGGAACTACCCTGGTCGGGTGCGAGACAAAACCCAAGCGAATTCCCCCGGGCCGGGCGACGGTCTCGTCAGGGCCGGCGGGATCATCTTCATCGTCGGAGCCGTGGCCACCCTGGTCACGATCGCCCCGCTGTTCCTGCGGACCCACCCGTTCCCGCCCGTGGCCTACGCGGTGTGCATGTTGATGGGCGTCGGCTTCGTCGTCGCGGCGGCCGGTGTGCTGCGCGGCATCGCCGCACAGCGGCGTCAGGCCCGTTCGGCCACCTAGCCTCCGGCCACTCGGCCCCCGGCCACTCGGCTTTCCGGCCACTCGGCTTCCGGCCGGATGGCCCCAGCGCCACGCCGCCCTACGCCACGTCGGTCCCGCGCCACGCCGCCCTCGGCCAAGTCGGTCCCGCGCCGCGTCGTCCTACGCCACGTCGTCCTACGCCGCGTCGCCCTCGGCGACGTGGCTCCGCAGCCACGCCGGGAAGTCCGTCAGGTCCGGCAGGACCACGTCGGCGCCCGCCGCGCGCAGCTCGGCCGCGTCGCACGGCCCCGTCGCCACCGCCACGGACAGCGCCCCGGCGGTCCGCGCGCCGCGCACGTCGCCCGTGTGGTCGCCGACGTACACCGACGCGCCGTGCTCGCGCAGCGCCGTGCCCTTGGCCTCCGCCCACAGCCAGCCGATGACCTCGTCGGGCTCGATGCCCAGGTGGGCCAGGTGCAGCTTCGCGTTGGGCTCGTGCTTGGCGGTGACGACGATCGCCCGCCCGCCGAGCGCCCGTACCGCGTCGACGGCCTCGCGGGCTCCGGGCATCGCGAGGGTCGGCTCGATGGCGTACTCCGGGTAGATCTCGCGGTAGCGGTCCCCGGCCGCCTGGATGCGGTCCTCGGGGAACCAGCGCGCCAGCTCCTCCTCCAGCGGCGGCCCGAGCCGCGTGACCGCCGCGTCGGCGTCGATCGCGACGCCCGTCTCGGCGGAGAGCGCACGGTACGTGGCGTGGATCCCGGGCCGTGAGTCGATCAGCGTCATGTCGAGGTCGAAGCCGACCGTGGGGCCGGGGCCGGTGCCGGTTCCGGTTCCGGTCCGGAGTTCGTGAGGAGCCATGAGAGCCATGAGAGCCATTGTGCCTGGGCGTACGATGACGCCTGGCCCGAGTACTTAGCTTAGGCTTACCAACCTTCCGATGTCGGAGTGAGCCCGTACATGCCAGCCAGACGCCGCGTCGTCGCGATGGTGGCGGCGGCCGTGGCGCTGCTGCTCGCGGCGCTGCTCAGCCTCGCGATCGGGGCGCGCCCGATCGCCCCGTCCGCCGTCCTCGACGCCCTTCTGTACGGCGGGCACGGTGACGACGCCGACGTGGTGCGGGGCCTGCGGGTGCCGCGTACGGCGATCGGCCTGATGGTGGGCGCGGCGCTCGCGCTGGCCGGGACGGTCCTCCAGGGCATCACGCGGAACCCGATCGCCGACCCCGGCATCCTCGGCGTCAGCCAAGGCGCGTCGGTCGGCGTCGTCCTCGCGATCGCGGTCGGCGGCGTGCACGCGCTGACGGGCTACGTCTGGTTCGCGTTCGCGGGCGCGGCCATCGCCTCGGTCGCCGTGTACGCCATCGCCTCGCGCGGGCGCGGCGGCGCGACGCCGGTGAAGCTCGCGCTGGGCGGCGCCGCGATCAACGCGCTCCTCGTGTCCGTGACGACGGCCGTACTCACGACGAAGGCGTCCGCCCTGGACGAGTTCCGGTTCTGGCAGGTCGGTTCGCTGAGCGGCCGGGACGCGCAGCTCGTGGGCCAGGTCTGGCCGTTCCTTGTCGTCGGGGTGCTCCTCGTACTGTCCGTGGCGCGCGGCCTGGACGCGCTCGCGCTCGGCGAGGATGTCGCGAAGGGCCTGGGCCAGCGGGTCGCGACGGTACGGATCGTGGGCGGGCTGGGCGCGACGGTCCTCACCGGCGTCGGGGTCGCGGCCGCCGGTCCGATCGCGTTCATCGGCCTGGCCGTCCCGCACCTCGCCCGAGCGATCGTGGGCGGCGACCACCGCTGGGTCCTGCCGATGGCGGCGCTCATCGGCCCGGTCATGCTGCTGGTCTCGGACACGGCGGGCCGCGTGATCTTCCCCCCGGGCGAGGTCCCGGCGGGAGTGATGACGGCCCTGATCGGCGTCCCGTTCCTGGTCACGCTGGTACGACGAAAGGCGGTCCCGGCGTGAGCGTCACGCGACCAGGCCCGGCGCAGGGCGACCCCCGCATGACCGCGACCCGACCTGCCCCGGCACAGCGCGGCCCCCGCATGACCGCCACCCGGCCAAGCCCGGCGCAAGGCAGTCCCCGTACGACCGCCACCCAACCCACCCCGCCCCAAGACGGTCCCGCCACGACCGCGGCCACCTTCCTGCACGCCACCCGACCTGCCCCGGCACAAGGCGATCCCCGCACGGCCGCGACCCGACCTGCCCTCGCGCAAGGCGACCCCCACACGCCCCCCACCCAACCCGCCCCCGCGCAGCCCTGTCCCGCCACGACCGCGGCCGCCCTCCAGACCACCCCGGCCCAACGCAAGGCGGTCCCCGCATGAGTACGGCCACCGGACCCCGCGCCGGCCAGACGACCGCGCCCCGCACCGGCAAGACCGCCCCCCGCGTCCGCCCCGCCGGCTACTCCGTACTCCGCGCCGGCCGCGCCACCTTCCTCCTGCACCGCCGGGCCACCGTGGTCGCCGGAGCCCTGCTCATCGCCCTCGCCGTCGCCTGTCTCGCCTACCTCTGCGTAGGCGAGTCGTTCATCGCCCCCGCCGACGTGCTCAAGGTCGTCACCGGCCGCCCGTCCCCCGACGAGCTGGTCGTCGGCACGCTGCGTGCCCCGCGCATGGTCGTCGGCCTCCTCGTGGGGGCCGCGTTCGGCGTCGCCGGCGCCCTCATCCAGACCGTCGCCCGCAACCCGCTGGCCTCCCCCGACATCATCGGCGTCAGCCAGGGCGCGAGCGCGGTGACGGTGGGCGCGATGACGTTCGGCGTCACGTCGTACGCGGTGCTGCCCTACCTGTCCGTGCTCGGCGGCCTCCTCGCCGCGCTCCTCGTGTACGCGTTCGCGTGGCGCGGCGGCCTGCACGCGACGCGCTTCGTGCTCATCGGCATCGGCTTCGCCATCGCGCTCCGCTCGGTGACCACCCTCTTCATGACGAAGGGCGACTACCTGGTCGCCCAGCAGGCGCAGATCTGGATGACGGGCTCCCTCAACGGCCGCGGCTGGCCCGAGGCCGCACCCCTCGGCCTGACCCTGCTCGCCCTCGTCCCCGCCGTCGCGTGGGCGGCCCGCGCGCAGCGCACCGTCTCCATGGACGACGACACGGCGACCGCGCTCGGCGTCCGCCTGGGCCGCGTACGCCTCGGTCTCGTGCTGCTCGGCGTCGTCCTCGCCTCCGTCGCGACCGGCGCCGCGGGCCCCGTCGACTTCGTGGCGCTGCTCGCCCCGCAGATCGCCCGCCGTATGACCCGCACCGCCCAGATCCCGCTGGTGTGCTCGGCGTTGCTCGGCGCGTTCATCGTCGTCGTGGCGGACCTGCTCGCCCGGCGCCTGTTCTCCCCCACCGAGCTTCCGGTGGGCGTCCTCACGGCGGCCGTCGGCGCGCCGTATCTGATCTGGCTCATCGTCCGCAGCCGTACGGGAGGAAACCGGTGACCCGGCTCAGCACCAGCGCGCTCACCCTCGCCTACGAGGACCGCACGGTCGTCCACGACCTCGAACTGGCGGTCCCCGACGGCCGCGTGACAGTGATCGTCGGCCCGAACGCGTGCGGTAAGTCCACAACCCTGCGCGCCCTCGGCCGGCTGCTCAAGCCGAAGAGCGGCGCGGTGCTGCTCGACGGCGAGGCGCTGAGCAAGCTCAACACCAGGAAGATCGCCCAACAGATCGGGTTGTTGCCCCAGACTCCCGTGGCGCCGGAGGCGATCACCGTCGCCGACCTCGTGGCGCGCGGCCGTCAGCCGCACCAGAGCTGGTGGCAGCAGTGGTCCGACGCCGACGAGCGCGCCGTCACCGAGGCCATGGAACGCACCGACGTCGCCGCCCTCGCCGACCGCCCCGTGGACGAGCTCTCCGGCGGCCAGCGCCAGCGCGTCTGGATCGCCATGGCCCTCGCCCAGGAGACCGAACTGCTCCTCCTCGACGAGCCGACGACGTACCTCGACATTTCACACCAGGTCGAAGTCCTGGACCTCGTACGGCAGTTGAACCACGACAAGGACCGCACCGTCGTCCTCGTCCTGCACGACCTCAACCAGGCGGCGCGCTACGCCGACCACCTCGTCGCCATGAAGTCCGGCCGCGTCGTCGCCGAGGGCCCGCCGTCCGAGGTCGTCACGGCGGACCTCGTACGGGAGGTGTTCGGCCTGGACTGCGTGGTCGTGCCCGACCCGGTGACGGGTTCCCCGCTGATCGTGCCGGGGGCACCCTGGCAGCCGGGGGCGCGTACGGGCACGCTGTCCGAGGCCCCGTCAGACGCCCTCGCCCGAAAGGCAGCCACATGACCCGTAGCCGCGCCCTGACCGCCGGACTGCTCGCCGGACTGCTCGCCCTGACCGGCACGCTGGCCCTGACCGCCTGCGGCACGTCGGGCGACGGCGTCTCCCCTTCCTCGTCCACGAGGACACACTCCGTCGAGACCGCGATGGGCGACGTGGAGGTGCCCGTACACCCCCGGCGCGTGGTCGTCCTCGACACGGGCGAGCTGGACTCCGCGCTCACCCTCGGCGTGAAGCCGGTCGGCGCGACGCGCGCGGCGACGGAGGACGGCTTCCCGTCGTACCTCGCCGAGGACGACGTACGGGGCATCAAGCCGGTCGGCGAGATCGCCGACCCGGACCTGGAGGCCGTGGCCGCCCTCGAACCGGACCTCATCCTGACCAGCAAGATCCGCGACGGCCGGCGCTACGAGCAGCTCAGCGCGATCGCCCCGACCGTGATGACGGAGACCACCGGCACCACCTGGAAGATGAACTTCCAGGTCCACGCGGCAGCGCTCGGCCGTAAGGAGGCGGCGAAGAAGGTCCTCTCCGAGTACGACGCGCACATCGCGAAGGTGACCACCGCGATGGGCGGCAAGGAGAAGGCCGCCGCGACGGACATCAGCTTCGTCCGCTTCGTCGAGGGCTCCGACATCCGCATCTACGGCAGGCAGAACTACATCGGCACGATCTTCAGCGACCTGGGCGTGGGCCGCCCCCCGATCGCCGACAAGGCGAGGGACGGCTTCTCGTACGACGTGAGCCCCGAGAAGGTCGACCTCGCGGACGCGGACGTCGTGTTCACGTCGACGTACGGCGACCCGGCGAAGGCCAGGGCGACGCGGACGATGAACAGCGGCCTGTGGAAGGGCCTCAAGGCGTACCGGGACGGCAGGATCTTCGAGGTCGACGACAACCTGTGGATCGCGGGCATCGGCTACACGGCCGCGCACCAGATCCTGGACGAGTTCCAGCGGGACCTCACCTGAGAATTCCTAGGGCCTGTCGTCAAATTCCCGTCGTCCGCCCGGAGCCCGGCAGGCGGGAATTGACGACAGGCCCTACCCCCGCCGCCGCTGCGACCTCCACACCACGAACGCCGCGGAGGCGACGGCCGCTCCCCGTACGACCCACGGCCACGTCTCGCTGATCGCGCCGCTCATCTGGTGCGCCGTTATCGGCTCGCCCCAGCGCCCGGTGTTCCGGCCCCACAGCCACACCAGTCCGGACGTGACCGCGAGCGCCGGGAGCCACAGGACGGCCCACTTGGACTCGGCTTCGCTGAGCCGCCGCGACCCGTACGCGATGATCCAGCCGAGGCCCAGGGCGAACCAGTTGCCCATGATCGCGCCGGCCACGAGGAGGGCGGCGGCGAGCAGGAGGAGCGGGTTGGACCAGCCGGACAGGGGCAGGGAGGGCAGCCGGCGCCGCCGGCTCTTGGGCTCGGCCTCCTCGGCGGCCTCGTCCTCCGAGGGCTCCTCGTCCTCCTCCTCGGCCGCCGGCTTCGGGGCGTCCTTGACGGGCGGTTTGAGTATTTCCGGGATCTCTACGCCGCCCACGAACCCGGGCACGTCGTCACCGGCTCCCACGCCGAACGGGCTGCCGTCGACGCGCCACCAGTCCGGCTCGGACCCCGGCGTCCCCAGCTCGGCCGTCCCCGCGAGGTGCGGCGGCGAGGGGGCGTCCGCGGCGCCCCAGGGTTCCGGTTCGGTGGCCGGTGCCGTGTCCTCGCGCGGCCCCGGCACGATCCGCCGCAGCCCGCGGGAGCGCGGCTCCTTGGTGCGCTGCACGGGTACGGCGACGCGCGGCTCCTCGGGTTCGGCGGGGCCGCCGCTCGCGCCCGACACGACGGCGTCGGGCGTGCCGAGCCGGTCGAGGATGCGCCGAACGGTCGCCGGGCTGTCGCCGTTGGCGCTCGCGCGGCGCGCCTCGATCTCGTTGCGCAGCTCGGACACCAGGCGCATCCGGGCGCCGGAGGGCAGCTGACGCTGCTGGGCCAGGTCCCCGACACGGCTCAGATAGTCGAAGACGAGCTGGTCGCTCTCGATCCCCACGAAGTCCCCTCCGGGGCGGCAGTATTGACGGTTCCTTCACCCGCCCGACGACGGTACCGCGCGCGCCCACACCCCGGGCAACCCACACGTGCCGCACGCGAGGGGGTGTCCGGGGGCACGCCCCTTGAGGAAGGCAGGCGGTGTCTGACAGTCACTCCCCGCGCCGGGCAGGCGCTAACGTGGGCCGGATGAGCACCCACGAGCCGGACCCCGCCGCCGAGGACGGGAGCGCGGCGGGCGCCACCGCCCCCCGGTCCCTGGCCGAGGCGCTGCGCGCCCGCGACGACGCCTCCCTCGGCGCACTGCTGCGCGCCCGTCCCGATCTGCTCAACCCCGTCCCGAACGACCTCACGCAGCTCGCCACGCGCGCCGGCACCCGCGCCTCCGTGATCCGCGCCCTCGAACACCTGGACCGGTTCACGCTCCAGACGGCGGAGGCGCTGGCGGTCGCCCCGGACCCCACGACGTACGACACGCTCCTCGCGCTGCTCGCCGGGGACGAAGACGGGGACGAGGAAGGCAACGCCCGTACCGTCGCCGCCGCCCTCCCGCGCGCCGTGGACACCCTGCGCGAACAGGCCCTCCTCTGGGGCCCCGACGACCGGCTCCGCCTCGTCCGCACCGCGCGCGAACTGCTCGCGCCCGCGCCCGGGCGGCCCTCCCCCACCGGCCTCGGCCCGACCGTCGCGGAGGCCACCTCGGGCATGTCGCCCGGCCGGATCCAGGACATCGTCGCGGCGGCCGGACTGCCGTCCACGCACGACCCGGTCTCCGCCGTCGCCTCGCTGACCGCCCTGTTCACCGACCGCACCCGCATGTCGGCGCTCCTCGACGAGGCGCCCGCCGACGCCGTCGAGGTCCTGTCCCGGCTCGTGTGGGGCCCGCCGTACGGCCAGGTGACCGCCGAACCGGCCGCCCACCTGCGCTGGCTCCTCGACCGCGGCCTGCTCCTGCCCACCGCCCCCGGCACCGTCGTCCTGCCCCGCGAGGCCGCGCTGCACCTGCGCGGCGGACGCGCCCACCGGGCCCTGGAGCCGCTGCCCCCGGCCGTGGAAGCGACGGCCACGCACCGCGCCACCGTGGTGAACGCGACCGCCGCCGGCCAGGCGTACACCGCGCTCGCCACGGTCGAGGAACTCCTCAAGGACTGGGACGAGGGCGGCCCGGCCGTCCTGCGCGCGGGCGGCCTCAGCGTCCGCGACCTCAAGCGCACCGCCACCGCGCTCGACACGACGGAGGCGCTGGCCGCGTTCTGGGTCGAACTCGCCTACGCCGCCGGTCTCGTCGCCTCCGACGGCGAGGCGGACGAGCAGTACGCGGCGACGCCCGCGTACGACGACTGGCTGGAGCAGCCCGCCGCCGAGCGCTGGGCGCGGCTCGTGTCGGCGTGGCTCCCCGCGACGCGCGCGGCCGGTCTGGTCGGCGGACGCGACGGCGCCGCCGCCGTCTCCCCGGCCGGACGTACGCTCTCCGCGCTCGGCCCGCACCTGGACCGCTCGGCCGCCCCCGAGGTACGCCGCCGGGTGCTCACGCTCCTCTCCGAGCTGCCGGAAGGCGCGTCCCCCGACCCCGAGACCCTGCTCGCCCGCCTCCGCTGGGAGCGCCCCCTGCGCGGCGCGGCCCCCGACGACAGCGGCGACGCCGAGGACCTGCGCACCCGCCTCGCCCGCTGGACGCTGACGGAGGCGGAACTCCTCGGCATGACCGGACGCGGGGCGCTCGCGGAGCACGGCCAGGCACTGCTCACCCAGGACGCGCACGCGACCCCCGTCGAGCAGGCCGCCGCCGAGCGGGCGGCCATCGACCTGCTCACCCCGCTCCTCCCCGAACCCCTGGACCACGTACTCCTCCAGGCCGACCTCACGGCGGTGGCGCCCGGACCGCTGGAGCGACCGCTCGCGGAGGCGCTGTCGGTGCTCGCCGACGTGGAGTCCAAGGGCGGGGCGACGGTGTACCGGTTCACGCCGGGGTCGGTGCGGCGGGCGCTCGACTCGGGGCAGGCCGCGTCCGACCTGCACGACTTCCTGACCACCCACTCCCGTACGCCGGTGCCTCAGCCGCTCGCGTACCTGATCGACGACGTCGCCCGTAAGCACGGCCACCTGCGGATCGGCGCGGCCTCCGCGTACGTGCGCTGCGACGACGACGTGCTGCTGGGCGAGATCCTGGCCGACAAGCGCTCGGCGGGCCTGCGGCTGCGGCGGCTCGCGCCGACCGTGCTCGCCGCGCAGGCCGACCCGGCGACGCTCCTGGAGGGCCTGCGCCAGATGGGCTTCGCGCCCGCCGCCGAGTCCCCCGAGGGCGACGTCCTGATCACCCGCGCCCACGCCCGCCGCACCCCGCCGCGCACCGCCCCCGAGCCCGTCCCCGAGGGCCCGCCGCTCCCCGACGCCACGCTCCTGACGGCGGCGGTGCGCGCGATCCGCGCGGGCGACCTCGCGTCGACGACGCCGCGCAAACACGCGCCGGGCGAGCAGACCGGCGCGCTCCCCCGCACGAGCGCGGCGGACACGCTGGCCACGATGCAGGCGGCCGTCATGACGGGCGACGCGGTGTGGATCGGCTACGTGAACGCGGAGGGCACCGCCAGCCAGCGCGTCATCGCCCCGATCCGCGTGGAGGGCGGCTTCGTCACGGCGTACGACCACACGGCCGACGAGGTCCGCACGTATCCGCTGCACCGGGTGACGGGAGTGGCGGAGCTGGAGGCGGGCTGATCACCGCGCGCCCATGGGTAGTCGCCGCCCCCGCATCACGTACCGAGGATGCGGCACACTGGACGTTTGGCCCCGCGCTCCCGCGGAGCGCGGTGGAAGGGATAGCTGTGAACGGACCGCTCATCGTCCAGAGTGACAAGACGCTGCTCCTGGAAGTCGACCACGACAGGGCAGACGCCTGCCGGCGCGCCATCGCGCCGTTCGCCGAGCTGGAGCGCGCGCCCGAGCACATCCACACGTACCGGCTGACGCCGCTCGGACTGTGGAACGCGCGGGCCGCGGGCCACGACGCCGAGCAGGTCGTGGACGCGCTCGTCGAGTACAGCCGCTACCCCGTCCCGCACGCGCTCCTCGTCGACATCGCCGAGACGATGGACCGGTACGGGCGTCTCACGCTGTCCAAGCACCCGGCGCACGGTCTCGTCCTGACCAGCACGGACCGGCCCGTCCTGGAGGAGGTGCTGCGCTTCAAGCGCGTGACGCCCCTGGTCGGCGCCCGCATCGACGCGGACACCGTCGCCGTGCACCCCTCGGAGCGCGGCCAGATCAAGCAGACGCTCCTCAAGCTCGGCTGGCCCGCCGAGGACCTCGCGGGTTACGTGGACGGCGAGGCGCACCCGATCGAGCTCGCGCAGGACGGGTGGGCGCTGCGCCCGTACCAGAAGCAGGCCGTGGAAGGCTTCTGGCACGGCGGCTCCGGCGTCGTGGTCCTGCCCTGTGGCGCGGGAAAGACGCTGGTCGGAGCCGGTGCGATGGCCGAGGCCAAGGCCACCACGCTCATCCTCGTCACGAACACGGTCTCGGCCCGCCAGTGGAAGCACGAGCTGGTGAAGCGGACGAGCCTGACCGAGGACGAGATCGGCGAGTACAGCGGTACGCGCAAGGAGATCCGGCCCGTCACGATCGCCACGTACCAGGTCCTCACGACGAAGCGGAAGGGTGTGTACCCGCACCTGGAGCTCTTCGACTCCCGTGACTGGGGCCTGGTCATCTACGACGAGGTGCATCTGCTGCCCGCGCCCGTCTTCAAGTTCACCGCCGACCTCCAGGCCCGCCGCCGCCTCGGCCTGACCGCGACCCTTGTCCGCGAGGACGGCCGCGAGTCGGACGTGTTCTCGCTCATCGGCCCCAAGCGCTTCGACGCTCCGTGGAAGGAGATCGAGGCGCAGGGCTACATCGCGCCGGCGGACTGTGTCGAGGTCCGCGTGAACCTGACGGACAGCGAGCGCCTCGCGTACGCGACCGCCGAGGCGGAGGAGAAGTACCGCTTCTGCGCCACGACGGCGACGAAGCGGAAGGTGACGGAGGCGCTGGTGAAGAAGTTCGCCGGTCAGCAGATCCTCGTCATCGGCCAGTACATCGACCAGCTCGACGAGCTCGGCGCCCACCTCGACGCCCCCGTCATCAAGGGCGAGACGACGAACAAGGAACGTGAACGTCTCTTCGACGCGTTCCGCAACGGCGAGATCAGCGTCCTCGTCGTCTCCAAGGTCGCGAACTTCTCGATCGACCTCCCCGAGGCGACGGTCGCGATCCAGGTCTCCGGAACGTTCGGCTCCCGCCAGGAAGAGGCCCAGCGCCTCGGCCGAGTCCTCCGCCCGAAGGCGGACGGCCACCAGGCCCACTTCTACTCGGTAGTGGCCCGAGACACCATCGACCAGGACTTCGCAGCGCACCGCCAGCGCTTCCTGGCGGAACAGGGTTACGCGTACCGGATCGTGGACGCGGACGAGCTGCTGGCGGGCGACCAGGGCTGACATACGGGTGAGGGCCCGTCCGCGTCGACGGACGGGCCCTCACCCATATGTGCTCAAGCCTGGGGCTTGAAGTTCCTGAGCCGGAGGCTGTTGCCCACCACGAACACCGACGAGAACGCCATTGCCGCGCCCGCGATCATCGGGTTCAGGAGGCCCGCCGCGGCCAGCGGCAGCGCCGCGACGTTGTAGGCGAACGCCCAGAACAGGTTCGAGCGGATCGTGCGCAGGGTGCGGCGGGAGAGGCGGATCGCGTCGGCCGCCGCGCGCAGGTCGCCGCGGACCAGCGTCAGGTCGCCCGCCTCGATCGCCGCGTCCGTGCCCGTACCCATCGCGAGCCCCAGGTCGGCCTGCGCCAGAGCCGCCGCGTCGTTCACCCCGTCGCCGACCATGGCGACCGAACGCCCTTCCGCCTGAAGCTTCTTGACGACGTCGACCTTGTCCTGGGGGAGGACTTCGGCGATTACGTCATCGATCCCCACTTCGGCCGCGACCGCGCGCGCCACCGCCTCGTTGTCCCCGGTCAGCAGGACCGGGCGCAAGCCCAGCTCACGGAACCTGCGGATGGCCTCGGCACTCGTGTCCTTCACCGCGTCCGCGACCTCAAGCACCGCACGCGCCTCCCCGTCCCAGGCCACGGCGATCGCCGTACGACCGCTCGCCTCCGCCTCCGCCTTGGCGCGCTCCAGTTCCACCGGCAGCCGGATCTCCCACTCCCCGAGCAGCTTCTCGCGGCCGACGAGTACGGCGTGCCCGTCGACAACACCCTGCACCCCGAGCCCGGGAACGTTCGCGAAGTCCTCCACGGCCCCCAGCTCGCCCACCTTCTCCCGCGCACCGTCGGCCACGGCCCGAGCGATCGGATGCTCCGACGAGTGCTCCAACGCCCCTGCCAGACGCAGGACTTCAGCCTCAGCGACACCCTCCGCCACATGCGTGGCCAGCAGCGTCATCCGCCCCGTCGTGACCGTTCCCGTCTTGTCGAGGACGATCGTGTCGACGGCACGCGTGGTCTCCAGCACCTCCGGCCCCTTGATGAGGATGCCGAGCTGCGCGCCGCGCCCCGTACCGACCATCAGCGCGGTAGGCGTGGCAAGCCCCAGGGCGCACGGGCAGGCGATGATCAGCACGGCGACGGCAGCGGTGAACGCGGCCGTGATGCCCGCCCCGTTCCCGAGCCAGAACCCGAGCGTGGCCAGCGCGAGCCCGATGACCACCGGCACGAACACGGCGGAGATCCGGTCCGCGAGCCGCTGCGCCGCCGCCTTGCCGTTCTGCGCGTCCTCCACGAGCCGTGCCATACGGGCGAGTTGGGTGTCGGCGCCGACGCGGGTGGCCTCGACGACGAGGCGTCCGCCGACGTTCAGGGTCGCGCCGGTGACGGAGTCCCCGACGGCGACCTCGACCGGCACAGACTCGCCGGTGAGCATCGACGCGTCGACGGCGGAGGCACCCTCGGCCACGGTCCCGTCGGTGGCGATCTTCTCGCCGGGCCGCACGAGGAACCGGTCCCCGACCTTCAACTCACTTACCGGGACGACCTGTTCGCGGCCCCCGTCACGCAGAACGGTGACATCCTTCGCCCCCAGTTCGAGCAACGCCTTGAGCACGGCGCCGGCCTTCCGCTTGGACCGGGCCTCGAAGTAACGCCCGGCGAGGATGAACGCGGTGACCCCGGCGGCGGCCTCCAGATAGATGTTCCCGGCACCGTCACTGCGGGCGATCGTCAGCTCGAAGGGGTGCGTCATGCCGGGCATCCCGGCGGTCCCGAAGAACAGGGCCCACAGCGACCACAGGAACGCGGCGGACGTCCCGACGGAGATCAGCGTGTCCATCGTCGCGGCACCATGCCGCGCGTTCGTGAACGCGGCCTTGTGGAAGGGCCACGCGGCGTACGTGACGACGGGCGCCGTCAGCGTGAGCGACAGCCACTGCCAGTACTCGAACTGCAACGCCGGGACCATCGACATCGCGATGACGGGCACGGCGAGCACGACTGCGGTGACGAGGCGCTGACGGAGCGGGGCGAGAGCGTCGGGCTCCGCGTCACTGACCTCCGGTTCGCCCACGACAGGGGCGGCCGGCTCCTCGGCCGTATACCCGGTGGCCTCGACCGTGGCGATCAGGTCGGCGACGCCGACACCTCCCCCGAACGTGACCTTCGCCTTCTCGGTCGCGTAGTTGACGGTCGCCTCGACGCCGTCCATCCGGTTGAGCTTCTTCTCGATCCGGGCGGCGCAGGACGCGCAGGTCATGCCGCCGATGGCCAGTTCCACCTCTGCCGCCGGGGCGGCGGAGGGCTCGGTGGCGGCTGGTTGCGCCGTCATGATGCCTCCTCGGTCTACGGGTCAGCTGCACTGCTCCAACAAGACCCAGTTATACCCCCAGGGGGTATCCAACGCAAGAAATTCTCTCGCTTGACTTCATACCCCCTGGGGGTATCTTCGAACTCATGAAGACCGGACTGAAGATCACCGCCTTCGCCGCCGCCGTAGCGGCAACATTCGGCACCGCCTACGGAGTGGGCGCAGGCGTCACGCCCCTCAGCAAGGGCGACCGAGCCACAAGCGACCCGCACGGAGCGCACGACGAGATGTCCACGCAGCCCCCCACCCCCGGCGGCCTGCAGATCTCCGAACGCGGCTACACCCTCGCCCTCCAGACCCCCCGCATCGCCGCCCCCGGCGAGCCCACCGAACTCCGCTTCGCCATCACCCGGGACGACACCGGCCGCAAGGTCACCGCCTACCGCACCGAACACGGCAAGCAGCTCCACCTGATCGTCGCCTCACGCGACCTGACCACGTACCGCCACCTCCACCCCACCCGCGCGGCGGACGGCACCTGGACGACCCCCGTCGAACTCCCGAAGGCAGGCGCGTACCGCGTCTTCGCCGACTTCACCCCGCAGCCCGAGAAGGAGGGCCTGACGCTGGGCGCGGACCTCTCGGTAGCCGGGACGTACGCGCCCCAGGACCTCCCCGCCCCCGCCACCACCGCAAAGGCCGGCGACGGCTACGAGGTCCAGCTCGCCGGAAAGCCAAAGGCAGGCTCCCCGGCCGAACTCACCCTCGCCGTCCGCCGCAACGGCAAGCCGGTCACCGACCTCCAGCCCTACCTCGGTTCTTACGGGCACCTGGTCGCCCTGCGCGCCGGCGACCTCGCCTACCTGCACGTCCACCCGAACGAGGGCGGCCCCGGCCCCAATGTCTCGTTCACGGCGACGGCGCCCAGCACGGGCACGTACCGCCTGTTCCTGGACTTCAAGCACGACGGCGAGGTGCGGACGGCGGCATTCACGGTGCGAGCCGGACAGAGCGGGAGTGCGCATCCCGAAGCGGCCGAGGGCCACGACCACTGATCACCTGTCGGCGGGCGCACTCTGCGCGTAGGCTGACCTATTGGACTAGACCTCTATGGCCTGGCCGGTACGAAATGTCTTCCGCACCCGCAACCGACAAGGGGTCCCATGAGCAAGCGTGCAGTCCTGGAGGTGATCGCCCTCGACGCCGAGGACGCCGTCGCGGCCGAGGCCGGCGGGGCCGACCGGCTCGAACTGGTCACCGACATGGCGGCGGACGGGCTGACGCCCTCGCGCGAGACGTTCGGCCGGATCCGGGCGGCGGTGGGCATCTCGCTGCGGGTGATGATCCGGCTGGCGGACGGGTTCGCGGCGGGGGACGTGGACGCGCTGGTGGCGGCGGCGCGCGGGCTGCGCGCGGAGGGGGCGGACGAGTTCGTGCTCGGGTTCCTGGACGCGGAGGGCGGCCCGGACCTGGCGGCGGTGGACCGGATCACGGCGGAGCTGTCCGGCTGCCGCTGGACGTTCCACAGGGCGATCGACCGGGCGGCGGACCGGGACGCTCTGCGTAAGCGACTGGCCGACGCCCCCGGCCTGGACACGTATCTCACGGCGGGCTCACCGGCCGGCGTCGACTCCGGCCTCGACGTCCTGGCGGCGGAGGCGAAGCGGACCGGCGAACCGGGTTACGCCCAGCAGATCCTCGTGGGCGGCGGCCTCCGCCTGGACCACCTCCCCCACCTGAAGACGGCGGGCCTGACCGCCTTCCACATCGGCGGCGCGGCCCGCCCCCACGGCTGGACGGGCCCGGTCTCGGCGAACGCGGTCAGAGAGTGGCGGACGGCGGTCGACGCGTAGCCACAAAAGAACTCCGCCCTACGCCCCCAAGCCCTACGCCTCCCCGAGCTGCTCCGGCAGCGCGGCGCCATGCACCACCACAAGACCCGACACCGCACGCGTCAGCGCCACGTACAGCCGTCGCAGCCCCGTCCGCTCGTCCGGCTCGCCGTCGACCACGGCGGCGGGCTCGTCGAGGACCACGTAGTCGTACTCAAGGCCCTTCGCGAGCGAGGCCGGGACGAGGGTCAGACGGGTCTCGGCCGTGGTCTCCTCGCCGGGCGCCAGGAAGGTGAGCCCGGCGTCCGTCAGGGCCGTGGCCAGTTCCGGAACGCGCGCGTCGGCCGCGATGAGCCCCACCGACCCCTCCCGCTCCAACGCCTCGACACAAGCCGCGACCACCTGCCCCGCACCCTCCCCGGCCTCCCGCACCTCGAAGGCCCCCGGGTTCTCACGCACCGACGACACCGGCGCGAGACCAGGCGCGATGTGCGGCAGCAGCCGTGACGCGTACGCGATGACATCCCGCGGCACACGGAAACCGACCGTCAGCTCCTCCACCACCGCGTCGTCCTTGCCCAGGTGCCGCAGCGCCTCCGCCCAACTCCGCGTCGCCCAAGGCGTCGTCCCCTGCGCGAGGTCACCGAGCACGGTCGCCGACCCCGTCGTACAGCGCCGCCCGACCGCCCGGTACTGCATCGGCGAAAGATCCTGCGCCTCGTCGAGCACCACATGCCCGAGCGAGTGCGTACGGGCGACAAGATCCGTCACCTCATCGATCAACACGGCGTCAGCAGCAGACCACTTGGCCGACCGCACACTCCGCGCCGGCTTCTCCCACAGCACGCACTTCTGCTCCTCGTCACTGAGCACGCCCTCCGCGTGCTCGGCGAGGAAGTCCGCGTCGGACAGCAGCCGAAGCACGAGCTTCGCCGGTTCGACGACGGGCCAGAGGACCTTCACCGCCGCTTTCACGGCCGCGTTCCGGGCCACCGCGTCCTGCACCCGATCGTCGGGCGCCTCGCCCGACCGTTCCATCTGCACGAGGACGGCGTGCGCGATGCGCTGCGGAAGAGCCTCGCGGGCGGCGCCGTACCGCATGTCGCGGGACATCAACTCCCGCACGATCTCCTCCAGTTCGTACGCGGGAACCCGCCACCGCCGGGACCCGCGCACGACCACGACGGACTCCGTCGGCAGCGTGATGTGCGAGCGCACGGCCCGCCGCAACACGTCAGCCATCCGCGCATCACCCTTGATGACGGCGGCATCGGCCGGATCGACCCCCTTCACCTCCACGTGGGCGACGAGGTCGTCAACCGTCGCCTGCTTGACCTCCAGCTCGCCGAGCGCGGGCAGCACCTGCTCGATGTAGTGCAGGAAGGACCGGTTCGGCCCGATGACGAGCGTCCCGGTCCGGGCGAGCCGCTCGCGATGGGCGTAGAGGAGATAGGCGACACGGTGCAGACCGACAGCGGTCTTCCCCGTCCCCGGCCCACCCTGGACGCAGACAGAACCCCCCAGCCCGCTCCTCACGATCTCGTCCTGCTCGGGCTGGATCGTGGCGACGATGTCACGCATGGGGCCGACGCGGGGCCGTTCGATCTCGGCCTGGAGCAGCGCGCTCACGACCTCGGCCTCGGCGGGGTCGGACAGCCGCTCGTCCTCGTACGCGGTGAGCTCACCGCCCGTGTACCCGAAGCGCCGCCGCAGCCCGACGTCCATCGGGTCCTTCTTCGAGGCGCGGTAGAAGGGCTGCGAGACGGGCGCGCGCCAGTCGATGACCATCGGGTCGCCCTCGGCGTCGTGCACGTGCCGCCGCCCGATGTAGAACCGCTCCCCCTCGGCACCTTCCGCCTGGTCGGCGCCGGGCGCGTGCAGGTAGTCGAGCCGGCCGAAGAAGAGGGGCGTGTGCGACAGGTCGGCGAGGGCTTTGATCCGGTCGTCGATCTGGCGCTGGAGGACGGCGGCGTTGACCCAGTTCGCGGTGACGTCG
Source organism: Streptomyces sp. NPDC046821 (assembly GCF_040645335.1). Lineage (NCBI taxonomy): Bacteria > Bacillati > Actinomycetota > Actinomycetes > Kitasatosporales > Streptomycetaceae > Streptomyces > Streptomyces sp. NPDC046821. Next base: position 144,890 of record NZ_JBEYYB010000007.1, on the reverse strand, counting down.
GCGATATCGAGGGACTCGACGTCCTCACGCATGGCACGCAGGGCGGCACGGGACGACGTGAGATGGGCGCGCTCACGGGAGAGCGGGTCATCGAGGGACACGGGCACTGCCTCCGGCTCCGGGGGTTCGCTTACACAGGGCAGCCGACCGGTTTCCGTCCGGCAGGCGGCACTCCACGGAGGGAGGCGGGGGAAGTCGGACACCTTACTCCGCCCACGGGGCGGCGGCGAACGGTTTTCGGGCCGCCCCGGGCCGCCCCAAGATCAGGGATTGGCAGTTTCGGGCGCTCACGGGCGCGCCTCGGTGGCCGAACCCCGCCAATCCCCGCCTTACGCGGCCCGGGGGACCCCGTACGTCCCAGGTCTCACGGTCGCCGCGCGAACCTACACCCACGGACCGATGTGTCAGGAATCCGCCCATTCCACACTGGACGCATGACGACCATCACGACACTCACCTTCACCCACGGCGCCACCGCCGCCACCGACTCCGAGCACCCGCATCGCCTCGGGAACGCCCTGCGTGCCGCCAAGGTCATGCTGGAGAGCGCCCTGCGCGTGGTGCTTCTCGGGGAGTACGACGAGGAGGCCGGGGTGAGCCGCCGGCCACCCGGACCCCGTACGACGGACAAGCCACCCGGTACGCCGACCAAGACCCGACCAGGACCTGACCGCTAGGGTCGCCCCATGCGGGACGACCTGAGGAATGCCTGGATCCGGACACTGCGCGCGGCCCAAAACGCAGCCCCAGACCAAGCCGCCACGCCCACCCCCACCCCCCTCCCCGGGGCCTACGCCGACGACCTGCTCGCCCGGTGGGCGGAGCCCCAGCGCCGGTACCACACCACCGCCCACCTCAAGGCCGTCCTCGACCACGTCGACGCCCTCGCGGATCACGCAGAAGACCCCGACCTGGTCCGCCTCGCCGCCTGGTTCCACGACGCCGTCTACCTCCCCGAGCGCTCCACCAACGAAGAACGCTCCGCCCGCCTCGCGGAACGCGCCCTGCGAGAAGCCGGCCTCGCCGAAAATCAGGTGCGGGAAGTCGTCCGGCTCGTCCTGCTCACCGTCACGCACGCCCCCGCCCCCGGCGACACGAACGGCCAGGTCCTCTGCGACGCGGACCTGGCGATTCTCGCCGCCGCCCCCGACGCGTACGCCGCCTACACCGCCCAGGTCCGCGAGGAATACGGCTTCGTGCCCGACGACGCGTTCCGCGAGGGCCGCGGAGCCGTCCTGCGCCAACTCCTCGCCCTGCCAAGGCTGTTCCACACCCCGTACGGGAGCGCCCACTGGGAAGGACCCGCCCGCGAAAATCTGGCGGCGGAGCTGGACCGGCTGCTGACACCATGAGCGCATGACGTCACTCCTCACCATCCCCGCCCACCGCGTACGCCTGCACGAGCTGTCCCTGGAGTCGGCCACCGATCTGCACGCCGGCGGCGGAGGCGGAGGCTTCCTCTGGGTCGGCGGCGACGCGCCCGGCGGTACGCGGATCGGTTCCGGGATCACGGTGAAGGCGTTCGCGGCGGGGACGTACCGCTCGGGCTGGGGTACGTACGTGATCGTGCGGGCCGGGGACGAGCGTGCGGTGGGCGGGATCGGCTTCCACAGCCCGCCCGGCGGCGACGGCCGCGTGGAGATCGGTTACGACCTGGCGGAGGGCGCGCGCGGCCGGGGTTACATGACGGAGGCGGTGACCGCGATCGCCGCGTGGGCGCTGTCCCAGCCGGGCGTCACGGCGGTGACGGCGAAGACGGACCCGGGCAACACCGCCTCGCAGAGCGTGCTGCGGCGCGCGGGCTTCATCAGGATCCCGGCGTCGGACGATGCGCACGCCTTCGAACTCCCCCGCCCCGCCGAAGCCGCCACGCCGCCGCCGACCACCCCTTAGATCCCCGAAGCCGTCACCCAAGCCGTCACTCCGCCGCCGGCCGCCCCCATAGATCCCCGGAGCCGTCACTCCGCCGCCGGTCGCCCCTTGGGCCGCCGCAGCCCCGCCTCCGTGAGCCTGCGCACGAGTTCTTTCGACCCGACGGCCACCGCACCCGCCGCCACCGCGTCCTCGTAGCGATGCGACGGCAGGTCGTAGTGATCACGCTCGAAGGCCCGGGGAGGCACACCGATCCGCTCCGCGAACGCGTGCAGCTCGTCGAACGAGACGTCGCTGACCAGGTGGGACCACATACGCCCGTGTCCCGGCCAGGTCGGCGGGTCGATGTAGACGGTCATCGCGTGACGGTACCGAGGGATCCGACGGGGGCCACGACGACGCCGGCCTCGCTGCACACCCAGTGCGGGTCGGGGCCCAACTCCGGTTCCACGTCGAGCGCGTGGGGCTCACCGGCGCCGCACACCGGGCACAGCGGCCAGCGTCCGTACCGTTCGAGGAGGCCGTCCTGTACGTCCTGGGCGACGAGCCCGGCGACGTACTCGACGCCCTCCGGCCACTGTTCGACCCACCAGCGGCGCTGCACTATGGACTCCTCGACGAGCGAGACGACGTCGGCGTGGGCGACCTCGCCCGAGCCGAGGTCGGCGAGCACGAGGGCGCGGGCCGCGTGCAGGGCCTGTTCGAGGGGGCTGATCTGCTGCATGGAGCCATTGTGCGCCCTCGGCCAGGACGCCACTCTTGACGCCGCAACCCCCTGAAAATATCTTTCAGATGTGACCAGCCACGTGAAGGAAATTTTCGCGGGTGACGCGCCGCCCGCCCCGGCCGCGCTCGCGGCCAAGGTCCGCACCCTCGCCCCCTCGATGACCCGCTCCATGCAGCGCGTCGCCGAGGCCGTCGCCGGGGACCCGGCCGGCTGCGCGGCCCTCACGGTCACCGGCCTGGCCGAACTGACCGGCACCAGTGAGGCGACCGTCGTCCGGACGGCCCGCCTCCTCGGCTACCCCGGCTACCGCGACCTGCGCCTCGCCCTCGCCGGCCTCGCCGCCCAGCAGCAGTCGGGCCGCGCGCCCGCCGTGACGGCCGACATAGCGGTGGACGACCCGATCGCCGACGTCGTCGCGAAACTGGCGTACGACGAGCAGCAGACCCTCGCCGACACGGCGGCCGGACTCGATACGGCGCAGCTCGGCGCGGCGGTGAACGCGCTGGCGACGGCGCGCCGGGTCGACGTGTACGGGGTCGGGGCGTCGGGGCTTGTCGCCCAGGACCTGACGCAGAAGCTGCTCCGCATCGGCCATGTGGCGCACGCCCACTCGGACCCGCACCTGGCGATCACCAACGCGGTGACGCTCCGCTCGGGGGACGTGGCGATCGCGATCACGCATTCCGGGGCGACGGGTGACGTGATCGAGCCGTTGCGGGTGGCGTTCGAGCACGGGGCGACGACGATCGCGATCACGGGCCGCCCGGGCGGCCCGGTCTCGCAGTACGCGGACCATGTCCTGACGACGTCGATCGCGCGGGAGAGTGAGCTCCGGCCTGCGGCGATGTCCTCTCGGACCAGCCAACTCCTGGTAGTGGACTGCCTGTTCGTAGGAGTCGCACAACGCACGTACGAGACGGCGGCGCCGGCGCTTTCCGCGTCCTACGAGGCCTTGGCCCACCGGCACCGGTCGTAGGGCGCGCCCTGGTGGGAGCCGTTCGCGCAGTTCCCCGCGCCCCTGTATACCCAGCGTGCGGGTCAGTGGGGGCTGGTGTTTGCGCAGTTCCCCGCGCCCCTCTTCACCCAGGCTGCGGCCCGGTGGGGGCCGTTCGCGCAGTTCCCCGCGCCCCTGAAATGCGCGCTGCGCGCGGCATTTCCCCGATGGGGGAAGGCGCGGCGAAGCCGCAAGCCTTCAGGGGCGCGGGGAACTGCGCGAACAACCCCCACCAACCCGCACACACTCCCAAGGGGCGCGGGGAACTGCGCAACACCAGCCCCACCGACCCGCACTCTGGAGATGGGAGATGGCGCGGCGAAGCCGCAAGCCTTCAGGGGCGCGGGGAACTGCGCGAACAACCCCCACCGACCCGCACGCACTCCTAAGGGGCGCGGGGAACTGCGCAGCACCAGCCCCACCGACCCGCACACACTCCCAAGGGGCGCGGGGAACTGCGCGACCAGCCACAACGAACCCGCACCCAAAACCCACACCCCAGAGAGGCACCCCCTCATGACCCGCCCCGAAGACCTCCGCACCCAATTGGACACGCTCACGACGGAGGCGTTCCGGCAGGACCTCGCCGAGATCGACCAACTCCCCACCCTGGAAATCGCCAAGCTCATGAACGGCGAAGACACCACCGTCCCCCAAGCCATCACCGCCCAACTCCCCCAGATCGCCCGAGCAATCGACGAAATCGCCGCCCGCATGGGCAACGGCGGACGCCTCATCTACGCAGGCGCCGGCACAGCCGGCAGGCTAGGCGTGCTGGACGCCTCCGAATGCCCGCCCACCTTCAACACCTGGGACGGCCAGGTGATCGGCCTCATCGCCGGCGGCCCCGCCGCCATGCTCACGGCAGTGGAAGGCGCCGAGGACTCCAAGGACCTGGCAACCGCAGACCTGGAAGGCATCAAGCTGACCCCCGACGACACCGTCGTCGGCATCTCCGCCTCCGGCCGCACCCCCTACGCGATCGGCGCCGTCGAATACGCCCGCGCCCGAGGCGCACTCACCGTAGGCCTCTCCTGCAACGCAGGCAGCGCCCTCGCCGCCGCCGCCGACCACGGCATCGAGGTCGTCACCGGCCCGGAACTCCTCACCGGATCAACCCGGTTGAAGGCAGGCACATCCCAGAAGCTCGTCCTGAACATGCTGTCGACGATCACGATGATCCGCCTCGGCAAGACCTACGGAAACCTCATGGTCGACGTCCGAGCCTCGAACGAGAAGCTGCGCGCCCGCTCCCGCCGCATCGTCGCCCTCGCGACCGGCGCGGACGACGCCGAGATCGAGGCCGCACTCACCGCGACCGACGGCGAGGTCAAGAACGCGATCCTGGTGATCCTCGGCGGGGTCGACGGCCCGACGGCGGCCCGACTCCTGACCGAGGGCAAGGGCAACCTGCGCACCGCACTCCAGGAGGCGCCCACCGGCGCATGAACCAAGGCCCCACGGACACTCAGCCGTGGGGCCCGAAAAAAAATCCGCTCACCGACGCCTGGCGGGCACCCACGTCGGCCGTTCAACCGGCACGGGCACGACCGCCTCGGGCGGGCAGTCCCACTCGACGCCCCCGCCGGGCGGCCGCAACTGCACGTATCCGCCCTCGCGGCCCATCAACTGTCCGACGCGCCCGCTCCTGACGTCGATGACGTACTCACCCACCCTCATCGCGCCGCCCTTCCATGCAGTACGGCTACCAGCCGCATCGCCGTATCCAGGTTCACGCACCCCAACTGCACGAGCGGATACGCCGTCTCGCCCGCCGCCGACACCGCGTCCACCCGCAGCGAGGGGAACAGCAGACCCGACACGCCCAGCTCGGCCTTGAGCTCCGCGATGACCTCCTCCACGACCCTGACTCGCTCCGCGTCCCGCACGACCATGTCGACCAGCACCTTTCACACCGAGTGTTTCCCTTGCCTCACCCAGCGTGACGCGATCCCGGTACGGTTGACAGGGGCGCAGGCCCAACAACAAGCACTGTTGGACCGGGAGTTGATATTCATGTCGGTTCCGAAGGACTTCGATCCGGCTTCACGTCGTGTGATGATCGGCGAGGAGTTGCGCCACGCGCGCGAGCGGGTCGACCTGACGCAACAGGCCCTGGGCGAGCAGCTCTTCGTGAGCGGTTCGTACGTGGGCCAGATGGAAGCGGGTACGCGGCGGATCCTGCCGGACATGGCGAAGCGGCTGGACGAGGCCCTCGACATGGGCTCTTTCTTCGTTCGCCACTGCGGCAAGGCGAACGAGTCGAATCACCCCGTGCAGTTCGCCGAAACCGCCGAAGCGGAGACCCAGGCGGCCACGATCATGGAGTACGGGGCGATGCTGATCCCCGGCCTGCTCCAGACCCCCGACTACGCCCGCGCGGTCTTCCTCGACTTTCAGCCCACCGCACCTGACGAAGTCATCGAGAAACTACTGACCGCCCGTGTCGCGCGCGCCCGTCTACTCGAAAATCCAACAAAGCCCTTGTTGTGGGTCGTCCTGGACGAGGCAGCGCTCCGCCGACCAGTCGGCGGGCCTGCCGTGATGGCCGAGAACCTGCGCCACATCAAGAACCTGATGCTCAAGCGTCGGGCCGTCGTCCAAGTGCTCCCGTTCGAAGCAGGCGGCCACGCCTCCCTGCACGGCCCGGTCAAGCTCATGCACTTCGCCGACGCACCGCCGCTCACCTACATCGAGGCCCCTGCGGTGGGCTGGCTACTGGACGATCCAGCCACCGTGGCTCGTCATCAACTGTCCTACGATCTGCTCAGGGCCAACGCGCTCACCCCGAGACAGTCTCTGGCCCTGATCTCATCATTGGCAGAGGAATACGCACATGACGATCTTGAACACCGGGCTTGACCTGGCCTCGGCCACGTGGCGCAAGTCCTCGTACAGTGCGGGCGATGGCGGAAACTGCCTCGAAGTCACCAACGACTTCCCGGGAACCGTTCCCGTCCGCGACAGCAAAACCCCCTCCGGCCCGAAGCTCGTGTTCCGGGCCGAGGCCTGGTCCGTGTTCGTCGCCGACCAGGCACGACACTGACCCGAAGCTCAAGCCGCGAGATTCGAGCGGTGCTTGTGAGGATTGGGAGGTGGGTCTCAACCCACCCACCCTCCCTGCGAGTTGACGTATCGGCGACTTTCCGGGACCGACTTGCCACGGAGGGTGACGACGCTCTAGCGTGACGGCAAAACTTAACGACCCCCGTCGGTGCTACCAACACCGGCCGGGGGTCTGGCCACACAATCGAGAGTGATTCGACCCCATGGCTCACGCCAACTTTAATGCTGCCCATCCGCAGGCGAAACCCGGGTACGGCAAGCGTTCCGCACCCTCCCAGAAGCCGCGCACGGCACAGGACTTCACGCATCTGCCGCCCCGCGAAGCGGCGATCGCCGCGTACATCGACCGGTTGCCCGAGGGCGCCGACATCTCGGTGAAGACGCTGGCGAAACACCTCCCGTACGGGCAGTGCGCGCTGCGCACGGCGCTCAACCGCCTCCAGACGGCAGGCCACCTGAGGCGGGGCCGGGAACACGTACTCGGCTCGGGCTCGCAGCACTGGATCACCAGGACCTGGTTCACGCGGACGGCGCGGGCCGACGACTGGTGGGCAGCGTTCGTACGCGGAGACGCCGCCCCACACCAGGACGAGGAGCCCGAACGCCCCACCCGCAGCCGGGAGTTCACGCTGCTGGCGGCGTTGGGCCGCGAAACCCCGGCGCTGTCCCTGTCGGGAGCGGACTGCACGGCACTGGTGCCGCAGGTGGCGGAATGGTTCGAGCGAGGGGCGACGGAGGACCAGATCAAACGGGCCCTGACCGCGGGCCTCCCGCCGGTGATCCACAGCCCGGCGGCCCTGATCCGCACCCGCCTGACGACAAAACTCCCACCCGAACCGGCCGCACCGCCCGCACGGGACGTGCTCCGCATCATGGAATGCGCCAAATGCCGCGCCCCCGGCCGCCCAGAAGCCCTCCCCGGCGGCCACTGCCGCACCTGCCGCGAGGGCGGAACCAGGCCCCCACGCCCGGCCGACGGCCTCCCCACCACGGCCCAGGTCCAGGCCCACGCGGCGGCGGCCCGCATGGCGATGCGGGCCGGGGCATGACCGGATTCATCGGGCGGCAGGCCGAGCTGGCTCTGCTCGGCAAACGGCTCGCTCACGTCACAGCGAGCGGTGAGGGGCGAGCTGTGGCTCTGCGCGGGCGCTGGCAGGCCGGCAAGTCCCGACTGGTGCAGGAGGTCTGCGACCGGTCCGGAGTGCCATACCTGTACGTCACCGCCGTCAAAGGAGCCTCTCCCGCCCAGGCGGTCGACGACTTCCTGCGCGAGCTGCGCTCCTCCAGCCTGCCGGACAAGCCTGAGCTGGTACCGGCGCACGGCGGTGGCGACTGGGGCGAGGCCCTGCGGGCGCTGGCCGCCGCGCTCCCCTCGCGGCCGTCCATCGTCGTACTCGACGAACTGCCGTGGCTGTCCGAGCAGGACAAGTCGTTCGACGGCGCACTGCAGACCGCCTGGGACCGGCTGTTGTCGCGGCGCCCGGTGCTGCTCCTGCTGCTCGGCAGCGATCTGCACATGATGGAGCGGCTCACCGCCTACGACCGGCCGTTCTTCGGACGCGCGGACAACCTCGTGCTCGGGCCGCTGAACCCGGCCGAGGTCGGCGGCGCGCTCGGGCTCGACGACGCCGACGCGCTGGACGCGCACCTGGTCACCGGCGGGCTGCCGGGCATCGTCCGCGCCTGGCCGCACGGCACACCCGCGCCGGGCTTCCTGCACGCCGAGTGCGCGGACCCGGCCTCGCCCGTGTTCTCCGTACCGGAATCGTCGCTGGCCTCCGAGTTCCCGGCACCGGACCAGTCGCGCCGGGTACTGGAGGCGGTCGGATCCGGCGACCGTACGCACGCGAACATCGCGGCGAGCGCGGGAGGCCACGACAGTCCGCTGCCCTCGGGTGCGCTCTCGCCGATACTGCGCCGGCTCACCCACGACAAGCGCGTCCTCACCATGACCGAACCGCTCTCGGTCAAGCCCGGCAAGCCCGCTCTGTACCACGTGGCCGACTCCAATCTGCGGCTCTACCTGGCGATGACGCGCGCCGCCCAGGAGCAGGCACGGCGCGGACGGGAGGACGCGGCCCGGCGGCTGGTCGAACGGCGCTGGAGCAGCTGGCGCGGCCGGGCCGTCGAACCGCTGATCCGCGAATCGCTGCTCCTCGCCGCACTCGACGGCAAGCTCCCTGACGATACGTACGGTGACGTGGAAGCGGTCGGCGGCTGGTGGAACCGGCGATTCGACCCCGAGCTGGACCTGGTCGGCGCCGATCGCGCGCCCGTCGCCCGACGCATCGCCTTCGTAGGCTCCGTGAAGTGGCACGACACCCCGGCCACCCGCGCCCACGCCGAGGAACTGGCGGCAGCCGCCCCACAGGTCCCCGGTTTCCAGCCCGGCCGAACCGGCCTCGTCCTCGCGACCCGACAGGGCACGGCGGGCGACGTCTCGGCGAGCGGCGTCTCCCTCGTATGGCAGCCGCACGACGTGGTCGGCGCCTGGCGCGACTCCCGTACCAGAATGGGCGCATGAGCGATGATCGCGTCTTCGTGCGCAGCAAATGGGGCACCAGCCGGTACGTCTACAACGCCGACAACCCCATAGGCATGGCCCTGATCATCGGCTCACTGCTGTTCGCCGCCGCGGGCATGTACTGGCTCTACCACCCGGACCTCTTCGAGAGTGGCTGGAAGGGCGACGACCTGCGCAAGGGCGTATCCGGTGCGACCGCCGAACTGTCGGCGGAGAAACGGTCCGGCCCCGGCGGCGACAGCTACCTCTTCGCGGACATCCTGAAGCAGGACATCGTCGAGCACGGCCAGGGCCCCGCAGACGCCCTGAAGGTCACTCTTGCGTCCGAACCCGCGCAGTGGGACGTCTTGAAGGGCGGCCTTCAAAAAGCCTCGTACTCGGTCTCCGCGCGCGGCACCGACACGGCGTTCTGCCTGCACGTCTCCGCCATGGCGAAGGCGAAGTCCATCGACTACGACTACGTGAACTTCACGATCGGCAACGGCGCCTGCCCCTCCACCGACATGCAGTAGCCCGACGCCTGACCCATCCTGGATCCATGGCTGAAAGCACCTTGTCGAAGATTTCCTGGACGGAGTTCCGACCCGACCAGGGACGCCTGGCCACCGGTGCCGCGCTGACCGGCCTGGGAATGCTGATCGCGGCCGCCGGCGTCGGCGTACTGGTCTACGAACTCGCCCGAGCCGGCCGCAGCTGGACGGGCACCTGGGACGCCCCGCCGTCCAAAATCGCCACCCACGCCCTCCACCAGGCCCAAGCAGCAGCCCAAAGCGCCACGAGGGCCGGCAAACAAGCCTGGATGACCTACGAGGAGTCGGATACTCCGTGAGGGTCTAGGGCTGAGGCTCTGGCGCTCCGTACCTCGCGTGGCGACTGCGCGTGGCTACTTCGCGTTGCGCTCCCGCAGGCAAGCGCCCCGTCAGGGGCGCGGGGAACTGCGCGAACAACCCCCACCGGCCCGCGCCCGAAAACGCCCAAGGGCGGCCCCCCTCGCAGAGGGGAACCGCCCAAGGAACAGACAACCTAAGCCAATTACTCGGCTCAGAAGTCCATGTCACCGCCGGGCATACCGCCACCGGCCGGCGCAGCCGACTTCTCCGGCTTGTCAGCGATAACAGCCTCGGTGGTGAGGAAGAGCGCAGCGATGGACGCCGCGTTCTGCAGCGCGGAACGCGTCACCTTCGCCGGGTCGAGAATGCCCTCGGCGATCATGTCGACGTACTCACCCGTCGCGGCGTTGAGGCCGTGACCGATCGGAAGGTTGCGAACCTTCTCCACGACGACGCCACCCTCAAGACCACCGTTGACGGCGATCTGCTTGAGCGGGGCCTCCAGGGCGAGCTTCACGGCGTTCGCGCCGGTCGCCTCGTCACCCTCGAGCTCCAGCTTGTCGAAGACCGCGGAGGCCTGCAGCAGGGCCACGCCACCACCGGCGACGATGCCCTCCTCGACGGCCGCCTTCGCGTTGCGAACGGCGTCCTCGATGCGGTGCTTGCGCTCCTTGAGCTCGACCTCGGTCGCGGCACCGGCCTTGATGACCGCAACACCGCCGGCGAGCTTCGCCAGGCGCTCCTGCAGCTTCTCGCGGTCGTAGTCGCTGTCCGAGTTCTCGATCTCGGCACGGATCTGGTTGACGCGACCCTGGACCTGGTCGCTGTCACCGGCGCCGTCGACGATCGTCGTCTCGTCCTTGGTGATGACGACCTTGCGGGCGCGGCCGAGCAGGTCGAGACCGGCGTTCTCCAGCTTGAGGCCGACCTCCTCGGAGATGACGGTGCCACCGGTGAGGATGGCGATGTCGCCGAGCATGGCCTTGCGGCGGTCACCGAAGCCCGGGGCCTTGACGGCGACGGACTTGAAGGTGCCACGGATCTTGTTGACGACCAGGGTCGACAGGGCCTCGCCCTCGACGTCCTCGGCGATGATCAGCAGCGGCTTGCCGGACTGCATGACCTTCTCGAGCAGCGGAAGGAGGTCCTTCACGTTGCCGATCTTCGAGTTGACGATGAGGATGTACGGGTCGTCGAGCGACGACTCCATACGCTCCATGTCGGTGGCGAAGTACGCCGAGATGTAGCCCTTGTCGAAGCGCATACCCTCGGTGAGCTCAAGCTCCAGACCGAAGGTCTGGGACTCCTCGACGGTGATGACGCCTTCCTTGCCGACCTTGTCCATGGCCTCGGCGATGAGCTCGCCGATCTGGGTGTCGGCGGCCGAGATGGAGGCCGTAGAAGCGATCTGCTCCTTGGTCTCGACATCCTTGGCCTGCTCGAGGAGAGCGGCGGAGACGGCCTCGACGGCCTTCTCGATACCGCGCTTCAGAGCCATCGGGTTGGCACCGGCGGCCACGTTGCGCAGACCCTCGCGCACCAGGGCCTGGGCCAGGACGGTCGCGGTCGTCGTGCCGTCACCGGCGACGTCGTCCGTCTTCTTCGCGACCTCCTTGACCAGCTCGGCGCCGATCTTCTCGTACGGGTCCTCGAGCTCGATCTCCTTGGCGATGGAAACACCATCGTTGGTGATCGTGGGGGCACCCCACTTCTTCTCGAGGACGACGTTGCGACCCTTGGGGCCCAGGGTCACCTTGACGGCGTCGGCGAGCTGGTTCATGCCGCGCTCGAGGCCGCGCCGTGCCTCCTCGTCGAACGCGATGATCTTGGCCATGTGAAGTGGTCCTCCCGGACGGGGTGGAAAAGCAAGCAAACGGACCGTGCTGGTGCCCGCGACGGACGGCCTGCGCACCTTGTGGTTCCTTGCCCCACCCGGCGTGCGAGCCTCACCGACCCGATCCAAGTTCTGTCACTCTCACCTTCAGAGTGCTAACGCCAATGATTAGCACTCGCCCTAGGAGAGTGCAAGCGCCTACGGGGTTCTCGGCCAGCCCTTGAGACGGCCCGGGAGCGCGTCCGGACGCCTGTCCGGGAACGCACGAGAGGCCTGTACCCCGTTGGGGGCACAGGCCTCTCGGCGTGAGTGCGTCGGTGGCCGATCGCGTCGTACTCAGCCGACGGCGAGCTTGACCATGTCCGCCTGCGGACCCTTCTGGCCCTGCGAGATCTCGAATTCGACTCGCTGACCCTCTTCAAGGGTGCGGTAGCCGTCCATCTGGATGGCGCTGTAGTGGACGAAAACATCCGCACCACCGTCGACCGCGATGAAGCCGTACCCCTTCTCCGCGTTGAACCACTTGACGGTGCCCTGAGCCATGCCTAACTCCCCTATTACTGGCCCTTGCGCGAGGCCGCACTTCGCGGACCCGGGTCAGACCTCACGCCCCAAAGGGTTGGGGGTGTGCGCCGGAACGCGTCGACCGCGGCTGAATGTACTTGCCCAACTGCCCTCTGCAACAGGGCAATCGGGCGCGAATTCTGGGCCAGGCAGAGCGGTTATAAGCGGCGGATTTACGGGAATCCGGGGCAACTCGGGCCCGACAAATGCCACGAACACCCAATAAGGTAGGGGCAGTTTGGCTGCTTCTTGTCGGCCGACGGCCGACTTCATATATGCACTGGGCACAAGCCGCGAGCGCTGTTCCCACACTCTACCGCGCTCAACCATGCAGAATTGCCCCCTCCGTTTCTCTCCGGGAGGGGGCAATTCCGTTAACTCTTCGTGCTGTTGATCAGCCGCCGGCGACGGCGGGGATGATCGACACACTCGCGCCGTCCGCGGTGGCCGTCTCCAGGCCCTGCTCGAAGCGGACGTCGTCGTCGTTGACGTAGACGTTCACGAAGCGGCGGAGCTTGCCCTGGTCGTCCAGGACGCGCGCGGCGATGCCCGCGTGGTTCTTCTCCAGGTCGGCGATGACCTCGGAGAGATTCCCACCCTCAGCAGCCACCTCGGCCTGACCACCGGTGTAGGTACGCAGGATGGTGGGGATCCGGACGTTCACGCTCATGAGTTCACCTCAGCTATTCAGCCCCTCCGGCGTTTGAGGAGCGGGGGTCTGGGGGCAGAGCCCCCAGTCTCGGGAAGGGGCGGGTTGGGGGAGACTTACTCGGCGAGCCCAGCGGCGCGGAACGCCTCAAGGCTGGGCCGAATCGTGGCCGTAGCCTGAGAGCTCTCAGCCACCGCGTCCAGCGTCTTCAGCCCGTCACCCGTGTTCAGCACAACGGTGGTCAGCGACGGGTCAATAAGCCCGGCCTCGATCAGCTTCTTGGTCACGCCGAGCGTCACACCACCGGCGGTCTCCGCAAAGATGCCCTCAGTCCGAGCCAGCAGCTTGATCGCGTCGACAACCTGCTCGTCGTTCACATCCTCCACCGCACCACCGGTGCGACGAGCGATGTCCAGCACGTAGGGACCGTCGGCCGGGTTACCGATCGCGAGCGACTTGGCGATCGTGTTCGGCTTCTGCGGCCGCACCACGTCGTGGCCGTTCTTGAACGCGACCGACACCGGCGAGCAGCCCTCGGCCTGCGCACCGAACAGCTTGTACGGCTTGTCCTCGACGAGCCCGAGCTTGATCAGCTCCTGCAGACCCTTGTCGATCTTCGTGAACTGCGAACCGGACGCGATCGGGATGACCAGCTGGTCCGGCAGCTGCCAGCCGAGCTGCTCGCAGATCTCGTACGCGAGGGTCTTGGAGCCCTCGCCGTAGTACGGCCGCAGGTTGACGTTGACGAAGCCCCAGCCCTCGCCCAGCGGGTCGCCGATGAGCTCGGAGCAGAAACGGTTCACGTCGTCGTAGTTGCCCTCGATGGCGACGAGGTCACCGCCGTAGACACCGGCCATGACGACCTTGCCCTGCTCCAGGTCGTGCGGGATGAACACGCAGGACCGGAAGCCGGCGCGGGCCGCGGCGGCGCCGACGGCGCCGGCGAGGTTGCCGGTGGAGGAGCAGGACAGCGTGGTGAAGCCGAAGGCACGCGCGGCCTCGATGGCCTGCGCGACGACGCGGTCCTTGAAGGAGTGGGTCGGGTTGCCGGAGTCGTCCTTGACGAACAACTTGCCCTGCTCGACGCCGAGTTCACGCGCGAGGTTGTCGGCCTTGACGAGGTGCGTCCAGCCGGGGGCCAGGTTCGGCTTCTCGGCGACGTCGGCCGGGACCGGCAGCAGGGGGGCGTAACGCCAGACGTTGGCGGGGCCGGCCTCGATCTGCTTGCGCAGCGACTCGGGGTCACCGACCGGCAGGTCGTAGGCGACTTCGAGGGGACCGAAACACTCTTCACAGGCGAAGATCGGCCCGAGCGGGAACACCGTGCCGCACTCGCGGCAGGAGAGCGAAGAGGCGGGACCGAGGTCGACGGCGTCAACGGAAGAGGTGGTGGCGACAGTCTGCGCAGCCATGATGGCGAGGCCCTTTCTCCTCATCTTCCTCGCGGCGCATCTCGCCACGAGACGGAATTGGCACCTTCCCCACCTGGACCTCGCAAGGTCGGCGGGAGGGTTGCCGGGACTTCAACGGGCCGTATCCCTCTGTCCCTCTGGATGAGCGCTATTCGGTTGTTCTGCTTGTGGCGGCGACCCCGACGTGCGGTGGTCACCGGCGTTGTTCAAGACTGTAACCGAAGGGTCGGACCCTTGAGATAGTCGTCCGAACCGCGAGATGGATCACAGTTTGTGATCGACGGTGAACAGTGAGGAGCCGCGCGCCGTGCTGGAAGAAGTTGAGCGCTGGCTGAGCAGGCGTTCCTGGTCGGTCGGTGACCGCCCGCTGCCGGAGCTGGTCGCCGCCAAGCGCGCCGCGGGCACCACGGTGAGTGTCGTCCTGCCCGCGCTGAACGAGGAGGAGACGGTCGGCGAGATCGTCGCCGAGATCCGCCGCGCGCTCATGACGGAGCGCGTCCCGCTCGTCGACGAGCTGGTGGTGATCGACTCCGGTTCGACCGACCGCACCGCCGAGGTCGCGCGGGCCGCCGGGGCGCGGGTCGTGCACCGGGACACGATCCTGCCGAGGATCCCGGCCGTGCCCGGCAAGGGCGAGGTGCTGTGGCGCTCGCTGCTCGTCACCGGCGGCGACATCGTGTGCTTCGTCGACGCGGACCTGAAGGAGTTCTCCGCGGACTTCGTCTCGGGGATCGTCGGCCCGCTGCTCACGGATCCCGGCGTGGACTTCGTGAAGGCGATGTACGACCGCCCGCTCGGGACCGCCGCGGGCCAGGGCGGCCGGGTCACAGAACTCGTCGCGCGCCCGCTCCTCAATCTCCACTGGCCGCTCCTCGCCGGGTTCGTCCAGCCGCTCGGCGGCGAGTACGCGGCCCGCAGGTCGCTCCTCGAACGGCTGCCGTTCCCGGTCGGGTACGGCGTGGAGCTGGGCCTGCTCGTGGACGCGCTGCACACGGTCGGCCTGGACGCTCTCGCACAGGTCGACGTCGGCGTCCGCAAGCACCGCCACCAGGACGGGCAGGCGCTCGGGCGGATGGCGGCGGCGATCTACCGCACGGCCCAGCTGCGGCTGGCTCGCGGTCACCTCGTACGTCCCGTGCTCACCCAGTTCGAGCGCGGCGAGCAGGGCTTCGAGCCGCGCACGCACGACGTGGACACGGAGGAGCGGCCGCCGATGACGGAGATAACGGAGTACGTGGAGCGGCGGGTGGCGTAGCGGGGCGCCCTGCCGTGCGGGCGGGGCTGTGCGGCGCGTGGCGTAGGCGGCGCGCCCTGCCGTGTGGCCAGGAGTGGGCGGTGCGTGGCGTAGCCGGGGGCGGTGGTCCGGTTTGCCTACATTGCCCCTTATGTTGCTCAGATACGGCGGTCTCGCGGCCGCCCTGTGGTGGCTCGGCGCCATGGCCGTCGCGGCGATACGCAGCCGGCGGCGCTGCCCGGCACAGACGCGTGCCGGTCGGCGAATGGCTCATCCCGTACGGCCGGTCCCCTGGGGGTCCCGGTCGTCACGTTTGAGTGCCGACGGGCCTGGCTACGTGTGCCCGTATGGCTTCCACGCACGGTGCACAGATCCTTGTCGCCTCCAACCGCGGCCCGGTCTCGTACGAGCTCGGGGCCGAGGGGACGCTCGGCGCGCGGCGGGGCGGGGGCGGGCTCGTCTCGGGTCTCTCCGCGATCGGCCAGGACCCTGACGGGGCGAGCGCGGTGTGGGTGTGCGCGGCCCTCGGCGACGGGGACCGCGAGGCCGTGCGGCGGGGCGTCGGTGAGCCCGGGGTGCGGATGCTCGACATCGACGCGCGCGTGCACGCCGACGCGTACAACGGGATCGCGAACTCGGTCCTCTGGTTCGTCCACCACATGCTGTACCAAACTCCGCTCGAGCCGGTGTTCGGCCCGGAGTTCCGTGCCCAGTGGGCGTCGTACGAGGCGTACAACCGGGCGTTCGCCCAGGCGCTGGCGGCGGAGGCGGGCCAGGGGGCGGCGGTCCTCGTGCAGGATTACCACCTGGCGCTCGTGCCGGGGATGCTGCGGGAACTGCGCTCCGACCTGCGGATCGGGCACTTCTCGCACACCCCGTGGGCGCCCGTCGACTACTTCCGGATGCTGCCCGACGACATCTCACGGCAGCTGCTGCGCGGGATGCTGGGCGCGGACCGGCTCGGCTTCCTGACGCGGCGCTGGGCGGACACGTTCACCGCGTGCTGCGAGGCCCTGGTGGGCGGCACGTCGGGGACCGAGATCGGGGTGCACGGGCTCGGCGCCGACGCGGACTTCCTGCGGGAGCGCTCCCGGCGCCCGGACGTGGAGGAACGCCTCGCGGCCCTGCGGGAGCAGATCGGCGGCACGGACCGCAGGGTCATCGTCCGCGTCGACCGCACGGAACTCTCGAAGAACATCGTGCGCGGCCTGCACGCGTACGAACTGCTGCTCACGGAGCGCCCCGAGTGGCGCGAGCGGGTCGTGCACGTCGCGTTCGCGTACCCGTCCCGGCACGACCTGGCGGTGTACCGGGACTATACGACCGAGGTGTCCCGGGTGGCCGGCGGCATCAACTACCGCTTCGGCACAGCGAATTGGACCCCTGTCATCCTTCATGTGAAGGACGACTTCGCCCGCTCCCTCGCCGCGTACCGCCTCGCCGACGTGGCCCTCGTCAACCCGATCCGCGACGGCATGAACCTCGTCGCCAAGGAGGTCCCGGTCGTCTCCGACGCGGGCTGCGCGCTGGTCCTGTCGAGGGAGGCGGGGGCGTACGAGGAACTGGGCGAGGACGCGCTCGTCGTGAACCCGTACGACGTGTCGGCGACGGCGGACGCGCTGCACGCGGGCCTGCTCATGGGCACGGGTGAGCGCGCCGAGCGGACGAAGCGGCTCGCCGCCGCGGCTACCGCGCTGCCGCCGGCGCAGTGGTTCCTGGACCAGCTGAACGCGCTGCGGGGTTAGCTTTCGGGGTCAGCTTTGGGCGTCAGCTTTGGCGGGCGATGGCTGCGGCCAGTGACGACAGCAGCCCCACCACTCCCTCCGGCCCGTCCACCACCACGTCCGCGCGTTCCGCGAGTTCCGTGACCTCCGTGCTGCCGCTGCACACGAGCAGGCCCGGCACCCCGTCCGAGCGGAGCTTGTCGATCGCGGCGAACGCGGGGAGGTCGCCCAGGTCGTCGCCCGCGTAGAGGACGGAACCGGCGCCGGCTTCACCGACGTACGCGGTGAGGGCCGCGCCCTTGTCCATGCCGGGGGGCCTCAGTTCGAGGACGAGGCGGCCCGGTTCGACGATCAGTCTGTGTTGGGCCGCGAGGTGGGAGAGCGGGGTACTCAGCGCCTCGAACGCCGCCTGCGGGTCGGCCGCGCGCCGGGTGTGGACGGCGACGGCGCGGCCCTTGTCCTCCACCCAGACGCCGGGGCCGGCGCCCGCCGACTCCAGCACGGCGGGGAGTTCGGCGCGTACGGCCTCGATGCCGGGGTGCGGGGGCGGGGCGTGGACGGTGCCGGTGACGGCGTCCCAGCGCTCGGCGCCGTAATGGCCGAGGACCACGAGGTGTTCGAGGCCGGGGACTCCGGCGAAGCCGCCGTGGCGGACGGCGACCTCGGCGGGGCGGCCGGTGATCACGGCGACGGAGGCCACGTACGGGGCGAGGCCCGCGAGGGCGTGGACCGCGTCGGGGTGGGCGCGGGCCTGTTCGGGGTCGGGCACGATCGGCGCGAGCGTGCCGTCGAAGTCGAGTGCGATCACGGCCCGTCCGGGGTCCGCGAGAAGTGCGTCGAGGCCGTCACGCCCGGCGTCGGTCACCGGCGTCGGCAGGTGGTGCTGCGGTGAGCTGCCCATGGGCCGAGCCTATCCACGGGGAGTGGATTCGACTCAGCGCTCCGCCCGTCGTGCCTCCCGTACGCGGCGCAGACGGTTGACGGTGACCGGGTCGTGGGCGAGCGCCCTCGGGTCGTCGAGCAGGGCGTTCAGGAGCTGGTAGTAGCGGACCGGGGCGATGCCCAGCTCCTCGCGTACGGCCCGCTCCTTGACGCCGACGGAGGGCCAGTTGCGCCGCTCCAGGGCGAGAACGCCGAGCTCACGGACGGACAGCTCGCGGGAGCCGGGCTCGGGCTCAGGGTCGGACTGGGGTTCCGGCTCGGGCTCGGGGGGCGGCGGCGCGGTTTCGTCGGGCGATGACTCACCCACGGGCTCACTCACGGACTCACTCACAGGGGCGACGCTACTCCGCGTTCTCCGCGCGGGCGGCGGCGCGCTGGAGCTGGCCGAGGGTGGAGGCCGGGCTGCCGTTCGGGCCGACGGCGGAGCCTATGTCGCGCTTGATGCCCGCGCTGACCTCGGCCCAGGACGTCTTCCCGGCCGGGTAGAGCTGCGCGTTCGGCAGTTCTTCGAGGAACTGCCACAGCTTCTGGTCGCGCTTGTCGTCGGCCATCGTGTCGGACGCGGAGTGCGTGACCGGCAGGAGGTCGTACTCGCGCGAGAAGTCGAGGACGTTCTTCTCGCTGTAGACGAAGTCGAGGAACTTGCCGACCTGCTCCTTGTGACCGCCCTTCCGGAAAGCGGTCATCCAGTCGGTGACGCCCATGGTCGAGGGGGCCTTGCCGTCGACGCCGGGCATCGGCACCATGCCGTAGTCGACGCCCTGCTTGTCGGCCATCTGCATCAGCGTCGGGTGGCCGTTGAGCATCCCGACCTCGCCGCGCGTGAACGCCGCGAAGGCGTCCTTGCGGTCCAGCTGACCCGGCGGCGTCGGACCGGTCAGCCCCTCGCCGACCAGGTCGTTCTTCAGCCAGTCGAAGGTCCGTACGTTCTTCGCGGAGTCGAGGTCGTAGGTGCCGACGTCGTCCGTGTACCCGTCGCCGCCGCTCAGCAGCCACATCATGGTCTCGGCCTGCGCCTCCTCCTTGCCGAGCGGCAGCGCGTACGGGGTCTTCACGCCGTGCGCCTTGAGGGCCTCGGCGTCGGACTTGAGCTGGTCCCACGTCTGCGGCGGGGTCAGGCCGGCCTTGGCGAACAGCGTCTTGTTGTAGAAGAGCAGCCGCGTGGACGCCGCGAAGGGCATCCCGTACTGGACGCGGGCGACCTCACCGGCGTCCGCGAGCTGCGGCAGGAAGTCGGACTGCACGGGGATCGAGAGCAGGTCGTCCGCGCTGTAGAGCTTGCCGCTCGCGGCGTAGTCGGCGTACGCGCCGATCTGCGCCATGTCGGGCGCGTGGCCGCTGTCGACCAGCTCGCGGACCTTGGCGTCGACGTCGTCCCAGGAGTAGACGCTGACGTCGACCTTGATGCCGGGGTTCTTCTTCTCGAACTCCGCGGCGAGCCCGTCCCAGTACTTCTGTGAGCTGTTCGCCGGGGAGTCGCCGTAGTCGGCAGCCACCAGCTTCAAGGTCACGTCACCGGATCCCGGTCCCCCGCAGCCGGCCAGCGTCGCCGCCATGCCGAGCGCGGCCACCGCCGCCGTCAGACCTGTCATGCGCCGCCGCTGCACGCCGGTTCCCCCTCGTGTTGCCTCACTGCTTCACTGCTCTGTGGTCTAGACACAAGGTCTACACCACTCACCCATGTGGCCCGCAACGGGTCTTCGTCGCAGAACCCGCACACGCGTGATCCGTACACATCGACGCAAGATCCATGCAAGTGGACTAGACCTGTTGGGGCGGAGGCGGGACACTGTTTCCGTGAGACACGTCATCGCCCTCGATGTGGGCGGCACCGGAATGAAGGCCGCGCTGGTCGGGGCCGACGGCACCCTGCTCCACCAGGCGCGGCGCGCCACCGGGCGGGAGCGGGGCCCGGACGCGGTCGTCGAGACCATCCTCGGCTTCGCCGCCGACCTGCGCGCGTACGGCGAGGAGCACCTCGGCGAGCCCGCCGCCGCGGCCGGTGTCGCGGTGCCCGGCATCGTCGACGACGAGCACGGCATCGCCCTGTACGCGTCGAACCTCGGCTGGCGCGACGTCCCCATGCGCCGCCTGCTCAGCGAACGCCTCGGCGGCATCCCCGTCGCCCTCGGCCACGACGTGCGCACCGGCGGCCTCGGCGAGGGGCGGCTCGGCGCGGGCCAGGGCGCGGACCGCTTCCTGTTCGTACCGCTCGGCACGGGCATCGCGGGCGCGATCGGCATCGCCGGACACATCGAACCCGGCGCGCACGGCTCCGCCGGGGAGATCGGCCACATCGTCGTACGGCCCGGCGGCATCGACTGCGGCTGCGGGCAGCGCGGCTGCCTGGAGCGTTACGCGTCCGCGTCGGCGGTCTCGCTGGCGTGGGCCGAGGCGAGCGGCGACCCGGACGCCGACGCCGCGGACTGCGCGAAGGCCGTCGAGTCGGGCGACGCGACCGCCCGGCGGGTCTGGCTCGACGCGGTCGCCGCGCTCGCGGACGGCCTGGTCACCGCGCTCACCCTGCTGGACCCGCGCACGCTGATCATCGGTGGCGGACTCGCGGAGGCCGGGGAAACCTTGTTCACACCCCTGCGGGCCGCCGTCGAGGAACGCGTGACGTTCCAGAAGCTGCCCACGATCGTCCCGGCGGCCCTGGGGGACACCGCCGGCTGCCTGGGCGCGGGGCTGCTCGCGTGGGACCTGCTGGAAGGGTCCGCCGACGACGCGTCATCCGAGTCTCCGGCCACCGAGGGCAACTCGACCCAAGCACCGTCCACCGACTCCACGGAGGTAACCGCCTGATGGCCGCTCTGAATGTCCTCTCCGGCGCCCGCGTCGTCCTGCCGGCCGGCGTCGTCGAGGACGGACGCGTGATCGTGGACGGCACGAAGATCGCCGGCACCGCACCGGCCGGCGCCCCCTCCACCGATCTCACCGGCCACTGGGTCGTCCCCGGCTTCGTCGACATGCACAACCACGGCGGCGGCGGGGCCTCCTTCACCTCCGGGTCGATCGACGACATCCTCAAGGGCGTCCGCACGCACCGCCGGCACGGCACCACGACGACCGTCGCGTCCTTCGTCACCGGCGAGACGGACTTCCTCGTACAGCGCGCGGGCCTGCTGTCCGAGCTGGCCGAGCAGGGCGAGATCGCCGGCATCCACTTCGAGGGCCCGTTCATCTCCCCCTGCCGCAAGGGCGCCCACGACGAGACGCTGCTGCGCGACCCCGAACCCGCCGAGGTCCGCAAGCTGGTCGACGCGGCGCGCGGCCAGGCCCGCATGGTCACCCTCGCCCCCGAACTCCCGGGCGGCACCGACTCCGTACGCCTCCTTGCCGAGCACGGCGTGATCGCGGCGATCGGGCACACGGACGCGACGTACGAGCAGACCGTGGCCGCCATCGACGCGGGCGCGACCGTCGCCACGCACCTCTTCAACGCGATGCCGGGCCTCGGCCACCGCGCGCCCGGCCCGATCGCGGCGCTCCTGGAGGACGAGCGGGTCACCGTCGAGCTCATCAACGACGGCACGCATCTGCACCCGGCCGCCCTGGAGCTGGCGTTCCGTCATGTGGGCGGCGGACGCGTCGCGTTCATCACGGACGCGATGGACGCGGCGGGCTTCGGTGACGGCCGGTACATGCTCGGCACCCTTGAGGTCGAGGTGAAGGACAGCGTGGCGCGGCTCGTCGAGGGCGACTCGATCGCCGGGTCGACGCTCACCCTGGACCGCGCGTTCAAGCGGGCCGCCACGATCGACAAGGTCCCGGTCGAGGACATCGTCCGGGCGATCTCCGCCAACCCCGCCCGCCTCCTCGGCGTGGACGACCGGGTCGGCTCGCTGGAGCCCGGCAAGGACGCCGATCTCGTCGTCCTGGACGGGGACTTCGAGCTCAAGGGCGTGATGCGCAAGGGCGAGTGGGTCGTCGAACCCCGGCTCGTATGAGGTCTGTGCGTGCCGCCAGGTCTTTGGCATGATCAGGCCGCGTCACTCAACGTAGTCCCGAACTGAGGGGTGGGCTGGGGTCTCGTGATCCTCACGGTCACACTGAACGCCGCGCTGGACATCACGTACGACGTGCCGGCACTGCGCCCGCACGCGTCGCACCGGGTCGGCGCGGTCACCGAACGCCCCGGCGGCAAGGGCCTCAACGTCGCCCGTGTGCTGGCCGCGCTCGGCCACGACGTGACGGTCACCGGCTTCGCGGGCGGCGGCACGGGACGCGAACTGCGGGAACAGCTCAGGGACGTCGCGCGCGTCCGGGACGCCCTCGTCCCGGTCGCCGGCTCCACCCGCCGCACCATCGCCGTCGTCGACGCCGCGTCAGGCGACACGACCCAGCTCAACGAGCCGGGCCCCCTCATCACCCCGGCCGAATGGTCCGCGTTCACCGAGGCCTACGAAGGACTGCTGACGGAGGCGTCCGCCGTCGCCCTGTGCGGCAGCCTCCCGCCCGGCGTCCCGGTCGGCGCCTACGCCCAGCTGGTCCGCACCGCACGCGCCGCCGGCGTCCCCGTACTCCTGGACTCCTCCGGCGAGCCCCTCCGCCGAGGCCTCGCCGCCCGGCCCGACATCATCAAGCCGAACGCCGACGAACTCGCCGAGCTCACCGGCTCTCACGAACCCCTGCGCGCCACCCGCGACGCCCGCCGCCGCGGCGCCCACGCCGTCGTCGCCTCACTCGGCGCGGACGGCCTCCTCGCGGTCACCCCCGACGGCACCTGGCGCGCCCCCGCCCCCGACCGCGTCAAGGGCAACCCGACGGGCGCCGGCGACTCGGCGGTGGCGGGCCTGCTCTCCGCCTCCGTGGAAGGCCTGCCCTGGCCGGACCGCCTGGTCCGAGCGGTGGCCCTGTCCGCGGCGACGGTCCTCGCCCCGGTCGCGGGCGAGTTCGACCGGGCGGCGTACGAGGCACTGCTCGGCAAGGTCGAAGTGGCCCGACAGACGACGACAGCGGCCTAGGGCTCTCGCCCCGGCCGCTGTCGGTCATGCCTTGGTACGGGTCAGCCGTTGCCGCCCTTGACCAGCCACATCTGGTCGAAGTTGGCGTCGCACTGGTTGCCGTCCGCGCACGAGATCGTGATCGCGTTCGTGCCCTTGCTGAGCTGGACGGCGGCCCAGGTGTTGGTCCACCCCTTCTCCCAGTCGCCTTCCTTGGCGTTGGCCCAGTTCTTCATGTTCAGCGGCCGGGTCTGTTCCTTGCCGTTGACCGTGATGAGCGCGCTCGCGTCCTTGCCGGGCACGCCGTAGTTCACCCGCAGGCTGTACGTGCCGTCCTTGGGGATGCCGTTGACCGTCCAGGTCAGCGTGGCGCCGACCTGGTTGAAGCCCTGTACGTAGACACCGCCGTCGGCCTTCGCGCCGGGGACGGTCGTCGCGGTCGACGTGCCGCCGTCCAGCTTCAGCGCCTTGGCGTCGGTCTTCGGCAGGTCGACCGGCTCGTCCGCCTTCTTGGCCGGCTTCTGGCTCGGCTGCGCGGGCTGGGAGTCGGACGAGGGGGTGGCGCCGGCATTGGCGGCCGCGGCGTCGCCCTTGTTGTCGCCGCCGAGGACGGCGACACCGATGCCTATGACGACGGCCGCCACGACCGCGAGCGCGCCGATCAGCAGGCCCTTGTGGTTGGGCCCGCGGCCCCGGCCGCCACCGTTACCGCCCTGCTGGGGCGTGACCGTGGTGGTCGCGCCGCCGGGCAGCGTCTCGGGCGCGCTGTAGTGCGCGTTCGGCTGCCCGTAGCCCTGGGCCTGCTGGCCGTACGCCTGCGCCTGCTGCCCGGGCACCTGCCCGTACGCGGCTGTCGGCGCGGCCTGTTGCTGCCCGTACTGGCGCTCGCCGACCGGTCTCACCTGGTGGTAGGACGACCGGGGACCCGGGTAGCCGTAGCCGCCGCCCCCGCTGGGCGGTGTCGCCCCGGCCGCCTGCCCGTCGGCGTACAGATAGCCGAACGGGTCGTCGTCCTCAGGCGTGCTCGCGCCGTTGTCAGCGGGCGCCATCCCTGATCACTCCCTACGAATCGCTTACCCGGGCGAGCGTACCCGCTGAGAGTGGTCCGAAGGGGTGGCGTTGACCTCACCGATACCCGCGGAACGAAATCATCCGGCCCGTCGGTGCTGCTTGGCACGGGACCTTTTCTCGATGTACATCCGCTGGTCAGCGGATTTCAGCACCTCGTCAGCCGTCATGCCGCAGTGGGCCCAGCCGATGCCGAAACTCGCACCCACACGAACTGCTCTTCCGTCGACCCGGATCGGCGGGATGATCGCGTTCCGCAAACGCACCGCGAGGTCCTCGGCGTCGGCCCGGCCGAGCCCGTCGGCGAGGACGACGAACTCGTCACCGCCGAGCCGCGCCACAGTGTCACCGTCACGGACTCCGCTGGTCAGACGGCGTGCGACCTCGATCAGGACGGCGTCACCGGTGTGGTGCCCGAACCGGTCGTTGATCGACTTGAAGCCGTCCAGGTCGCAGAAGAGGACCGCGAGCCCCTTCGTCCCGTCGTCGCCCGAGTCCTCGGGCGCGACGATGTGCACGTGGTGGTCGAAGCCGTAGTCGTCGTAGATCCCGCCGGACCGGCCGCCCGGACCGCCGTGGCCGCTCGCCGCGGCGGCAGCGGCGGCCCCCGCGAAGTCGAAACCGTGCCCGTACGCGGCGTCGACGGAGTCCGCCGTGGCCTGCTCGGGCACCTGTGGGCGACGGCACAGCCGGGCGGACAGGCGCGAGCGCAGCTCCGCCGAGTTCGGCAGTCCGGTGAGGGAGTCGTGGGACGCGCGGTGCGCGAGGTGCAGCTCGCGGCGCTTGCGCTCCTCTATGTCCTCGACGTGCGTGAGCAGGAAACGCGGCCCGTCGGCGGCGTCGGCGACCACGCTGTTGCGCAGCGACACCCATACGTACGTGCCGTCGCGCCGCGCGAGCCGCAGCTCGGCCCGCCCGCCCTCGGCCGAGGTGCGCAGCAGCGTGCCGATGTCCTCGGGGTGGACGAGGTCGGAGAACGAGTAGCGGCGCATGGCGGAGGCGGGGCGGTTGAGCAGCCGGCACAGGGCGTCGTTCGTGCGCAGGATGCGGCCGTGCTGGTCGCCGCCCATCTCGGCGATGGCCATGCCGCTGGGCGCGTACTCGAAGGCCTGCCGGAACGACTCCTCGCTGGCGCGCAGGGCCTGCTGCTCGCGCTCCAGGCGGACGAGGGCGCGCTGCGTGTTGGCGCGCAGGCGGGCGTTCGTGATGGCGATGGCGGCCTGGAAGGCGTACATCTGCAGGGCCTCGCGGCCCCAGGCGCCGGGGCGCCTGCCGTTGCGCGGGCGGTCCACGGAGATCACGCCGAGCAGCTCGCCGCCGTGGGCGCCGCCCGCCGCGTACATGGGCGCGAAGAGGCGGTCGGCCGGGTGCCACTCGTCCTCGAAGCGGGGCGGCGGACCGGCGGTGTACCACTGCGGAACGTCGTCGTCGTCGAGGACCCAGCCCTCGGTGTGCGGGATGAACCGCAGGTCACCCCAGGCCTCGCCCATCGTGAGGCGGCGGTCCCAGGAGGCGCGGGAGCCGACGCGTCCGGTGATGAGGGCTTCGGCGGAGGCGTTCCCGGAGAAGGCGGCGACGACCAGGTCACCGTCGGGGCCGACGAGATTGACGCAGGCCAGCTCGTATCCCAGGCCGGTCACGGCACCGTCGGAGACGGTCTGCAGGGTGTCGGCCAGGCTGCGGGCGGTGTTCATGTCCGCCATGACCTGGTGAAGCTGCCGCAGGGTCGCAAGACGGACGTACGGCTCCGACTCGGTCTCCATGCTCAGCTCTCCCCGAGACCTCGACAGCACTCCAGAATTCTGATCGCCGATTCCGCACATGTTCGGTCACGTGCGGATGCACGCTCTTGTTGCAGTGTCTCCGCCACTGAATCACAGCGAGCTGTGCACCCGGTACACAGGGTCAACAAAATATGGCCCCTGTGAGTCAAGTCACAAGAGAACACCTGAACGGATCCCCCGGAGGTCCTAGGACCCGTCTCGGGCGAAGGGCCGATGTGGGGGTCGCCAGGGCGCGGCTAGCGTTGACGTGTGCTGAACACTTCTCCACCCCTGAACACCTCCCCGCTCGCCCCCGGCTCCTCTGCCAACGCTTTCGCCGCCGCGTTCGTTCCCGAGCCGTCCCCCGTGCCCGCCCCCGCCTCGGCCGGGCATCCTGAGGGGGTGAGCAACGACGAGTTCCGCGCGGCCATGTCCCGACTGGCGGCGGGCGTGGTCCTGGTGACCGCGCGTGAGATGCCGCTCGACCCGGACGACCCGTCGTCGCCCCAGGGCGAGGAAGCCGGCATGACGGCGACCGCGTTCCTGTCGGTCTCGCTCGACCCGCCGCTCGTCCTGGTCAGCCTCCGCAACGGCTCCCGCATGGACGACCTGCTCGACGAGCAGCCCCTGTGGGCGGTGTCCGTGCTCGCCGAGAACCAGCGCCAGATCGCGGGCCGCTTCGCGATGAAGGGCCGCATCAGCGACCGCCTGCTCTTCGAGTCCGTCCCGCACGTACGCGGCGAGATCTCCGGCGCCCCCCTGATCACGGGCGCGCTGGCGACCCTTGAGTGCCGCACGGAACGGCGGGTGACGGCGGGCGACCACACACTGGTGATCGGACGCGTACTCGCGGCCGAACTCCCCACCACGGACGGCGAACCGCTGACGTACTTCAAGGGGAAGTACCGGCAGCTGGGCTGAGGCGCGCTCTTGGGGTGCCGCCGACGCAGCCTGGGTGGCGTGACCTGCCGCCCTCAGCCCCGGCCCCGCCCCGAGCGCCTATGGACCCTCAGTCCCAGCCGCGCCCCGACCGCCCCCGCTTCGTGTCCGAGCGTGCCTTCTTGTTGCGCAGGCGGCGCTCGTTGATGCCCCGGGGAATCTTGGTCGCGCGGCGGGGCTTGGGCGGCGGGGCGGTCGCCTCGGCGAGGAGGGCCGCGAGGCGTACGGCGGCGGTCTCGCGGTTGCGCCACTGGGACCGGTGCTCGGAGGAACGTACGGAGACGACCCCGTCGACGAGGCGGGAGGCGAGCCGCTCCAGGGCGCGCGCCTTCCACACCTCGGGCAGCGCCTCGGTGTTCGCGAGGTCGAAGCGCAGCTCGACCTGGGAGTCGCTGGTGTTCACGTGCTGGCCGCCGGGCCCGGACGACCGCGAGAATCGCCACTGGAGCTCGGCCTCCGGCAGGAAGACCGAGCCGCGGATCTGATGGGGACCGGACATGCGTTCCATGGTCGCTCCTGACCGGGGATCACGTCATCCCTTTTAAATCAGGTAAAGAAAGTAAAGACACCTGGAACCCTGGATCCCCTCCCCGGCGTTCATAGGGGTACGAGTAGCTTCGTCCACGAAGCACACCGCAGCACCGCATCACCACTTAACGAGGGAAGGACTCCCCATGGCTGTAAGCCTGTCCAAGGGTGGCAACGTCTCGCTCACCAAGGAGGCACCGGGCCTGACCGCCGTCACCGTGGGCCTCGGCTGGGACGTCCGCACCACCACCGGCACCGACTTCGACCTCGACGCCTCGGCGATCGCGGTGAACACGCAGGGCAAGGTCTACTCGGACGGCCACTTCGTCTTCTTCAACAACAAGCAGACGCCGGATCAGACCATCGTCCACACCGGCGACAACCGCACGGGCGAGGGCGCCGGCGACGACGAGGCGATCAACGTCAACCTCGCGGGCCTCCCCGCCGACGTCGACAAGATCGTCTTCCCGGTCTCCATCTACGACGCCGAGACCCGCAGCCAGAACTTCGGCCAGGTGCGCAACGCGTACATCCGGATCGTGAACCAGGCGGGCGGCTCCGAGATCGCGCGCTACGACCTCTCCGAGGACGCGGCCACCGAGACCGCCATGGTCTTCGGCGAGCTCTACCGCAACGGCGCGGAGTGGAAGTTCCGCGCGGTCGGCCAGGGCTACGCCTCGGGCCTCGTCGGCATCGCCCAGGACTTCGGCGTGAACGTCTGATCCGACGTATTGAAGACCCCCGGCCGGAGGACATCCGGTCGGGGGTCTTTCGCGTGGGCCCGGAAGACATCCTTCCGCACCCCGGACCCCGGACGCAGGCCGACGCTTCGCCGTCAAGCAGCAAATAACGGACAGTCACCCCCCGCATTCGGACATGAACCAGTAAACTTTTGACGGATCACTGTCAAAGGCTGCGCAGCCGATGTCACTCTCTCCCCGCGCCCCCACCCGACGGGTCACCTCCCACGGGTCGTTGGACACAGAAGGAGTCCGAGTGACACACCAGTCCCCTGCTCCCCGCACCGCCGGCCGCCGCACCGCAGCCCGCGCCACCGCGCTCGCCGCCTCGGCCGCGATGGTCGTCCTGGCACTGCAGAGCGGCACCGCGGCCACCGCCGCCGAACGCACCGCAGGCGCCACCGCCCTTCCGCTCAGCGCCTCGCAGCGCGCCACCGCCCTCCACGACGCGCAGACCGACGCCCCCGCGGCCGCGCGCGAACTCGGGCTCGGCAGCGGGGAGAAGCTCGTCGCCCGCGATGTCATCAAGGACGCGAACGGCACGACCCACACCCGCTACGAGCGCACCTACGACGGCCTGCCCGTGCTCGGCGGCGACCTCGTCACCCACGTCGCCAAGAACGGCGACCTCAAGGGCGTCTCCAAGGCGCACAAGGGCGCGATATCCGTGGCGTCGACCGACGCCGCCGTCGCCCCGGCCACCGCCGAGAAGTCCGCCGTCGCCACCTCGGACGCCAGGAAGGCCGCCGCCAAGAACGTCCGCAAGGTCGTCTGGGCCGCCGCCGGCAAGCCCGTCCTCGCCTACGAGACCGTCGTCACCGGCAAGCAGGCCGACGGCACCCCGAGCGAACTGCACGTCATCACCGACGCCGCCACCGGCAAGAAGCTGTACTCGTACGAAGGCATCGAGAACGGCACCGGCACCAGCGAGTACAGCGGCACCGTCACCATCGGCACCACCGCCTCTGCCGGCGGCGGCTACGACCTGACCGACGGCGGGCGCGGCGGCCACAAGACGTACGACCTGAACGGCGGGACGACCGGTACCGGCACGCTCTTCCACAACGCCACCGACGTGTGGGGCGACGGCACGGTGGCGAACCGTCAGACCGCCGCCGTCGACGCCGCGTACGGCGCCGCCGAGACCTGGGACTTCTACAAGGCCGCGTTCAACCGGAACGGCATCGCGGGCGACGGCAGAGCCGCGTACTCCCGCGTCCACTACGGGAACGCCTACGTCAACGCCTTCTGGTCCGACGCCTGCTTCTGCATGACGTACGGAGACGGAACCGGCAACGCCAAGCCGCTCACCGCGCTCGACGTCGCGGGCCACGAGATGAGCCACGGCCTGACCGCGTCCACCGCGGGCCTCAACTACAGCCGCGAGTCCGGCGGTCTGAACGAGGCGACCTCCGACATCTTCGGTACGTCGGTCGAGTTCTTCGCCAACAACTCCAGCGACGTCGGCGACTACCTCATCGGCGAGAAGATCGACATCCGCGGCAACGGCACCCCGCTGCGCTACATGGACCAGCCCAGCAAGGACGGCGCCTCCGCCGACTACTGGTCCAAGAAGGTCGGCAGCCTCGACGTGCACTACTCGTCGGGCGTCGCCAACCACTTCTTCTACCTGCTGAGCGAGGGCAGCGGCAGCAAGACCATCAACGGCGTCACCTACAACTCGCCGACCGCCAACAACGCCACCCTCACCGGCATCGGCCGGGACAAGGCCGACCAGATCTGGTACAAGGCCCTGTCCACGTACATGACGTCCACGACGGACTACGCGGCCGCGCGCACCGCCACCCTCCAGGCGGCGAGCGACCTGTACGGAGCGAACAGCCCCGAGCAGCAGGCCGTCGCGGCCACCTGGACCGCCGTGAACGTGAAGTAGCCCTGTAGATAAGCGAGTTCGGGAGCCGGTCCGCCCACGACTACGGGTGGGCCGGCTTTCCCTTGCCGTACAGCCAGACGTCCCACACCGGCTTCAGGTTCTTGTCCGGGTTCTGCTGCTCGACGTACTTGGTGAAGTCGGCGGTGTCCGCGTTGCCGTAACGGTGCGAGGCCGGCCAGCTCTTGAGCAGCGCGAAGAACTTGGCGTCGCCGATCGTCTTGCGGATCTCGTGCAGCACCATCGCCCCGCGCTGGTAGACCGGCGCGTCCGAGATGTGATCGGCGCCCGACGGCTTCCCCGGCGGGAACGACCACACCGCGTCGTCGGCCGGCTTCGCGTACTGCCGGTCGAAGACCGCCTGCACGCTGTCGCCGCCGTGGTCGGCGCCCCACAGCCACCCGGCGTAGGTGGCGAAGCCCTCGTTCAGCCACATGTCGCGCCACGACTTCGGCGTCACGGAGTCGCCGTACCACTCGTGCGACATCTCGTGGACGAGCGAGCCGATGCTCGGGCTGCCGGGGAACACCGGCCGGTTCTGCGTCTCGAGCGCGTACCCGGAGGCGCCGTTCTTGTCGACGACGGCGCCGGTGGACGAGAACGGGAACGGGCCGAACATCTTCGTCTCCCACGCCATCACGTCCGGGAGCTGCGCCAGGACGTCCTTGCTCGCGTCCGCCTGGGAGGGGTCCACCGCCGTGTAGACGGGCAGCCCGTCGGGCGTCTTGTACTGCTTGATGTCGTACTTGCCGATCGCCAGCATCGCCACGTAACTCGCCATCGGCTGCGCCGTGTGCCAGTTGAACGTGGTGCGCCCGCCCGCCGTGGAACGCTTCGTCAGCTCCCCGTTCGACACGGCCTCCAGCCCGTCGGGGACGGAGACGCGGACGTCGTACGAGGCCTTGTCGGACGGGGTGTGGTTGCCGGGGAACCAGGCCATGGACCCGGTGGGCTCGCCGAGCGCGAGGGCGCCGTCGTCCGTCGGGAGCCACCCCTCCTCGGATTCGTCCGGGTCGGTGATCTTCTCGGGCTTGCCGGAGTACGACACGACCGTGTGGAACGTGGTGCCCTCTTCGAGCGTGACGTTCGGACGGACCGTCAGTTCCTGCCCGTCGCGCTTGAACCCTGCCTTGTGCCCGTCGACCGTGACCTCATGGACCGTCATGCCCAGCAGGTCGAAGCTGAACGCGCTGAGGTCCTTGGTGGCCGTCGCGGTGATGTCCGCTCTGCCCGTAAGGGGCTGCCCGCCGAGGTTGTAGTCCAGGTCGAGCGAGTAGTGCTTCGCGTCGTAGCCGCCGTTCCCTATTTTCGGGAAGTACTCGTCGCCCACCCCCTTGCCGCCGGGCGTACCGGAACTCGAACAGGCCGCCAGCGCCACGACGAGCGGAACGGCCAGTGCTGCGGACAACCGAGAGCTGCGCATCCGTTGATCGTAGGCCGGGTTCGCGCCGATGCGCCTTCTCAAACGTCGCCGCGCCCGGACGTGGCGAAGGCGCCCACCGAACGGTGGGCGCCTTCAGGCACTGCAGGGGGAGCTGCAGGCCAGGTATTTCAGGTGTGCCGCAGATACTTCAGGGTGGGTCAGCCGTTCAGCGCGGCCACGCCGGCCTGCGCGAACTTCTCGTCCAGGTCGCCCGAGGGGGCACCCGCGACGCCGACACCGGCGATCGGAGCGTTCTTGGCGTCGACCGGAGCGCCACCGCCCAGGAACAGGGTGCCCGGGATGTCCTTCAGGTTCGGGGTGGTCTCGAGGCGCTTGGCGAGCTCGGAGGTCGGGGCGTTCCAGGAGACGGCGGTGTACGCCTTCTTCACGGCCGACTCGTAGGACTGCGGGCCGGCACCGTCGCCGCGGAGCGTGACGATGGTGTTGCCGTTGCGGTCGACGACCGCCACGGAGACACGCTGGTTCTCCTTCTTCGCGGCGTCGAGCGCGGCCTGCGCGGCCTTGGTGGCGGCCTCGACGGTCAGGTGCGTCGACGTCGTGAGGTTGGCGTCCGAAGCGGCCGAGGTCGCGGCGGCGGGGGCGGCGGCCGGGGCGGCGTTCGCGGAGACCGCGCCGAAGGTACCGGCGACAACGGCGGCGAGGACGGCGCCACCGGTCAGAACACGGGCGCGCTTCGAGATCTTGTTCATGACGAGTGCTCCTGGTGTGGTCGAGTCGCGGTCGATGAGAAACCTGCGAGCCAGTACGGGATCCGGTCCGGTGTTTCCCGGTCCGTCCCGGTGTCTTGCTCTGGTATCGATCCTCCCGCCGGACCCCCCTCGTGCCGTCGGCGTACCGGCTGGGACCGGCGAGCGGCTCGGCTGACACCGGGGTCAACCGATCGGTTGACCCCACGGCGGCGAGGGTCAGGTAGGCGGATACGCGTGTGGCGCGCGGGACGGCCGGTGATCCGGTCGTCCCGCGCGCCACTGATCGACGTGCGTGTGTGTCTTGGCGTGCGTCTGCGTCTTGACGTGCCTCTGCGTCTCGACGTGTGTCTACGTCAAGACCTGCGTATGCGTCTTAGTCGGCGGCCCGCAGCAGCCCGGCGATCTCCGTGAAGCCGCGCCGCTCGGCGTGCTCCAGGGAGGTCACGCCGTCGCCGTCGGGCAGGCCGGGGTCGGCCCCGGCGGCGAGGAGCAGCTCCACGATCTCCTGGTGGGCGCGGCCGCCGTCACCGAGGATCACGGCCTCCAGAAGCGCCGTCCAGCCGAGCCGGTTGACGTGGTCGACGTCGATGTCGGTCTCGCGCAGCAGGGCGCGTACGTACTCGACATGGCCGCGTTCGGCGGCCGGGATGATCGAGATGCCGCCGAAGCGGTTGGTCAGCTTGAGGTCGGGCTTCGCGGGGAGCAGGGCGCGCATCATGCGGACGCTGCCGGTGACTCCGGTGGCCAGCCAGGCGCTGTCGTCGCGGTCGTCCTGGGCGTTCGGGTCGGCGCCGGCGGCGACGAGCGCCTCGGCGGCGGCCACGTGGTCGCCGAGCGAGGCGAGCAGCAGCGGGGTACGGCGGTGCCGGTCGTGGGTCTCGACGTTGGCACCGGCGGTGATGGCGGCCCGTACGGCGTCGGCGTCGCCTCGTTCGGCGGCACCGAGCAGGTCACGGTCGTTGGGGGTCATGGCGGCTCTCCTCTTCACGGCGGTTCTCCCCGTCGCTGAGATCATGGCCGACGCGATCCTCCCGGCGGAGAGCCGGGCGGCGGCGAACCTGGTGACGGGGTTCCGTGCGGGGATCGGCAGCAACATGACCGTGCTCCTTCCGGGGGCTTCGGGCCGGGGAGACTGCGGGACGGGAGCTCTCGCCGGGTGGTACGAGACCGGCGGTACCCGGCACGGGGGGAGCCGGATACCGCCGGGGTCCAGGGGGGGCAGGACGCGTACGCCCTGCCCCTCATGGGGGGGGTGGATCAGTTGAGGGCGGCCACGCCGGCCTGGGCGAACTTCTCGTCCAGGTCGCCCGAGGGAGCACCCGCGACGCCGACACCGGCGATCGGAGCGTTCTTGGCGTCGACCGGAGCGCCACCACCGAGGAACAGCGTGCCCGGGATGTCCTTCAGGTTCGGGGTCTGCTGCAGACGCTTGGCCAGCTCGGAGGTCGGGGCGTTCCAGGAGACGGCGGTGTACGCCTTCTTCACGGCCGACTCGTACGCCTGCGGGCCGGCACCGTCGCCGCGGAGGGTCACGATGGTGTTGCCGTTGCGGTCGACGACGGCGACGGAGACGCGCTGGTTCTCCTTCTTCGCGGCGTCGAGGGCGGCCTGCGCGGCCTTGGTGGCGGCCTCGACGGTCAGGTGCGTCGACGTCGTGGTGGTGTTCCCCTTCACGTTCGCCATGGGGGCGGCGGCCGGGGTGGCGGCGCTCGCGGACATCGTGCCGAAGGTGCCGGCGGCCACGGCCGCGAGGACGACGCCGCCGGTGGCGATACGGGCACGCTTGGAGAACTCGGAGATCTTCTTCATGGTCGGCAACTCCTGAGAATCGTGTGGCGGCGCCGTGTGACCGACGTCCGTCGCGGGTGTCCGGCGTTCCGGGCTACGGGTGCCGGGTCCGGTGGGGGCGGACCCAACTTCCGGGTCCCGTCGACCGGTCCGGCTTTCGTTCTCGTCGCCGTCCCGCTCTGGTATCCATCTTGGGGCGGGGACAGGGGCCGGACCGTCGGCGTACCGGCTGGGACCGGCGAGCGGCTCGGCCGACGCCCTGGTCAACCGATCGGTTGACCCCTCTACCGGCCGAGCAGTGCACCATGGGAGTGTTTGGCCAGCTCAGGCGCGGTGCCTGGCCGGCTCCGGCGGCATCTGTCCGACGGGGTCGGGCAGCGCGGGCGGTACGGGTTCGACCGGTTCGAGCACCCCGCCCGACCAGTTCAGGCAGCACCTGCTCGACCGGTTCGGGCAGCGGGAGAGAGGTACGCGCGTGGCACAAGAGACGCCGGATTCGGACCGGGACGTCCGCCGGCTCGCCGCGGTGATGCACACCGCGTTCTTCCTGCTCCTCGGCGGAGCCCTCGCCCGCTTCCTGCTGCGCCACCCCGGCGAGGCCCGCACCCCCTGGATCATCGGCCTCTCCGTGATCCTGACCGCCCTGTACGTACTCGGCCCCACCCTCGGCGGCGCCGGCCGCGGCGGCTGCGGGGACCACG
Source organism: Streptomyces sp. NPDC046821 (assembly GCF_040645335.1). Lineage (NCBI taxonomy): Bacteria > Bacillati > Actinomycetota > Actinomycetes > Kitasatosporales > Streptomycetaceae > Streptomyces > Streptomyces sp. NPDC046821. The sequence goes on along the minus strand of NZ_JBEYYB010000007.1, from coordinate 110,021 downwards.
CGGCCGTACCGGAGCACCCCACCCCGCGCCGCCTCACCTGGCTGACCCTGGTCGTCGTCGTATGGATGGTCCTTGTCATCCTGGCGCCCAGCTTCGCGTGGTGCGCCGTGCCGCTCTTCTACACGGGCCTGCGCACCCTGTCCGCCCGCGCCGCGGTCGTCCTCATCGGCGTACTCACGGTGTTCGTCGTCGCGGCGCAGCTGCGCCTCGCCGGGACCTTCGACCCGAACCTGCTGCTCGCGCCGCCCGCCGTGGCCGCCGTCGCGACCGCCGTCTTCGTCCACATGGAGCGCCAGGCCCAGCGCCAGCGCGCCCTCATCGACGACCTGGTGCGCACCCGCAGGGAACTCGCCGCGACCGAACGCCGCGAAGGCACGCTCGCCGAGCGCCAGCGCCTGTCCATGGAGATCCACGACACCCTCGCCCAGGGCCTGTCCAGCCAGCAGATGCTGCTCCAGGCCGCGGAACGGCTGTGGGCCTCCGACCCGGACAAGGCCCGCTCCCACGTCAGGACCGCCGAGTCCATCGCGGAGCACAACCTCACCGAGGCGCGCCGCTTCGTGCACGACCTCGCGCCGGCCGACCTCGCCGCCGGCGGCGGACTCGGCGAGGCCCTGCACGCGCTGGCCGCCCGCGAGTCCGGCGACCGCCTCACCGTGCGGGTCCACGTGGACGACGGCGGCCGCAGCCCCCGCCTGCCCGACCGCGTCCAGTCCGCCCTGCTCCGCATCGCGCAGGGCGCGCTCGCCAACGTCCGCGAGCACTCCGACGCCACGACCGCCGCGCTCACCCTCACGCTCCTCGAAGACCAGGTCGTCCTGGACGTCGCCGACAACGGCCAGGGCTTCGACCCGTCCGTCCTGCCCGGCACCGCGGTCGGCGTCCGCGGACACGGATTGCCCGCGATGCGTGCACGTGTGGGCCAGCTCGGCGGCACACTGACCATCGAGTCGGTACCCGGCGAGGGTGCCGTCCTGTCCGCCGCGATCCCCCTGGAGACGCCACTATGACCGGCCCCGCCTCCCGCCCCGTCCGCATCCTGGTCTGCGACGACCACGTCGTCGTACGGGCCGGCCTGCTCGCCCTGCTCGGCAGCGCCCCGGACATCGAGGTCGTGGGCGAGGCGGGCACCGGCGAGGAGGCCCTCGCCCTGGCCCAGAAACTCTCCCCCGACGTCGTCCTGATGGACCTCCAGCTGGGCGAGGGCATCGACGGCGTGGAGACCACGCGCCGCCTCACCGCGGGCCCCGGCGACTCCCCCCACGTCCTCGTCCTCACCACGTACGACACCGACGCCGACATCACCCGGGCCATCGAGGCCGGCGCCACCGGCTACCTCCTCAAGGCCGAGCGCCCGGAGGAACTGTTCGCCGCGATCCAGGCCGCCGCCCAAGGCCGTACGACGCTGTCCGCGCCGGTCGCGAGCCGCGTCATGGCCCGGATGCGCAGCCCCCGCCCGTCCCTGACGGACCGCGAGCGCGACATCCTGGCCCAGCTCGCCCAGGGCCTCGGCAACCGGGACATCGCCCGCGCCCTGTTCATCAGCGAGGCCACGGTGAAGACCCACCTGGGCCGCATCTACGACAAGCTCGGCGTGGACACGCGCGCGGGCGCGGTGGCGGTGGCGAAGGAGCAGCGACTGCTGGGCTGACCCTCCGGGGGGGCCGGTCGATGGGTGGCCGGTCGATGGGTGGCCGGTCGATGGGTGGCCTGTCGATGGGTGGCCGGTGACGCCGGGTGCGGGGAGTCGCCCCGCACCCGGCCCCCGTCCGCCCCCCTGCCCGCACCCGGCCCCCGTCCGACCCCCTGCCCGCACCCGGCCCCTGCCCGGCCCCCGTCCCGCACCCGGCCCCTGCCCGGCCTCCGTCCCGCCCGTGACACCATCGGCTACGTGCTCGACATCGGCTACGCCCTCTCCCGCCGCTTCCCGGACCCCGCCCAGCTGGACTACCGCCGCGCGGACGTCCGTATGCTGCGCCACGACCTCTTCTGCGGCGACGTCTACCTCGCCGACACCAAGGCCGACCGGGAACTGTCCACGGCCTGGGGATGGGTACCCGTGCTCGACTTCGCGTGGGCGCTGTGCGACATCGTCGAGCAGCTCGACCGTGACCCGCGCGGCAGCCGCGCGTCGAAACCCCAGTACGCGGAGATCGACTTCACGGAGTCGACGGACCGGATGCTCTTCGAGCGCCGCTTCGGGTGGGTCGACATCGAGGCCGACTGGATGGAGGCCGACGAGCCGGCCCTGACGTTCTCCCACAACGAACTGCGCCGCGAGGCCCGCGACTTCCTGCACGACCTGATCGCCGACCTCACCGACCTGCACGAGGACCTCGCGGACAACCCGGCGATCTGGGACCTCCAGGCCCGCTTCCCCCGGATCCCGAACGAACGCTAGGGACTCCGTCCGGAACGGGCGGGGCCACAGGGCCCAGGCACCTTCGCCGAGCCCGACGCCCGCAGAGCCCGGAGCCTCCGAAAAGCCCGCCGCCCCCGACCGGCCCACCACAACGCCCCGCCCTTGCAGCCCGCCCCTACTCCACCCGCACCCCAATCTCCGCCGCGAACGCCGGTGCCAGATCAAACAGCTGCGCCGGGCTGATCACCGCCCCCGCCAGCCGGTCCACCCCCCGCGCGATACCCAGCTCAGAAACGCCCCGCAGATCCACGTCCGCCATCACCGCCCCGGTGAAGTCCGCCCCCCGCACGACGCACCCCGGGAACTCGACCCGGTCGAGCCGCGCGCCCCCGAAGTCCGGCTCCACCAGCACACACCCGTCGAACACGACATCCTTCAGGCGCGCCTTGCGCAGGTTCAGGTACTCGATCTTGCCGCCGCGCACGACGACCCGCTCCAGCACGCTCCCGTGCAGCTGCACCCCGCCCAGCCGGGCGTCCACGACCTCCACGTCCCGCAGCGTCGCCTCCGCGAGATCCGTGCCCACCCCTCTGATCCCCGCCAGTCTGGAGTCGAGGATCCTGGCCCGCGTCAGCCGCACCTCGTCCAACGCGCACCCCTCGAGCGCGCAGTCCATGAACCGCGCCCCGCCCCCGTCCTGCCCGGTGAAGTCCGCCGCCGTGAACTCCACCCCGTCGTAATCCCCGTCCGGCTCCAGCTCACCGCCCGGCCAGGGCGCCAACGGGGGCAGCCGCACCTCTGGCCGCCGCGCCTTCTTCACCGCCGCCGGCTTCTTCGCCGACGCCGACCTCACCACTCGCTTCTCCGCCATCCCCCCATGCTGCCCGCCCCCACTGACAACCGGCTCCGCCGCCCTCCGCATGTCACATTCCGGCGCCCCACGACGTCGTAAAGGGAAACGGCAACCCGAAGGGGAGAGCGGAATGGCCAGGACCACCACCGACCTCACCGTCATCGGCGGCGGATTCGCCGGCCTCACCGCGGCGATCACCGCCGCCGAGGCCGGCGCACGGGTCACCCTCCACGAGTCGCACCACACCCTCGGTGGCCGCGCCCGCACCGCCGAAGGCCCGTACGCCACGAACGAAGGCCCGCACGCCCTCTACAGCGGCGGCCCGCACTGGACCTGGCTCAAGCAGCGCGACCTGACCGGCCCGCTCGCCCCGCTCCCGCCGCTGGAAGCCGCCCGCCTGCGCTTCCACCACCGCGGAACCCTCCGCCGCACCCCGCCCCTCGCGCTCCTGCGCCTGCTCCGCCACCGCTCCGAAAAGGTGCCGGTCGACCAGGACTTCCTGACGTGGGCGACGCACCAGGTCGGCGAGGAAGGCGCCCGCGCCGCCGCCCACTTCACCTCCGTGTCCCTGTTCCACCACGACCCCGGCTCCCTCTCCGCCGCCTTCGTCCAGGAGCGCCTGCGCCGTACGGCGAAGATCCCGCCGGAGGCGCACTACCCGCGCGGCGGCTGGGCCACCGTCATCGACCGCATGGCGGCCCGCGCCTGGAACCTGGGCGTCCGCATGGAGGTCCTGTCCCGCGTCGACACCGTCCCCACGGACCGGAGCCCGGTGATCGTGGCGACATCCCTCGACTCGGCCCGCCGCCTCCTCGGCGACCCGTCCCTGACCTGGGACAGCGGCCGTACGGCACTCATCGACGTGGCGCTCCGCACCCGCCGCGGCGACGCCTTCGCCGTGTCAGGCCTCGACTTCCCGGCCTGGCTGGAACGCTTCACGGCCCAGGACCGGACCCTCGCGCCGCACGGACAGCAGCTCGTCCAGGGCCAGGTCCCCATCGCCCCGAACGAGTCCCGCGCAGCCGGCACGGCCCGCGCCGAACACCTGCTTGACCTGGGCTTCCCCGACTGGCGCGACCGCCTCGAATGGCGCGCCGACGCACTCGCCCAGGGCCGCACGGGAGCAGTGGACCGCCCCGGCACAACCTGGCGCGACCGCCCCGCGATCGACCGCGGCAACGACGTCTACCTCGCCGGCGACCAGGTAGCGGCCCCCGGCATCCTCTCCGAGGTCTCCTTCAACAGCGCCGTCGAAGCCACCACCCTCGCCCTCACGGCAAGCCGCCCAGGACTCCGGACCGCCTGACCCACTTGACCCGCTTGACCTCAAGCAAGCCTGAGGTTGAAGGCTGGTCGGCGTACGCACGGAGCCCACGCGACGAGGAGCCCCCATGCACGCCGCCCGCCTGCACGCCTTCGGCCCCGCCGAGAACGTCACGTACGAAAAGACCGACGACCCGCTGCCCGGCCCCGGCCAGGTCCGTGTAGCCGTGGCCGTTGCGCAGTCCCTGAGTCCCTGAGTCAGGCCGTGGCCGAGGCGCCGCCCCCGAGCTTCGCCAGCGCCTCGTCCGTCAGCCGGTACACCGTCCACTCGTCCTGCGGAGCCGCACCCAGCGCCTTGTAGAAGTTGATCGACGGCTCGTTCCAGTTGAGGACCGACCACTCCAGACGCTCGTAACCCCGCTCGACACAGATCCGCGCCAACTCGCGGAGCAGCGCCTTCCCGTGACCGCCGCCGCGCGCCTCGGGACGCACGTACAGGTCCTCCAGGTAGATCCCGTGCACCCCGCGCCACGTCGAGAAGTTCAGGAACCAGATGCAGAACCCGACGGGCTCGCCGGTCACATCGTCCTCGGCGATATTGGCGAACGCGGCGGGCCGCTCCCCGAACAGCGCCTCACGCAACTGCTCCTCGGTGGCCCGCGCCTCATGCAGCGCCTTCTCATAGTCGGCCAGCTCACGGATCATGGCGTGAATGACGGGAACGTCGGCGGGGACAGCGGTACGAATCATGACGGCAGGCTAACGACCGCCACCGGCGGGCTGACGCCGGTCCCCCTGCCCGACGCGGGGAGGCCGCTGCCCGCACCTGCCCGACGCCGAGAGGCCCCCCGCGTACGCGTACCGCGACTCGATCACGCCCACCGGAATGTCAATCACCCGAACGACCCCACGCACGTGCCTGAATTCCGTACATGCGCAGACTCCTCCGTGCCGTGTGGAGCTACATCCGCCACGCCCCCGGCACCTACATCTGGCTCGCCCTCCTGTTCCTCACGACGGTCGCACTGCACCACATGAGCCCGCACTTCGAGCAGGAGTTCCTTCGGCAGCGCTCCACCAACCTGCACGAGCTGTCCCGTAACCCGGTCCGGGTGCTCATCACCTCCGCGTTCTGGATCGACGGCAACCACTGGTGGCCGTACGCCGTGATGTACACGGTGTTCCACGCGCAAGCGGAACGCTGGCTCGACACCTGGCGCTGGCTCGCCGTCGTCGCGCTCTCGCACGTCCTCGCCACCTTCATCAGCGAGGGCGCGCTCCTGTGGGCGATCCGCCACCACCACGCACCCACGTCCTCCGTCAACACCCTGGACGTAGGCGTGAGTTACGCACTCGCAGGCGTCGTCGGCGTCCTCACCTACCGCCTCGCCCCACCCTGGCGCTACGCCTACCTGATCGTCGTCCTCGTCATCTACGGCAGCCCCCTCATCACCGGCCTCACCTTCACCGACCTCGGCCACTTCACCGCCTTCCTCATCGGCCTCGCCTGCTACCCCCTCGCACGCGACCGGGGCGCCCCCATCAACCCCGTCACGCTCCTGCGCAAACCGAAAGGCCCCCCGGACAAGGACTCCCCGAACCCCCCTGCGGAGCGCTAACGTCCGAGCCCATGAGCAGCGAGAACGGCACCCACGGCCACCGGGCCACCGTCAACGGCGGCATATCGTTCTGGTACGCGGACGACGGCCTCCCCACCGCCCGCGAACCCCTGCCGGGCGACGCGTCCGCCGACGTCGTCATCGTCGGCGGCGGCTACACGGGCCTGTGGACCGCGTACTACCTGAAGAAGGCCGCACCCTTCCTCCGCATCACCGTCCTTGAACAGAAGTTCTGCGGCTACGGCGCCTCCGGGCGCAACGGCGGCTGGCTCTACAACGGCATCGCGGGCCGCGACCGCTACGCGAAACTGCACGGCCACGACGCGGCCGTCCGCCTCCAGGAAGCCATGAACGACACGGTCTCCGAGGTCATCCGCGTAGCCGCCGAGGAAGACATCCACGCCGACATCCACAAAGGCGGCGTCCTCGAAATCGCCTACACCCCGGCCCAGTTGGCCCGCCTCAAAGCCTTCCACGAGGCCGAGGTCGCGTACGGCGAGAAGGACCGCACCCTGCACGGCGCCCGCGAGACCGCCGAACGCGTCCGCGTCTTCGGCGCCGTCGGCTCCACCTGGACCCCGCACGGCGCCCGCCTGCACCCCGTGAAACTCCTCAAGGGCCTGGCCGCCGCCGTCGAGGCACTCGGCGTCACGATCCACGAGTCGACCCCCGTCACCGAGATCAAGCCGAAGCACGCCGTGACCCCCTACGGCACCGTCCGCGCCCCCTACATCCTGCGCTGCACGGAAGGCTTCACCGCCTCCCTCAAGGGCCAGCGCCGCACCTGGCTCCCCATGAACTCCTCCATGATCGCCACGGAACCCCTGACCGACGCCCAATGGGAATCCATCGGCTGGGAAGGCCGCGAAACCCTCGGCGACATGGCCCACGCCTACATGTACGCCCAGCGCACCGCCGACGGCCGCATCGCCCTCGGCGGCCGAGGCGTCCCGTACCGCTACGGCTCCCGCACGGACAACGACGGCCGCACCCAGCCCGCCACCATCGAGTCCCTCACCGCGCTCCTGACCCGCTTCTTCCCCCAGCTGGCGGGCATCGCCGTCACCCACGCCTGGTCCGGCGTCCTCGGCGTCCCCCGCGACTGGTGCGCCACGGTCACCCTGGACCGCGCGACGGGCCTCGGCTGGGCGGGCGGCTACGTCGGCTCAGGCGTAGCCACCACCAACCTCGCCGCCCGCACCCTCCGCGACCTGGTCCAACAGGACTCGGGCCAGTCCGGCCCCACCGACCTCACAACCCTCCCCTGGGTCAACCACAAGGTCCGCAAGTGGGAACCAGAACCCTTCCGCTGGCTGGGAGTCCACGGCATGTACGCCACCTACAACGCAGCAGACCACCGAGAACGCACCACCCACACGACAACAGACTCCCGCCTGGCCCAAGCCGCGAACCGAATAGCGGGCCGCAACTGACAAACGACAAAGGCCCAGGTCACAATGCGTGTGACCTGGGCCTTCACCTTCACGGAGCCCCTTCTGCGTGAAAGGCCGAGCCTGACCGGGGCGGGGCCCCCGACGGCGAACTGTCGATCAGCGTGACGCGGGCGGGATGCTCTGCTCGTACTGGAAGACGTTGCAGGGGTCGTACTTCTCCTTGATCTTGCGCAGCCGCTCGAAGTGGCGCCTCCCCCAGTAGGCGGTCTCCCACTCCTGCATGCCGACGTTCGGCACGTTGACGTAGGCGCCGTCCACGAAGCTGCGCATCGCCTGGCTGAATTCGGCGGTCCAGGCCTGGCACTTCGAGGTGAGCGGGTCGCAGACGCCTGGTGTCGTTGAAGGAGTCCCCCAGGCTGCGCCGATCTCGCCGTAGAAGATCGCGTCGCGGTGCACGAACGCGGTGCCGCCCCGGGGCTCCTTCTTGATCGCCCCGCCGAAGGCATCGATGAAGTAGTTGCTGTCCTCCGTGGGAGCGTTTCGCATGTAGTAGCCGATGACGTCGATCGCCTTCTTCGGGAACAGCTTCTTGGCGAACTGTGAGAAGAACTTCACGTTGGCGGGCTCCTGCGAGCGCGGGACCTGGGCTCCGGCAAAGATGGGGCCCCAGTTACCGACCTGCACCTTCACATCGGGCTTGCCGATCGACAGGATCGGGGCCAGCATCTTCCGGGCCTCTGCCTCCGTGCCCTCCGCGAGCCACGCGAACAGCAGGATCTGGGACTTGTGGATCTCGACTTCGGATCCGAGGCGGTTGTCGGCGAACGGGACCGTACGCTGCCATGCATCGAAGATCCCATGCAGGTCCGTAAGGCCGTCCCAGGTCGCCTGCACATAGGCGATGCGCTTGAGCGGGTGCACCTTGTAGGTGAGTTGCGTGACGATTCCGAAGTTGCCGTTTCCCGCCCCACGGAGCGCCCAGAGCAGGTCTGAGTGGTCCTTCATGTCGGCATGGATCACCTCGGCGCACTCGCGACCCGACGGGACGACGACCTCGGTCCCGATCAGGCTGTCACAGGCCATGCCGAGGTAGCGGTTGAGGGGGCCAAGGCCGCCGCCGACCGTCGCACCGACCAAGCCGACGCTGCCCTCGCTTCCGGTCGTGACCGCGAGGTTCTGCTTGGCGAGCGCCGTCACCGCTTCCAACTGGGTCAGGCCGGCGCCGACCCTCGCGATACCGGCGTCGGCGTCGATGTGGACCGACTTGAGCTGGCTGACGTCGATCACGATGCCGTTGTCGATGTTCGACCAGCCCTCCAGGGCGTGGCGGCCGCTGCGTACCCGCAGTGCGACGTTGTGCTGCCGCGCCCAGGTGAGGGCGTTCACCACGTCCTGGGTCTTCTGGGCGAAGACGATGACCAGCGGGTAGTGAGAGAACAGCTGGTCGTAGTCGATGCGGTCATCGGTGTACGAGGCGTCACCGGGGCGGACGATGTGACCGGTCAGCTTCGCCGGCGGACATCCCGACGACCCTTTGGTCGGGTCGCTCGCGGCCAGAAGGCCCGAGGTGCTCGCGGCCGCGATGTCAGGCGCGCCTGCGGCCGTGAGGCCCGGGACGACGACCGCCCCGACGCCGGCGGCCGCTGACGCCCTGAGCAGGTAGCGGCGGGAAAAATCGCTCAAGGTCCAGATCCTCTCGATCGGGATACGCCGCTATGTGGCTGAGGGAGCCATTACCCGCCAGCCGCCGGGCGGTCCTTTGTGGTCGATCCCCGCACCGTAACGAGGCGACCAAGCGGTGTTTCCCGACACGCCAATTGAGGACGATGGCGACAGCCTGAAGGAGTAACTCATCATGATCCGTAGGCGGGTGCGCCGTCTCGCCAGATCATCAGGACGCCAGGATCGGCAGGTGGTGAGAGCGCTCCAGGCAGGGAGCACTGTCCGTGATTGCGCGCCGTTGTACGCCACTGTTGATGTCACCTGTTGATGTCACCTGCTGATGTCAGTCAGCCCGGTCGGGAGCTGCGGTTTCGTCCGTGAATCCGTGCTCTGCAGGGTGGGCTGCTCGCTGCGCGAGCCAACCTGACACTCTTGGCCCGCCGTTCACCGCCACGCCCTGGCCAACGGTGCGCACGTACTCGAACCCGTGGCGAAGGTAGTACGTCTGCAAGTCCGTATTGGTCGCAGTGTCATCGGTCCGCTGAACAAAGAAACCCCAGGTCACGGACTACGTGACCTGGGGTTTCAAGTGGAGCCCCCTGTCGGATTCGAACCGACGACCTACGCAGTACAAGTCGTCCGATCTTCGTCCGGGGGAATCGCCGGACGTCGGGTCACGCCACCTCTGGAGAATCGACGAAAGCGCACGGTCTCGCCGTACGGGTGCGCCGCGCGCGAGTGAACGGCGCTCACCGCTGCCCTGGTCTCCTGGGTGCGGGTGATGCGCGTGCGGGATAGGCTTTTGAGAACAAGGTCAGGTTCTCCAAACGGTGTTGCAGACGCCGTCGGTCGCCTCGTCGCGACAATCAATTCTTCCTGTGGAGACCCGACGAGCACGGTGTGCGCCCCTCGCACTTCGAGGGTGGGCAGCAGCCAGAATCCTTCTCTCCCAGCCTGTCTCGCGTCTTGCGCGCCGGAGTGGCACCAGCTTCAGGGTCCCCAGCTCACAGTCCCTGTGGAGGTCGGGATGAGAGTTGTCGTTGATCTTTCCCAATGTCAGGGGTATGCGCAGTGCGCCTTCCTGGCTCCGGACGCGTTCCGGATGCACGGCGAGGAAGCGCTGATGTACGACCCGGGCCCCGACGACACCCTGCGCGAGCAGGTGCTGCGCGCCGCGGCGGCCTGCCCGGTCCAGGCGATCCTGGTCGACCAGTTGGAGGTGCGGGAGGCACCGGTGGAGGCGTCGCCGTCATGACCAACGCCGACACCCTGCGAGCGTTCAAGCGCGACGGCCGCATCGTGGTCGTCGGAGCCTCTCTGGCGGGGCTGCGGGCCGCGGAGGCTCTGCGCGCCGAGGGCTTCACCGGCTCACTGACCATGATCGGTGACGAGTTGGGCGAGCCCTACGACCGGCCTCCCCTGTCCAAGCAGGTACTGACCGGATGGGTGCCGGCCGACGGCACCGCGCTGCCGCGACGCCGTGACATCAATGCGGAGTGGCTCCTGGGCGTACCCGCCAGCGGCCTGGACATGGCAAGCAACGTCGTACGACTCGCCGACGGACGCGAGGTTCCCTTCGACCGCGTGCTGATCTCCACGGGGGTACGGGCCCGGCCGTGGTTCGTCGAGACCGAGGCGGCCCTGGACGGAGTGTTCGTCGTGCGTACGCGCGAGCACGCCGAGGGTCTGCAGCGAGCCCTCGCCGCCGGACCCTCCCGCGTCCTGGTCATCGGCGCCGGATTCACCGGCTCCGAGATCGCCTCCATCTGCCGCGAGCGCGACATCCCGGTGACCGTCGCCGAACTCGCGCCGGCTCCGCTGGTCGGGGCGCTCGGCGCCATGATCGGTGAGGTCGCGGCGGACATGCAGCGCGCTCACGGCGTCGACCTGCGCTGCGGCGTCAAGGTGACCCGGCTGGAGGGCGACGCACAGGGGCACCTTCGCCGCGCCCACTTCGACGACGGCGGCACGATCGACGCCGATGTCGCGGTGGTGGCACTCGGGGGCATCCGCAACACCGATTGGCTCCGGGACTCGGGACTGGCGGCGGGTGTCTGGGGAATCGCGTGCGACACGGGCTGCCGCGCCCTCGACATCAACGGCCTGATCACCGACAACGTCTTCGTCGCCGGAGACGTGGCACGCTGCCCGAACCCGATCTACGAGTACCGGCTGATCTCGCTGGAGCACTGGGCCAACGCCGTGGAGCAGGCCGAGGTCGCGGCGCACAACATGGTCAGCGCCCAGGCGGACCGCTGGCCCCACCTGTCCATCCCGTTGTTCTGGTCGATCCAGTTCGGCGCCAACATCAAGTCCGTCGGCGTACCGACCTTCGCCGACGAGGTCGTCGTCACCCAGGGGTCGGTGTCCGACCGCCGCTTCGTCGCCGCGTACGGCTACCAGGGCCGCGTCACCGCGGCGGTGAGCTTCAACAACGCGAAGTGGCTGGACCACTACCGGCAGCTGATCGAGACGGCCGCGCCCTTCCCGCCTCCCTGTCCCACACCCGACCAGCCCGTCGACTCCAAACCGGTGCCCGTCGACTTCCCCGGCCCCGCCCTGATCGCCCAGGGAGCCACGGTGGTAGTCACCGGCAACGCCCCGAGTGAGCGGCGCGTCACGTCGCTGCAGCAGCACCATCGGTAGGAGGGAAGATGACCAGGACCCAGATGCCCGACACGCTGCGCCGGATCCTCGACTACTCCTCCCGCGCCGACCCGTACCCGCTGTACGCCGAGCTGCGCAGGACGCCGGTGGCCCGGCAGGAGGACGGCAGCTACGTCGTCAGCACCTACCGCGAGCTCACCGAGCTTCTGCACGATCCGCACCTGAGCTCCGACGTCCGCAATCTGGCGCATCCGATGCCCTCGCACGAGGGGGAGACCACGCCGCCGTTCATCAACCTCGATCCGCCCGAGCACGACCGCCTGCGGCGTATGGCCATGCGCCACTTCGGTCCCCCGCACACCCCGGGGCTGGTGACCGGCATGGACGGTGATCTGACCGCCGTCGTGAGCCGTCTGATCGACGGCTTCGCGGGCAAGGAGCAGATCGACATCGTCGACGACTTCGCCTACCCGTTCCCCGTCACGGTGATCTGCCACCTGCTCGGCGTGCCACGTGAGGACGAACCGAAGTTCCATGTGTGGGTGGACGCCCTCGTCAACTCGATCGACTACAACCCCAAGACCGATCCGAAGGAAAAACTGGAGAAGGGGCTGCAGGCCCGCAAGGACCTGCGCCAGTACCTCGGCGGACTGCTGGAGCAACGCCACGGCCGGGTGGGCGACGACCTGTTGTCGCGGCTCGCCAACGACGACGGGCCGGACGGGCGGATGACCGACGAGGAGATCGTCGCCACCGCCAACCTGCTGCTGATCGCCGGCCACGAGACCACCGTCAACCTCATCACCAACGGCATGCTGACGCTGCTGCGCCACCCGGAGGTGCTGCAGCGTCTGCGGGACGACCCGGACCTCGTCGTCCCGCTGGTCGAGGAACTCCTGCGCTACGAGCCTCCCGTGCACATCATTCCCTGGCGGGCGGCGTACAACGACATCACCGTCGCCGACACCGTCATCCCCAAGGGTTCGCAGATCATGCTCATGCTGGCCTCGGGCAGCCGCGATCCGGACCGCTTCCACGATCCCGACCGCTTCATCCCCGACCGGCGGGACAACCAGCATCTCGGCTTCGGCAGCGGTATCCATCTGTGCTTCGGCGGCCCGTTGGCCCGGCGGGAGACCCAGATCGCGCTGGCCGAGCTGGTACGCCGCCTCGACCGGCCCAGGCTGGTCGTTGACCCGCCGCCCTACCGGCGCAGCCCCGTTCTGCGTGGGCCGATCCACCTGCACATCGAGCAAGGTGCCGGCTGACGCGACAACAGAGGTCACAGGCTGCCGCGGTTGAGAGGCTCCCCAGCACCGGACTCGCAAGCACGCGCCGGACCATGAAGTCAGACCCGACGCTCCGTGAAGGGCAGATCACATCTGTCGAAGGACGCGATGCGTCGCATGGGCGAGTTCTTCGGCCCCGCTCCCTCGGACCCCGTTCCGGGCCCCACGGAGACCGAAACTGAGACCGTCGACAGCCGCGCGGCTCGCTCTCGACGTCGCCGCCGCGTCCACCGAACCAAGAAACCCCAGCTCAGACGATGTCTGGGCTGGGGTTTCGGGTGGAGCCCCCTGTCGGATTCGAACCGACGACCTACGCATTACAAGTGCGTTGCTCTGGCCGGACTGAGCTAAGGAGGCAGCAGCCCGAGCAGTGTAACCAACGACGGGCCCGGACCCCGTCGGAAATTTCCCCGAAGCCGGTGGCCCCCGCCTACTGACAGACCCGACACCCGCCGGGTACGGTCCACAGCAGTTCATCCATGTGGACTAAACCACTGCGGCGCAGCCCGTCGTGGGTCACCACCTTTACAACGGATCGTCCGGCACGTTCCTGCCGGTGAAGGGGGCTTCACAGCCATGGCTACTGTTTCGTTCGACAAGGCGACCCGGATCTACCCGGGGTCCACCAAGCCCGCCGTCGACGGCCTGGAGATCGAGATCGAGGACGGCGAGTTCCTCGTCCTCGTCGGTCCCTCCGGCTGCGGCAAGTCGACCTCCCTGCGGATGCTCGCCGGTCTCGAGGACGTGAACGGCGGAGCGATCCGCATCGGCGACCGGGACGTGACCCACCTGCCGCCCAAGGACCGGGACATCGCCATGGTGTTCCAGAACTACGCGCTCTACCCGCACATGTCCGTCGCCGACAACATGGGCTTCGCGCTCAAGATCGCCGGCGTGAACAAGGCGGAGATCCGGCAGAAGGTCGAGGAGGCCGCCAAGATCCTCGACCTCACCGAGTACCTGGACCGCAAGCCGAAGGCCCTCTCCGGCGGTCAGCGCCAGCGTGTCGCGATGGGGCGCGCCATCGTCCGCGAGCCGCAGGTGTTCCTCATGGACGAGCCGCTGTCGAACCTCGACGCCAAGCTCCGCGTCTCGACGCGTACGCAGATCGCCTCGCTCCAGCGCCGCCTCGGCATCACCACCGTCTACGTCACCCACGACCAGGTCGAGGCCATGACGATGGGCGACCGTGTGGCCGTACTGAAGGACGGTCTGCTCCAGCAGGTCGACTCGCCGCGCAACATGTACGACCGTCCGGCCAACCTCTTCGTCGCCGGCTTCATCGGCTCCCCCGCGATGAACCTCGTCGAGGTCCCGATCACCGACGGCGGCGTGAAGTTCGGCAACTCGGTCGTCCCGGTGAACCGCGAGGCCCTCAAGGCCGCGTCCGACAACGGCGACCGCACCGTCACCGTCGGCGTCCGCCCCGAGCACTTCGACATCGTCGAACACGGCGGCGGCGAAGCCTCGAAGTCCCTGACGAAGGACACCTCGGACGCCCCGGCCGGCCTCGCCGTCTCGGTGAACGTCGTCGAGGAACTCGGCGCCGACGGCTACGTCTACGGCACCGCGCAGGTCGGTGGCGAGGCCAAGGACCTCGTCGTCCGGGTCAACGGCCGCCAGGTCCCCGAGAAGGGCACCCAGCTGCACGTCGTGCCGCGCCCGGGCGAGACCCACGTCTTCTCCTCGTCGACCGGCGAGCGCCTCGCCGACTGACGCCCCGCCAGCCGCCGTTACGGGCCCCGCACTTCGGTGCGGGGCCCCACGCGTTCCCGGCCCACCACATCCCACCCCACCCCCAAGCACAGCTACGTTGTCGACAAATACCCCGGCAGACCCGTCATTTCGAGCCCCGTTCGACCCCGCCACGTCAACACACATGAAACAAAACCGGATTGCCCGTCCCTCGACCGAGTGACTAAATGTCGCCAAATCATCACCTAGCGCTACGCTCACTCGCGTGACGCACTCCGCCAACTACACCCAGAAGCCGCGACGAGGCCGGGGCCCCGCCCGCCACGTCGGCCGCACTCTCGCTTTCGTCCTGCCGGTGATGCTGGTGCTCTCCGGCACTCTCGCGGTCACCCGAGTGAACTGGTCCGGCAGTTCCTCGGACTCGATCCTCACCGCTTCCTCGCAGAACGTCTCGGCGCGCGCCAAGTCCCGCGCCCCCCAGGACATCCTGCGCGACAAGCTGCTCCTCGAACTCCAGGAGAAGGACCCGGGCATCGCGCTCACCCACCTCCAGCAGGAGATGCACGAGCGGCCGTCCCTCGCCAAGCACTGCGTCTCCCTCGCGCGCGCCCTCGGCCGCGCCGCCGTGCAGGCCTACGGACCGTCCCGCGCCCAGTCGTTCTCCCGCCCCGTCTGCGACACGGCGTTCGCCTCGGGCGTCGCCACGGCAGCGCGCGGCTGAGGCCCTTCAGGGCCCTTCAGGGCCGGCCGGGAAGGGGCCGACGTACAGTGCGGGCATGACGAGCGCCCAGGCCCCCGACCAGGCCCCTGAACCGCACGCGCACAGCCCGCACCACCCCACACAGGCCGTCGTCCTCGCCGGCGGCCAGGGTTCGCGCCTGCGGCCCTACACCGACGACCGGCCCAAGCCGATGGTCGAGATCCCCGGCACCGGGACCCCGATCATCGGCCATCAGCTTTCCTGGCTCGCGCGTGAAGGCGTGACCGACGCCGTCGTCTCCTGCGGGCATCTCGCCGAGGTGCTCCAGGAATGGCTCGACAGCGCCGAACTCCCCCTGCGGGTCACCACGGTCGTCGAGAAGGAACCCCTCGGCCGTGGCGGCGGTCTCAAGTTCGCCGCCGCGCACCTGCCGCACGCAGGCCGGCCCTGGTACGCGACGAACGGCGACATCTGGACCCGCTTCTCGCTGCGGGAGATGGCCGATTTCCACGCCGAGCGCGACGCCACCGCCACTCTCGCCCTGGCCCGCCCCCGCATCCCGTGGGGCGCCGTCCAGACGGACACGTTCGGCCACATCACGGACTTCGTCGAGGCCCCGCCGTCCCCGTACCTGATCAACGCGGGTGTCTACGTCTTCTCCCCCGCGTTCACGGACCTGCTCCCGGACCGCGGCGACCACGAGCGCACCACGTTCCCGCGCCTCGCCCGCGCCAAGCGCCTCGCCGGTTTCCCCATCCCGCAGGGCGCGTACTGGAGGGCCATCGACACGGCGAAGGACCTCAGCGAGGCCGCGAAGGAGCTGGCCGCACAGGCACGTTGAGCAGCCGCTCGGTACGTGAAAGGGGCCCGCACACATGGTGTGCGGGCCCCTTCACTTACGGGTGTCAGCCGCCGAGGACTCCGCCGAGAAGACCCGGCTTCTTGTCGCCGGAGCCGCCGCTGCTGGGCGACGAGCTGCCGGTGCCGCCGGCGCCCGTGCCGCCCGTGGAGGTCGGGCCGCTGCTGGTCGACGGGGCCTGCTGCTGGGACGGCGGGACGGACTTCGCGGGCGCCTGGCCTGCGGTGCCCTGCGTCTGGCTCGGCTGGCCCGCGCCGCTCGTCGTCGGGGAGGCCCCGGGCGAGCCGGCCGTGTCGGACGGCTTGGCCGAAGTGGCGCCCTGCGTCGGCGTGTTGGGCGCCGCGGGGTGCGTCGGGGTGTGCTGCCTGTGGCTGGGCTCCGACGGGAGCGGGGAGCCGGGCAGCTCGTTGCGCGGAGCCTCACCCGGGCCGGGGGCGGTGACGCGGCCCGCGTCCCGTACGGCGCCGCCGAGCAGCGAGCCGACGAGCAGGGTCAGACCGACGACGACGGCCGTGATGACTGCGCCGCGGCGGAGCACGTACCGGCGCAGGTCCCACAGTTCGGCGCGCGGGCCGAGGCGGCGCCAGGCGCTGCCCGCGAGGCGGCCGTCGACCGAGTAGACGGGCGCGCCCGCGATGATCAGCGGGGACCAGGCGGCCAGGTAGATGATGTCGGGCGCGTCGTAGGCGGGCACCGTCTTCCAGCTGACGGTGACGATGAGCGCGGCCGAGAGCAGTACGCCGAAGACGGCCGCGACGCGCTGCCAGAGGCCTAGCACGGTGAGCACGCCGACGACGACCTGGAGGAAGGCGATGCTCAGTCCGGCGCCGACGGGGTGCTGGAGGGCGAAGTCGCGCAGCGGTTCGGCGAGGGCCCACGGGTGCAGCGAGTTGAGCCACTTGACCATGGAGCCGCGGTCGCCGCCGTCGAAGTACACGGGGTCGCAGAGCTTGCCCATGCCGGCGTAGATGGAGATAAAGCCGAGGAAGACGCGGAGCGGGAGAAGGACGACGCCGAGGTTCATCCGGCGGCCGGGGTAGTAGGCGTGCCGGACCGGGTCCGAGCCGTTCCTCCGGACGGTGCTCTGGTCGCCGCCGTCGAACCCGTCGTCGGTCAACCCGCCGTCGCCGTAGGCCTGTTCGGCGTATCCGGCCTCTTCGAAGGCGCTGCCGGCCTGGCGCATCTGCTGCGGGAGGAGCCGGTCGGTGACGGGGGGCAGCTCGCCGGTGGCGTCGTCCGCGAGGTCGGCGTCGAGGTCGATACGCGGGATGACCTGGGTGGCGCCGCCGTCGCCCGACTCGAAGCCGTGGCGGTCCAGCGTGCTCTCGCCGGCGCGGCGGGCGGCCTGGAGGAGTCCGGTGGCCCCCGGGTCGCCGGGCGCGGACCGGCCGCTCCAGACGACGGGGGCGCGCCGGCGTGCGGCCGCGGCGCCGACGACGGGGATACGAGCGGTCTGGTCGAGGGAGCCCAAGTGCCGTGCGATACGCGGGGACTGCGTCTGCTGCGTCCTCGGGAGCTGCACGCGGAAACTCGCGTGGTTCACGACGACCTGCGCGGGATCGCACGGCACCTTCACCATGCTCAGCGCGGGACCGTCGTCGAATCCGGAATCGAATCCGGGGCCGAATCCGGGCGAGCGGTCCCCCGTAGGTGTGCGGGGTGTTCTGGTGTCCACACTCATCTAACCGAGTGATGTGTGTTTAGGACACTGCTTTGACCGCCGGCAAATGTCCGGACCGCGTCAAGATCGCGGCCCGGACCGCTTGCTCAGGCCCTGCGGCGCGCCGCCTCGTACAGCACGACGCCCGCCGCGACACCCGCGTTCAGGGACTCGGTGCCGCCCGGCATCGGGATCCGGACGCGGTAGTCGCAGGTCTCGCCGACGAGGCGGGACAGGCCCTTGCCCTCGCTGCCGACGACGATGACGACGGGCCCGCCGAGGGCTTCGAGGTCACCGACGGTGTGCTCGCCGTCCGCCGCGAGGCCGACGACGACGACGCCCGCCTTCTTGTAGCCCTCGAGCGCGCGCGTCAGGTTGGTGGCGCGGGCGACGGGCGTACGGGCGGCGGCGCCCGCGGACGTCTTCCAGGCACCGGCGGTCATGCCGGCGGCGCGGCGCTCGGGGACGACGACACCGTGACCGCCGAACGCGGAGACGGAGCGGACGACGGCGCCGAGGTTGCGCGGGTCGGTGACACCGTCGAGCGCGACGATGAGCGGGTCCTCGCCCTGGTCGTACGCGGCCGCGGCGAGGTCCTCCGGGTGCGCGTACTCGTACGGCGGGACCTGGAGGACGAGGCCCTGGTGGTTCAGGCCGTTCGTCATGCGGTCGAGCTCGGGGCGGGGGGCCTCCATGAGGTGGATGCCGCCGCGCTCACCGGCGAGCTGGAGCGCCTCGCGCACCCGCTCGTCGTTGTCGATGAACTGCTGGACGTAGAGCGTCGACGCGGGCACGCCCTCGCGCAGCGCCTCGACGACCGAGTTACGGCCGACGACCATCTCGGAGGTGCCCTTGCCGCCGCGGCCCTTCAGCGTGGCGGGGCGGCGGGCGGCCTGCTTGGCCTTGGCGTTCGCGATGCGGTTCTTCTTGTGCTTCTTGCGCATCTCGGCGGGCGGCGTGGGGCCCTTGCCTTCGAGACCCTTGCGTCGCTGGCCGCCACTGCCGACCTGCGCGCCCTTCTTGCCGGACATGCGGCGGTTGTTCGCGGCCATGATCTACCTGTCTGTGTGTGCTGCGTCTGTGTGCGTCTGAGCAAGTGTGCCGCCCCGGGGCCGGGGCGGCACATTCGCGCAGGTCGTCAACGGGGGCCGAGCGTCCAGCGCGGCCCGGTCGGGCTGTCCTCGATGACGAGCCCGGACTGGCCGAGCTGATCGCGGATGGCGTCTGCGGTGGCCCAGTCCTTGCGGGCGCGAGCGGACTCGCGCTGCTCCAGGACGAGCCGTACGAGGGTGTCGACGGCGCCGTGCAGATCCTCGCCGCGGTCGCTGTCGCCGGCCCAGTGCGGGTCGAGCGGGTCCAGACCGAGGACGCCGAGCATGGCGCGTACCTCGGAGAGGCGGGCGATCGCCGCGTCCTTGTCGTCGGACGCGAGGGCGCTGTTGCCCTGCCGGACCGTCGTGTGGACGATCGCGAGGGCCTGCGGCACCCCGAGGTCGTCGTCCATGGCCTCGGCGAAGGCGGGCGGCACCTCGTCGGCGGGGTGGACCGTCTTCCCGGCCATCTCGGTGACCCGCTGCACGAAGCCCTCGATCCGCGCGAACGCGGACTCGGCCTCGCGCAGGGCCTCCTCGCTGTACTCGATGGTCGAGCGGTAGTGCGGGGTGCCGAGGTAGTACCGGAGCACGATGGGGCGCCAGGCCTTGACCATCTCGGACACGAGGACCGAGTTGCCGAGCGACTTCGACATCTTCTCGCCGCTCATGGTGACCCACGAGTTGTGCACCCAGTACTTCGCGAACTCGTCGCCGTAGGCCTTGGCCTGGGCGATCTCGTTCTCGTGGTGCGGGAAGATCAGGTCGATGCCGCCGCCGTGGATGTCGAAGGCGGTGCCGAGGTACTTGTGGGCCATGGCCGAGCACTCCAGGTGCCAGCCGGGCCGGCCGCGTCCCCACGGGGTCTCCCAGCTGGGCTCGCCGGGCTTCACGGCCTTCCACATGGCGAAGTCACGCGGGTCCCGCTTGCCGGTCTCGCCCTCGCCCGCGGGCTGGAGCAGGTTGTCCAGCTCCTGGTTCGACAGCTCCAGGTAGCCCGGGAAGGACCGCACGTCGAAGTAGACGTTCCCGTCCGACTCGTAGGCGTGGCCGCGCTCGATGAGGCCGCGCATCATCTCGACCATCTCGGTCACATGCCCGGTCGCCCGCGGCTCGTACGTGGGCGGCAGGCAGCCGAGCGCCTTGTAGCCGTCGTTGAACGCGCGCTCGTTCTCGTACCCGATGGACCACCAGGGCCGGTTCTGCTCGCCGGCCTTCTTGATGATCTTGTCGTCGATGTCCGTCACGTTCCGCACGAACGTCACTTCGTAGCCGCGGTACGTGAACCAGCGGCGCATGATGTCGAAGTTGAGGCCGGAGCGGATGTGCCCGATGTGCGGGGCGGCCTGCACGGTCGCGCCACAGAGGTAGATCGAGACACAGCCCGGTGTCAGCGGGACGAAGTCACGGATCTTCCGGGCGCGGGTGTCGTGCAGGCGAAGAGTCACCCCTCCAGGGTAGTGGGCGCCAAGGGGTGCCGGTTCACTTCGGGTGCGGGTTCGGTGGGGGTTGGTCGCGCCCCGCGGCGGAGCCGCTGATGACACAGCCCCGCGCCCCTGAAATGCAGGCGCTGCGCGCCGCATTTCCCCCACCAGCCCCGTACCCGACCTACGCGCGCACCACCAGCGCCGTCGCCACCGCCATCAGGCCCTCGTCCCGGCCCGGAAAGCCGAGGCCGTCCGTCGTCGCGCCCGACACAGAAACGGGGGCACCCGCAGCGTCCGAAAGGACCTTCTGGGCCTCGCCCCGCCGCTTACCGATCTTCGGCCGAGGGCCCACCACCTGCACCGCCACATTGCCGATGACAAAACCCGCGTCGCGCACGATGCGCGCCGCCTCCGCGAGCAGCGTCAGTCCGGACGCGCCGGACCACTCGGGCCGCCCCGTACCGAAGTGGGCGCCCAGGTCGCCGAGACCCGCCGCGGAGAACAGCGCGTTGCACGCCGCGTGGGCGACGACATCCGCGTCGGAGTGACCGGCGAGTCCGGGACCCTCGCCCTCCCACTTGAGGCCCGCGCACCACAGCTCTCGGCCCTCTTCGAAGGCGTGGATGTCGGTGCCGATACCGACCTGCGGCAGCACGACGGAGGGCACGTCAGAACCCATCGTTGGCCCTCCTGCGGGCGAGTACGGCCTCGGCGAGCACGAGGTCGAGGGGGCGGGTCACCTTGAACGCCTCTTCGTGGCCGGGCACGACGACGACGGGCAGGCCGAGCTGCTCGACCATGCTGGCGTCGTCGGTGACGTCGTCCGTGACGGTCTCGTGGGCGCGCTGGAGCGTCGCGCGGTCGAAGCCCTGCGGGGTCTGCACGGCGCGCAGCCGGGCCCGCTCGGGCGTCGCGACGACCAGTTCGGGGCCGCCGTCGGTGCGCGGGTCGACCCGCTTGACGGTGTCCGCGAGCGGCAGCGCCGGGACGACGGCGGGGGCCCCTTCGCGTACGGCTTCGATGACGCCGTCGACCGTGTCGACGGGCACCAGGGGGCGGGCCGCGTCGTGGACGAGGACGACGTCGATGCCGGACGGCAAGGCGTCGATGCCGGCTTTCACCGACTCCTGGCGGCTCTCGCCACCAGGCACGACGACGAAGTCGGTCCTCTCGGGCAGCGCGTGGTCGGCGAGGAGGGTCTTCACCTCGGCGACCGACGCCTCGTCGGGCGGGGCGACCACCACGACGAGGGAGACGGACCGCGAGGCGGCCATCGCCCGGACCGCGTGGATGAGCATGGGAGTGCCGTTGAGTGTGCGGAGCGCCTTGGGGGCGCCTGGGCCGAGGCGTACGCCCCGGCCGGCCGCCGGAATCACGGCCGCGGTGCGCGGGGGCCGCGTTTCGTCAGACATCGCATCCGTTCAGGTTTGTGTGCTCGACCGAGGTGGGTATGGCAGACACCAGTGCCGGGCGCGACACCTCGACCGGACCCTTCCGTGACATCTGGTCGAGCCAGTGCCCGGGGCCGGCACACCAAGGAATACGCGCCACGCGTGGGCACGGAGTGCGGGTACGAACATGCCGCAGCGCCCGGCGACACCATGAAGGGTCAGCGGGCACCGCGGCATTATTCATGCGCCCGGGCGTTTCACCCGGGACTTGGCTGCGCGGCCGCGTGCCGGTCAGGCACGCGTCAGGACGCGAGAACCTCGTCGAGCAGGGCCTCGGCCTTGTCCTCGTTCGTGTTCTCCGCGAGCGCGAGCTCGCTCACCAGGATCTGCCGTGCCTTGGCGAGCATTCGCTTCTCACCTGCGGACAGTCCGCGCTCACGCTCCCGACGCCACAGGTCACGGACTACTTCCGCGACCTTGATGACATCGCCGGAGGCGAGCTTCTCGAGATTTGCCTTGTAGCGGCGCGACCAGTTCGTGGGCTCTTCGGCGTACGGCGCGCGAAGCACCTCGAAGACCCGGTCGAGACCGTCCTGACCGACCACATCACGTACGCCGACGAACTCCGCATTGTCCGCTGGCACACGTACCGTCAGGTCACCCTGCGCGACCTTCAGCACCAAGTAGGTCTTGTCCACGCCTTTGATCTGACGAGTTTCGATAGCCTCGATCAGCGCGGCCCCGTGATGGGGATAGACCACGGTGTCGCCAACCTTGAACGTCATGTGACAGGTACCCCTTCCGTGGCTATCCAGGGTAACACGGAAACTGCGGGTTCTGAATGGCGTTTTCGCAGGTCAGGGCACATCTCGGGGCTTGACAACAACAACCGGAACGTGCTGCGGAGGCCTCACGGAAGGCGGTATTCGCAGGTCGGAGCGGCTCTTCGGCGAAGATGAAACGCGCACCGTACACCTACCCGGAGGCCCCTGCAGGAGGTTGAACGTCCTGGTTTGAGTGGTTCAAGTCACTCGACTTCCGCTACTCCGTTCGGCGACACGGAGGCGCGTGCGACCCGAATCCGGAATTGATCACCGCGGCGGGTGATCAATTCCCCGCACCGTCATGCATTCCTTACGGGAAATCCTCGGGGGCGCCCACCAGGCACTTTTGCGAAAGGTGAACGGGAGGCCAATGTGACCGGTCACGTTTGGTGAGGTGAGAGGGGCTGGAGAGGGCCCGAGGGGTTTGTGGTGAGGGGCGGGCGGGGCGGTCATGAGGTGCGCCGAGATCCATCCGGAACCCTCTAGGGGCGGGTCGGGTGCGGCGGCGCGGGAACGGCTCGGTAGCCTAAGCCCGCTGACAGACCCTTAGGGCGGCTTTACACCCCGCCCGAACGCCTGACCCGTACCGCCTACGTTCAAGGAGATGCCGCCGCCGTGAGCAGCAGCCTTCGACGCGGCGCCCTCGCCGCCGCCGCCCTCGCGTTCTCGATCGCCTCGCTCGCCGCTTGCGGCGCCGGCACCGACGCACAGACCAGCCAGATCAAGCCGGACAACGCCGAGACCTCGGTCGGCGACATCCGGATCCAGAACGCCAACGTGATCACGCAGCCCGACCTGAAGTCCAAGGGTCCGGCCGTCGTCACCGCGACGCTCTTCAACAACGGCGACAAGGACCAGAACCTCGACTCGATCGTGGTCACCGGTGTCGGCAAGGCCGCCGCGCTGTCCGCCGCCGACGGCAGCAAGACCGTGCGGATCCCGGCCCACGGCTCCCTCGTCCTCGGGGGCAAGGGCAACGCGTCCGCGACGCTGCCCAACAGCCGCACCGCGGTCCTCGACGGCAACGCGCAGAACATCACCTTCGGGTTCAGCCGCGCGGGCGCCGTCAAGATCACGGCGTTCGTCGTGCCGGCCGAGAGCTACTTCCAGCAGTGGGGCCCGAGCGTGATGCCGACCGCGCCGACCGCGTCGCCGACGCAGACGGCCTCCGGCACCGCCAAGCCGACCGGCTCCGCCACCCCGACGGGCGCCGCCTCCGGCACCCCGGCCTCCGGCGCCCCGGCGACGCACAGCGCCAAGCCCTGAGCGCGTAACGCACGCACACACATGACGTGAAGGGCGGGACCCCACCGGTGGGGTCCCGCCCTTCACGTCATCTACGGCTGCTCTGTCCACGGCTGCTGTTCACGGCTCGAACTTGTAGCCCAGGCCGCGCACCGTCACCAGGTAGCGCGGGGCTCCGGGGTCGGGTTCGAGCCCCATCCCGCGTGCGCCCCTCGCACCGCTCGGCCCCGGAGGGCCTCCCGGGCTTCGGGACGCTGTGCCGGACTCCGTCCGGCTGCCATGGCCGCAGGCTGCTGTTTACGGCTCGAACTTGTAGCCCAGGCCGCGCACCGTCACCAGGTAGCGCGGGGCGCCCGGGTCCGGTTCGATCTTTGCGCGGAGGCGCTTCACGTGGACGTCGAGGGTCTTCGTGTCGCCCACGTAGTCGGCGCCCCAGACGCGGTCGATGAGCTGCATACGGGTCAGGACGCGGCCCGCGTTGCGCAGGAGCATCTCCAGGAGGTCGAACTCCTTGAGGGGCAGGTCGACCTTGGAGCCGGAGACCGTGACGACGTGGCGGTCCACGTCCATGCGGACCGGGCCGGCCTCCAGGGCCTGCGGAGTGACCTCCTCCGGCTCGCCCCTGCGGCGCAGCACCGCGCGGATGCGGGCGACCAGCTCACGGGACGAGAAGGGCTTCGTGACGTAGTCGTCGGCCCCTATCTCCAGGCCCACCACCTTGTCGATCTCGCTGTCCTTGGCGGTCACCATGATGACCGGGACGTTCGAGCGGCCGCGCAGCTGGCGGCAGACCTCGGTGCCGGGCAGGCCCGGCAGCATCAGGTCGAGCAGGACGAGGTCGGCGCCGTTGCGCTCGAACTCGTCGAGTCCGTCGGGTCCGGTGGCCGCTATCGCGACCTCGAAACCCTCCTTGCGGAGCATGTACGACAGGGCGTCGGAGAACGACTCTTCGTCCTCCACGACAAGCACTCGGGTCACGGAAGGACCTCCGGGGCGGCAGGAATGGGGTCGTATGCGGTTGTCTCGTCGGGCCCGGCGGCGTCGTTGCCGTCGTGGTGTCCGTATGCGTCGCCGCCTACGTGTCCTGGGCCGCGGTCGCGGGTCGCGCCTGCCTCGGGCAGCCGCAGGGTGAACGTGGAGCCCTGGCCTTCGGTGCTCCATACGGTGACTTCCCCGCCGTGCGAGGCAGCCACATGCTTGACGATGGCGAGGCCGAGGCCGGTGCCGCCGGTGGCCCGGGAGCGGGCCGGGTCGACGCGGTAGAAGCGCTCGAAGATGCGCTCCTTGTCCTTGTCGGAGATGCCGAGGCCCTGGTCGGTGACCGCCACCTCTATGAGGTCTCCGCCGGGCGCGGTGACGCGGCGGGCGGCGATGCCCACGCGGGTCCGGGCCGGGCTGTAGTTGACGGCGTTCTCGACGAGGTTGCCGAGGGCGGCGGCGAGCTGGCCGCGGTTGCCCCAGATCTGAAGGTCGGCGGTGCCGCCCGCGGCCATGGTGATCTGTTTCGTGCCGGCCTGGTGGCGGCAGCGGTCGATCGCCTCGGCGACGAGTTCGTCGACGCGGACGGGCTCGGCGTCCTCCAGCGGGTCGTCGTTCTGGACCCGGGAGAGGTCGATGAGTTCCTGGACCAGGTTGGTCAGGCGGGTCGCCTCGATCTGCATCCGGCCGGCGAAGCGCTCGACCGCCTCCGGGTCGTCGGACGCGTCCATGACCGCCTCGGAGAGGAGGCTGAGCGCGCCGACCGGGGTCTTGAGTTCGTGGCTGACGTTGGCGACGAAGTCGCGCCGTACCGCTTCGATGCGGCGGGCCTCGGTGAGGTCCTCCACGAGGAGCAGGACCAGGCGGGAGCCGAGGGGGGCCACGCGGGCGGAGACGGCGAGCGCGTCGCCGCGGCCGGTGCCGCGGCGCGGCAGGTCCAGCTCGACCTGCCTTATCTCGCCGTCCCTGCGGGTGTCCCTGGCCATGAGGAGCATCGGCTCGACGGCCAGCTTGCCGCCCCGGACGAGGCCGAGGGCGTACGCCGCCGAGCTGGCCTTGACCACGCTGTCCGCCTCGTCGAGGACGACGGCGGAGGAGCGCAGTACGGAGAGGACCGTGTCGACGCCGGGCGGAAGGACGGCTTCTGTGTGCAGGGAGGTGCGGGTGGGGCGGTTCTGGTCGCGTTCACTCCAGCGGAACGCCAGCATGGCGATGACACCGGTGCACACCCCGGCGATCGCTGCTGCTGCGGCGACCGCCGCGTTCACGTCCATGCATTCAGGTTATGCGCGTCGTGAGCAGTGCCGTCAGCCGTCCATGGGCCGTCTCGAACACTCGTCGCCCAGAGTTCACCTTGGGTACGGGGGTGATTCATTTGGGGTGACGGAAACGGACGCGTAGTAGGCCGAACGTGGGAGCGTGGGGCACAACAGCCCCGTTTGTGAGTGAGAGGGACAGTTGTATGCGTGACGCGTACCACGAGGAACTTGACTCGATCGGCGAGGGCCTGGTCGAGATGGCCCGCCTTGTCGGGTCGGCGATCGGGCGCGCCACCACGGCCATGCTCGACGCCGATCTGAAGCTGGCCGAGAGTGTCATCGCGGCGGACCAGAAGGTCGACGACCTGCAGCACGACCTGGAGGCGCGGGCGATCGCCCTGCTCGCGCGCCAGCAGCCGGTGGCCACCGATCTGCGGATCGTCGTGACCTCGCTGCGCATGAGCGCGGACCTGGAGCGCAGCGGTGACCTCGCGCAGCACGTCGCCAAGCTGGCGCGCCTCAGGTTCCCGGACAAGGCCGTGCCGCACGACCTGCACGCGACGGTCCTGGAGATGGGTCAGCTCGCGCAGCGGCTCATGGCGAAGGCCGCCGAGGTCATCATCACCAAGGACGTCGACCTCGCGCTCCAGCTGGAGCAGGACGACGACGAGATGGACCAGCTGCACCGGACCCTGTTCCAGCACCTGATGGACGACCGGTGGAAGCACGGCATCGAGACCGCCGTGGACGTGACGCTCCTCGGGCGTTACTACGAGCGGTTCGCCGACCACGCGGTGTCCGTGGCCAAGCGCGTCGTGTACCTGGTGACCGGCGAGCACGCCGACGAGCTCCAGCCGGCCCAGCCGCAGCCGGTCGACGGCAGCTGAGCCCGCCCCCTCCGTTACGCGACGTGGGCCCCGCACCTGGCACACAGGTGCGGGGCCCACGTCATGCCCGTAAGAAATACCCGTAGGAACTCAGCCGCAGCAGCCGCCGCACTGGCAGGGTGCGCCCGACTGGCAGCCGCAGCCGCAGCCCGAGCCGCAGCCACAGGCGCCTAGCAGGACGAGCTCAGGGAGCCGGGCGACTTCCGTGGGCTGCCCTTCGACGGCTTCGGGGGTGGGGGACTCGGCCATGGGGTTCCCTCCTCAGGGGGCGAACTGCCTGACTCTCAGTTCATGCCCAGCCCCGCGGGCGCGTCAACGGCGCACATGCGCGCGGGAGTTCAGCGCCTTGGCCACTGTGTGGCCGATGGTGCCGAGGAGAAGCAGGGCGACGACCGTGCCCAGAGTGAATGCCTCGAACGTCATCCGCGACACGCCCCACGTGCCGTGGAAGTCGTACTTGATGCCGAGCACGGCCTCAAGCGTGCCGGGGAACAGGGCCGCCCACGAGCCGATCAGGATCCATGCGTACACCAGGACGGTGCAGGTCATGAAGCCCTTGGTGCCGAACGGGACCTGGTAGGGGCGCGGGACGTCCTTGTGGCGCAGGCGCAGGACCGCGAGGGCCGGGATCACCGTCAGGTAGGACAGCAGCAGCGTCGTCACGGCGACGGTCAGGACGACGGAGAACACGGCCGCAGCGTCACCGTTCGCCAGGCGCATCGCCGCCACCATGAAGATCGTGGCGATCGCGCCCGACAGCAGGTTGGTGCGCACCGGGGTGCCGAGCGTCGGGTGGAACGCGCCGAGCTTGCGGCTGAAGAAGCCGCCGTCCGCCGCGGCCATCGCCTGCATCCGGTCGCTGACGATCATCCACGCGCTGCCCTGGGTGACGAGCGCGAACACGAACAGGAGCGCGGTCGCCTTCAGGAGTGCGCCGGACGCGCCCCCGTAGATCGTGAAGATGGTCGCGGCGCCGTCCATGAAGCCGCCGATGCCGGTCACCTTGCCGGCCGGGACCACGGAGAGGATCGCGAGAACCGGCAGCAGGTAGCAGGCCGCCGCGATCGCCGCGGAGCGGCCGAGGGCCGCGGGGACGTCGCGCTGCGGGTTGTGCATCTCCTCGCCCGCCGCATTGGGGGCCTCGAAGCCGACGTACGCGAAGAGGAGGACCGGGACGAGGGCGAGGAAGCCGGCCGTGGTCGGGCTGAACGTCGCCGCGTGCGCGCCGTGCGGGCCCGTGCCGGTGATGCCCTGGAAGCCGTGCGCCAGGCCGTACGCGACCGCGGTCAGCGTGAAGACGGTGAGCGCGAGGACCTTCGCCGCCGCGCCCGCCGTGGTGATCCACTTGCCCTTGCGCAGTGAGACGACCGCCGTGAGGATCGCGATCCAGATGAACAGGATCTTGAACGTGTAGTCGGCGAACGTGCCCTGGCCGAGCTTGAACACGAAGCCGTCCCAGGTCTGCGCCGCGATGAACACGAGCGAGCCGCCGAGCCAGATCGGGTTCGTCACCCAGTAGAAGAGGGTCGTGATCGCGGCCGTGAGCCGGCCGAAGGCGAGCTTGACCCACACATAGGGGCCGCCCTCCTGGGGGAAGGCCGCGCCCGTCTCCGCGAAGAGCAGCGCGTACGGGATGAGGAAGGCGACGGCGATGACCGCAGTCCAGGTCACCGCCTCGCCGCCGCCCGTCGCGATCTGGCCGACCGTGTCGAAGGAGATGACCGCGGCCACGGCCATCGCCGTGATGTCGAAGCGGCGCAGGCTCCGGTGCAGGTTGGGGGTGGAGTCGGGGGTGGGTGCGGGCGTTTCCGGGTGCGTGTTCTGGTCCGTGGCGGTGGGTGTGTTGGGCACGGCGGTCGGTCCTCGGGGCTGCGGAGGGGTGGGACGGTGCGGATGCCCGTATGGGGGCGCGGCCGGGCAGGGCGTGCGCGTGGCCTCGCCGGCCTCGCACACCCCTCCCCCGCCGCGCCCCCTCCGGGGACTGCTTGGTGAACCCGTACGTGCTTCGGTGAACCCGTACTTACGCGATCTCGCCCGTCGGGGACGTGCGCTCCAGGACCGAGCGGATCGCCGTGGCGACCTCCTTGGCCTCGCCCTCCGTCATGATCAGCGGCGGGGACAGGACCAGGCTGTGGGCCGAGTCGCGGACGATGACGCCGGTCTCCTGGCGGATCACGTCGTGCGGCATACGCTCCGGCTTCAGCGGGAGCGGCGTACGGGACTCGCGGTCGGTGACCAGCTCGATGGCGAGCATCATGCCCACCGAGCGGATCTCGCCGACGATCGGCAGGTGGCCCAGCTCGGCCTCCAGCTGGCTGTGCAGGTGCGCGCCCATCGTGACCGCGCGGCCGAGCAGGCCCTCGCGCTCGATGATGTCGAGGTTGGCGAGCGCGACGGCCGCCGCCACCGGGTGGCCGTTGTACGTGTAGCCCATCGGGAAGCCGTGGTCCTGGAGCATGACCTCGGCGACGTCGTCCGAGACGAGCAGCGCGCCGAGCGGGATGTAGCCCGAGGTGATGCCCTTGGCCGTGACGATGATGTCGGGCTGGATGCCGAAGTGCTGGGCGGCGAACCACTCGCCGACGCGGCCGTACGCGGTGACGACCTCGTCGAAGATGAGGAGGATGCCGTGGCTGTCGAGGACCTCCTTGACGCGCGGCCAGTAGTCGGCCGGCGGGACGAGCATTCCGCCGACGCCCATGATGGGCTCGCCGATCATGGCCGCGATGTTGCTCGCGCCGATGTCCGCGATGCGCGCCTCGAGCTCGGCGATCAGGAAGTCCGTCGGGTCCTGGTCGCCGAACAGCTCCGAGCGGTAGGGCCACGGCGGGGTCAGGTGGCTGACGTGCGGCATCATCGGGGCGAAGCCCTCGTGGTAGACCGGGAAGCCGGTGGCCGAGCCGCCGCCGTAACCGATGCCGTGGTACGCCTTGTTGCGGGCCAGGATCCAGGTGCGGGAGCCCTCGCCGCGGCGGTGGTGGTAGTAGCGGGCCATCTTGATGGCCGCCTCGTTGCCCTCGGAGCCGCCCGACGTGAAGTACACGTGGTTCAGGTTCTCGGGGGCCAGGCTCGCCAGGCGCTCCGCCAGCTTGATCGCCGGCTCGTTCGAGAACTCCCAGAAGCTGGTGAAGTACTCGAGCTGCTTCATCTGGGCGTGGGCGACGTCCGCGAGCTCCTCGCGGCCGTGGCCGAGCTGCGCCAGCCAGAGGCCACCCGTCGCGTCCAGGTAGCTGTTGCCCTCCGCGTCGGTGAGGCGGCAGCCCTGGCCCTCCGTCATGATGACGCGCTCTTCGGCCGTGCCGGGCAGGTAGGGGTGGATGATGTGGGCGCGGTCCGTGGCAGCGAGCTGCTGCGCGGGGGTGAGGGTCATGATTGCGTGCCTTTCAGGATGCGGCGGGTGCTGGTGCCGTCATGGCCAGCGCGGTGAGTGCCAGCGTCTTCGCGGTGGCCACCAGGTCGCTGATCTCGATGTATTCGTCGATGGTGTGGAGGGTCGGGGAACCGTCGGGGCGGGTCGCCGTCGGGCCGAGGCAGACGGCGGGGGTGTCCGCGAGGCGGGTCAGGGTCGCGGCGTCCGTCCAGGACGGTTCGCCGAGGATCCGCGGGCTGCGGCCGAGGCGCGTCGCCGTGTCCAGGAGGAACCCGACGAGCGGGTGGCCCTGGTCGACCTCCGCCGGCGGGAGTTCGACGTCCCACGCGAAGGCCGGCGGGTGCGCGGCCAGCCACGGGTCGGCCGACACCGCCTTCGCCACGGCCGTCTCGATGTCCGTACGGACCCGGCTCGCCCAGCCGCCCGCGTCCGCCTGGACGGGCAGATACGTGACGTCGAGCGCGACCTCGCAGGAGGCGGGGTACGTCACCCACCACTCGCCGCCCTTGATCACCGTCGGGACGATGGACGGGGCCGGGAGCAGCGGGTGCGCGTGGGCCTTGTCGGCGGCCCAGCCCTCCCGCACACCCTGGAGCGCGGCGAGGACGGGCAGCATCTTCTCGATCGCGTTGACCGCGCCGCCGGTGCGCCAGTCGCCCGGCGGGTACTCGGCGTGGCCCGGCACTCCGGCGACCGTGACCGAGCCGCCGAGGATGCCGCGCTGGGCGGTCACGACGTCGAGGTCGGTGGGCTCCGGCACGATCGCGGCGTCCGCCCGGACGCCGTAGCCGACGGACGCGAGCGTGCCCGCGCCGTTCCACTCCTCGTCGGTCGCCGTGTTGATGAGCAGGTCACCGGGGAGGCGGATGCCGAGCGCGGCCAGGGTCTCGGCCGCGATGACCGCCGCCGCGATCCCGCCCTTCATGTCGCAGGTGCCCCGGCCGTAGAGCCGGCCGTCGCGGACGTCGGCCACGAACGGGTTCGACGTCCATTCGTTGCGCGGCTCCGCCGACACGACGTCGATGTGCCCGTTGAACAGCAGGCTGCGTCCGCCGCCCGTGCCCGCGAAGCGCGCGATGAGCTGCGGGCGGCCGTCGAAGCCGAGGCCCGGCGGGGTCTGCGGCGAGGCCGGCAGGTCGCCCGGCTTCGGGGTGAAGACGTCCGCCGTCGCACCGGCCGCGCGAAGGCGGGCCGCCAGGTACTCCTGGAGGTCGGCCTCGTCGCGGGCCTTCTCACAGGCGTCGCCACGGACCGTCGTGTCGAACCCGACCAGGTCGCTGGTGAGCGCGATCAGGTCGTCGGTCCGGCTCTCGATCGCCGCGAGGACCGCCTCGGTGTCCACGGACGCGGACGCGCCGTTCACGCCGCTCACGAGTACGAGATCCACGTCGTCTTGAGGCCCGTGTACTTGTCGAACGAGTGGATCGACAGGTCACGGCCGTGGCCGGACTGCTTGAAGCCGCCGAACGGGGTCATCGGGCTCAGGGCGTCGACCGTGTTCACGGAGACGGTGCCGGCGTGCAGCGCGTCCGAGACCCGGTGCGCGCGGCCCAGGTCGCGCGTCCACAGCGAGGCCGCGAGGCCGTACGGCGAGTCGTTCGCCGTGGCGATCGCCTCGGCCTCCGAGTTGAAGGGGTGCACGGTGAGGACCGGGCCGAAGTGCTCCTCGCGGGCGAGGGGCGCGTCGGGCGCGAGACCGGTGACGACCGTCGGCGTCAGGTACGCGCCGTCACGCGTACCGCCCGTGACGACCGTGCCGCCCGACGCCTCGACGGCCTGCTGTACGCGGATGGCCTGGGCCTCGTCCACGAGCGGGCCGAGGTTCGTGGCCGGGTCCAGCGTGTCGCCCGGTACGAAGCGTGCCGCGTGCTCGGCGACCTTGGCCGTGAACTCCTCGGCGATCGAACTCTCCACCAGCAGACGGGTGTTGGCCGAGCAGACCTGGCCCGCGTTGTAGCTGAATCCCCAGGCCGCGCGCTCCGCCGCCGCCTCCAGGTCCGCGTCCGCGAAGACGACGTTCGGGCTCTTGCCGCCGGCCTCGGGCCAGACCTGCTTCATGTTCGACTGGGCCGCGTAAGAGAGGAACAGCTTCGCGACGGCCGTCGAGCCGGTGAAGACGAGGGTGTCGACGTCCTGGTGCAGGCCCAGTGCGCGGCCCGCCGTGTCGCCCATGCCGGGGACCACGTTCAGGACGCCGTCGGGCAGGCCCGCCTCGGCGGCGAGCTCGGCCAGGCGCAGCGCCGACAGCGGCGACTGCTCGGCCGGCTTGAGGACGACGCTGTTGCCCGCCGCGAGGGCCGGCGCCAGCTTCCAGCTCGCGAGGTCGAGGGGGAAGTTCCACGGGACGACCGCGCCCACGACGCCGAGAGGCGCGCGGCGGATCGTCGCCAGGTTGCCCGGGGGCGTCGGCGCGACCTCGTCGTACAGCTTGTCGGCGGCCTCCGCGTACCAGGAGAAGACACCGGCCGCGCCGGGCACGTCCACGCCGTAGGACTCGGCGATCGGCTTGCCCATGTCGAGGGTGTCGAGGAGGGCCAGCTCCTCGGCGTTCGCCGTGATCAGGTCGGCGAGCTTGAGCAGGACGCGCTTGCGGGCCGACGGGTCGGTGCGGGACCAGCGGCCGTCCTCGAACGACTCGCGGGCGGCGCGCACGGCCAGGTCGATCTCGTGCTCCTCGCCCCGGGTGACCTGGGCGGTGACCTTGCCGGTGGCCGGGTTGACCGTGTCGAACGTGGCCCCCGACCTCGCCTGCACCCATGCGCCGTTGATGAACGCCTGGGTGCGCGGGGTCAGGTCGGCTGCTCGGCGCTGCCAGTCTGCGTGCGTGTTCATGCGACGACTACTCCTTGGGTGCGGGTGGTGCGGGTGTGCCCGTGAGGCTTGCGGCGCCCGGCCGTTGGCCTCTCGTTGGCTGCCTCGCCGACTCCCGTCGACTTCTTTGAGACGAGATTCAAACAATGGATGAGCGAGTCGTCAATGCCCCACGTGTCAATAACTTGATTTCTTTGAATCGCGTGACAGAGAATCAGCCCATGGGGAACAAGCCTGGGAGACCGAAGAACCAGACCGCCCGGCGCGAGGCGCTCGTCGACGCCGCCGGGCGCGCCATCGCCGAGCGGGGGCTCGACGGGCTGCGCATCAAGGACATCGCCGCGGAGGCGGGCGTGTCGGCGGGCTCGGTCCTCTACTACTACCCGGAGATGGACGAACTCGTCCTCGAAGTGCACCGGGGCGCGGTCGAGCGCTACCTCGCCGCCCGCCAGGGCGCGGCCGACGGCGCGAGCGGGGCGGCGGCGCGGCTGCGCGCCCTCCTCACGAGCGGCCTCCCCGGCGGCTCGGGCGACGCCGTGCACGGACTCCTCTTCGAACTCCACCGCCGCGCCGACCGCAGCTCCGGCCACGCGACCCTGATGGCCTCACTCTTCGCGCGCGAGGTCGCCCTGTACTCGACAATCCTCGAAGTCGGCGTGGCCATAGGGGAGTTCAAGCTGACGGAACCGGTCACGGACGTGGCGCGCAACCTCGTAGCCCTTGAGGACGGCTACGGCCTGCACATCGTGAGCCGTAATGCGGAGCTGACGCCGGATGTGGCGCGGCGGCTTCTGCTGGGGTATGCGCGGACGGTTACGGGGTGTGCGGGGCTTTGAGGGTTACGGGTATGGGGTGCCCGGGGCTCTGAGGGTTACTGGGATCGCGGGGCTTTGAGGGTTACGGGTATGGGGTGCCCGGAACCTTGAGGTGGCCGTGGGAGCGGCGGAGCGGGGGTTTCCGTTCCGCCGCCCTCACGGGTTGTCCTGCCACCAACCACTATGGGCGGGCGCAACCGCATCCGTACACCAGATCTTTTCGACCTAAAGCTTCTGTTCTTGAGATGAACATGGCCGGGCCACGCGGTACGAACTCTCAGGCCCGCAGCGCCTCCCGGCACGCGGCGGCGAACGCCTGCGCACGGCCCGTGAGCCGCACCCCGCGCAGCTTCGCGAGGACCACGGGCAGCGCGGGCAGCGTGTCGGTGAGCGGCAGCGCGACGACGGTCGACCCGTCGTACGTACGGTCGTGCGCGGGCCGCTGATTGAGCAGCGACCAGCCATAACCGGCCGCTACCAGCGCACGTACCGTCTCGTAGCTGCGGGTGCGGTGGCTGATGCGGGGCTCGACGCCGGCCTTGGCGGCGACCGAGCGGAAGTAGTCACGGCTGGCAGGCAGGTCGAGCAGGATCATCGGCTCGTCCGCGAGGTCCGCGAGCCGGGCCCGGTCCCGGTCCGCCAGCCGGTGCCCCTCGGGGACCAGGGCGTACGGCGGCGACATCGCCAGGACCTCGCACTCGATGTCGGGGTCGAGATCCATCTCGTAGAGCAGCGCCAGCTCGCACACACCGGTGCGCAGGCTGTCCTGCACCCCCGGGATGTCGCCCTCGACGACCTCGACGCGTACGGCGGGCTGGCGCTCGCCGAATTCACGCAGCAGGCGGGGCAGATAGAAAGGGGCCAGTGTCTGAAAACAGCCCACGCTCAGCTCGCCGACCAGCTCCGCGCCCAGGCTCCTCGCAGACTCGGCCAGCTCGTCGGCGTGGGTGAGGAAGCCGCGCAGCTCGTGCAGGAACCGCTCCCCCGCGGCCGTGAGGGCCAGGCCCTTCGCGTGCCGGCGGATCAGCAGCTGAACGCCCAGCTCGCGCTCCAGGTGGTGCACGGCCGTGGACACCGCGGACTGCGACACGTTGATGCGCTGCGCGGCGGCGGTCATGCTGCCGAGCTCGGCGGCGGCGAGGAAATACCGCAGCTGCACGAGGGTGAAGTTCGCATCCTTGGCCATGGCTGGATTGTGCCCCCGGGCACCCCGAGCTGTCTGCATCTGGAAAACAGATGTAACCCAAGGGAAATCAATGTTTGACCGGGGATTGCGCGGGCGGCGAGACTCCCTCACCAAGACGGCTTATGTCCCGCTTACACCGCCGCCCCACCAGGGCGCTCGCAGTCCCGCCCCACCAGGGCGCCCGCTCACCCCGCTCGCCCCCGTTCCTCCGGGCCTCCCCAGGCCCAGCCAGGTCCGCCCCCGGACCTTTCAGGACACAGGACAACGGAGTCCCCGCAATGCCAGACACCCCCGCCGCTCCCGCGACGGCCGGCGCACCGGCCGTCGAGCAGCACACCATCGACCACGTCCCCGAGACCGAGCGTCACGGCCGCGTCCGTGACCTGTTCACCATGTGGTTCGGCACGAACATCGCGCCGCTGCCGCTGGTCACCGGCGCCATGGGCGTCCAGGTCTTCCACCAGTCGTTCTGGTCGAGCGTCGTCGCGATCCTGGTGGGCCAGCTCGTCGGCGGCATCTTCATGGCGCTGCACTCGGCGCAGGGCCCGCAGCTCGGCGTCCCGCAGATGATCCAGAGCCGGGCGCAGTTCGGCAGCGTGGGGGCGCTGCTCATCGTGGTCGTGGCCGCGGCGATGTACGTGGGCTTCTTCGCCTCGAACATCATCCTCGCCGGCAAGTCCCTGCACGGCCTCGCACCGGCGGTGCCGGTCGACGCGGGCATCGTGCTCGGCGCGCTGGGCTCCGCCCTGATCTGCTGGATCGGCTACCGCCTGATCCACACGCTGAACAAGATCGCGACGTGGGTGCTCGGCATCGGCATCGTGGTCGGCCTCGCGGTCGTCGTCTCGCGCGGTCTGCCGGACAACTTCTTCTCCGCGGGCTCCTTCACGTTCGCGGGCTGGCTGGCGACGGTGTCGCTGAGCGCCCTGTGGCAGCTCGCCTTCGCGCCGTACGTCTCCGACTACTCGCGCTACCTGCCGCGCGACGTCCGCACGGCGTCGACGTTCTGGGCCACGTACTGGGGTTCCTGCCTCGGCTCCACGCTGCCGTTCCTCGCGGGTACGGTGATCGGCCTGGCGGCGCCCGGCACGGACGACACGGTCGCGGGCTTCCACAGCGCGGCGGGCGGGTTCGGCCCGGTCGTCCTGCTCCTCTTCCTCTTCTCGGTGATCAACCACAACGCGCTGAACCTCTACGGCGCGGTGCTGTCCCTGATCACCGTCGTCCAGACGTTCCGCCCCTCGTGGACCCCGCGCCAGACGGCCCGCGGCATCGTCTCGGCCCTGGTCCTGATCGGCGCGCTCGTCATCGCGACGGCCCTGTCCAGCGACTTCGTCTCCAGCTTCGTGAACCTCGTACTGGTCCTGCTCGTCGTCCTCGTCCCGTGGACGGCGATCAACCTGATCGACTTCTACCTGGTGCACCGCGGCAACTACGCGCTGGCCGACCTCTTCGCCCCGAACGGCGGCCGCTACGGCCGCTTCAACCCGGTGGCCCTGACCTCGTACGCCCTCGGCATCGTGGTCCAGCTCCCCTTCGTCGCCACGTCCCTCTACACGGGGCCCCTGGTAGCCCCCCTCGGCGGCGCCGACCTCTCCTGGCTCGTCGGCCTCGTGGTAACGGCCCCGGTCTACTACGTCTGGGCCCGCAAGGCCGCGTCCCACGCGACACCGGAGCCGACGGAGACCCTCGCGTCGGAGCCGACGCCGGCGGCGTAAGCACCGAACCGGCCCACTCGCAACACAGCGGCCTCATCGTCCGGGACAGCTCGGGACGATGGGGCCGCTGCCCTTTTCTACGGCCAACGGGGCACAGGGGAAGGCGGGTTCCTACCACACCCCACCCCGTCCCGCCCGACGAGAACGGGCAGGTAGTGCCGCTTACGATGAGGCGGTGGGGGGCTTCTTCTTCGGGTCTCGGGGCTTCCTCTTGGACGGAGTCAGCCCATGGCTCATTCGACGGAACGACTGCGCAGGGGAGCCGTGGCCGCCGCGGCGGCCGGGATGCTGGTGGTGCCGGCCGCGGGCGGGGTCGCCGCGTCAGCCTCAGCCGACACCACGGTCACCTCCCCCACCCCGCCCTCCCCCACCGACACCGCTACCGCGTCGCCCGGTCAGTTCCAGACGCTCACGCCCGCCGTGGAGAACGAACTCGACGCCGCCGTGCAGCAGGTCATGCGCGAGGCCCACGTGCCGGGCGTGACGGTCGGCCTGTGGACGCCCGACAAGGGCCAGTACGTGCGGACGTTCGGCGTCGCAGACCTCAGCACCAAGCAGCCCATGGCGACCGACCTGTACATGCGTATCGGCAGCGAGACCAAGACGTTCACGGTGACGGCGCTGCTGCAACTCGTGGACCAGGGCAAGGTCGGCCTGGACGACCCCATCGGCAAGTACATCGGCGGCGTGCCCAACGGCGACAAGATCACCATCCGGCAGCTCGCCGAGATGCGCAGCGGACTGTTCAACTACTCCGAGGATCCCGGCTTCTTCAAGGCGCTGACCTCGAACCCGCAGGCCCCGTTCACCCCGCAGCAGCTCCTCGCGTACTCGTTCAAGCACCCGGTGATGTTCGCGCCGGGCACGCAGTTCTTCTATTCCAACACCAACCTCATCCTGCTCGGACTGGTCGTCGAGAAGGAGAGCGGGCAGCCGCTCGGCACGTACATCAAGAACAACATCCTGACCCCGGCCGGCATGAACCAGACGCTGTTCCCGACGGGCAACGAGTTCCCGCAGCCGCACGCGCAGGGCTACACGAACCAGACCGCCACCGGAAAGATCGAGGACACCGCGAGCTGGAACCCGTCCTGGGCCTGGGCGGCCGGCGCGATGATCTCCACCCTGAACGACCTGCGCACCTGGGCGCCCACGGTCGCCACCGGCACGTTCCCGAACGGCACCCGCATGATCAGCGCCGCCACGCAGGCGCAGCGCCTGACCACCCCGCCGTCGACCTTCCCCGGCGCGGGCTACGGCCTCGGCATCTTCGACGTCCAGGGCTGGATCGGCCACAACGGCTCCCTGCCGGGCTACGAGTCCCTGACGATCTACCTGCCGTCGGCGAAGGCGACGCTCGTGGTGCTCCTCAACACGGACATCACCCACGCGGGCTCCGAACCCAGCACGCTCTTCGGCGAGGCGATCACCAAGATCGTCACCCCGAACAACGTCTTCGCCCTCCCGGCCCAGCACGCGGGCAGGTGACGGACCCGTACGGACCCGTTCCGGCCGCGGATGAACGGTTTGCCGCCAACGAGCCGTCAACTCCGTGATGCCACAGGCACGTTCGGGCAGGAGCCAGGGCACGATCCGCTGCCGGACGGAAGGCCCGCTCCCATGATGCTGACGATCGATGTGGCGTTACTGCTGGCCGTCGTGATCCTCATCCGACTCCGCCGCCGCACAGAGGCCCGTAGCCGCAAGGATGAGAAGACGACCGTGCTCATCGTCCTCGTCTTCGGAATCCTCATAGCCCCCACCGCCTTCGGCCGAAGCGTCGTCGACATCGTGGGCCAACTGGCGCAGGGGGTAACGCGATCGGCCCCATGACAAGGAGACGGCGGACCGGTGACGCGGGCACAACCCCCGTGGTCCTACTGATCACTTGAGTGGCGGACGCCCCCTGTCGGCCGTCGGACGGAAACGGCTCCACCGTCCGAGCGGCCCCCTCCGGGGCGCCCTCGGCCGCCGGCGCCCCGGCGAGGCAACCTCTGAGCACTCCCCGAGGTGCGGCGCCATGCCTTCGGTGCCGGGAGCACCCTGCGGACCCGCGAATTCCGAAGGAGCCACGCAGCCATGTTCACGCGTAAAACCTCGGTGCTCGTCGCTCAGGCGATGTGTGCCGGCGCCCTCGCGACCGTCGTCACCACCGCCACCCCCGCGTCGTCGGCACCGGCGACCCTCGTCCCGTGCAGCGAGAGCGCCCTGTCCACCGCCATCTCCGACGCCAACACCGCAGGGGGCGGCACCCTGACGCTGTCACCGGGCTGCACGTACGGGCTCACCAAGGCGCTGCCCGAGATCCAGACCCGGATCACCATCAGCGCCCTGAACAGCACCCTCACCCGCACCGCCACGGACAGCTTCAGCATTCTGTCCGTCACCTCCAGCGGCAACCTCACGCTCACGAGCGCGACGCTCACCAACGGCGACGCGCAGGACTTCGGCGGCGGCATCGCGAACCGCGGCAAGCTGTCCGTGACCGGCAGCACCATCCGCAACAACCACGGCAACTTCGCGGGCGGAATCGGGGGCGGCTCCGGGTCCGTCACCCAGATCACCAACACCACCATCACGCAGAACTCCGCCACCGTGAACGGCGGCGGCGTCGACAACAGCGGAAACATGACCATCGTCAACAGCCACCTCACCGGCAACACGGCCGGCGGCTGGGGAGGCGGCGCGTCCAACTCCGGCACCCTCGAGGTCGTCGCCAGTAGCGTCAACGGGAACATCGCCGCACGGGCCGGCGGCATCTACAACTTCAGCGGCGGCACGACGACGCTCGCGTCCAGCAACGTCAACAACAACGCGGCCGACACCGCCCCCGGCGGCGTCCTCAACGAAAGCGGCACCGTCACCCCGATCGCGTCCCGGATCAACGGCAACACCCCCACCAACTGCTCCGGCGTCCCGGGCTGCACCACCTGACGCAGCCGCGGCCACCACACCCGCCCCGGTAGGCACCGGCGCATGAAAACGCCTCCCACCCGTGCCATTCGCGCAGGTGGGAGGCGTGATCGTAAGAACTACTTCTTCTTGCCCTGGTTCTTGACCGCCTCGATCGCCGCCGCGGCCGCGTCCGGGTCGAGGTACGTGCCGCCCGGGTTCAGCGGCTTGAAGTCGGCGTCGAGCTCGTAGGAGAGCGGGATGCCCGTCGGGATGTTCAGGCCCGCGATGTCGGCGTCGGAGATGCCGTCGAGGTGCTTGACGAGGGCGCGCAGGCTGTTGCCGTGGGCCGCGACCAGGACCGTCTTACCGGTCAGCAGGTCCGGGACGATCGCGTCGAACCAGTACGGGAGCATACGGACGACGACGTCCTTCAGGCACTCCGTCTGCGGGCGCTCCTCCGGCGGCAGGGCCGCGTAGCGCGCGTCCTCGAACTGCGAGAACTTGTCGTCACGGTCCAGGGCCGGCGGCGGGGTGTCGTACGAGCGGCGCCACAGCATGAACTGCTCCTCGCCGAACTCGGCGAGCGTCTGCGCCTTGTCCTTGCCCTGGAGCGCACCGTAGTGGCGCTCGTTCAGGCGCCACGACCGGTGGACGGGGATCCAGTGGCGGTCCGCGGCCTCCAGCGACAGCTGGGCCGTGCGGATCGCGCGCTTCTGGAGCGAGGTGTGTACGACGTCGGGGAGCAGGCCTGCGTCCTTGAGCAGCTCACCGCCGCGGACTGCCTCCTTCTCACCCTTCTCGGTCAGGTTGACGTCCACCCAACCGGTGAACAGGTTCTTCGCGTTCCATTCGC
This sequence comes from Streptomyces sp. NPDC046821, assembly GCF_040645335.1. Classification (NCBI taxonomy): domain Bacteria; kingdom Bacillati; phylum Actinomycetota; class Actinomycetes; order Kitasatosporales; family Streptomycetaceae; genus Streptomyces; species Streptomyces sp. NPDC046821. Next base: position 69,308 of record NZ_JBEYYB010000007.1, on the reverse strand, counting down.
TCTCGCCGTGGCGGAGGAGGATCAGCTTGTACGGTGCGTCGGCCATGCCGTTGAGCCTAATCCAAGCCATCGACGCCTCGCGCGCCCGGTCACAGGCCGGACGGTACGGGGCCGGACGGTACGAAACCCCCACCCGGAACCACCGCCTCCGCCCGCCCAGAATCAGCGCCTCCGCCCGCCCGGAACCACCGCCTCCATTTGACGCCCGCGATCAATTCGGTGGCTCCCCGCACCCCACCCCTCGTAAGTTACGGAAGTCACCGGCGCCGCTTACAAGGCGAAGGCGCCGGCACCGCACCACCAGGGGGTAACCGTCCATGTCCGTCACCGCTCTCAGACGGGCCGCGCGCGACAGCGTGTCCGGCCTGCCACGCCAGTTCTGGTGGCTGTGGACCAGCACCCTGATCAACCGCCTCGGCGCCTTCGTCCTCACCTTCATGGCGCTCTACCTCACCACCGAGCGCCACTTCTCCGCCTCGTACGCGGGCCTCGTCGCCGCCCTCATCGGGCTCGGCGGCATGATCGCGTCGCTGCTCGGCGGAGTGCTCGCGGACCGGCTCGGGCGGCGCCCCACCCTCCTCGTCGCCCAGGTCGCGACCGCCGCGACCGTCGCCGCCCTCGGCTTCGTGCGCGACCCGGCCGGAATCGCCGTGACCGGCTTCCTGATGGGCGTCGCCTCGAACGCGTCCCGGCCCGCCGTGCAGGCGATGATGGCGGACATCGTGCCGCCGAAGGACCGCGTGCGGGCCTTCTCCCTCAACTACTGGGCCATCAACCTCGGCTTCGCCGTCTCCTCCGTCTACGCAGGCTTCCTGGTCGCCACCAGCTACACCGCCGGCTTCCTCGTCGAGGCCACGATGACCCTGGCCTGCGCGGTCCTGGTGTGGCTGAAGGTCCCCGAGTCCCGGCCCGAGCGGCCGGACCTCAAGCCGGACGAGCCCGGCGCCGCGCCCCCCGTCGCCGACGTGACCATGCTGACCGTCCTGCGCGACGGCCGGTACATGCTGATGGTCGGCCTCTCGTTCCTCATCTCTGTCGTCTTCACGCAGGCCACCTCCGGCCTGCCCATCGTCATGGGCCAGGCGGGGCTGCGCAGTTCGGACGTCGGACTCGTCGCCGCCGTGAACGGCTTCGTCATCGTGGCGTTCCAGATCCCGCTGACCCGCCTCATCGAACGCCGCGACGCGGGCCGCCTGCTGACCGTGTCCTCGCTCCTCATCGGCTACGGCTTCGCGCTCACCGCGTTCGCCGGGTCGATGGCCGCGTACGCCGTGACCGTCGTCGTGTGGACGCTCGGCGAGATGGTCAACGCGCCCACCCAGTCCGGCCTGGTCGCACGGCTCGCCCCGGCCCACGGACGCGGCCGCTACCAGGGCATGTACTCGATGTCGTGGTCGGTCGCGGCCCTGGTCGCGCCGCTCCTGTCGGGCGTGACGATCGACCGGTACGGCGCCGGCTGGCTGTGGGCGGGCTGCGCGGCACTCGGCACGGTCGCCGCGATCGGGTACTGGCTGCTGATGCGGGGGCTGCCGACGGAGGAAGCCCTCAAGGAGACGGAGGAGACGGCGGCTACGTCCTCTGCGGTCACGGACGCCGAACTCACGGCGTAACCCAGGAACCCGTTACTTGGCCGCCGGCTGCGTCAGATGCGCGAACGCGTCCAGGTTCCGCGTCGACTCCCCGCGCGACACCCGCCACGCGTACTCCCGGCGGATCGCGCTCGCGAAGCCGAGTTCGAGAAGCGTGTTGAACGCTCCGTCGGCGGCCTCAAGGACCGAGCCGAGGATCCGGTCGACCTCGTCGGGGGTGACGGCGGCGAGCGGCAGCTTGGCCGTGAGGTAGATGTCGCCGAGCCGGTCGACCGCGTAACTCACTCCGTACAGACGGAGGTTGCGCTCAAGGAGCCAGCGGTGGACGCCCGCCTCGTTCTCGTCCGGGTGGCGGATCACGAACGCGTTGAGCGAGAGCGAGTGCTTGCCGACGATCAGCGAGAGCGTCGTCCACAGCTTGCGCGTACCCGGCAGCTTCACGACGTACGACGAGCCGGGCTCGGGGCTCTCCCATTCGAGTTCGGCCTCGGTGAGGACCTGCTCGATGACCGCCGCCGCCCCGGCCATGGTGCTGTCAGCCATGCAGCGAGGGTACGTGACGCGGGTGCCGGTGCTCGTACATGGCTGCCGTGTACACGTCGGCCGTGGCGGAGGCCGCCGTGTCCCAGCCGAAGCCCTGCGCGTGCCGGGCCGCCGCGTCGCCCATGCTGTCCACAAGGTGTGGACGGTCGGCGAACTCACGCAGCACGCGCGCGTAGGCAGCCGGATCGTGACCCTGCACCAGGAAGCCCGTCGTGTTGTCGCGTACGGCGACGGGGAGCCCGCCGACCGCGGCCGCGATCACCGGCGTACCGGCCGCCTGCGCCTCGATGGCGACGAGCCCGAAGGACTCGCTGTACGACGGCATGACCAGCACGGAAGCGGCGCGGAACCAGTCCGCGAGCTGGTCCTGGCCGACCGGCGGGCGGAAGCGCACGACGTCCGCGATGCCGAGCGTGGCCGCGAGCTTCTGCAAGCCCTCGGGTTTGGCGAGACCGCTGCCGCTGGGACCGCCGACCACCGGCACGACCATGCGTGAGCGCAGTTCGGGCCGCTCGTCGAGCAGCGCGGCGACGGCCTTGAGGAGGATGTCGGGGGCCTTGAGCGGCTGTATGCGGCCCGCGAAGAGCGGTATCAGCGCGTCCTGCGGAAGGCCGAGACGCTGCCGGGCCGCGGCGCGCCCGTCGCCCGGACGGAAGCGCTCCAGGTTCACCCCGGGGTGGACGACGGCGACCTTGCCCGGGTCGGACTCGTAGTGCCGTACGAGCTCGTCGGCCTCCTCCGCGGTGTTCGCGATGAGGCGGTCGGCGGCGCGCACGATCTGGGTCTCGCCGATGACGCGCGCGGCGGGCTCGGGGGTGTCACCCAGGGCGAGCGAGGCGTTCTTGACCTTGGCCATCGTGTGCATGGCGTGCACGAGGGGGACGCCCCAGCGCTCGGCGGCCAGCCAGCCGACGTGCCCGGACAGCCAGTAGTGCGAGTGGACGAGGTCGTAGTGACCCGGCCGGTGGCCCGCCCACGCCTGCATCACGCCGTGCGTGAACGCGCACAGCTGGGCCGGCAGCTCTTCCTTGGCCAGACCCTCGTACGGGCCCGCGTCCACGTGCCGCACCAGGACACCGGGCGCCAGCTCGACGGACGGGGGCAGCGCGCCGGTCGTGGCGCGCGTGAAGATCTCGACCTCGATGTTGATCGCGGCGAGGCGCTTGGCCAGCTCGACGATGTAGACGTTCATGCCGCCGGCGTCGCCCGTGCCGGGCTGGTGGAGCGGCGAGGTGTGCACGCTCAGCATGGCGACACGACGCGGTCCGCGGTGCGCGCCGGGGAACCTGAGCCGCGGGGACGACGCCCCGGTACGGCGGAGCCTGGACACGTACTGGCTCACGTGGCGGTCCTCCTAGCTACGGGCACGGCTCATGCGGCGGGCTCGGACCCGCGGGCGCGGGGCGATGGGTGTGAGCCCTCCATCAAGGCCTCCAACACCAGGATTCCCCACCCCATTTCCGTTTTGCCTAATCATTGCCTTCAGGAAGGCAACCGGAAGCGGACCGTCGGGGACCGCCCGGCCCGGCCCCGAACCTGCCTGACCACCGCATACCCCCGATACCCTCGTCCCCATGAGCTCCCGCACCCCGTCCCGCCCTGTGGGCACGGTCACACGCGGGACGACCAATCCCAACCGCCTGCGCCGCATGGACCGCTGGATCGCGGCCACCCACGGCGCGGCCCTGCGCCACGCCCCGCACCCCGTCGCCGTCGACCTCGGCTACGGCGCCGCGCCCTGGACCGCCGTCGAACTGCTCCACCGCCTGCGCACCGTCGCGCCCCGCACGAGCGTCGTCGGCATCGAGATCGAACCGGCGCGCGTCGCCGCCGCCCGCCCGTACGAGCGGGACGGCCTCACCTTCCGGCACGGCGGCTTCGAGGTGCCACTCCCCCACGACCCGCTCCTGATCAGGGCGGCGAACGTGCTGCGCCAGTACGACGAGGACCAGGTGGCCGAGGTCTGGGCGCGGCTCACGGCGCGGCTCGCGCCCGGCGGGCTGCTCGTCGAGGGGACGTGCGACGAGATCGGCCGCCGCCATGTGTGGGTGGCGCTCGGGCCCGAGGGCCCGCGCACGGTCACGTTCGCGACCCGCCTCGGCTCCCTGGACCGCCCGTCCGACCTGGCCGAACGCCTCCCCAAGGCGCTCATCCACCGCAATGTGCCGGGCGAGCCGGTCCACGCGTTCCTGCGCGACTTCGACCGCGCGTGGGCGGCGGCGGCGCCTTACGCGTCGTACGGGGCGCGGCAGCGGTGGATCAGGACGGCGCGGGCGCTGAGCGCGGACTGGCCGGTGACGGACCGCCCGACGCGGTGGCGGCAGGGGGAAGTGACGGTGGCTTGGGGGGCGTTGGCGCCGCGTTCCTGAGCGCGATGACCGACGTGGCGGGCTGGGGGCGGCCGGGTTCACGGCGTGGCGGGAACGATCTCCCGGGGTCGTACGTCAGACGTGCGGGGGCTGGGGCCAGGGGGAACCGGGGGGCCGGCCGGGCGTGGATACGCAGTTGTTGCCCGGCTCTGTCGCATTCGACGTCCGCATGGCACCATCCCTGCACATCCGTAAGTTACTGACGGTAAATCAGGTTGGCTTGGGGGCGGAGCTGCGATGAGCAAGCGGACCACGACGGTCATGGCGGCCGTGGCACTGGTGTGCGCGATGGGCATCCTGACGCCCGGCGCCTCGTACGCCGCGCCCGCGAAGCCGGAGCCGCCGACCACGGCCGCCGGCAAGGGCCCGGACCTCGAACAGGTCCGCGCGCAGCTCGACCTGCTCTACCACGACGCGGCCCTCGCCACCGAGGAGTACAACGCCGCCGAGGAGAAAGCCCAGAAGCAGTCCGCGCAGATCGTCGAGCTGGCCAAGGACATCGTGAAGGGCCAGCAGAAGCTGGAGCGCCTGAAGGCCCGCGCGGGCGCCGCCGCCCGCCAGCAGTACCGGAGCGGCGGGATACCCGCCGAGGCGCAGCTGGTGCTCTCGGACGACCCGACCCAGTTCCTCGACGGCGCGAGCCGCCTGCGGCAGGGCCAGCGCGCCACCAAGGGGCTCATCGGCGAGCTGACGCGGACGCAGGAGGACCTGCAGACGTACGCCCAGGACGCGGCCTCCGGCTGGGAGAAGCTCGAGGCCGGCCGCAAGGAGAAGGCGCGGGCGAAGAAGAAGATCAAGAGCAAGATCGCCGCTGCCGAGAAGCTCGAGTCACGGCTCGAGAAGAAGGAGCGGGAGCGCCTCAAGGAGCTGGAACAGCAGGCCGAGTACAAGCAGCAGACGGCCTGGCTCAGCTCCGGCGTCCTGAAGGACATCCACGGCAAGTCGTCGTCGCGCGGCCAGGAGGCGGTCGCGTTCGCCACGGCGCAGATCGGCAAGCCGTACGTGTGGGGCGCCGTGGGCCCCGGCTCGTACGACTGCTCGGGCCTGACCTCACAGGCCTGGGCAGCGGCCGGCCACGCCATCCCGCGCACCTCGCAGGAACAGTGGCGCCGGCTCAAGCACATCGCCGTCAAGGACATGCGCCCCGGCGACCTGATCATCTACTTCGACGACGCCAGCCACGTCGGGATGTACATCGGCGACGGCGCGATCGTCCACGCCCCGCGTCCGGGCCGGAACGTGACGATCGCGGGAGCGGGCTCGATGTCGATATTGGGGGTCGTACGGCCGGACGCGTAGCAGGCACCCGAGGACCGCGAACCCCTCACCGCCCCACCCGGCGCAGACCACCCGCCACCGCCCTCCGCTTCCACCCCGCCCCGCCACTCACCCCACCCATCCCCCGCCAATCCCGCCCCGCCGCCACCCCGCTCCCACCTCGTCCGATCCGTCCCAACTCGTCCCGCCGGCCCGTGACCTGCGCCACGTGACCCACGGCACTCCGGCGGCTCCGGTTGCGGTCCGGCGACGTGACGTTCATCATCCTCCGGAACCCCCTCCAGGGCTCTGGCGTGCCCAATTCCGTTCGGAGACGCGGCATATGACCGCGAAGGTTCGCCTCTCGGCATTCCGTTGCGGCCCGGCCTACCGCTAAGGTCCACCGTCGGTGGTGCGAAGTTCGCCCCACCATGCCCTCGGGGGGAGGGAAGGAAACCGAGCGATGCCCGTACCCGTACCGCGGCAGAGAGCGATCCCGGCCGCGGAAGCTGGTCAGGCTCCGGCTCTGCCGTCGCCACCTGTCGCGCTGCCCACGCAGCCCGCGGCCTCCGGCGCCAAGAGCGCCGGAGCAGGCCCTCTGACGCTCCTCGTGATCGAGGACGATCCGACGGCCTCCCTCAGCGTGCCCGAGCTGACCGACTCCGCGGGCAAGCCGATCCGCGTCCGTACCGCCCGTAACCTCACCGAGGCCGAGCGGCTGCTGACCGACGACGTGCACTGCATCCTGCTCGACCTCGCCCTGCCCGCACCCGGCGCCGCCGGCGCGGACGACGACGAGCTGGCGACGCTGCGGCACGTCCTGCGCATCGCGCCGCGGCACGCCGTCCTCGCCCTCACCGCCTCCGGCGACGCCGAGCGCGGCGCCGAGGCCGTACGCGTCGGCGCCCAGGACTACCTGTTCCGCGACGAGCTGGACGGCCGCCTCCTCGGCCGCGCCGTCCGCTACGCGGTAGAACGCCGCCGCGCCGACGTCGCCCAGCGCAAGCTCGCCGAGTCCCGGCTGCGCGCCCAGGAGAACGCCCGCCTGGAGCGCGGCCTGCTCCCGACGCCGCTCCTGGACGGCTCCCCGCTGCGCTTCGCGGCCCGCTACCGCCCCGGCCGCTCCCGCGCGCTGCTCGGCGGCGACTTCTACGACGCCGTCCGCACGCCCGACGGCACGGTGCACGCCATGATCGGCGACGTCTGCGGCCACGGCCCGGACGAGGCGGCGCTCGGCGTCGAACTCCGCATCGCCTGGCGCGCGTTGACCTTCGCCGGCCTGTGCGGGGACGAACTGCTCTCGACGCTCCAGCAGGTACTCGAGCACGAGCGCGCGGACGACGAGATCTTCGCGACGCTGTGCACGGTCGACATCGCACCCGACGGCCGCAGCGCGGGCCTGTGCCTGGCCGGCCACCCGTCCCCGCTGATCTCCCGCCCGGGCCGCCTCGCGGAGCTGCTTCCGTACGAGGACAACGGCCCGGCGCTCGGGCTGCTGCCGCGCGCCCGCTGGCCGCGCCGGCAGGTGGAGCTGGGCCCGAAGTGGAGCCTGATGCTCTACACGGACGGCCTCATCGAGGGACGCGTCCCCGACGCGAAGTACCGCCTGGGCCAGGACGGCATGGTGGAGATGGTGCGCCGCCGCCTCGTGGAGGGCCTGCGCGGCGAGGAACTCATCGACGCGGCCGTGAACGAGGCCCGCGACCTCAACGGCGGCGACCTCACGGACGACGTGGCCGTGGTCATCCTCGACCGAGGCTGAGCAAACGGAAACGGCCCCCCTTCGAAGCCGAAGGGGGGCCGAACTGTCACGTGCGGAACTCAGCGCCCGCCGTTGTAAGGCCCATAAGGACCGTCACTGCTCGACCCGCCGCCACGACGGCCCCGGCCTCGGCCCCGGCCGCCACCGCCCGACACCTGCTGGAGCGCGGGCCGCACGTCCACGAAGAAGACGATCGTCGCGACGAGCCCCGCGAGCTGCAGGAACAGCATGGGCACGAACAGATTCACCGCGACCGCGATCCCGAGGATGATCAGCCAGAACATCTTGTTCTGCTTGTCCGCCGCGCGAAACGCGTCCTCACGCGAGAACGCGGCCATCACCAGAGCGACCACCGCGAGCACGAGCATGGCCGTGTAGATCAGCCACATCAAGCCGCCGAAAGCCGTCATCAGCACAACGTCCACCACCCGTCAGGTCAGTCCTACGCGGTCACCGTACCCGGACAACGGACCGAGCACCCGGTAAGTGCCCGGCCCGCCCGTCGATGCGTCCCGTACGCCCGGCGAACCGCTGCGCCGACCCCTTGTCTCCAGTTTTACCGCTACTTCGCGCCAGGCGTGGTCTTCTTCGTGACCGTCGTCTTCCGCGGCGCCGGAGCCTTCTTCGCGACCGGCTTCTTGGCGGCCGGCTCGTCGGCGACCACGACCGGCCGCGGGGCAGCCGGCTCCGCGTCGGGCTCGACGGCCTCGGCGACGTCGAGGATCTCGTCGGCGGCCTCACCGCGCCACGCCCGCACGGTCTCCTCGCCGTGCTCGGCGACCTTCTCGTACGTCTCCCGCGCCTTCACGGCGTACTCGGCGGCGACGCCGACCCCGCGCAGCGCGAAGTCCTGAGCACTCTCGCCGAACTTCTTCAGGTCGGTGTCGAGGTTGCCCAGCACCTCGTTGACCTTGGCCTGGATGGCGGCCTGGGCCTCCTTGGCGCGGCCGGCCGCCTTCTCCTGGACTTCCTTGCGATCGGTGTTGCGCACGGCCTCGAACCGGGCCGGGGCCTCGGCACGCAACTGCTCCACGATGCCGGGCACCTTCTTCGCCTGCTGGTACGCCAGCTCGGCGGTACCGGCGGCGAAGTACAGGGGGGTCGGGTTGCTGAGGGTCTTGCGCAGGTCGTCGGTGATGGCCATGGCGTGTTCCTCCCGGATCACATCGGCGTCAGCTTGGGGGTTCGGCACCGCCCGCGCCGGCCGCGTGGGGGCCGTCGTCGGGGTGCCCGTTCTCGTCTTCGTCTTCGTCGGCGCCGCGCTGAACGTCGGTCCCGTTCTCTTTCCTGAAGGACTCGTAGATCTGCAACAGCACTTGTTTCTGGCGCTCGTTGAGCGAGGGGTCGGCGAGGATGACGGCACGCGTCTCCACCTCGTCCCGCTCCCGCTCCGCATCGAGGATCCCGGCCCTCACGTACAGCGTCTCCGCGGAGATCCGCAGCGCTTTCGCGACCTGCTGGAGGACCTCCGCGCTCGGCTTGCGAAGCCCGCGCTCGATCTGGCTCAGATACGGATTGGACACCCCGGCGGCATCGGCGAGCTGCCGTAGCGAGAGCTGCGCGCTACGGCGCTGCTCGCGCAGGTACTCACCGAGATTGCCGACGTTGAGCGTTGCCATGCTTCGATACTGCCCCGACTCCGCTAACTATTGCAAGCGCCTGCTTGCAAAAGTGCGCCACGCCACCCGAAAGGGCCGCGATCCCGCCCACCGTACGACCGCCGGCCCCGCTCCCCGAGCACCTCACCACCCGAGTCGCGCCCGCGCCTCACGCCTGCGGCGCTTCCCGATTCCTGACCGGCCGCGTATGGATCTTCGAAACGCAGGCCGGAATGACCGCACCGTCGTCATGAGGCCGGGCCCGGTACGCACTGGGGGTCTCCCCCACAAGCTCGGTGAACCGCGAACTGAACGACCCGAGCGACGTACACCCGACCGCGAAACAGACCTCGGTCACACTCAGATCCCCCCGCCGCAGGAGCGCTTTCGCCCGCTCGACGCGCCGCGTCATGAGATAGCTGTACGGCGTCTCCCCGAAGGCAGCGCGAAAGCTGCGCGAGAAGTGCCCGGGAGACATATGCGCACCCCGAGCAAGCGCCGCGACGTCAAGAGGCTCCGCGTAATCCCGGTCCATCGTGTCCCGAGCCCGCCGCAGCCGAACGAGATCCTCAAGCATCACCTTGCCAGCGTACGGGCCCCCGGACCGGGGCGGACAGATTGGCAGAACCGGGCGCCGGCCGGCCCCGCCCACCCGCCCAAAACCGCCAATCGCCGCCAGGCCTACGGCGCGAACGGGAGCGGGCGGCTGTGGACGATGTCGAGGCGGGAGACCGCGCGGGTCAGGACTACGTACAGCCGGTGCAGGCCGCGGCGCTCGGCCTCGGCGACTGCGGCCGGTTCGACGGCGACGACGTGGTCATATTCGAGCCCCTTGGCGACGGAGGCGCCGAGCACGGTGACCCGCGCCGCCGGATCATCCGGGCCGCCAGCCTCAATTCCCGCACCTGCCAAGGCAGTTCGCAGCGCGGTCACCGTCTCCCCGTCCGCCGCGACGACGCCCACCGACCCCTCGTGCGCGAGCGCCTCGCGCACGGCGTCGACGGTCTCCGCGATCACGTCCTCGGCCGGGCGGATCCTCAGCTCGCCGTCCTGGCGCAGGGAACGGGCCGGCGGCACGTCCACGTCGAGGAGGTCAAGGAGCCGGTTGGTGAGCGCGACGACCGTGCCGGGGACGCGGAACCCGGTGGTCAGAGGCGCGATCAAGGCGTCGGGTTTGCCCAGGTGGCCGAGCAGTTCGCCCCACGTGCGGGCCGCCCACGGGGTGGTGCCCTGCGCGAGGTCGCCGAGTACGGTCAGCGACCCGAACGCGGCGCGCCGGGCGATCGAACGGGCCTGCATCGGAGAGAGATCCTGGGCCTCGTCGACGACGATGTGCCCGTAGCCGGCAGGGTGTTCGAGGAGCCCGGCGACCTCGTCGAGAAGGACCAGGTCGGCCGCCGACCACGCGGCCGAACGGTAGGAGCGCGGCGGCTTCGCCCACAGGATCGCCCGCTGCTCGTCGGCGTCGAGGAACCCGTCCGCCGCGGCGGCGAGGGCGTCCGCGTCCCCGAGGAGCGCGGCCACGACCTCTTCGGGCCGCGCCTTCGGCCACACCGCGTCGAGGAACGCGCCCATCGGCCGGGACCTTCCGGTCCTGTGCAGCCAGAGGCTGGTGACCGGCCCTGACCTCCGCTCGGCCTGCTCCTGAAGGTGCCGCACGACCCGGCTCCGCACCCGCTCCCGCCCGGTCGCGTACGGCGGCTCCTCCTCCCGTACGCGCTCCACGATCCGTGTGAGCACGGCGGCCGGCACCCGCCGGCGGTACGAACCGTCGGGTACGGCGAAGGAGTCGGGGGCGGCGTCGGGCCGCACGCGCGCATAGAGGGCGCGACGCAGAACGGCGGCCATACGGACGTCGTGCTTCACCTCGGCCGCGGCCTCGCCGTCCAAGTACGTCCGGGCCCTGGCGACCGCGGTTCCGCACTCCTCCGTGAGGATCTCCTCGACGGTGGACTGGCGCACACCGCTCTCGCCGAGCGCGGGCAGCACCTCGGAGATGTAGCGGAGGAAGGTGCGGTTGGGCCCGAGGATGAGGAGCCCGCCGAGCTGGACGCGCTGGGGGTGGGTGTAGAGGAGGTACGCGGCCCGGTGCAGGCCGACCGCTGTCTTGCCGGTGCCGGGGGCGCCCTGCACACAGACGGAGGTGGCGAGACCGGCGCGGACGAGGTCGTCCTGTTCGGGCTGGATGGTGGCGGCGATGTCCCGCATGGGGCCGACGCGCGGCCGCTCGATCTCACGGGCGACGATCCGGCTCTCACCTGCGAAGACGCCACTCGTGAGCCACTCGTCCTCCAGGCCGGTCAGATCGGCGGAGTCGCCCTTGCTGCCGGGGGCCCAGCCGAAGCGCCGCCGGACCGCGACGCCCTGCGGATCCTGGGGTCCGGCCTGATAGAAGGCGCGCGAGACGGGCGCGCGCCAGTCGACGACGAGCGGCGGGGAGGCCGGGTGCTCGCTGATGCGGCGCCGTCCGACGTGGTAGCTCTGTCCGGCGTGATCGCCGGCGCCGTCCCCGTCCGCGAAGTCGAGGCGCCCGAAGAAGAGCGGGACCTCGGGCAGCTCATGAAGTTCCTTGGCCTTGCTGCGCAGCTGGTAACCGAGCACTTCGGCGTCGGCTCCGGAGGCGGAGACGTCCTCACCGACGACGACCTGTTCGTCGGCCCCCTCGATCATCGCGGCGAGGGCTGCGCGGCACAGGTCGTGGTGGTCGCGTTCCTGGACGAGGGTGCGGAGGCCGGGATCGAGGTCGGGATCGAGGTCGACGGCATCGGTGGTCACCTCGCCAAGATAACGTAACCGGGTAACATTTTTTACTTACTCTCATAATCCCGGCGGCCGCGCACGTGCCCGCCGACAGCCCCGCCTCGGTCCCCCGCCAGCTACCCGATCCCCCGCTCCAACTGCCGAAACCCCAGCTCAGCGGCCTCCGCGGCGTCCGGTGCCACCGCGTCGGCGCTCTCCCCGGCGGCGATCCGCCGCCAGTTCTCCATCGCGAGAATCCGCTGTACGGCCACGATCTGCCCGGCCGAGACGCGCGCCGCGACCCCCTCGCCGAGCGCTTCCGCCAGCGCCGCCTCGGACCGCTGCTGGAACCCGTACATCCCCGCGACCAGCGAAGGCGTGCCGTAGAGCAGCCGGTGGAAGGCGAGCACCGCCGGGTGGTCGTTCAGGCCGGTCACCGGGTCGCGCCGGGCGAGGCCGTCGAAGAAGTGCGCCCGCAGCGCCGCGAGCGGGGTCACCCCGTCGTCCCGCCCGGATACGACCCGGGCGGCCTCGTCCTCGTGATCGGCGAACCGGTGCAGGACGAGGTCTTCCTTGGTCGGGAAGTACCGGAAGAGGGTCGGCTTGGAGATCTCGGCAGCGGCCGCGACCTCGGCGACCGACACGTTCTCGAACCCCTTCTCGAGAAACAGCCCGATCGCCGCCTCGGAGATCGCCTCATACATCCGCCGCTTCTTACGCTCGCGGAGACCCACTTCGCCGGTGCTCATACGGAGGAAGGGTACGGGCCTGCGGCGGCCTCGCCCGGGGGCTCACACTCCGCCGACCGCCCCCGCACTCTCCGCCCGCCCGTACTCCCCACTGGGCAACGCCCGCGCCAGATACGGATTCGTCCGCCCCGCCGGCATCCCCAGCCACGCCAGCGCCTTGTGAAGCGTGATCGCGTACGTGTCCACTGCCCTCAGGACGTTGGGGGCGTCGAGGCTGGTACCCGTGGCGAGGCGGTCGAGGTCCACGTAGGCGGAGCGGACGATCTCGATGGAGCGGTAGACGTGCCGGTCGGCCCTCCAGCCTGTGGTGAAACGTTCGGGCAGACCCTTGGTCCAGCGCGCGAACATGCGGCGGCGGATCTCGGCGTTCGTCGGGGTCAGGTGCATGTGCCGGACCAGGTCGTACAGCGGATCCCCGATGACCGCCATCTCCCAGTCGATGAGCGTCAGGCCGCCGTCCTCGCGGCGCACCATGTTCCACGGGTTGAGGTCACCGTGCAGGAGGAAGCGGCCGCGCCACGACACCTGGTGGCGGCCCAGGCTCCATTCGAGCCAGCGGGCGCCGGGGAGCCCCAGTTTGATCGCCAGCTTGCGGGACTCCTTGGGGAGGCCGTCGACGAGCTGTACCAGTTCCTGACTCAGCCAGCCGTAGAAGTCGTGGCTCCCCTTGGCCGTGTCGAGCTCTCTCGTGTCCACCTTGGTCAAGGCGCACAACTGGTCGACGAGATCGTCCGCCTCGTGCGGCCGCAGACCGTGAACGGGGTGTTCGGGCGGGCGGAAACCATGGGACGAACCCTCGTAGGAGTGGATCGAGAACTGATCCCCCAGATTGCTCACCCCCAGGGCGAACACCCGCGGCGCCCTGACCCCGACCCGCGCCTCCTCGATGGCCCGCAGGACCGCGTGCTCCGGGAGGTACCGCGGCTCCCGGTGACTCACCGAGCCCGCCTTACGCCGCACCATCACCGGAAAACCGGCCCCCGGAACCCGGACCACCGTGCTGAGGTGCGCCGTCCCCTTGAAGACCTGGTCAGCGGTGGCACCGCCTTCCGCGAGCAGCGCCCGCACCACGAACTGCCCGGGGAAGTCCGGGTGTTCGGGCACCCGCGCGTCCCTCGTCCAGGAGATGCCCGGCACGGCCGGCTTCCGGGCCCCCTTCTGGGCCTCACGCCAGCGGAAGAGGATCGGCCCGATCTTGGTCACGTCCGGCACGTGCTTGAGGAGCAGGGGTTTCGCCGCCCGCCGCAGCGCCCGGTGCACGGACTGGGCCGCGACGTCCAGCTCCCGCTGCGCGAACGCGTCACCGAGTGACATGGCGGCCCGGATGACGTCCGGATACACCGACTGCGCGTACTCGAAGTCGACGTAGTGCCGGAGGTCGGAGTCGAGCCCGTGCGTCGCCTCGGGACGCGTACGCCCCATCGCCCGGCGCCACTCCGCGATCACCTCGTCCCACTGGTCGGACGGATAGTCCATCCGTACGAGATGCGTGGCGAGGTCGTGCAGCGGATCGCCGTAACTCGCCAGCTCCCAGTCGACGCAGATCAGCGGCGGATCGTCGTGGTACGGGACGATGACGTTGCCCCGGTGCAGATCTCCGTGCAGCAGGCTGAACGGCCGCTTCGTGAGGGCGGGAACCCGCTCGGCGAACCGGAGCAGGGCGTCGTCGGCGATCCCGAGCGCCGCGAACAGCCCACCGAAAGCAGTCCAATTGGGCGTACGGATCTGGTCTTCCGCCGCCGTGACCAGGGCCCGGAGGAAGGCCCTGCTGTCCTTTCCCTTCCGGGGCCAGAACCGCGGCAACGGTGGCAGGCGACGAGCCGGCACCCGCGTCATGTCGGCGAGCAGTCCGGCCAGAGCCGAGATCAGACGCGAGTCGACCGGCTTGCCGTTCGGGCAGACCATGGCGAGCGACACGCCCTCGACATAGCTGTGGATCACCATGTCGTCCCGCTTGAACAGACACCGCGGAACGTGCGGCAGCACTCCGACGACGGCATCCAGGATGCCCTTCTCATCCGGCCACGTCCGGATCACCACGGGCGGGACGTCGGCCTTGCGCACGCGCACGGTCACCCGGGTCTCCGGCGGCTGCCGCAGGGCCCGCGCCATGGGCTTGGTCAGCGGATACACGTAGTTCCGGTTGTGATGACCGCCGAGCTCCCGGCCCTCGAGCGCCGCCTGCCACCGGAAACGGGACCACATGTCCTCGTCGATGCCGCTTCGCCGAGGGGAACTCTGGGCGAGAGATGCGCCCACTGACCGCTCCTGGATATTCGTGCCACGCCGTAAAAAGTGATGCACACCATAGTGGCCAGAATGCGCCCCTGCCGCCCGCGTGCACGGCCGCCGGTCTGATTGACGTAAAGCCCCACCCTCCGGTGGGGGAACCGTTCGAAGAGAACGGCGTATGGGGTTCAGCCGTCCGGCTCGGAGAGGCGGTTCCACACGGAATCGAACCAGCCCTGCCACGTCTTCACGAAGACCGAGCCCCGCGAGTTCTCGTCCTCGTCCTTCACGTAGTGCGTGAGCGTCGCCCCGAACCCGAGGACGTCGAGCGCCGCGATCTCCTGGCCGTTGTCCAGCACGATCGGCCGCTCGATCACCTCGTACGGGCCCTGCAGCGCTTCGGCGCCGTTGAGTAGGTAGAGCTTGAAGCTCGGCGTGAGTGGCGCGTAGCGCATCTCGAGGCCGGCGTCCGGAGTCAGCCCCTCCGCCCGCAACTGGCGCAGTTCGCGGCGGAGCGAGGCGGTGTGGCGGCGCGTGATGCCGTGCAGCCGGTCCCTCAGCACCGGGTCGTCGGAAGGGTCCAGCGCCCGCGGGTAGGGCATTTCGAGAGACTGGGCCGGCAGCAGCATCCGCAGGCTGATCCTCCGAGGGGCGATCTCCCGGGCCCGGATCCGTTCCGCCTGGAACCGGATGTGTGTGTCGAGCGACTCGGACGTGAGCGTGTAGACGTCCAGCGTCACCTCGTCGCGCTCGAACGCCTCGCTGATCAGGGGACCTAGGGAGACATGGCCGTCCCGCGAGCCCTTCGCCGTGTACGACTGGATCCGCTGCTTCTTGATCACCCGGGTTCCACTGCCCTGGCGGGTCTCGATCCAGCCCTCGCTCGCCAGCTCCCTCAGAGCCCGCTGCACGGTGTCCCTGGAGACGTCGAACTCCGAGGCGAGCTCCCGCTGCGGAGGCAGGAGGCCCTTCAAGGGATACGTGCCGTCACCCATGCGGGCGCGCAGCGTCTCGGCGACGCGCCACACTTCCCTGCCGCCGCGGTCACGTCCTTGCACACCGGCCATGAGGCGACCGTACCTCTTTCAGTCCAACTGCACACCGAAATCAGTCAAGTTGAAGACGGCACGAGAGTGCCGGTTACTGGATCAGAACGGCAGGGGAAAACCAATTCACGTCAACCAGTCCAATTGGACGACTAGTTGATCGGTTCACGGGAGTGAAAACACCTGGCATACGACTTCTAAGGAGGGGGAACCATGATCGTCATCCAACTGCTGTCGAACCTCGCGGTCATCGGCCTCGAGCAGCTGGTCCAGTGGCGGTACGGAGCCATGGGACTCTTCGCCCTGACCCTTCTCACCATCAGCATCCGGACGCGCAGCGAGAACTGGCTGGCCGTCGGTGCCGTGCTCCTCCTCCTGCTGATGCTGCAGGCGTAAGGCACCTTCCACAGGGAGCTACGGAATACCGCCGGCGCCCGATTCAGGCAGCCCGCTCCCGCAGTATCCCCACCACCGGCTCCAGTGACCCCACCACGATCGCCTCCGCCCCCGCGTCCTTGAGGACCTTCGCCTTGCGTTCGTTGCGGGCGTAGCCGAGGAACGCGATGCCGGCCGCCGTCGCCGCTTCGAGGTCGGACGGGGTGTCGCCGATCATCAGGGATGAATCGAGGTTCGCGCCCATCGCGGCGAGGGCGCGGTTGACGCAGTGCGGGTGGGGCTTGAGGAGGTGGAGGTCCTGGGTGCGGCCGTAGATGTGCGGGGTGAAGCAGCCGGCGAGTCCGCGGGTGGTGAGGTAACGGTTCGCCACACTCGGTGAGTTGTTGGTCGTGACCGCCAGATGCGCGCCCACCGCGAACCACGTCCTGATCAGCGGGTCCGCGAACGGCGTCGGCCAGGCCGAGGCCACCGCCGTCAGCTCCTGCTGCGTGAGGCGCTCCTCCAGCTCGACGACGAGATCACTGCCGGGCCGCCGCCGGTCGACGGCGCGCAGCACGGCGTGCGGGTCCGGTGCCGCGCGCTCCGCCTCGGTGAGCAGGCCGTGCAGGCCGCGCTCCTCCAGCCAGCGGACCTGCTCGACGGCCACCCGCGCGGCGGAGTGCCCGGCGAAGAGCCGGCAGATGGGCCCGTCGAAGTCGAAGAGCACGAAGCGTGCTCTTCTGATCAATTCCCGCAGTGATTCCGTCTCTTCGGCCACCGGAACAGTCTGCTTCGATTCATCACAAGTCACTAGGAGAGTGTCAGGTCCGACGTGATGGTTTCCCAGAGGGCGTCGAACCACTTCTGTGATTCCTCCACGAACGCGATGTCCCGCTGCCCGGTCCGCTTCTCGAACGAGAACAGCAGCGACTCCGTCCCGAGGGTGTCGTACATGTCGAGCTTGCCGCTCTCGACCTCCTCCTCCCGCCGCGTGACCAGGTAGTACGCGAGGAGCGCCTCGCTCCCGTTGAGTAGGTAGAGCTTGACCGGCGGGGTGAACGGCAGCGCCCGGAACGTGACCCGTACGTCGATGCCGTGCGAGGACCGCAGGGCGCGCAGGTTGTGGCGGAGCACGATGCCCTGCGCGTTGCGCTGGTTCAGCCAGCGCTGGTGCACGACGTTGTCGTGGCTGCCGTCGTCGACCGCGACCGGGAACGCGAGGGAGATGTCGCGGCTCGGCAGCAGGATGCGGACGTCGACCGACTCGGGCTTGATACGGCCCTCGTGGATGTGGCGCAGCGGCTCGGCGAGCGCCAGCATCAACGTCTCCGCGGTGAGGCAGACGGCGTCGATCTTCACATGCGGCGCCGCGAACGCCTCGGAGAGCCGCGGGGCCAGGCCGACCATCGTGCGCTGGGGCTCGTCACGGGCCGGCGCCTGCTCGGCGATCCTCGGCGGGCTGCCCTTGCTCACGTTGCTGAGCAGGCCGTCTTCCTGGAGAGAGCGCAGTGCCTGGCGTACGGTGCCGCGCTCCACGCCGAACTCCTCCGCCAGCTCGGCCTGCGTCGGCAGCCGCTCGCCCGCGCGGAGTTCACCTGTCTTGATGCGTTCCCGCAGGGCGTCGGCGATCGCCTGGGGTGAGGACCTTCTGGTGCCGTTCACAGCAACGCTCTCCTGGGTCACAACCAAACGCTACAACTAACCGTCACTTGGCGGGAGTTGCTGGGGAGTTGTTGAAGAGTTGTTTATCGATCCCGACCAAGTGGGGACAACTTCATCGTAGTTGGTTGCCAACTTGGAGCAAGATGGCTGAAGGAGGAACCACCATGACCGTCCTCACCTTCTTCTCCGCGGTGCTCGTGGTCACTTTCGAGCAGCTGGTGCACTGGCGTTACGGCCCTGTCGGGATCGCCGGCCTGCTGCTTCTCGCGATCGGCGCCAGGAGGAAGAGCACCGCCTGCAGCTCCGTCGGGGCCATCCTGCTGACCCTGACGCTCACCCGGCCCGCACTCTGACGGCCCCTGCCTGACGGCGGGTGATGTTCACATTCTTCCCGTCAAAAGGCCCACAGACTCCACAACTTCCGCCCATCTTGGGGAGTTGCAGAAAAGATGGTTACGAGTCGGCCTCGGGCGGAGATAACCATCGTGGAGTTGGTTGCCAACTTAGGCGACATGGTCAACCACCCGGAAGGTTGGCTACCAGCCCACCGAAGCGAACGACCCGAACCGCACGACTGAAGGACTGAACGCCACAGGGACCGAAGCGGACCGAAGGAGGACAGAGATGCCGTTCATCGCCATAGCCGTAGCCGCGCTCGCCATCGGGTTCGAGCAGCTGATCCAGTGGAAGTACGGGCCGATGGGCATCATCGCCTTCGTCGCCCTCTCCGTCGGCCTCAAGGCCAAGAACAACGTCGTCAGCGGCATCGGAGCGGTGATCCTCGTGATGCTGCTCTCCCAGAACGGCTGACCGGGCTCCCTCCTGGAGGGGAGCCGGGAGCCCGGTCATGCCTCAGCCTTCGGATCAGAACACGTCCGGGCACCAAGGGCGCCTGGACGTACGCATCAGGGCGTCGGCCACAGCGGCGGCGCCCTCCTTCTCCTCCCTGACCCGGCCGAGCGCGACGAGCCGCACCGCCGACTCGTCACCCAGCCAGAGCCGCCCCAACTCACCCACGTCCAGCGTCAGTTCGGGTTCCTCCGAGGTCGGCGCGCACACCGCTCCCCCGGGCTCCGCGTCAAGCCGGAAACGGCCCCCGGAAAGCCCGTCCGCGTCACCGACCTCAAGCACCAGCGAACCCGAACCCTCGTACGTACGCGCCTCAAGTGCCCTTACGACGTCCAGGATCCGCACCCACAGCCAGTCCGCCTGCGTGACGACCCGGGCCGCGCGCGGGTCGGGGAGAAGATGCGGAAGCAGATCGTCCGGGGCGCGGTAGCCCGTCCGGACCGTCGTGACCCAGTCGACCGAGCAGACGTAGTGCCAGAGGGCGCGCTCGGCCGCCGGGGTGACGGCGATCAGATCCCGCACCGTCGCCGTGTTGAGCGGCTGCTTGCCGTCGCCCCACTTGTCGTCGATCGTGTAACTCACGAGGCCCTGGGGTTCGCCCTCCGGCGACCGGTAAACCGCGTAGAACGGCTCCTTCCACGGCGACTCGGGCGTCGCGAGGAGGCCCGTGTTCCGCGGCCACCAGTGGAAGTCCCGGTCGATGAGCCCATGCTGACGGGTCCGCAGCAGCTCGTACAGCTCCGGCCCCGTCTTCCGTACCTCCTGGCCGTCGACGAAGTCGATACGGCCGCCGTCGTCCGGGAGCGGCCGGTTCGGGTCGAGGCCGCTGCGCGGGACGTCGATCTCCCACTCGGCGACACTCGTCGCGGGCCCGAAGCCGAACCGGCCGTAGATCGGGTACTCGGCGGCAATAAGTGTCGCGGCGACGTCCCCGCGCGCCCGCGCGGCGGTCAGATCGGCCGCCATCATGCGGCTGAGGAGCCCGCGCCGCCGGTGCGTCGCGCTCACCGTCACGTTCGAGATCGCGTCGGTCGGGACGACCGCGCCCCCGGGCACCGTCAGTTCCTGCGCGAAGGAACGGAACGTGGCGACACACCGCCCGTCGTCGAACGCGCCCGAGATCCGGGACGTACGGGTGTGCTCCCTGCGAATCTCCAGGGCCTCCCGCGAAACGGGCGCGCTCCGCAGAAACCCCGTATTCAGCGCCCGGGACCACTCCCCGAGTTCGTCATCCGTGATCGTCCGCACGTCGATGATCGGCCGTACGTCACTCTCGTCGCGGGTCATGCGCCCACGCTAAGCGGCGCCCCGGCCCCCAGCCACCCAATTAGGGGGCGGCCGGAGCGCGGGGTGCGGCGGGGATTGGCAGGTATGGGCGGGTACTTGGCCTGCCAGGCGGCCGGAACCTGCCAATCGCCGAGCCCCGACCCCCGCGCGCCGAACCCTAGAACGTCGCCCGGATCTCTCCCACCACGTCCCCGCCCCCGTGCAGCGGTGCCGCTCCGATGCGCTCGACCACGTCCCCGGAGACCCCGAGAGAGGCGAGCGCACGCGCGAAGACCGGGCCGAGGGCGCGCCCCGCGCCGTCGTCGATCTTGAAAGCGAGCGCCCGGCCGTCCGGGAGGGCGAGCGCCTGGACCGCCTCCGCGCCCATCTTCGAGAGGGCGCCCGGGACCGCGCGCATCAGCCACGTGTCCGGGCGGCGCGTGCCGGCGACGTACTCGGGGTGGGCGCGCATCGCGTCCGCGACCCGGCGCTCCGCCGAACCCTCGGGGGCGAGCACGAAACTCCGGAAGGCGCGCGCGAGCCCCGTGAGGCTGATCGCCATGAGGGGCGCGCCGCAGCCGTCCGTACCGACCGCCGCGACGGGCTCGCCGGCGGCCTCCTCGACGACCTGGTGGATGAGCTTCTGGAGCGGGTGCTCGGGGTCGAGGTACGAGTCCTTCGGCCAGCCGTTCACGTCGCAGGCGGCGAGCATGGCCGTGTGCTTGCCGGAGCAGTTCATCGTGACGCGGTCACGGGCGGCGCCCGACGCGAGGTACGACTCCGTCTCGACCGGGTCGAGCGGCAGGTCGGGCGGGCACTGGAGGTCGCCCGCGCTCAGGTCGTACTCGGCGAGCATCTTCTGCACGAGGTCACGGTGGAAGGTCTCGCCGGAGTGGCTCGCCGCCGCGAGGGCGAGGCGCTCGCCCGAAACCTCGAGGCCCGCGCGCAGAATGCCGGCCGCCTGCATCGGCTTGTTCGAGGAGCGCGGGAAGACCGGCGCGTCCACGTCCCCGAGCGCGCGCTCCACGGACCCGTCCGCGGCGAGGACCACCAGGCTTCCGCGATGCCGGCCCTCGACGAAACCCGAACGGACGACCTCGGCGAGGACCGGGGACGGGGACACGGCGGATATACGGGACATGGGTGGTGGCCTTCCGGAGCGGGGCGCGCCCGCTCCGGACGGGCCACCGGGATCACCGGTGCGGGCGCGTCACGCGAGCAGGTCGTCTACTTGGGCTTCCCCTTCACGGTACCTGCGGGCGATCTCGGCGCTGCAATCGTCGGCCGTCGACTGGAGCAGATGCCGGCGCCGGGAGACCTGCTGTTCGTAGCGGACGAGGCGGCCCATCGCCGAGTGGAGTTCGTCGTCCGTACGGGCGTCGAGGTCCGAGAGCTCGACCTCGGCGAGCATCTGGGCGGCGAGATCGCGGTACTCCTCGCCGCGCGGTGTGCCGACCCTGACATGGCGGGCGGAGGAGCGGTGCCGGGCGGACTTGTCGGCGAGGATCTCGGAGAGCCGGTCCACGACGGGCGATTCGGGGCCCCGGCGCCGGGAGAGCTCGGCGCGGAGGATGTCGATCCGGCCCTGCAGCAGCCGCCGCAGGTAGCTCAGGTCGGCCTCGTCCTGCTGGGCCGCGCGGCGCAGGGTGCGCAGTTCGGGGAGCCGGAGCGCGGAGAGGTTGTAACCGGGCGGCTCGGGGAGTTCGGGGCTGTCGATCCGCTGCGTGGGCGGGCGTGGTGTGCTCATCCGGTTCGCACCGGTGATGCGGCTGGCGTGCGTCAATGAAACGGGCCCATGAGGCTGTCCGATGCTCGATGTGTTGCTCATTGCGTCCTACCGTCCCCTCAAACCGGACCGACGCGGTATACCGCGCGGGGGGCCGTCCAAAGACTGACTTCAAGCATGGTGCCACCCCGAGTGGCCGCTCTGTGCACTAGTGCCCCTAATCCGCCCCGGATGGGCGTTTGGTGAGCACGGCATGATGGATTTATGCGAGCAGTGGTGCAGAGGGTCGACGGCGCGAGCGTCGTCGTGGACGGGGCCGACGGTGAGGAAACCGTCGGCGAGATCAAGGGCGAGGGGCTATGTGTGCTGGTGGGGGTGACGCACGAGGACACTCCGGCGAAGGCGGCTCAGCTCGCCCGCAAGCTCTGGTCGGTGCGGATGCTCGCCGACGAGAAGTCGTGCAGCGACATCGACGCCCCGCTTCTGGTCATCAGCCAGTTCACCCTCTACGGGGATGCCCGTAAGGGTCGTCGCCCCACCTGGAACGCGGCGGCTCCGGGACCGGTGGCCGAGCCTTTGGTCGACCAAGTGGTGGCGGAGCTGCGCGCGCTCGGGGCGACGGTGGAGACGGGCCGGTTCGGGGCGAAGATGCGGGTGTCCCTGACGAACGACGGCCCGTTCACGGTGCTACTGGAAATCTGAGCAAAGCCCCTCAGGGCCGGCGGGCCCCTCAGGGCTCGACGACGGTCTCCTGCGCGGCCGCGGTCGAGTCCACGATGAGGTCGGCGTCCACCGGTACGTTCCGCTTCACGAGCGCGAGCGCGATCGGGCCGAGCTCGTGATGCCGTACGGACGTCGTGACGAAGCCCAGCTTGCGGCCCTCGACGCCGTCGGAGGCGAGGCGGACGGGGGCGCCGTGCGGGGGCAGGTGCACGTCGCTGCCGTCCAGGTGCAGGAAGACCAGGCGGCGCGGCGGCTTGCCGAGGTTCTGGACGCGGGCGACGGTCTCCTGGCCTCGGTAGCAGCCCTTCTGGAGGTGGACGGCGGTGCCGATCCAGCCGAGCTCGTGCGGGATCGTGCGGTGGTCGGTCTCGAAGCCGAGGCGCGGCCGGTGGTTCTCGACGCGGAAGGCCTCGTACGCGAGGAGTCCGATCGCGGGCCCGTTCTGAGCCGCGTACGTCTCCAGGTCGGCGCGCGGCAGGAACACGTCACGGCCGTACGGCGTCTCAAGAACGGCCACCCCGCCCGGGACCGGCGCGATCGAACCGGCCGGCAGATGGACGACCGCGAACTCCTCGGTCCGGTCGGCGACTTCGACCCGGTAGAAGAACTTCATCGACTCCAGGTACGCGATCAGCTCCTCGCGCGTGCCCGGCTCGACGTGGGCCCACACGGTCGTGCCGTCGTCGACGAGGTACAGGGCGTGTTCGATGTGGCCGTGCGCGGAGAGGATCAGGGCCTCGGTGGCCTGGCCGGCCGGCAGGTCGCTGACGTGCTGCGTCAGGAGCAGGTGCAGCCAGGCGAGGCGGTCGTCGCCGGTGACGGTGATGACGCCGCGGTGGGAGAGGTCGACGAGGCCGGTGCCGTCGGCGAGGGTGCGCTGCTCGCGGAACAGGTCGCCGTAGTGCGCGGCGACGCCTTCGTCCACGCCCTCGGCGGGGACGGCGCCGGGCAGGGACAGGAGGGGGCTCTTCATGCTCACAGACACTACGACGAGTGGGCGGGCACTCTTATTCCTGCCCGCGCCCCGCTTACGCCTCCGGCTGCTTCGCCGCGCACTCCCCGCAGCGCCCGAAGATCGCGAAGTGCTTGAGATCCGTGTCGAAGGCGAACGTCTCGCGCAGCTTCTCCGTGAACTCGGCGGCGACGCTCACGTCGGCCTCGATCACGTTCGTACAGTCCCGGCACACCAGGTGGATGTGGTGGTGCCGGTCCGCGAGGTGGTACGTCGGCGCACCGTGCCCCAGGTGCGCGTGGCTGACGAGCCCCAGCTCCTCAAGCAGCTCGAGCGTGCGGTAGACGGTGGAGATGTTGATCCCCGACGCCGTCTTGCGCACCTCGCCCAGAATGTCGTCGGGGGTCGCGTGCTCCAGGGTGTCGACAGCTTCGAGGACCAGCTGACGCTGCGGCGTCAGCCGGTAGCCACGCTGCCGCAGATCGCTCTTCCAGTCGGTGCTTTCGGTGCTCACCACACCGACGAGTCTAGGGCGTGCGGGCCCGCCCCGGGATTCCGCGGAGCACTGGAAGAAGCGGACTACTTGAAGAGGCGGATTACTTGAAGAAAGCGATGCCGTCGTCGGGCAGGTCCGGCAGGTTGCGGGCCATCTCGGCGACGTCGTCGGGCGAGACGACCTTCTTCAGCTGGGCCGACATGTAGGGGCGCAGCTCGACCTCGGGGGTCTGCTTCTCGCCGACCCACATCAGGTCGCTCTTCACGTAGCCGTAGAGCCGCTTGCCGCCGGTGTACGGGCCGGAGGCCGCGGTGCGCGCGACGGCGTCGGTGACCAGGTCGATCTGCGGCTTCTGGTCGGCGAGCTCGCCGTACCAGACCTCGACGACGCCGTCGTTGCGGACCATGACGACCTCGACCTTGCGGTCCTTGTCGATGCGCCAGAAGCCGGACTCGGACTCGAGGGGCTTCACCTTGTTGCCCTCGGAGTCGAGGATCCAGGTGTGCGAGTGGTACTCGAGGAAGTCCCGCCCGTCGTGCGTGAAGGAGACCTCCTGCCCGAAGTTCGCCTTCTCGGCGCCGGGGAAGTCGGTGACGCCCGCGCCCGCCCAGTCACCGAGGAGGAACACCAGGGGGACGAGGTCGGGGTGCAGGTCGGAGGGGATCTCGATCATGATCTGCGAAGCGTCTCTCTGAAGTCTGAGCGTCTTTGCCGAATGCTGACGGGGGTCAGCGCTGGCCCTGGTACAGCTTCTTCACGGTCAGCCCGGCGAACGCGAGAACGCCGACGCAGACCAGGACGAGCAGGGCGGAGAAGAAGGCCTCAAGCACGGGGTGCTCCTCGGTGAGCGTTGTATGGGCAGTAATGAGCCGGGCCCACTTTATCCGGGCTCGGCCCGGCCTTCTCGGTGAGGGCACCCATGCGGGGTGCGGGCACCGGCCAAAGGCAGCGGCGCCGGGCCGCCGGAATACGATTCCGCCATGGCGAACAAGCTCGTGATCAAGGTGACCGCCGGGGCCGATGCTCCCGAGCGGTGCTCTCAGGCCTTCACCGTGGCGGCGGTGGCCGTGGCCAGTGGTGTGGAGGTCTCGCTCTGGCTGACCGGCGAGTCGGCGTGGTTCGCGCTGCCGGGCCGTGCCGCCGAGTTCGAGCTGCCGCACGCCGCCCCGCTCCCCGACCTGATCGACTCGATCCTGGCCGCCGGGCAGATCACGCTCTGTACGCAGTGCGCCGCCCGCCGCGACATCACGGAGAAGGACGTCCTGGAGGGCGTCCGGATCGCGGGGGCGCAGGTGTTCGTGCAGGAGGCGATGGCCGAGGGGACTCAGGCGCTCGTTTACTAGTGGCGTATTCCGGCCTGCGTTTTGGGGGTGCGCGGGCCTACGCTGAGTACATGTACGCGCGGCGTCGTCATATGTACTTCGCCATGATGGGCCTCTGTATCGGCCTCTTCGTCCTGGCGTGGGGTGTCGTGCGGCTGTGGTCCGTACCGGCCGCCGTCGTGATGTGTCTCGTCGCGATGGTGATCCCGCCCGTCGCCGCCGTCGTCGCGAACCGCCGCGGGCCCGACGACCGCTGGTGGGACGACCCGTCCGGCGACGCGAAGTCCGACGAGTGGTGGGACGAGCTGGACGGCAAGAAGCGGCGCTGAGCCGCTGTGGTCCCCTCAGGTTCAGGTGACGGTGACCGTGTAGACGTAGTACGCGATCTCGTCGTCCGCGTCCGTCGGGGCCGCCGTGGTCGTGGCCGTCGGGACCGGGCTCGCGCTCACCTCGGCGGCGCTCCGGCACATGCCGCGCGGGCAGAAGACCAGCTTCACGGTCGTCGTACCGGCTGCACGCGCCCGGAAGTCGAAGAACTGGGTGCCGTCCCCGCTGCCGATGAGGTCCTCGCCCCCGCCCTCGTACTCCTCGCGCTTCCCCTTGTACGTGACGACGCCCCGGTCGGGGCGCGGGCCCGCCAGGTACCAGTTCTGACCGAGGGCCGGGTTGGCCGGGACCTCAAGCGTGAACGTGTCCCCCTTGCCGACGGTGACGTTCCGGCTCCCGCCCGCCCCGAAGGACTCCGGCCCGCCGCCGCAGCCGGAGAGCAGCGCGAGGCCGGCGGCGCAGACCAGGGCGGTACGCAGGACCGGCTCAGCCCTGCTTGATGTAGACGGTGTTGAGATCGGCATTGTGCTTCTCCTTGGAGAACCGGTCGTCGGTGACGCTTTCGAGGTCACCGCGGATGAACTGGTCCTCGCTGATCCAGGACGTGGCGCCCCACGGGTTGTAGACCTGCAGCCGGTCGCCCTCCTGCCCGATGATGATCAGGCTGTGCCCGTGGTGCTCGCCGTCGACCGTGCTGGAGATGTTGACGGGTACGGGCCTGCCCTCGGCGACGGACTTCTCGATGTCGGGCAGAATGTCGCGCCGGTCGGCGGGAGTCTTCATCTCCTGCGGCTCGTACGAGTCGCCGGTGTGCGGGCCGAGTTCCTTGTCGGAGATCTCCTCCTGCCCGTCGGGGTCCATCCCGGTCGGGACAACGTCCGGAAATTCGATCTTCCAGGAGCCGTCGCCCTCCCAGTGCATCCGGTTCTGCTCGTCGTGCAGGCGGTCCCGGAAGTGGGCGGGGTCCTCGTCCTGGCCGGTGGGGCCGCCGGTGAGCTGGAGGGCGTAGACCGGGTCGACGTAGGCGCGCGCGGTGACCGTCGAGGACGGGACGCAGGTACTGCCGTCCTGCGCCCATTTCTCGCCGCGGAAGCCCTGGTCCTCCCTGGTGTCGCCGAGGGAGACGAAGCCCGTGGTGACGGGCGCCAGGTGCGACTGGAGCCACACCGCGTCCTTGCCCTGGATCTTCTGGCCGAACGTCTCGACGTCGGCGATGCCGTACCCGGCCGCGAGGGCCTTCATCAGGTACGCCCTCTCCTGCGGGCTCTTCGCGGACGCCAACAGCGCCTCCATGCGGGCCCGTTCGTCGGGGGAGAGCTTCTCCATGGCTGAGCCGGCACGGGCGAGGTCGTTGGCGCTGAGGATCTCGTTCAGTTCGCGGTCGCCCCGGGTGTTGCTGGTGTCGGCGAGGACGAGGCGGTCGGCGGCGGTGAGTTCGTCGGTGGCCATATGGCCCGCGCGGGCCTCGGCGGCGAACTTGTTGAGCTCGCGGGCCGCGGCGCGGGCGGCGTCGTCGATGTCGGCGGCGGCGCAGCACAGGTCCTCGACGCCGGCGGTGGCCAGCGCGCGGGCCCGCTTGCGCAGGGCCTCCTCCTCGTCGGTCTCGATCAGGTCGTCCAAGAAGTTGTCCTTGCCGCCGAGCATGGTGCGCGCGTCGTGCAGCTTCACGCGGCCCGCGGCGTCGAGGGCCTGCGCGGCCGTCAGCGCGTCGGCCAGCGTGACGAGGGCCGTGCCGCCGCGCCGGAACGCCTCGATCAGCTGGTCGACGTCCCGGGTCGCGGCGCTCACGACCTCGGAGGCGAGGACGCTCGTTTCGCCGACCCAGGCCTGCGGCAGCCCCTTACGGGCGACCCTGTCGATCCGTTTCCGCACGGCGTCGGCCTCGTCGGTCTGGCCGGTGTAGCGGGTGCCGAGCGCCTCGATCGTCGCGGGGTCTCCGACCGGGGCGCGGACACCGAGGGCGCGCTCGATCAGTCCGATCAGGTGGTTCTTGCTGCCGGACAAGGGGATGAGCAGGCATAGGCCGTCGAGCTTGCTCCGGCGGTCGCTGGTGGATTCCGCCGTGGATTCCGTCATGGCCGCGGCCCCGTCAGTAGCCGGAGAGCGCGGAGGGGCGCTCGGCCTGGGCGGGCAGCGGGACCACGCGGACGCGGTCGGTGTTGTTCCGTACGTCGATGTCGGAGCCGCCGTACGCGTGGTCGGCGAGCCGGACCTTGTCGGCGAGTTCGTGCAGGGCCTCTTCGAGGACCTTGGTCTCGGCCTCCCAGGCGGCCGCGAAAGAGGTGAACGCCGCTCCGGTGTCGGACCCGCCGAGGACGTCCTCGGCGTAACGCATCGGACTGGTCACCGCCTCGCGGATCCTTGCGACGTCGTCGCCCGACCCGTCCAGCTCACCGGCCTGTCCCGACATGCCCCCGTGCGCGACGTGGTACCCCTCCGCAGAGGTCATGGCGTTCCCCTCGATCCCGTGTTCCTGGCCCCGACTACCCTTCCCCGTAAGGGAGTTGGGTAAAGGCGACAACCGTCAGGAATGAAGCAGACGACTGCCTTGAACACGCGGGGTACGGCATGACGGTTCCCCGGAAAAGCAGAACCCGGCCGGATGCGGGCACAGAAAAACCGAGGGACCGCACCTCGATTCCGTAGGCGTCCAACCCCCGGAGGTGCGGCCCCTCGGCCGTTCGTGCGCCGCCGTCACACGGCGGCCGCCGTCACACGGCGATGGCTACCTCGGAAAGACCACCGGTCTGGGCGACGACCGTGCGGTCCGCGGTGCCGCCGGGCACCAGGGCGCGCAGCGTCCACGTGCCCTCGGCCGCGTAGAAGCGGAACTGACCCGTCGCCGAGGTGGGGACCTCGGCCGTGAACTCGCCGGTCGAGTCCAGGAGGCGCACGTAACCGGTGACGGGCTCGCCGTCGCGGGTCACCTGGCCCTGGATGGTGGTCTCACCGGGCTTGATCGTCGAGGCGTCGGGGCCGCCGGCCTTCGCTCCACACATGTGTTTCTCCAGGAGGTTTCGAGGGGTTACTTGTTGGCGCCGAGCTCGATCGGCACGCCGACGAGGGAGCCGTACTCGGTCCACGAGCCGTCGTAGTTCTTGACGTTGGCCTGGCCGAGCAGCTCGTGCAGGACGAACCACGTCAGGGCCGAGCGCTCACCGATGCGGCAGTAGGCGATGGTGTCCTTCGCCAGGTCGACCTGCTCGTCCTCGTAGAGGGCCTTGAGCTCCTCGTCCGACTTGAACGTGCCGTCGTCGTTGGCGTTCTTCGACCACGGGATGTTGCGCGCGGACGGGACGTGGCCCGGACGCTGCGACTGCTCCTGCGGGAGGTGGGCCGGGGCGAGCAGCTTGCCGGAGAACTCGTCGGGCGAACGCACGTCGACGAGGTTCTTCGAGCCGATCGCGGCGACGACGTCGTCACGGAAGGCGCGGATCGAGGCGTCCTGGGCCTTGGCCTTGTAGTCCGTGGTGGGGCGGCTGGGGACCTCGGAGCCGTCGACCAGGTCGCGGGAGTCGAGCTCCCACTTCTTGCGGCCGCCGTCGAGGAGCTTCACGTCCTGGTGGCCGTAGAGCTTGAAGTACCAGAACGCGTAGGAGGCGAACCAGTTGTTGTTGCCGCCGTAGAGGACGACGGTCGTGTCGTTGGCGATGCCCTTCGCGGAGAGGAGCTTCTCGAAGCCCTCCTGGTCGACGAAGTCACGGCGGACCGGGTCCTGCAGGTCGTCGGTCCAGTCGATGCGGATCGCGTTCTTGATGTGGTTCTTGTCGTACGCCGAGGTGTCCTCGTCGACCTCGACGATGGCGACCTTCGGGTCGTCGAGGTGGGCCTCGACCCAGTCGGCGTCGACCAGGACGTCGCTGCGGCTCATGTTTCTTCTCCATCCGGGGCAGTTACGGCGGGAATTCGGGAGTGCGGGTGCGCGGCTGACGGGGGCACTGCGCGGGGGCAGGCGGCGTCGGCGTACGCGAGGGGTGGGCCACCAGAGGGGCCTCGGGAAGCGGGATTTACCGTCCCGCTCAGACGGTGCGACAGAGCATGGCGGCGACGCGGCACAGGTCTACTGCCCGCCGCTTCGTGAGATCCGCCTGTCGCTTCATGGCACCGATCGTAGGTAGGCACGGGCGGCCGTGTCACCGGTGTGTCATATCGTGAGACGAGATCGTCCGATATGTGGGACGCGAGCGGCTTCGTGATCACTCCCGCCCCGCGGCGGGGCCGGTGTCCCGCCTGTGTATCTACAGGGCGGACAGGTGCGTCTCACAGTTCGGACACGCCCCGCTGTTACAGAGCCCGGCGGACCCCGCAACCGTGCAGCTCAGGGCCTTGGCCGCACTCAGTAGGACTCAGCGGGAGAGCCGCACGTCCTTGCCGGTCACCGAGATGTCCACGCCGTCGGACACCGCCTCGATCTTGTCCAGCTTCAGCCCGGCCGGCAGGCCCGCCAGCTGCTCGCTGAAGTCGGTGACGCTGCGGACCTCCTTCTCACCGGCCGGAACGGGCAGCTTCGGCAGCCCCACCGCCGTCACGGAGACGGTCTCGCCCTGCACCTTCACCGACGACATGACGGGGAAGTGCCGGGACAGTGGCACGCCCCGCACACTCGCCTTGATGTCGAGCTTGATCTTCCCGTTCCCGCCGTCCGACAGGCCCACGACCTGCGCCGAGACGAGGCCGGGCACCAGCTGGACGGGCTGGGTCCGCGCGGCCTTGAGCAGTTCGGCGTAGCTGATGTGGGCGGTGCCGTCGGCGCGCTGCGCGGTGGCCGCGCTGTAGTCGCCGGAGAACGAGACGCCGTGCATCTCGGCGGTCAGCCGGTCGATGCGCATGGGCTGGGAGCGGCCGGCGGAGCTCTTGCCGTCGGCCGGCGGGAGGTCGTAGTTGTCGATGCCGATCTGGACGTCGTCGAACCGGCCGCCCGCGAGCTGGGTCAGGAAGGGGAACCCCTTGATCGACACGTCGGGGTTCTGGTGCAGGCCCTCGCTCGCGCGCACACGGTCGGCCGCCTCGTTCTCGGCGAAGTTCACCGCCACCCGGTCGGCGATGACGAACAGGCCGCCCAGGATCACGACGACGATCAGAAGTACTCGCAGAGCACGCATGACCCGGTGCTTCCCCCCACCTGTACGACAGTTCCTGCTCGCAACCGTACGCGGCCGGACCCCCGTGAAGAGGGCCCGGCCGCAAGGTTGTCGATCAGCTGTGACAGGTCCGCCACGTGCGAAGAGGTCAGCCGACGACCCGCCCGAGCAGGTAGACGGCGGGTGCCGCGGCGGCCAGCGGCAGGGCCACGCCCGCCGTCATGTGCACGAAACGGGAGGGGTAGTCGTAGCTGGCGACGCGGTGGCCGATCAGGGCGCAGACGCCGGCGCCGAGCCCGAGGAGCGCGCCGTCGGACCCCAGGCCCGTGACACCCCCGGCCGCGATACCGGCGCCCGCGGCGGCCAGCAGCGCGACGACCACGGAGACGGGCGTCGGGAGCGGGATCGCCCGCGCGAGGACGGCGACGGCTACGGCCACGCCGCCGACCGTCACCGCGTGCGGCTCGGCCGCCAGATGTCCCGTCGCGACGATGGCGAGCGCCGCCGACGCGACCGTCGCCATCAGGCCGTACATGCGCTCGTCCGGCGACGCGTGGCTGCGGAGCTGGAGGACGAGGGTGAGCAGGACCCAGACGCCGAGGGTGCCGAGGATCGCGGCGGGCGCGTTCTCCCGGCCCGCGACGAGCAGGGCGATGTCGGCGGTGACGCCGCCCGCGAAGGCCAGCGCGATGCCCTGCCGGGCCGGCCACATCCCGTTCAGCCGGAACCAGCCGGCGGCCGTGACGGCCTGGAGCAGCACAAGCGGCACGAGCAGCGCGTACGAGCCGACGGCGGCGCCGCCCGCGAGCAGGAGTCCGAGGAGCGCGGTCAGCGCGGCGGGCTGCATCCCGGGCTCGATGACGGGCGAGCGCCCCTCGGCGCGGGCGCGCTGCGCGGCGGTGAGCCGGGGGGCGTCCGCGGCGGGCGCCTCCGCGTCGGCCGTGGCGGCGGCCACCGGCTGCCCGCCCGACGCGTACGCCGGCTGGGGCTGCGCGTAAGCGGGCTGCTGCGGGTACGCGCCCGGGTCACCCGGCACCTGCCCGCCGTAACCGGCCTGCGCGTACGCCTGCCCGTAGGGCTCCTGGTGCGGCTGCCCGTAACCCTGGCCCTGCTGGCCCTGCTGTCCCTGCGGCGGCAGGTACGAGGACTGCACCTGCGTGTCCCAGGTCTGGCCCTGCCACTGCTGGGTCTGCTGGGGCTGGTACGGCTGTGCGTACTCGTCGTACGGCTCGTTGGTCATCGGGGTCACCCTCCTGCGAACGGCGGGAGCACCTCGACCGTGCCGCCCTCGGCCAGCCGTACCGTCTCATGCCCGCGCTTGCCGACGGGGTCACCGTCGACCAGGAACGACGAACGCTGCAGGACACGCACCAGGTCACCGGGGTGCCGCGTGCGCACACCGGCCAGCGCGTCCGCCAGGGTCTCCGCGTCGTACGGCTCCTCGGCGACACCGGCGGCCGCCTTGGCCGCGGCCCAGTAACGAATGGTCCCGTTGGCCATGTACGGCGCTCCTGTCTCGGGGGCTATTCGGCGGTTGCCGTCGTCCATGATGCCGTGGCCCAGTCGCCGATCCGCGCGAGGAGCCCGTCGTCCGCCGCGTGCTCTGCGTGCCCCATGCCCCTTTCCAGCCACAGTTCGGCTCGGCCGGACGCCGCCCCCGCGAGCATCCGCGGATGGTCGAGGGGGAAGTACGGATCGCGGTCGCCGTGCACGATGAGCAGCGGCGTCGGAGCGATCAGGGGAACGGACTCGACCGGCGACAGCGGCACGGGGTCCCACTCATGCGGGTGAATGCGCGTATGGAGCCCGAAACGGCCCACGATCCGCCCCGCCGGGCGGGTGACCACCCAGTGCAGCCGCCGCATCGGCGCGGTCCCCCGGTAGTACCAGCGGGCCGGAGCGCTCACCGAGACCACGGCGTCGGTGCCTGCCTCCGTGCGCCCCTTGTGCAGCGCGGCATGGCGCAGCACGACGGAACCGCCCATCGAGAAGCCGACCGTCACCACGTGCGCGTGCCCGAGTGACCTCGCCCACTCCACGGCGGCCACCAGATCGAGCACTTCCCGGTCGCCCACGGTGGACCGGCCGCCGGACCGCCCGTGCCCGCGGAAGGAGAACGTGACCACGGCGGCACGCTGCGCGAACACCTGCGCCGCCCGCCGCACGTGCGGCCGGTCCAGGTCCCCGCTGAACCCGTGCGCGACCACGATCACCGGCCCGCCGGCGGGCCCCGGACCGGGGTCGTAAGCCGCCTCGATGGCGACGCCGTCACGCGTGTGCAGCATCACACGCCGTGACCGCGCAGTGATCGGCTGCACAGAAGATGGCGCCTCTTGACCTGCCCGACCCGACTTCATGTGGGCTATTGTCCTAGGCAGAGGATCCGGGCAGCGAAGCCCCCGGGTCCTTTTGTGCTTCCGGGCCCGGCCCGGAGCCGCCGTACGAAGCAGTGCCGTAAACGTCCTCGATGGGACCGAGGAGGAACCAGACGTTATGGGCGAGCGAACCGTGCACGAACGTAGGACGACCCAGGCAGGTGAGGACGCATGAGCTCTTTGCTGCTCCTCACCAACGCCCTTCAGCCGTCGACGGAGGTGCTCCCCGCTCTCGGTCTGCTGCTGCACAACGTGCGAGTCGCCCCCGCGGAGGGGCCCGCACTCGTCGACACCCCCGGCGCCGACGTGATCCTGGTCGACGGCCGCCGCGACCTCCCGCAGGTCCGCAGCCTCTGCCAGCTGCTCCGCTCCACCGGCCTCAGCGCTCCGCTCCTCCTCGTCACGACCGAGGGCGGCCTCGCGGCGGTCAGCGCCGACTGGGGCGTCGACGACGTACTCCTCGACACGGCGGGCCCCGCCGAGGTCGAGGCGCGGCTGCGCCTCTCGATGGGCCGCCGGCAGATCGTCGCCGACGACTCCCCGATGGAGATCCGCAACGGCGACCTCTCCGTGGACGAGGCGACGTACAGCGCCAAGCTGAAGGGGCGGGTCCTCGACCTGACCTTCAAGGAGTTCGAACTCCTCAAGTACCTCGCGCAGCACCCGGGCCGCGTCTTCACGCGCGCGCAGCTGCTCCAGGAGGTCTGGGGCTATGACTATTTCGGCGGCACGCGTACGGTGGACGTCCACGTACGGCGCCTCCGCGCAAAGCTCGGGCCCGAGCACGAGTCGCTCATCGGGACCGTTCGGAACGTGGGATACCGCTTCGTGACGCCCGAGAAGGTCGAGCGTGGGGCGGACGCGGAGAAGGCCAAGGCGGCGACGCCGAAGCCGGAGGCCACGGGCACGCGCACCTCGCGGCGGCCCGTCGAGCGTCCGTCGGTGTCCACCCCTCGGGAAGCCGCCGGACGATCTGCCCAGCGCTAGGTCCATCCGCGTAGACTCCGCGCGTGGCCAAGGTGACTCGGGACGATGTGGCACGACTTGCGGGTACTTCCACCGCCGTCGTGAGCTACGTCATCAACAACGGACCCCGGCCGGTCGCCCCGGCCACGCGCGAGCGCGTTCTCGCCGCGATCAAGGAACTGGGGTACCGGCCCGACCGGGTCGCCCAGGCCATGGCCTCGCGGCGGACCGACCTCATAGGCATGATCGTGCCGGATGCGCGCCAGCCCTTCTTCGCCGAGATGGCGCACGCCGTCGAACAGGCGGCCTCCGAGCGCGGAAAGATGGTCCTCGTCGGCAACTCCGACTACGTCGAGGAGCGCGAGGTCCACTATCTGCGGGCCTTCCTCGGGATGCGGGTGTCCGGGCTCATCCTCGTCAGCCACGGCCTGAACGACCTGGCCGCCGCCGAGATCGAGGCGTGGGACGCCCGCGTGGTCCTGCTGCACGAGCGGCCCGAGGCCATCGACGACGTCGCCGTCGTGATCGACGACATCGGCGGCGCCCAGCTCGCCACCCGCCACCTCCTGGAACACGGCCACGAGTACGTCGCCTGTCTCGGCGGCACCGCCGAGACCCCGTCCGTCGGCGACCCGGTCTCCGACCACGTCGAGGGCTGGCGCCGCGCCATGCAGGAGGCCGGCCGCTCCACCGAGGGCCGGCTGTTCGAGGCTCCGTACAACCGCTACGACGCGTACGAGATCGGGCTCGCGCTGCTGTCCGGGCCCGACCGGCCGCCGGCCATCTTCTGCTCCACGGACGACCAGGCCTTCGGCATCCTGCGGGCCGCGCGTGAGCTGCGGATCGACGTGCCGGGCGAGCTGGCCGTCGCCGGGTTCGACGACGTGAAGGAGGCGGGTCTGACGGATCCGCCGCTGACGACGGTCGCCTCGGACCGGTCGGCGATGGCGCGGTCCGCCGTCGACCTCGTGCTCGACGACTCGGTGCGCGTCGCCGGTTCGCGGCGCGAGCGCCTGAAGGTGTTCCCGTCGCGGCTCGTGGTCCGCCGCTCCTGCGGCTGCCACTGACCCTCGCGGTCCCGGGGTTTCTTACATCGGGCATACGGGGTTCTGCCGGGCTTCTCAGCACACCCTCACCGTGCTCTCATGAACGCGGCGCACGCTTTGCCGTATGACCGAGAGCTTCCGCCCGAGCGGCGAGTACCCGCAGGACCCGCAGCAGTCCTCGTATCCGGGGACCCCCGAGCCGGGCGGCGCCTATCCGCCTCCGCCCGCGTACGCGCCCGTCCACGCCGCGGCCCCCCGGCCGCGCCGGCTCCGGGGACCCTTCGGGCTCCTCGCCGCCGTCGCCGTCGCCGCGGCGGCCGTGGGCGGCGCCACCTCGTACGCGTTCCAGCAGCTCACCGACAACGAGTCCACGACCGTCAACGCCGGGGCGAGCGTCGTGCCCGCCAGCCAGAAGGGCAGCATCGCCGGTGTCGCCGCGGCCGTCAGCCCGAGCATCGTGGAGATCAGCGCCCAGTCGAACGGGGGCAGCTCCACCGGCTCCGGCGTCATCGTCACGCGCGGCGGCGAGATCGTCACCAACAACCACGTCGTCTCCGGTGCCTCCTCCGTCAAGGTGCACACCAGCGACGGCAAGACGTACACCGCGGACATCGTCGGCACCGACGCCAAGAAGGACCTCGCCCTCGTCAAGGTGCGCGGCGCGTCCGGGCTGAGGCCCGCCTCGCTCGGCAACTCCTCCGCCCTGAAGGTCGGCGACCAGGTCGTCGCCATCGGCTCCCCCGAGGGCCTGGCCGGCACCGTCACGAGCGGCATCGTCTCCGCCCTCGACCGCGACGTCACCGTCCCCACGGACCAGGGCCAGCAGCAGCAACAGGGCGGCGGCAGCGGCAGCGGCGACCAGTGGCCGTTCGAGTTCGGCGGGCGCCAGTTCAACGGCGACACCGGCTCGTCGACCACGACGTACAAGGCCATCCAGACCGACGCGTCCCTCAACCCCGGCAACTCCGGCGGCGCCCTCATCGACATGAACGGCAACATCATCGGCATCAACTCCGCGATGTACGCCCCGAGTTCGGGTGGCGGGGGCGGGTCGTCCGGCGCCGGCAGCATCGGCCTCGGCTTCGCCATCCCGGTCAACACGGTCAAGGCCGACCTCGCCTCGCTGCGCAGCGGCGGCCCCTCCGGCAACTGACCGTGCGAGGCTGATACCGGCCCCCGACCACCGCCCGCACCCCCGAGGAAACCCGCCCATGAGCCCCGCCGAAGGCGACCGCGAACCCCAGCGCATTCTCATCGTCGACGACGAACCCGCCGTCCGCGAGGCGCTGCGCCGCAGCCTCGCCTTCGAGGGCTACGGCACGGAGACCGCCGTCGACGGCGCCGACGCGCTCGACAAGGCCGCCGCGTACGCGCCCGACCTGCTCGTCCTCGACATCCAGATGCCGCGCATGGACGGCCTGACCGCCGCCCGCCGGCTGCGCGCCGGCGGGTCGCGCACCCCGATCCTGATGCTCACGGCCCGCGACACCGTCGGCGACCGCGTCACCGGACTCGACGCGGGCGCCGACGACTACCTGGTCAAGCCGTTCGAACTCGACGAACTCTTCGCACGGGTACGGGCACTGCTGCGGCGCGGCGCGTACGCCTCGGCGGCGGACGCGGCGGCCGAGACGAATAACGTGCTGACCTTCGCGGACCTGCGGATGAACCTGGCGACCCGCGAGGTCACCCGCGGGGACCGCACCGTCGAGCTGACCCGCACCGAGTTCACGCTCCTGGAGATGTTCCTCGCCCACCCGCGCCAGGTCCTCACCCGCGAGCAGATTCTCAAGTCCGTCTGGGGCTTCGACTTCGAGCCCAGCTCCAACTCCCTGGATGTGTACGTCATGTACCTGCGGCGCAAGACGGAGGCCGGGGGCGAGGCGCGGCTCGTGCACACGGTGCGCGGGGTGGGGTACGTCCTGCGGGCGGCGGGCAGCGAATGAGCCGGTTCGTGCGGCGGCTGCGCTCCCTGCCGCTGAGATCGCGGCTCGCCCTGCTGGTCGCGACGGCGGTGGCGATCGCGGTCGCGGCCGTGGCGACGATCTGCTGGTTCATCGTGCGCGGCCAGCTCTACGGCCAGCTCGACAGCAATCTGCGCAGCCAGAGCCACTCCGTGAGCAGCGACCAGGTCAACTTCATCACGGACAACTGCAACCAGCGCGTCCCCGGCTACATCCACTTCCGGGGCCCGACCGTGCAGGTCATCTACACGAGCGGCCGGGTGTGCACGACGCCGGACGCGCCGCCGATCCCGGTGCAGTCCGCCGATCTCGCCGTCGCGCAGGGCACGTCGCCGAGCGCGCTGCACACGACCGTCGACAGGGCCGGCACACGGATGCGGGTCCTCACGCTCCCCGTCGTCACGAGCGACGACACCCGGGTCGCGGGCGTCGCCGTCTCCCTCGCCACACCCACCAGCGAGGTCACCAAGCCGCTGACCACGCTGGCCTGGGTGCTGCTCCTCGTCTCCGGCATCGGCGTGCTCGGCGCGGGCGCGGCGGGCCTGTGGGTGGCCCGGTCCGGACTGCGTCCCGTCGACGAACTCACCAACACCGTCGAGCACGTGGCCAGGACCGAGGACCTCACGGTCCGCATCCCCGTGGAGGGCGACGACGAGATCGCGCGGCTGTCCTCGTCATTCAACTCGATGACCGCGTCGCTCGCCTCGTCCCGCGAGCTCCAGCAGCAGCTCATCGCCGACGCGGGCCACGAGCTGCGGACGCCGCTCACCTCGATGCGCACCAACATCGAACTGCTCTCCCGCAGCGAGGCGACGGGCCGGGCGATCCCCCCGGAGGACCGCAAGGCGCTGATGGCATCCCTGAAGGCGCAGATGACGGAACTCGCCGCGCTCATCGGGGATCTCCAGGAGCTGTCCCGTACGGGTCTGGCCGGCAGCGAAGGGACCATCCGGGTCGTCGCACTGCACGACACGGTCCGCACGGCGCTGGAGCGGGCCCGGCTGCGCGGGCCCGAGCTGACGATCACGTCGGAGCTGGCGCCCTGGTACGTACGGGCCGAGCCCGCGTCCCTTGAGCGGGCGATCGTCAATCTGCTCGACAACGCGGTCAAGTTCAGCCCGCCGGCGGGGAGCGTCGAGGTCGTGCTGATGCGCGGCCGGCTGACGGTGCGCGATCACGGGCCCGGCATCCCCGACGACGAACTCCCTTACGTCTTCGACCGGTTCTGGCGTTCGCAGACGGCGCGGGCGCTGCCGGGGTCGGGCCTCGGCCTGTCGATCGTGGCCCGCACGGTGGAGAGCTGCGGCGGCACGGTGGAGCTGGGGGCGGCGGAGGGCGGCGGCACGGTGGCGACGGTGCAGCTGCCGGGGGCGCCGACGCCTCCGCCGGACATCCCTGACGTGCCTTAGGGGATACGCGGAAGGGGGCGCCCGGCGCACAGAGCAGCCGGGCACCCCCTAGGTCACGTCACTTGATGATCGTGATCCGGTCGCCCTTCGGCGGGGCGATCGGCGACGCCGGCGACGAGTTCGCCGTCAGATAGTCGTTGAACGCCGCCAGGTCGTCGCTGCCGACCAGCGGGTTCTTGCCCTGACCGAGCGCCGCGAAGCCGTCGCCACCGCCCGCGAGGAACGAGTTCATCGCAACGCGGTAGGTCGCCGCCGGGTCGATCGCGGCACCGTTCAGCCGGATGGAGTCGACGACGACGCGGTCCGCGCCCGACTTCCGCATGTCGAGCGTGTACGTGAGCCCCTCCGACGGCTGGAGGATCCTCGGCGAGGCCTCGTTCGTGCCGCTGACCTGCTGCTGGAGCGCGGCGATCACCTGCGCGCCGGTCAGGTCGACGAGGTTCACGGTGTTGCTGAAGGGCTGCACGGTGAAGCCCTCCCCGTAGGTGACGACCCCGTCGCCCTCGCTGCCGCTCGCCTTGTACACGAGGTCGGAGCGCACGCCTCCGGGATTCATCAGGGCGAGCACGGACTTCGGGTCGAGCGACTTGGCGTGCGCGAGCTGCGCGTCCGCGATCAGGTCGCCGAGCGGCTCCTCCGGCACACCGGCGCCGCGGCCCGGGATGTCGGCCGAGATGTAGCCGACCGGCCGGTTCGCGACGGGCGCGGCCAGCTTGTTCCAGCGGCCGATGAGCGCGGTCATGTCCGGCGCCTTCGGCTGCGTCCGGCTCACCACGTGGTTGGCGGACTTCACCGACGTACGCACGATGTCCTTGGTGCGGCGGTCGTACGTCAGGGTCGTGTCCGTGTAGAGCTTCCCGTACGAGGACGCCGACGTGACCAGGCGGGGCTTGCCCGAGGGGTCGGGGATCGTGCAGACGTACGCGTTGTGGGTGTGGCCGGTGACGAGCGCGTCGACCTTCGGCGAGATGCCCTTGGCGATGTCGACGATCGGACCCGAGATCCCCGCGCCGCCGCTCGGCGAGTCGCAGTCGTAGTTGTACGAGCCGGAGGCCGGGACGCCGCCCTCGTGGATGAGCGCGACGATCGACTTCACGCCCTGCTCGTCGAGGATCTTGGCGTACTTGTTGACCGTCTCGATCTCGTCGTGGAACTTGAGGCCCTTGACGCCGTCGGCGGAGACGATGTCGGGGGTGCCCTCAAGGGTCACGCCGATGAAGCCGATCTTCACACCGTCGTGCTTCCACACCCAGTAGGGGGCGAGGACGGGCTTGCCGGTCTTCTCGTCCGTCACATTGGCTGCGAGGTAGGGGTAGTCGGCGCCCTTGAAGGTCTTGCCGGCCTCGTAACAGCCGTCCTTGGGGTGGCAGCCGCCGTTCTGCATCCGGGCCAGCTCGGTCGCGCCCTCGTCGAACTCGTGGTTGCCGACGCTGGTCACGTCCAGGTCGAGCTTGTTCATCGCCTCGACCGTCGGCTCGTCGTGGAAGAGCCCGGACATCAGCGGACTGGCCCCGATCAGGTCCCCGGCCGCGGCCGTGACACTGTACGGGTGCCCCTGACGCGCGGTCCGCAGCGACGTGGCCAGGTACTCGACACCGCCCGCGTCGATGTTCTTCTTCGTGCCGTCCGGCAGCGTCTCCGTCACCTGCCCCGAGGACCCGGCCGGCGGCTCCAGGTTCCCGTGGAAGTCGTTGAAGGAGAGGAGCTGCACGTCGACCGTGCCGCCATGGTCCCCCTGCGTGTCCTGCGTGGCGTTCGCGGGCATGGCCGCGACGAGCGCCCCGGCGGTGGCGAGCCCGGCCGCCGCGGCGAGAATCCGCGCCGCGGCCTTGCGTCCGGGTCTGCGCGGTGACTGTGACTTCATCGGATACGTCCCCCTGTGGGTGCCGTGAGACGACGGTGACGGTGTGACGTGGCTTGAACGATGTGACCTGACTCGATCCCGCAGCCTAGGGTCAACGCGCGTAGCGCGACAGAGGTTTGCGGGTCACGAGCTGGTTGCCGTCGTGCCGTCGCCCGCCCGGCGGGCAGGATTCCCCGGACCGGGCCGGGCCCTCCCCCGTACCCTCTTCTCCATGACCAGCGACGCCGCGCCCGCCACCCCCGACCGCCAGATCGACACGCTCACGGCCCTCACGCCCGAACAGGC
The DNA here is from genome assembly GCF_040645335.1 of Streptomyces sp. NPDC046821. NCBI lineage: Bacteria > Bacillati > Actinomycetota > Actinomycetes > Kitasatosporales > Streptomycetaceae > Streptomyces > Streptomyces sp. NPDC046821. The sequence goes on along the minus strand of NZ_JBEYYB010000007.1, from coordinate 28,739 downwards.
GGAGGCCGTCTCCACGATCCTCTCGGACGCCGCCCGTGCCGACGGGCAGCAGGCGGTGTCGGAGCAGGGCCGTCTGCAACTGCGCGGCGGGCCCCGGGAAGGCGTGCGCCATCTCCTGCTGACCGTCGGCGGCGAACTGGTCGGCTACGGCCAGCTGGAGGACACGGACCCGATCGAGGCGCCGGCGGCCGAGCTGGTCGTGCACCCCGACCACCGCGGGCACGGGCACGGGCGGGCGCTCGGTTCGGCGCTGCTCGCCGCGTCCGGCAAGCGGCTGCGGGTCTGGGCGCACGGCGGCCACGCGGCGGCCCGGCACCTGTCGCAGGTCCTCGGCCTGACCCTGTTCCGCGAACTGCGCCAGATGCGGCGCCCGTTGGCCGAGGGCCCCGAGCTGCCCGAGCCGGTGCTGCCCCAGGGCGTAAGCATCCGGACCTTCGTCCCCGGCGAGGACGACGCGGCCTGGCTCGCGGTGAACGCGGCGGCGTTCGCCCACCACCCCGAGCAGGGCTCCCTGACCCAGCGCGACCTGGACGACCGCAAGGCCGAGCCGTGGTTCGACCCGGCCGGCTTCTTCCTCGCCGTACGCGAGAGCGACGGCGAGGTCGTCGGCTTCCACTGGACCAAGGTGCACGCGGAGGAAGGCCTCGGCGAGGTGTACGTCGTCGGGGTCTCGCCGGACGCCCAGGGCGGCGGCCTCGGCAAGGCGCTCACGGCGGTGGGCCTGCGCCATCTGACGGCGTCCGGTCTGCCGACGGCGATGCTCTACGTCGACGCCGACAACAAGCCGGCGGTCACGGTGTACGAGCGCCTCGGCTTCGTCACCCACGAGACGGACCTGATGTACCGCACGGAGTCCTGACCAGGTCGTAGGCGCGGCTCGGCGCACGCGAGCACGGAGCCATAGCCGCAGGTCAGCGCACACATAGGCAGCTGAGGGGCAGTCGTCGGTTGACACTGCCCCTCTTTTGCACCACCCTTTCACTACTTGATTAGTGAAAGGGTGGTGTTGGAACGTGGTCGAGTACCGGATCGACCGGCGCAGCGGCGTCGCCACCTACCTCCAGATCGTCCAGCAGACCAAGCAGGCCCTCCGCCTCGGCCTGCTGGAACCCGGCGACAAGCTGCCCACGGCCCGCGAGGTCGTCGAAGCCACCGCGATCAACCCGAACACCGTGCTCAAGGCGTACCGCGAGCTGGAGCGCGAGGGGCTGGTCGAGGCCCGCAGAGGCCTCGGCACCTTCGTGCGCCGAACGCTCGGCGCGGCCCCGGCCGACTCACCGCTGCGCGCCGAACTCGCGGACTGGGCCCGCCGCGCACACGCCGAAGGCCTCGACCGCGAGGACGTGGCCGCACTGTTCAGCGCCGTACTGGACGAGAACTTCCCGAAGGGGGACCAGTGACTTCCACCAGCACCACCCAGGGCGTCGCCATCGAGGCGACAGGGCTCGGAAAGCGGTACGGCCGCCATGGCCAGGCCGCTCTCGACGCCTGCTCGTTCCGGCTGCCCGCCGGCCGGATCAGCGCCCTGGTCGGGCCCAACGGCGCCGGGAAGTCCACGCTCCTCGCCCTCGCCGCCGGTCTCCTGCGGCCCACCGCCGGACGGATCACCGTCCTCGGGGCCACCCCCGGCGTCGCCCGCGACCGCGTCGCCTACCTGCCGCAGGACAAGCCGCTCTACCCCCAGCTCTCCATCGCGGACACCCTGCGCATGGGCGCGGAGCTGAACCCGGGCCGCTGGGACGCCGCGTACGCCGCACGGATCGTCGAGCAGGGCGGCCTCGACCCCAAGACCCGGGTCCGCACGCTCTCCGGCGGCCAGCGCACCCGCGTCGCCCTCGCCCTCGCGCTCGGCAAGCGGCCCGAGCTGATGCTGCTCGACGAGCCGATGGCCGACCTCGACCCGCTGGCCCGCCACGAACTGATGGGCACCCTGATGGCGGACGCCGCCGAACACGGCACCACGGTCCTCATGTCCTCGCACATCGTGGCCGAACTGGCCGAGGCCTGCGACCACTTGCTGCTCCTGGGCGGCGGACACATCCGGCTCGGCGGCGGCATCGACGACCTGACGGCCGCCCACAGCCTGGTCACCGGGCGCGGCACCGCCGACGATCTCGCCCCGCACACCGTCGTCGAGTCCCGCGCGGCGGGCCGCGGCCTCACCGCCCTGATCCGCCGCGAAGGCCCGCTCGACAACGCGTGGGAAGCACAAGAACCTTCCTTGGAGGAACTGATCCTCGCCCATCTGCGCAACCCCGGCGCCCCCGCCCTGATCACCCCGGGCACGACCGCGAGCGCCACGGCGGTGACGGCATGACGACCACTCAGGAACACACGGCCGACCGCCGCACCACGTCCGGCACCGCCGGCCTCGTCCGCACCCTGCTGCGCCTGCACCGCACCGCCCTGTGGGTGTGGACCGCCTTCGTCGTCCTCACCGCGGGCCTGCTCCTGTGGCTGTGGGGACCCGGCGCGAACGCGGCCCAGAGGGCGTTCGACGCGTTCGGCTACAGCGGCGCGCAGGAGAACGCGTTCGCGGGCCGGGGCATGTTCTTCGGCTCGCCCGGCGCGTTCGACTCCCTCTTCTACCAGCCGTCCACACTGATCTCCTTCGCCTCGCTGGCCATCGCCGTGTTCGCCGCCGGGCCGCTGATCGCCCGCGAACTGGAGCGCGGCACCGTCCGGGTGGCGTGGACGCAGTCGGTGTCCCCCGCCCGCTGGCTCGCCGCGAAACTGGCGGTGCCCGCGGTGCTCATCGCCGTCGGGACGGGCATCCTCGTCGTCCTGTACCGGTTCGTGTGGAACGCGCACAACCACCTGCTGGTCGCGGGCATCGGCCCCCGCTCCTTCTACTTCTCGCTCGGGCCCGCCACTGTCGCGAACGCCCTCTTCGGGCTCGCCGTCGGCGTACTCGCCGCCCTCGTCCTGCGCCGGACGCTGCCCGCCCTCGCGGTCGCCGTCGTCGTGCAGTTCCTGGCGGGCGCGATGCGCGGGAACAACTGGCCTTTCCAGCACTCGCCGTTCTCGCGGCTCCAGCCCGAACTGCCGGTCTACGGCAAGGCGATCACGTCCTCGGGCGCCCGGATCTCCGACCCCGACTGCAACCTCAGCCAGAAGTGCCTCGACGCCCACCACGTCACCGGCTTCACCCGTACGTACCTGCCCTCCCCCGACTACTGGCCCCGCCAGCTCGCGGAGACGGGTGTGCTGCTCGGCCTGACCGCGCTCGCCGTGGTCGCCGCGTTCCTCGTCCTGCGCCGGTACTTGCCGAAGAAGGGTGCTTCCGCATGAGCGCCGCGACCCTCTCCCCGTCGACCGGCCTGACCTGGACCGTCCTGCGCCTGCACCGGCTCGCCCTCTGGCTGTGGGCCGCGTACGTCGCCGTCACCGCGACCGTGCTGCTGTATCTGTGGGGGCCGGGCGGCTCCGGCTGGCACATCACCGGCAAGTGCGTCGCGGGCGTCATGAACGCGTGCAGCGCCGCCGGGCCGGGCGGGGGCCGGTACGAGTACCTGCTCGGGCTCTCCACGAGCCTGATCACGTTCGTACCGGCGATAGCCGCCGTCTTCGCGGGCGGGACCCTCATCGGCCGCGAGCTGGAGCGCGGCACGGCCACGCTCGCGTGGACGCAGTCCGTGTCCCCGGTCCGCTGGCTGGTCACCAAGCTCGCCGTCCCGGCCGCGTTCCTCGTCGCCGGCACCGGCATCCTGGTGGCGCTGCGCCACGTGGTCGCGTCGAAGGCGGGCGGCCTCCCCGAGAACCAGTGGTTCATGAACGGCGTCTACGGCGCCCTCGGCCCGACCGCTGTCGCGCTCCCGCTGCTCGGCCTGGCGCTCGGCGCGCTGGTCGCGTTCATCTCCCGGCGCGTGATCACGTCGGTCTGCGTCTCGCTCGCGCTCTTCGGCATCGTGATCACCGCGCTCGGCTCGCTCCGTGGCCACTTCTGGGCCACGTCCACCGTCACGGGGAGCGTGCGCCAGGGCTACCGGGGCTTCACCGGCCTGCTCCTCGACGAGGGCGCGGTCACCGGCAGCGGCGCCCGCGTCCCCGACCCGATCTGCGTGAGCGACGCGAACTGCCTGGTCAAGCACAACATCACCGGCTTCTACCGTGAGTTCCAGCCCGCGTCCCACTTCTGGCAGCTCCAGCTCGTGGAGACGGGGATCCTGCTGGCCCTGACGGCCCTCGTGGTCGCCGCGACCTTCGCGCTCCTCAAGAGGAACCAGCCGAGGTGAGCGCCTGAGGGGTTCCCGGTGTGAGTACCTAGGGGTTCCCCCCGTCATGGGGAACCCCTGGGGCTCATGGGGAACCCCTAGGTCGCCCCCCGATGCCCCGCACGTCATGTCGCCGTAACCAAGCATTCAGACGGGCTTGCGACTCTCTGTGAATGCAGCCCGCAGCGTCCGACCCTGCCGGGGCCCCGGCGGAGCCCTCCCCGGACGGGAGACTCCGCCTCACGCCCGCGCTCTCCGACGCGCCCATCCTCCCCAGAGCGCGGAAGAATGGGTTCATGAGCCAGCCGAACACCCAGGACCAGGTCTCCGCACCGCCCGCGCAGCCGTCCGTCGGCTCCATCGCCGCGCACCGGCCGCACACCGTCGCGAACGGCGACTTCGAACCAGACCTGCCCGAACTCACCGCGGACATCGACGCCGACCCCGACGACTACGTGGACGACGGCGCCGAGCTGCCCCAGGGCCGCTTCCTCGACCGGGAACGCAGCTGGCTCGCGTTCAACGAGCGGGTGCTCGAACTGGCCGAGGACCCCGACACCCCGCTCCTGGAGCGGGCCAACTTCCTGGCGATCTTCGCGTCCAACCTGGACGAGTTCTTCATGGTCCGCGTCGCCGGCCTCAAACGGCGTATCGCGACAGGTGTCGCCACCCGTTCGGCCTCCGGGCTCCAGCCCCGCGAAGTGCTCGAACTGATCTGGAACCGCTCGCGCGAGCTCATGGCCCGGCACGCCGCCTGCTACCAGGAGGACGTCGCCCCCGCGCTCGCCGACGAGGGCATCCACGTGGTGCGCTGGGAGGAGCTCACCGACAAGGAGCAGTCCCGGCTGTTCTCCCTGTTCAAGCAGCAGATCTTCCCCGTGCTCACCCCCCTGGCCGTCGACCCGGCGCACCCCTTCCCGTACATCTCGGGCCTGTCCCTGAACCTGGCCGTCGTGGTGCGCAACCCGGTGTCCGGGCACCGCCACTTCGCCCGCGTGAAGGTGCCGCCGCTGCTCTCCCGCTTCCTGGAGGCCTCGCCCCAGCGCTACGTCCCGATCGAGGACGTCATCGCCGCGCCCAAGCACCTGGCCGAGCTGTTCCCCGGCATGGAGGTCCTGGAGCACCACATGTTCCGGCTCACCCGGAACGAGGACCTGGAGGTCGAGGAGGACGACGCCGAGAACCTCCTCAAGGCGCTGGAGAAGGAACTCATGCGGCGCCGCTTCGGCCCGCCCGTGCGCCTGGAGGTCGAGGAGACCATCGACCGGTACGTCCTCGACCTGCTCGTACGTGAGCTGAAGATCAGCGAGTCCGAGGTGTACCCGCTGCCGGGTCCCCTGGACCTCACCGGCCTCTTCGGCATCGCCGGCCTCGACCGGCCCGAGCTGAAGTACCCCAAGTACGTCGCCGGCACCCACCGCGACCTGTCCGAGGTCGAGTCCGCGTCCGCGCCCGACATCTTCGCCGCCCTGCGCGAGCGCGACGTCCTGCTCCACCACCCGTACGACTCGTTCTCGACGTCCGTGCAGGCCTTCCTGGAGCAGGCCGCCGCCGACCCGGACGTCCTCGCGATCAAGCAGACGCTGTACCGGACCTCGGGCGACTCGCCGATCGTCGACGCGCTGATCGACGCCGCCGAGTCCGGCAAGCAGGTTCTGGTCCTCGTCGAGATCAAGGCCCGCTTCGACGAGCAGGCCAACATCAAGTGGGCCCGCAAACTGGAGGAGGCCGGCTGCCATGTCGTGTACGGCCTCGTCGGCCTGAAGACGCACTGCAAGCTGTCGCTCGTGGTCCGCCAGGAGGGCGACACGCTGCGCCGCTACAGCCACGTCGGCACGGGCAACTACCACCCGAAGACGGCCCGCCTCTACGAGGACCTGGGCCTGCTCACCGCCGACTCGCAGGTCGGCGCCGACCTCTCCGACCTCTTCAACCGGCTGTCCGGGTACTCGCGCCGCGAGACGTACCGCCGGCTCCTCGTCGCCCCCAAGTCCCTGCGCGACGGCCTGATCTCGCGTATCAACAACGAGGTCCAGCACCACCGCGCGGGCCGCCCCGCCTACATCCGGTTCAAGGTCAACTCGATGGTCGACGAGGCCGTCATCGACGCGATGTACCGGGCCTCGCAGGCCGGCGTCCCCGTCGACGTGTGGGTCCGCGGGATCTGCGCGGTACGGCCCGGCGTCGCCGGCCTGTCGGAGAACGTCCGCGTACGGTCCGTGCTCGGCCGCTTCCTGGAGCACTCGCGCATCTTCGCCTTCGGCAACGGCGGCGAGCCCGAGGTCTGGATCGGCAGCGCGGACATGATGCACCGCAACCTCGACCGCCGCATCGAGGCACTGGTCAGGGTCTCCGACCCGGCCCACCGCGGCGCCCTGAACCGGCTCATGGAGACGGGCATGTCCGACACCACCTCGTCCTGGCACCTGGGCCCCGACGGCAACTGGGTCCGGCACGCGAAGGACGCGGAGGGCCGGCCCCTGCGGAACGTACAGGAGATGCTCATAGACGCCCGGAGGCGCAGGCGTGGCACAGCAACACCTTGAGACACCGGGAACGGAGGGCTGCGCGGGCGACGCCGTCGCGGCCTACCTGCGCGAGCAGGCCACGGAGTTCCTCCGCTCCCTGCGGCAGCACCGCGAGTGCGGCGGCGCCGAGGGCACGGCCGAAGCGGCGCGCGCCCTGCGCCACGCGGCCCGCCGGGTCAGCGGCACCCTCCACACCTTCCGCCCCCTCCTGGACCCCGACTGGTCCGACGCCCTACGCCCAGAACTGGCCTGGCTCTCCGCCACACTGGGCCAGGAACACCAGTACGCATTCCGCCTGGACCGCCTGCTCTCGGCCCTGCACCGCTTGTCGGGCACGTACGCGCTCCCCGCACAGGCTCTGGAACCCGCTGCGGGCAGCCGCCCCACCGGCGCAGGCACAGCAGACCGCCCGGCCTCAGCCAACCCCGCTGCGGGCAGCCGCCCCACCGGCGCCCCAGCCCACCCCGCCGTGGGCACCCGCCCCACCGGCGCGGCCACGGACCGCCCGACCTCAACCCACCCCGCTGTGGGCAGCAGTTCCGCTGGGGCGGAACGGGTGGGCACAGCCCAGTTGCCGCGCAACGAAAAGACGACGTCAGGGAATCTCACGGTCGGCGCCGCAAAGGCCGGCGCCCTACTGGAGCGCCAGCTCACCCTCGCAAGGACCCGCGCCCATTCCACCGCGCTCCAAGCCCTCGGCTCCTCCCGTTTCCACGCCGTCGCAGACAACGTCGCCCTCCTCGCCAGCGACGTCCCCCTGAGGCCCGCCACCACCACCCTCCAAGCCCTCGCCGAAACCGCCGAATCCCGCCTCACGGAGGCCGTCAACGCCCTCCCCCTCCACCAGGCCGGCCACCCCTACAACGCGGAAGCCCTCGTCCAGGGCCTCAGCGCAGACCCGGCACCCCCCTCCCAGGACGCCCCCTGGCACCACGTACGCCTCCTCCTCCGCCTGCACCGCTACGCCCAGGAAGTCCTGACCGGCGCCCCCGCCCCACCGAAGACACCGTCGGACGCGGCCACCGCACTCGACCGCCACCGCGACGCGGCGGAGGCCGCGGCCGCCGCCGCCCACGCCGCCCGCACCCCCCGCATCGCCCCCGCGACGGCCTACGCCCTCGGCGTCCTGCACGCCGACCAGCGCCACGAAGTGGAAGCCGCCCGCTTCGCCTTCCAGCGGGCCTGGCAGAAGGAGTCGGTCCGCACGCCATGAGCAACGGCAACGGCAACAACGACGTCGTTCGCGCAGCCGGCTGCGTCCTGTGGCGCCGCTCCCCCTGCGACGGCACCCTGGAGATCTGCGTCGTCCACCGCCCCAAGTACGACGACTGGTCCCACCCCAAGGGCAAGCTGAAGCGCGGCGAGGACACACTGGCGGGCGCGCTGCGCGAAGTAGAGGAAGAGACCGGATTCCGGTGCGTGCCGGGCGCCCGCCTGCCCACCACCAACTACATCGCGAACGGACGCCCCAAGACGGTCGACTACTGGGCCGCGGAGGCGACGGACGGCGGGTTCACACCCAACAGCGAGGTCGACCGGATCCTGTGGCTCTCCCCCGCCGCCACCCGCCGCCGTCTGACGCAGTCCCGCGACAAGGCCCTCGTCGAGGCTCTGCTCAGCGCCCTCCATCTCGCATAGTCGCACCCCGCACACAAGCCGTCACCAACCGTCACACGGCACCTCACCACGCCGACCGCCGAGGTTCACCCGCCGTTCACTCGTGCCCTTCGGTCGCTTCACCTGCCCTGCCTAATTTCGGACTTACCCGGTGCGCGCCGCCCGCCAAAGCGAACAGCGCACCGCCTACCTGGAAACGAAACGACTTCGCACGCCGTCCCGGATTCACCGACCGGCGGCTCCTGGAAGGAAAAATCCGAAGTGAAGCTTCAGCGCAAGAACCGGCTCCGCGCCCTCTCCCTCGGCGCCATCGCCGTCTCCGGCGCCCTGGCCCTCACGGCGTGCGGCTCGGACAACACGAGCACGGGCGGCGGCGCGAGCAACGCTCCCGCGGCCAAGGCCGGCAGCATCAAGTGCGACAACGCCAAGGGCCAGCTGCTCGCGAACGGTTCCTCCGCGCAGGCCAACGCCATCCAGGCCTGGGTCAAGGCCTACACCGCCGAGTGCTCGGGCGTGCAGATCAACTACAAGCCCGAGGGTTCGGGCGCCGGTGTCACGGCGTTCAACCAGGGCCAGGTCGCCTTCGCCGGCTCGGACTCCGCCCTGAAGCCCGAAGAGGTCGCCGCCTCCAAGAAGGTCTGCTCCGGCGGCCAGGGCATCGACCTCCCGATGGTCGGCGGCCCGATCGCCGTCGGTTACAACGTGCCCGGCGTCGACAACCTCGTCCTGGACGCCCCGACCCTCGCCCAGATCTTCGACGGCAAGATCAAGACCTGGGACGACAAGGCGATCGCGAAGCTGAACCCGAAGGCGAAGCTCCCGTCCACCAAGATCCAGGCGTTCCACCGCTCGGACGAGTCCGGCACCACGGACAACTTCACCAAGTACCTCAAGGCCGCCGCCCCGTCCGACTGGAAGTACTCGGGCGGCAAGGCGTGGCAGGCGCAGGGCGGCCAGTCCGCCCAGGGTTCGTCCGGCCTCGCCCAGCAGGTGAAGGCGACCCCCGGCGCGATCTCGTACTTCGAGCTCTCCTACGCCAAGGACGGCATCAAGACGGTCGACCTGGACACGGGCGCCTCCGCCCCGGTCAAGGCCACCACCGACAACGCCACCAAGGCCATCTCGGACGCCAAGGTCGTCGGCACCGGCAAGGACCTGTCGCTCAAGCTGAACTACGCGACGAAGGCCGACGGCGCCTACCCGATCACCCTCGTCACCTACGAGATCGTCTGCGACAAGGGCAACAAGGCCGACACCTTCCCGGCCACCAAGTCCTTCCTCACCTACATCGCGAGCCAGGACGGCCAGGACTCCCTCGCTGCCCTCGGCTACGCGCCGATCCCCGCGGAGATCAACCAGAAGGTCCGCGACACCATCGCGACCCTGAGCTGACCCAGAGTGCGGCCCGTCCCCGTCAGGGGGCGGGCCGCACCGTCCGGTGCACCGCCGCCTGGAGCCGTCGACCACGGCTCCGCAGACCGGAGAACCCCCATGGACATATCAACAAAGACCACCGCTCCACCCGCTCCCGCCAAGGAGCCCGCCATGCCGCTCAAGTCCAACCGTGGCGCGACCCGCCCCGGTGACCGGATCTTCCTCGGCCTCTCGCGCGGATCCGGCATCCTGCTGCTGGTGATCATGGCCGCGATCGCGGCCTTCCTCACGTACCGCGCCTCGATGGTGCTGTCCAAGAACCACGGCGACTTCCTCACGACCTTCGAGTGGAACGCCAACAACACCCCGCCGGTCTTCGGCATCGCGGTACTCGCCTTCGGCACCGTCGTCTCGTCGGTCATCGCCATGGTGATCGCGGTCCCCGTCGCCGTCGGCATCGCGCTGTTCATCACGCACTACGCACCGAAGAAGATCGGCGGCGCCATCGCGTACGTCGTCGACCTCCTCGCCGCCGTACCGTCCATCGTGTACGGCCTGTGGGGCGCCCTCTTCCTGGTGCCGCACCTGACCGGCTTCTACAGCTGGCTCAACACGTACTTCGGCTGGACCCACGTCCTCGAGTGGCAGGGCGGCGCCCCGCGCACCCTCCTCGCCGTGGGCATCCTGCTCGCGATCATGATCCTCCCGATCATCACCAACGTCAGCCGTGAGGTCTTCCGGCAGGCGCCCCTGATGCACCAGGAGGCCGCACTCGCGCTCGGCGCCACGCGCTGGGAGGTCATCCGCATGGCGGTGATCCCCTTCGGGCGCTCCGGCGTGATCTCCGCGTCGATGCTGGGCCTCGGCCGCGCGCTCGGCGAGACGATGGCCGTCGCCACCGTCCTCTCCCCCGGCTTCACGATCAACGCCAGCCTGCTCGACCCGGGCGGCGGCACCTTCGCGCAGAACATCGCCGCGAAGTTCAGCGAGGCCACCGACCAGGGCCGTGACGCGCTCATCGCCTCCGGCCTGGTCCTCTTCGTCATCACGCTGCTGGTGAACGGCGCGGCCCGCGCGATCATCGCCCGCCGCAAGGAGTACTCGGGGGCCAACGCATGAGCCACGCAACGATCACCACGCCGGCCCCCGCCGACTCCCTGAGCGCCGCGCGCCTGCCGCGCTGGTCGCCGTACGCCATCGCCGTCGTCGCCGTCGCGGCCGGCTGCGGGATCGGCCTCGGCGCCGGGCTGGCCAGCCACATCCAGTGGGGCCTGATCGCCGCCGTCCTCTTCGTGTTCGGCACGTTCGCCATCGCGGCCAAGGTCGAGGGCCGGCGCCAGGCCAGGGACCGCGTCGCGACCAGCGTCATCTGGGTCTCCTTCGTCCTCGCCGTGATCCCGCTGGCCTCCCTGATCTGGGAGACCGTCAGCCGCGGCATCAAGGTCCTCGACGTCTTCTTCCTGACCCACTCGATGGGCGTCGTCACGGACTACGAGCCCGGCGGCGGCATCTACCACGCGATCCTCGGCACCCTGGAGCAGGTCGGCCTCGCCACCCTGATCTCCGTACCGATCGGCCTGCTCACCGCGATCTACCTGGTCGAGTACGGGCGGGGCAAGCTCGCCAAGGCCGTCACCTTCTTCGTCGACGTCATGACGGGCATCCCGTCGATCGTCGCGGGCCTGTTCATCCTCAGCTTCTGGATCCTGATCCTCGGCTTCAGCTACTCCGGCTTCGCCGGGTCGATGGCGCTGTCGATCCTGATGATCCCGGTCGTCGTCCGCTCCACCGAGGAGATGCTCAAGCTCGTCCCGAACGAGCTGCGCGAGGCCTCCCTCGCGCTCGGCGTGCCGAAGTGGCGCACGATCCTCAAGGTCGTCCTGCCGACGTCGATCGGCGGCATCACGACCGGTGTGATGCTGGCCATCGCCCGCATCGCCGGTGAGACCGCGCCCGTACTGCTGCTGGTCTGGGGCAACCCGCTGATCAACCCGAACCCGTTCCAGGGCCCCCAGTCCTCGCTGCCGCTCTACATCTACCAGCAGTACCAGAACAGCGGCGGCAGCCCGGCGGCGTACGACCGGGCATGGGCGGCGGCACTCGTCCTCATCGCCTTCATCATGATCCTCAACCTGGTGGCCCGCGGCATCGCCCGCTGGAAGGCCCCCAAGACGGGCCGCTGACGCGGCCATCCTCAGCGACCCTCAGCACTTCCCTTTCCGAAAGCAGTGATCCCCATGGCCAAGCGAATCGACGTATCGGGCCTGACCGCCTACTACGGCTCCCACAAGGCGATCGACGACATCTCGATGACCGTGGAGCCCCGCTCCGTGACGGCCTTCATCGGCCCGTCCGGCTGCGGCAAGTCCACGTTCCTGCGCACCCTGAACCGTATGCACGAGGTCACCCCCGGCGGCCGCGTCGAGGGCAAGGTGATGCTCGACGACGAGGACCTGTACGGCACCCACGTCGACCCCGTCGCCGTGCGCCGCACCGTCGGCATGGTCTTCCAGCGCCCCAACCCCTTCCCCACCATGTCGATCTTCGACAACGTGGCGGCGGGCCTGCGCCTCAACGGCTCCTACAAGAAGAGCGAGCTCGGCGACATCGTCGAGAAGTCCCTCAAGGGCGCCAACCTCTGGAACGAGGTCAAGGACCGCCTGAACAAGCCGGGTTCCGGCCTCTCCGGCGGCCAGCAGCAGCGTCTGTGCATCGCCCGCGCCATCGCCGTCGAGCCGCAGGTGCTCCTCATGGACGAGCCCTGCTCGGCCCTCGACCCGATCTCGACGCTCGCCATCGAGGACCTGATCGGCGAGCTGAAGGAGCGCTTCACGATCGTCATCGTGACGCACAACATGCAGCAGGCGGCCCGCGTCTCGGACCGCACCGCGTTCTTCAACCTGGCCGCCGTCGGCCAGCCCGGCCAGCTCGTCGAGATCGACGAGACGGAGCGCATCTTCTCCAACCCGTCGGTCCAGGCCACCGAGGACTACATCTCCGGCCGCTTCGGCTAGACACCACCACCTACTCCTTGCGGTGCTGCATGGCGGTGCCACCGCAAGGCAAAGGGCCCGCCCCCTGGCTCCCGGGGGGCGGGCCCTGTTTTGCGTACTGCCTGACAGCTACCCGAAGGCCAGGTTGATGACCCCGAAGCTCGCCGCCGCGACCAGAGCCGCCGCCGGCATCGTGATGAACCAGCCCATGACGATGTTCTTGGCGACGCCCCAGCGCACCGCGTTCACACGCTTCGTCGCGCCGACGCCCATGATGGCGGAGGTGATGACGTGGGTCGTCGAGATCGGCGCGTGGAACAGGAACGCCGAGCCGAACATGATCGACGCACCGGTCGTCTCGGCCGCGAAGCCCTGCGGCGGGTCCAGCTCGATGATCTTGCGGCCGAGGGTCCGCATGATGCGCCAGCCACCCGCGTACGTACCGAGGGACAGCATCGTCGCGCAGACGAGCTTGACCCACACCGGGATCGGGTCGTTGTACGTCTCGTGCCCGGCGATGACCAGGGCCATCACGACGACACCCATCGTCTTCTGGGCGTCCTGCAGACCGTGGCCCAGCGCCATACCGGCCGCCGACACCGTCTGCGCTATCCGGAAGCCGCGCTTGGCCTTGTGCGGGTTGGCCCGCCGGAACAGCCACAGGATCACGCACATGACGAGGTAACCGACGATCAGACCGATCACCGGCGACGTCAGCATCGGGATGACGATCTTGTCGAGCACACCGTTCCAGTGCACGGCCGTCCCGCCGGCCAGCGCCGCGCCCACCATGCCGCCGAACAGCGCGTGCGACGACGAGGACGGCAGCCCGAAGTACCAGGTGACCAGGTTCCAGATGATCGCGCCGACGAGCGCGGCGAAGAGGATGCCCATCCCCCTGTCGCCGGTGGGCGTCGCGATGATCCCCTCACTCACGGTCTTGGCGACCCCGCTGCCCATGAAGGCACCGGCGAGGTTCATCACCGCGGCCATCGCGAGCGCGGCGCGCGGCGTCAGCGCACGCGTGGAGACCGACGTGGCGATCGCGTTCGCCGAGTCGTGAAAACCGTTCGTGTATGTGAATCCGAGCGCGACGCCGATGGTCAAGATCAGTGCGAAGGTGTCCATGAGAAGGCCTCAGGACTCCTTTACGGCGATGGTCTCCACCGTGTTCGCCACGTGCTCGAAGGCATCGGCCGCCTCTTCCAGCACATCCACGATCTGCTTGAGCTTCAGCACCTCGATGGCGTCGTACTTGCCGTTGAAGAGCGTCGCGAGCAGCTTGCGGTGGATCTGGTCGGCCTGGTTCTCGAGGCGGTTGACCTCGATCCAGTACTCGGTGAGGTTGTCCATCGTCCGCAGGTTCGGCATGGCCTCGGCCGTCAGCTCGGCCGCGCGCGCCAGAACCTCGATCTGCTGCTCGACACCCTTGGGCAGTTCCTCGACCTGGTAGAGGACGACGAGGTCGACTGCCTCCTCCATGAAGTCCATGATGTCGTCGAGGGACGACGCGAGGTTGTAGATGTCCTCGCGGTCGAAGGGCGTGATGAAAGAGGAGTTCAGCTGGTGGAAAATCGCGTGGGTGGCGTCGTCACCGGCGTGCTCCGCTGCCCGCATCCGCTCCGCGATCTCGGCCCGGGCGGAGGAATCCGCCCCGAGCAGTTCCATCAGGAGTTTCGAGCCCGTGACGATGTTGTCCGCGGACGCGGCAAACATGTCGTAGAAGCTCGTCTCCCTGGGGGTCAGACGAAAGCGCACGTGGGGTCCTCGGGGTGCTTTGGATTCGGTCAGGCTGATGCTAAGGGCATCATCCGGCCACGGCTAACCGGCAATACCCCAGTGTCGCCCATGGGCGAGAGTGCTCGGCACGGGGTCCCGCGAACCCGCCGGACCCCAGGAAAATTCGGTATCATATACCCACCAGGGGTATACAACGGGAGGACGCGATGACCACGGACGCGACCGAGATCGGGACCGGCACCGACGACGAGACCGTGACCGACCACGACCGCGGGATCCACGGCTACCACCACCAGAAGCCGGAGCACCTCAAGCGCCTGCGCCGCATCGAGGGCCAGATCCGGGGCCTGCAGCGCATGGTCGACGAGGACGTCTACTGCATCGACATACTCACGCAGGTCTCCGCTTCCACGAAGGCGCTCCAGTCCTTCGCGCTCCAGCTCCTCGAGGAACACCTGCGGCACTGCGTCGCGGACGCCGCGGTCAAGGGCGGCGACGAGATCGAGGCGAAGGTGGAGGAAGCGACGAAGGCAATCGCACGGATGCTGCGCACGTGATCCACCCGGACTGTGACATATACGACGGCACGCCTCGCGAGATCATGACCACGTCGGCACGCCTCGCGGATCAGGACCCCTCTGGCGCCTCGGCCGCCTCGGATTCCTCGCTCAGGCGCTCGGCGACCCTGAGCACCTCGTCGATCCGGTCCGGACTGAGCCGTTCCTCGTCCGCGACCGACGCCGCGATGATCAGTTCACCGCACAGCTCGATCTCGGCGAGGGCGACGTGGTCATGAACCGCCGTGCCGCCCACCGCAGCCACGTCCATCACCTCTTCCAGCCGTAAAGCCGTAGCCGTAGCCGACTTCCCCGGAACGACCCGGGGTCCAGAACTTCCTAGGGTAGGGAGCGGCCACTGCCCGGCGCATGGCACGGACGGACCATTTCCGGACCGCTAATGCACGACGATCAGTCCTCGACGATCTTCCCGGCGAAGATGTCCTTCGTGTCGGGAAGATCGATGTGCGCGGGGACCCCGAACCCGTAGAGCAGCGTGGTCGACGCGACATCGACGACGACGCCCTTCCGGTTCTTCCCGTCCTTCGCCTTCTTCGCACGGTCAGCGCCACCGGCGCGGTCAGCACTGTCGGCGGGGCCGCCACTCGCCGCCTTCGTGTTCACGAAGCTGAACCGGTGCCGCAGCTTCCTGATCCGGCCCTCGTGGTCGAGGTAGACATCGAAGGGCACCTGGTCCTTGGCGAACCCTTTCGCCGCCGCCGCGAGCGACGCCCTGCTCGCCGGGGACGCGGCCCGCGCGGCGGCCGGCATGTCGATGATCCCGCGGTAGTGCCGCACGCGCGTCCCGGCGAACTCCGTCTCCCCCACATACGTCACCCGGCGCGCGCCCCGCAGCAGTTCGGCGGCGGCGAGCGGGTCCGTGGCCCCGCCGGTGACCAGATTCCCGTCGGACAGCGACGACGACTCGACCCGCACCCACTTGTCCGCGGGGACACCCGCGCCCCGGTTCTTCATGAACAGGGCGCCGGGCGCGAGGACTTCGGTGATGGGCCGGTGCCGGGCGGCGCCGGGCGGGTCCTGCGGAAGCACCACCTTCAGCTCCCCCACGCTCGCCCGGTAGTTGTAGACGCCCTCGCCGCGGATGGTGACCCGGGTCCCGCCGCTGGCCATCTCCATGGACGTACTGGCCCGGGAACTGCCCTCGCGGATCAGTCGGTCGGCGGCTCGGTGCACGGTGGCCGCGGCGTCGGCCGGGCTCTCGTTGTCGGCCTCCGCGTCGGCCGAGCACCCCGTGGCGAGAACCGTCAGTCCGACCGTCGCGGCCGCTGCGACCGCCCGTGCTGCGCGTCCGTGCTGACCCATCGCTTGTCTTCCCCCAAGCCTGTCCGAGCGTTGACGCCCCTTCTGTCGACGGGATAACGACGGTTGCCTGCACCCGTCACGCGTACCGTTGACCTGTGGCAGCAGAGCAGTCCGAACCCTCCGAATCCCCCGGCACCCATCGCGCCAGCACGGCCGAGCGGGGCCGCTTCTGCCTGGCCGTATGCACCTGCGGCTGGCGCGGCCCGGCCCGCAGGGCCCGCTCGAAGGCACGCGAGGACGCGGAGGCCCACGCGCTGGCCGCCTGAGCTCGCCGCTTGAGGGGGAACCTCCCGCGCCGCGCGGACGTCTCGTACCTCGGGACCAACGGGGGAGGCGTCCATGGATCGGCGTACGTTCATAGCGGCCGGCGCGGCAGCGGTGGCGGCGGGTACAACCACCGCGTGCGAGGCGGGCGGCAAGGCCGCGGGCGGGGGCAGCTCCACCGCCGCGGGCACCTCCATCCGCAACACCAGCGCGAGCGCCCGCGTCCCGGCGAACCTCACGGCGCTCGCCCAGGACCTCGACGGCACCCTCGTCACCCCCGGCCAGGCCAAGTGGGCGGCCGCGCGCCAGCTCTACAACACCCGCTTCGACAACCTGAAGCCGGCCGCCGTCGCCTATGTCGCGCACCCCGACGACATCCGCACGACGCTCGCCTACGCGAAGGCCCACCACGTCCGCGTCTCCATACGCAACGGCGGCCACTCGTACGCGGGCTGGTCGTCGGGCAACGGCCGCCTGATCCTCGACGTGTCGAAGCTTTCCGGGATACGGGCCTCGGCGGGCGAGGCCGTCGTGGGCGCGGGCGCCAAACTCATCGACGTGTACCGCGCGCTGGCCGCGAAGGGCGTGACCATCCCGGCCGGCTCCTGCCCCACGGTCGGCGTCTCCGGCCTGACCCTCGGCGGCGGCCACGGAGTGGTCTCCCGGGCCTACGGCCTCACCTGCGACAGCCTGACCCAGGCCACCCTCATCACCGCCGGCGGCAAGCAGGTCGTCGCGAACGCCACCGAGAACCCCGACCTCTTCTGGGCGCTGCGCGGCGCCGGCAACGGCAACTTCGGCGTGGTCACCGAACTCCGCTTCCGCACACACCCCGCCCCGCAGGCCGTCTCCGCGTACATGACCTGGCCCTGGTCGAAGGCGACGGCGGTCCTGAAGTCCTGGCAGGAATGGGGCCCTTCGCAGCCGGACGAGATCTGGTCGTCCTGCCACATCGCGAACGCGGTCGGCGGCCGCCCGACCATCTCCGTCGCCGCGTTCTCCCTCGGCACCTACGGCGAGCTCCAGAACGCCGTGGACCGCCTCGCCGACGGCCCGGGCGGCCCCGGCCCGGCATCGAACGTCTCCCTGAAGCGACGCTCGTACGAGGAGTCGATGGAGGTGTACGCGGGCTGCTCGGGCTTCACGGACGACGCGCAGTGCCACATGCCGGGCACGACCCCGGGCCGCAGCCCTGAGGGAGCCCTCAACCGTGAGACGTACGCGGCCCGCTCCGACTTCTTCGACCGCTCCATACCGTCGGCCGGAATCCGAGCGATGTTCGCCAGGATGGAGAACATCCCGGCAGGCGCGGGCAGCATCGCCCTCACGGCACTCGGCGGCGCCATAAACCGAATAGACCCGACGGCAACGGCCTTCATCCACCGCCGCGAACGAATACTGGCGCAGTACATAGCGTCCTGGCGCGCCGGCACATCAGGCACGACGGCCACATCCTGGCTGGACGCCACACACACGGCAATGACCCCGTACGCCTCCGGCACGGCCTACCAGAACTACACGGACCCGACCCTGCCGGACTGGCGGAGGGCGTACTACGGAGACGCGGCAACGCGCCTGACGGCCCTGAAGAAGCAGTACGACCCGACGCGCTTCTTCACATTCCCCCAGTCACTGTGAACAGAGCGCTCCGCACACGAAGCGCCCCTCAAGGGGCGCGGGGAACTGCGCGACAAGCCCCCACCAACGGACAGCCGACCCCGAGACAGACACCCCTTCAGGGGCGCGGGGAACTGCGCAAAAAAGCCCATCCGACCAGAAACCCTACACATACGGCCACCCCGACCTACGCCGCAAGATCCTTCTCGTCAGCCCGGGTCTCCGGAATCCGCACAGCCCCCGGCAGGGTCCCGCTGGGCGCAGCCCAAACCAGCCACCCCAACTGCCGGGTGCGCCCAACCGCCCGCGCCAACGGAGTAAGAAGCGCCGACGCAACAGGCGACAACAGCAACGCCACAGCCGTCCCCAGCGCGAACCCGCCCACGACGTCAGTCGGATAGTGCACGCCCATGAAAACGCGGCAGAACCCCTCAAGGACGGCAAGCCCGATCCCGATGAGCCCGAACTTCCGGTGGGCCACAAAAAGCCCCGCCCCGATGGCCATCGCAATCGTCGCGTGATCGCTGACGAACGAGAAGTCGGCCTTCCCGTCGACAAGAACATCGAGCCCCTGATGATCGACGAAAGGCCGCGGCCGCCCGACGAACCCCCGGATCGGCACGTTCACCAACACAGCGATCCCGGCCGCAAGCGGCGCCCAAAGGACGGCCGCGACGGAGGCCGCCGCGTCCTCGACCCGCTCCCGCCTCCGCACACTCCACCAGCACCACAGCGTGACAAGGACGAGCGCGAGCAGCAGCCCGTACTCACCGGTGAACGCCATGACGTGGTCGACCCACCCGGGCGAGTCCTTCGCCAGGCCGTTGATGTCGTAGAGCAGACCGACGTCGGGGTTGGACGCGGAGGCGCCGAGTGCCGTGAATCCAGCCAGTCCAGCCATGTCGCTGCGGCCCCTTCGTCGTCTCGCTCCGCGGGCGCACCCGGTGTGCGCCGCTCGTCCACCCCCGTGGTCTGCCGGCTCCGGAAAAGGAACGCACGGTCCGCTGTCTACGTTCCACGAATCACCGGATGATCACGCAGACGTTATCGAAGAGAGACACGAAATCGCAGCTCAGGGCAGGGCCCTGACGGAGAGTTCCGGCCACGTCACAGCTCGGACCGGCTCCAGGTCACACGCCCTTCGCCCCGTCCGCCGTGACCCGCGTCGCCCCGAAATAGTCAGGAGTGTCGATCGGGTCGAAGCGGATGACCGCCCCCGTACGCGGCGCGTCGATCATGTAGCCGCCGCCCACATAAATCCCCACATGCCGGATCGCGCGGCTGTTGGTGAGGTCGTCGGAGAAGAACACGAGGTCCCCGGGAAGCAGTTCGTCCCGCTTGGGGTGCGGCCCGGCGTTGTACTGGTCGTTGGCGACGCGCGGCAGCGTCACCCCGACTTCCTTGTACGCGGCGAGAGTCAGCCCCGAGCAGTCGAACCGGCCACCCTGGTCGGCGGTCCCGTTCCCGCCCCACAGATACGGCGTGCCGAGCTTCTTCTGCGCGTAATAGATCGCCCCGGCCGCCTGCTGCGAGGGCTGCACCCGGCCGACGGGCTGCGCGAAGCTCTTCTCCAGGTTCGTGATCGTCTTCACGTAGTTCTGCGTCTCGCGGTACGGCGGGACGCCCCCGTACTTGATGACGGCGTACGCGCCCGCGTTGTACGCGGCGAGCATGTTCTTCGTCGGGTCGCCCGGCGCGTCCTTCACGTACTTCGCGAGGGAACAGTCGTACGAGGCCGCCGAAGGGATCGCGTCCTTGGGGTCCCAGATGTCCTTGTTCCCGTCACCGTCGCCGTCGATGCCGTGCGCGGCCCAGGTCCCCGGGATGAACTGCGCTATGCCGAGCGCCTTCGCCGGGCTCTTCGCGCGCGGATTGAACCCGCTCTCCTGATAGAGCTGAGCGGCGAGCAGCGCCGGATTGATCGCGGGGCAGAGATTCCCCCACTCCTGCACGATCGACTGGTACGCGGCCGGCACGGCACCCTTGGCGAGCCCCACCGACCCCTTGCCGATACCGCCCGCGAGGCTCCCGGCGGCCATGAACGTACCGACGGCCAGCAGCGTCACGAACCCGGTTCCCCCGGCGACGAGCGATCCCCCGACGACCCACGCCTTACGCACCGTCAACCGCCCCTCGCAGCCCCGACGTCCACCGCGTCAGTTTAGAGGCGGGGGCGGTGATCCAGGCGGAGTCCGCCCGGTTGTCTCGTTCCCGCACCCGGACCCTCGGCGAGGCCCCCAGGTCACAGCGGTGGACCCCGGCCGCCGCCGCTGACACCGCGTAGGGAAAGGTGGCCAACGAACAGCCCCTCGGCAGGTCACGGCACAGAGCGGATGTTCATTGCCCCAGGTCACCCTCCGTGATACACAGAGTGACCATACGTCGGTTCGTATACGCAAACACGTTCCGCCGTACGAACTCGGCCAAGGAATGGCGCCAAGTCGGCAGGCATCCGCGCCGATCTGGGCAAGAATGGGCCCTGACCTCTGCGCTGCGGCGGGGGCGACAGAACTACCCACATGGGGCGGTGAGTTACACATGCTGCTGGCAGCCGGCAAGGGCAACATCGACACCATCATCGGCGGAATCGCCCCCGACTGGGGACCTTTCCAGAACCTGGGCAAAGAAGCTCAGGTGATGGTCGAGGTCGTGATGGCGGTCGCGATCCTGCTGTGCCTGGGCATCGCGATCTGGGGCGCGGCCAAGCAACGCATCGGCGCGACGGCCCTGCGCGACACGTTCAGCGCCGAACAGGGCAAGGGCCTGATCATCGCGGGCCTGACCGGCGTATTCATCATCGGATCGCTCGGCACGCTCTTCACCATCGTGTACGGCATGGCGATCTAGCCCAGCCGTCTTCGCTCGCTCCGGTCTCATCTGCACTGAGGTTGCAACTCCCTGATGTCGAGTCACCACACCGCGCCCGCGCGCCATGCCGCGCGGCTACCGTCGTACGTGGCGGTTCAGCACGAGCCTGAGGGGGCGTACGCGGGATGAGTCTGGGCGACGGTCATGACGACGACGGCCTGTACGGCGGCACGGGCCAGACCCGCACGCGGCTTCCCGACGGGGGTCCGGGTGACGGGTACGGCGACGCGCGCAGGCCTGCCCGGTCGTCGTCACGCAGCCTGATCACGGTGGTCGGGGTCGTCGTACTCCTCATCGCGGCGATCGCCTTCGCGAACCGGGGCGGATCCCCTTCGGGGGGCAGCGACTCAAAGAAACCGGACACGTCTCCGACGGCGGCTACCGGGACGAAACCGGTGAGTTCGGGCTTCGCCCATGACGAGCAGGGGGCGCAGAGCGCGGCGGCGAATTACTCGGTCGCGTTGGTTTCGGCCGACATCCTGAAGCCGGACCGCAGAAGCCAGATCATCAGGCAGCTGTTCGTCGCCGACCAGGTGCCCGCGCTCGAGGCCAAGTTCAACAAGGCGTACTCCGCCGACTTCCTGAGCCGCCTCGGACTGGACACGAACGGCAACCCGCCGGCCGGCCAGACCTACGTGTCACGCACTGCTCCGGTCGGCACCAAGACCACGTCGTACTCGGACACGGCTGCGACCGTCGAGGTGTGGTGCACGGGTGCCTTCGGCACCGCGGGCGAGTCCACGAAGACCCCCGTCACCAACGACTGGTTCACGATGACGCTGAAGCTGGCGTGGGCGGACGGCGACTGGAAGGTCGAGAGCTTCTCCCAGAAGGACGGACCGTCCCCCGTGAACGGCGACAACAGGATCTCGACCGCCGACGAGATCGCCAAGGCCGTCGAGCAGTACGGAGGCTTCACGTATGCCCGGTAGTCGCCTTCTGCTGAAGTTCTCGGCTGCCGTGGCGGCCGTCCAGACCACAGCCGTCCTCATGTCGGCCCGCGCCGTCGCGGCGCCCGGCGACGACAAGTGCGACCTCATCGTGGGACCCGCGAAGCAGTACTGCGAGCGCGGCAACGCCAAACCCGGTTCCGGCGGCGGCTCCCCCGTCACGCCCCCCGGCACCACCAACCCCCTTGACCCGCTGTCCTCCCTCGCAAGGGGCTGCGCCGACGCCGCCTCCTGGACCGTCGACAAGCTCAGCGAGTCCATCAAGCAGACCGCCAACGTCGACTTCACCAACCAGAAGTTCCTCCAGCAGTACGCCATCGTGTTCGCCGCGTCCGCGATCCTCACGCTGCTGCTGTGGCTCCTCGCCGTCGCCAAGCGGGCCGTCCGCGGCGTCCCGCTGACCACCGCCATCTCCGAAGCCGTCGGATTCCTCTGGCTCACCGTGCTCGCGTCCGCGTTCACGCCGCTGATCCTCTACACCGTCGTATCCGCAGCCGACGGCGTCTCCGACGTGCTGGCCAGAGCGACCGGCAACCAGACCGACGCCTTCTTCGGAACGTTCTCCGCCGCCCTCAAAAAGGGCGACGACATCGGCGGCGGCCCGATCATGCTCATCGTCGTCTCACTCGTCTCCATCGTCGCCGCAGGCGTGCTCTACCTGGAGCTCTACCTGCGCGCGGTCCTGCTCTACGTAGGCGCCCTCCTCGGCGTCGTCGTCTACGCCGGACTCGTCGACAAGAACCTGTGGGGCCACGTCCGCCGCTGGGCCGGCGTCATGATCGCCGTCATCCTCGTGAAGCCGGTCATCGTCATCGTGCTCGGCCTCGCCGGCGCGCTGTCCGGCTCCAAGGGCCCCGACTCGCTCGCCGCCGTCGTGTCCGGACTCGCCATCGTCCTGCTCGCCATCTTCGCCAGCGGCATGATCTACCGCTTCGTACCCGGCTTCGGCGACGAGATCGCCAACGGCCGCAACAACCGCATCATGCGCGGCGCCGAGAGCAAGGCCGCCGCGGTCATCAGTTCCCCCGCCTCCCTCGTCTCCCAGGGCATCAAGACGCACAGCGCCCGCTCCGACGGAGGCGGCGGCAGCGGCGGCGGCCAGTCCCAGGCCCGCCCCGCGAACCCGGTGTCGGGAGGCGTGGCCGCACACAGCTCACGCCCCTCCGCCGGGGGCAGTGGCGGTGGCGGCGGATCTGTCCCCTCCGCCGCACCCCCGCCCCGTACGAGCCCCACGAACACCCCGCACGCGAGCAATACGCGTAGCGGCGGGAACACCGGCAGCAACACGAATCGGCAAGGAGGTGCAGGGCGTTGACGACCCAGTCCCATGTGTCCCACCCGGTCACGCCCCGCCGTACGTATCTGATCGGCCGCGCCCGGCCGAACGCCATCGTCGGCAGGAACCGCGAGACCGGCGAGATCGCCCTCATCATCGGGGGCGCTTTCCTGGGCATGATGTGCGGGCTGCTCGTCCCCGCCCTGTCACTGCGCCTCGTCCTGCTCCTCGGCTTCCCGCTCCTCGCGATCGCGGCCGTCTACATCCCGTACAAGCACCGCACGTTCTACAAGTGGTTCGAGATCAACCGCAGCTACAAGCGCCAGCTCAAGCGCGGTACGGCCTACCGCTCCCGGGCCATGGAAGCCGGCGTACGGCTCGACGGGCGCGAGGTCGAGATCGGCCCGCCGCCCGGCATCGGCCGCCTCACCTGGCTGGCCGCCCCGTTCGGCCCCGACGAGATCGCCGTACTCCTGCACGCCGACCGGCGCACCGTCACCGCCGCCATCGAGATCGAAGGACCCGGCGTAGGACTGCGCGACTCCGAGGACCAGGAAGCGCTGGTCGACCGGTTCGGCACGCTCCTCAAGCACGTCGCGAACGGCGACGGCTTCGTCACCCGCATCCAGATGCTCGCCCGCACCCTCCCCGCCGACCCCGACGCCCACGCCAAGGACGTCGCCCTCCGCGGCCACGACCGCGCGCCGGGCTGGCTCCAGGAGTCGTACGACCAGCTCCAGTCGATGGTGTCGACCAGCAGCGAGCAGCACCGCGCCTACCTCGTGGCCTGTATGCACTACACCCGCGAACTCGCCGCCGAGGCCAACGCCATGGCCCGCGCCGCCAGCCCGCAGAACGGCCGCAAGGTCGACCGGGACGCCGGACTCGCCGTCGTCATGGCCCGCGAGCTCACCGACATCTGCTCGCGCCTCCAGGAGGCCGACATCCGCGTCCGGCAGCCGCTCGGCCAGAGCCGCCTCGCCTCCCTCGTGCACTCCATGTACGACCCGGACCACTCCGTGGACCACATCCAGGCCATGACCAAGCGCAACGCCTGGCCGGCCGAGCTCGACGCCATGGAACCCACGTACCTCCAGGCCAAGACCCGCGAGTCGTCCACCCGCGCCCCCTGGTGCCACGCGACGGCCTGGGTCAAGGAGTGGCCGATGACGCCCGTCGGCGTCAACTTCCTCGCCCCGCTCCTCGTCCACACCCCCGACGTCATCCGCACCGTCGCCGTCACGATGGACCTCGAACCCACCGAGGTCGCCATCGAGCGGATGCTCACGGAGAAGACGAACGACGAGGCGGAGGCCAGCCGCGCCGCCAAGCTCAACCGCACCGTCGACCCCCGCGACGTAGCCGCCAACAGCCGCCTCGACCAGCGCGGCGAAGACCTCGCGAGCGGCGCCGCCGGAGTCAACCTCGTCGGCTACATCACCGTCTCCTCCCGATCGCCGGAGGCCCTCGCGCGCGACAAGCGCACGATCCGCGCCTCTGCCGGCAAGTCCTATCTGAAGCTCGAATGGTGCGACCGCGAACACCACCGGGCCTTCGTCAACACATTGCCGTTCGCGACCGGCATCCGACGGTAGAGGCAGGGCTCTGAGATGCGGGATCCGCTGTCCATGGTCACCGACGCCTTCACGTCCTTCCTCTTCGGGAAGGTGGAGACGACCCGTCTCCCCGTGCGCACGTCGACCGGCCAGGCCCAGGCCGTCTACCTGCCGACGGCCGCCCCCGGCCTCGGCGACTCGGGCGTCATCATCGGCCGCGAGGTCTACTCCGGCAAGGGCTACATCTACGACCCCTTCCAGCTGTACGGGCAGCAGCTGCCCGCCCCGCACTGGCTCGTCCTAGGCGAGTCCGGCAACGGCAAGTCCGCCCTGGAGAAGACGTACGTCCTGCGGCAGCTCAGGTTCAAGGACCGGCAGGTCGTCGTCCTCGACGCCCAGGGCGAGGACGGCGTCGGCGAATGGAACCTCATCGCCCAGGAGCTGGGGATAACTCCCATCCGGCTCGACCCGACGGCCGCCCTCGACATGGGCATCCGCCTCAACCCGCTCGACCCCGCGATCACCACGACCGGACAGCTCGCCCTGCTCCGGACGATCATCGAGGTCGCCATGGGCCACACCCTCGACGAACGCTCCGGCTTCGCCCTCAAGGTCGCCCACGCCTACGTCAACGAGACCATCGTCGAGCGCCAGCCCGTCCTCACCGACATCGTCGAACAGCTCCGCCACCCCGAGCCTTCATCGGCCGAGGCGATGAACGTCGCCATAGACGACGTCCGGGCCTGGGGCCTCGACGTCGCGCTCGTCATCGACCGCCTCGTCGACGGTGACCTGCGCGGCATGTTCGACGGCCCGACGACGGTCGGCATCGACCTCGACGCCCCCCTCATCGTCTTCGACCTCTCCCACATCGACCGCAACTCCATCGCCATGCCCATCCTCATGGCGATCGTCGGCGTGTGGCTCGAACACACCTGGATCCGGCCGGACCGCAAGAAGCGCATCTTCCTCGTCGAAGAGGCCTGGCACATCATCAACTCCCCCTTCGTGGCCCAGCTGTTCCAGCGCCTCCTCAAGTTCGGCCGCCGCCTCGGCCTGTCCTTCGTCGCGGTCGTCCACCACCTCAGCGACGTCGTCGACGGAGCCGCCGCCAAGGAAGCCGCCGCGATCCTCAAGATGGCCTCCACCAGGACCATCTACGCCCAGAAAGCCGACGAGGCCCGCGCCACAGGGCTCGTACTCGGCCTGCCACGCTGGGCCGTCGAGATCATCCCCTCCCTGACACCGGGCATCGCCGTCTGGGACGTGAACGGGAACGTCCAGGTCGTGAAGCACCTCGTCACGGAGACGGAACGCCCACTGGTCTTCACCGACCGCGCCATGACGGAGTCCTCCAGCGACATGCGCGACGACGACGCCCTGCGCGCCGCCGAACTGGAGGCCGAGGAACGGGCGGCGGCGTTCGTGGAACAGCAGATGGGCGACCGGCTCAACGACTCCTCGGAGTCCACGGTGGCCTGAGGCCCCCGAAGTCACTGGCATTACGGGCGTTACTGGCCTGGCTCGGCGAGAGCGAGAACGGCATGTACGAGTACGGGTACGAGCGTGAGGACGACGCGCACGAGGGGCGGGGCCGCAGCGGCCCGGCCCCCCGCCGCGAGCGCGGCATCCCCGACGGACTGCTCCTGGGCATACTCGCCTTCCTGCTCGGCATGACCGCCATGGTCTGGACGGCGACGGGCCTCGCCGGCCTGTTCACCAAGGGCGCCTGGCCGGACGGCGTCACGATCCGCAACACCCCCCTGGCCATGCGCGCCCTCATAAGCGAACCCCACGACCTCGCGGCCGCCTGGCCGGACACCCCGCCCACCCAGCTCTCCGGCTACGGCCTGTTCTGGGGCCTGTTCATCGGCCAGGTCATGGTCCTGATCGTCCTCACGGTCTTCGTGGCGGGCACGGTGGCGCGATGGCGGGCGGTACGGAAGCAGGGGGTACGGGAGCGGCGGGTACGGGAACAGCGTCAGGACCGCGTGAAAGCGGCGCCCAAGCCTCCTGAGCCACAGCCCGAACCCGTCGCAGCCGTCGTACCTGACCCCGAGCCCGCGCAGGCCCCGACCGCCCCCGCCCCCTCACTCCCCCAGCAGCGCACCCCCCTGACCGCCGCCGGGCCCGTGATCCTCGGCCCCGCCAAAGACCGCACCCCGCACGCCATCCAGGCCATCCAGGACGCCGAAGGCCCCGTCCTCGTCATCACCTCGTCCGCAGACGTCTGGGCCGAGACGAAGGACGCCCGCGCGAAACTCGGCCCGGTCCTCGTCTACGACCCCACGCACCTCTGCGACACCCCGGCCCGCCTCCACTGGAACCCGGCCCAGGGCTGCGAGGACAAGCCCACCGCAGCGTCCCGCGCGACCGCCCTCCTCGCCCCGACCCGCCCCACCGCCAAACTCGACACGGCCACCGCCGACACGGCGGAAACCCTCCTCCGCAGCTACCTGCACGCGGCCGCCGTGGACAACAAGCCCTTCCGCCACGTACACCGCTGGGCCCAGGGCACCCAGGTCCAGGAAGCGGTACGCATCCTGCGGACGAGCCCCAAGGCGGCGGCCGGCACCGCGGGCGAACTCGAAGCCGCGCTCACCTCGCACCCCGAACGCCGGGACATGGCCCAGGAACTGACGGCCCGTTCCCTGTCCTCCCTCTTCTCGATCCACATCCGCGAGGCCTGCACCCCGAACCGAACTGATGCGCTCACGCTGGATTCCTTCGTCCATGAAGGGGGCACCCTTTATCTGGTGGGTGAAGCCATCGAGGACCCCAAGGCAGACCCGGGCGCGATGCCTCTCCTCACGGCACTCGCCTCAAGCGTGGTCGAGCACGGCCGGCGCATGGCCGAACGGTCATCCGCCGGTCGGCTCGACCCACCAATGACTCTCGTCCTGGACGACGTTGCCGCGGTGGCTCCGCTTCCCCAGCTCCCGGAGCTGCTGTCCACCGGAGCGGGCCGGGGTCTCCCGACCCTGGCCCTCCTCCGCTCCCGCGAACAGGCCCGCACCCGCTGGCCCCACCAGGACCTCCCGGTCTAGACCGACCTCCATGTCCGCCTGAAATAACGCCCGTTGTCAGTGCCGACCCCTACGGTGGGCAGCACAGCCATGCCCATCGCACGCGACACTGGGGGTTTCATGACAACTCTGCCCGACCGTCCGAACACCGCGCTGCTCATCATCGACGTCCAGAACGGCGTGGTGGAGGACGCCCACGACCGCGCCGGCGTCATCGCGAACATCAACACCCTGCTCGACAAGGCCCGCGCGGACGACGTGCCGGTGGTCTGGGTACAGCACTCCGACGAAGACCTCCAGCGCGACAGCACCCCTTGGGAGTACGTGCCGGAGCTGAAGCGCCTCGACACGGAACCCCTGGTCCACAAGAACTACGGGGATTCCTTCGAGGACACCGACCTCGAGTCCGTCCTGGCAGACCGCGGAGTGGGCCGGCTCGTCGTCACAGGCGCCCAGACCGACGCCTGCATCCGCTCGACCCTGCACGGCGCCATCGTCCGCGGATACGACGCGACGCTGGTCGCCGACGCCCACACGACGGAGGACCACACCGCGTACGGTGCGCCCACGCCCGCGCAGGTCATCGCCCACACGAACCTGTACTGGAAATTCCAGAGCGCACCGGGCCGACAAGGAGGCACGGTGGAAACGGCAGAAGTTTCCTTCTGACGAACTCATCCCGAAAACGCGAAAGACCCCCAACTCCGGATTCTCACCCGGAATTGGGGGTCTTTCTTAAAATTAGTTCGGCGGCGTCCTACTCTCCCACAGGGTCCCCCCTGCAGTACCATCGGCGCTGTGAGGCTTAGCTTCCGGGTTCGGAATGTAACCGGGCG
>NZ_JBEYYB010000006.1:0-449207 GCF_040645335.1 Streptomyces sp. NPDC046821 | reverse complement strand
AGGGAGTCGGCGAGGGCCTCGATGATCGAGAAGTTCTCGGCGCCGTTCACGCCGCGTCCGCCGGAGACCACGATCGCGGCCTCGGTCAGCTCGGGGCGGCCGGTCGACTCACGCGGCGTGCGGGCGGTCACCTTCGTGCCCGTGGCCTGCGCGCCGAAGGTGACCGTGAGGGCCTCGACCGTGCCGGCGGCGGGGGCCGTCTCGACGGGGGCGGAGTTGGGCTTGACGGTGATGACGGGGGTGCCGGTGGTGACGCGGCTGGTGGTGGTGTAGGAGGCGGCGAACGCGGACTGCGTCGCGACCGGACCCTCCGCGCCCTGGGTGAGGTCGGTGGCGTCGGTGATGATGCCCGAGCCGATACGGACGGCGAGGCGGGCGGCGATCTCCTTGCCCTCCGCGGAGGACGGCACGAGGACGGCGGCCGGGTTGACGGCGGCGACGGCGGCCTGGAGGGCGTCGACCTTGGGGACGACGAGGTAGTCGGCGTACTCGGCGGCGTCGTGGGTCAGCACCCGGGTCGCGCCGTGCTCGGCGAGGACGGTGGCGGTGTCGGCGGTGTTGGTGCCGAGGGCGACGGCGACCGGGTCGCCGAGGCGGCGGGCCAGGGTGAGCAGTTCCAGGGTGGGCTTGCGGACGGCACCGTCCACGTGGTCGACGTAGACCAGAACTTCAGCCATGAGACTTCTTCTCCTGCTGTTTCAAAAAAGCTTGAGGGCGGATCGGGTGGGGGTGTGGCTGAAGAACTAGATGAACTTCTGGCCCGCGAGGAACTCGGCGAGCTGCTTGCCGCCCTCGCCCTCGTCCTTGACGATCGTGCCCGCCGTGCGCGCCGGACGCTCCGCCGCCGCGTCCACCACGGTCCACGCGCCCGCCAGGCCGACCTGCTCGGCCTCCAGGTCCAGGTCCGAGAGGTCCCAGGCCTCGACCGGCTTCTTCTTCGCCGCCATGATCCCCTTGAACGAGGGGTAGCGGGCCTCACCCGACTGGTCCGTCACCGACACCACCGCCGGCAGCGCCGCCTGAAGCTGCTCCGACGCGGTGTCACCGTCCCGACGACCCGTCACCACACCATCGGCCACCGCAACCTCCGACAGCAGGGTGACCTGAGGAACGTTCAGGCGCTCCGCGAGGAGCGCGGGAACCACACCGGCCGTGCCGTCCGTCGACGCCATGCCGGAGACGACCAGGTCGAAGCCGGCCTTCTCGATCGCCTTCGCCAACACCAGGGACGTGCCGATGATGTCCGTGCCGTGCAGATCGTCGTCCTCGACATGGATCGCCTTGTCCGCGCCCATGGACAGTGCCTTGCGCAGCGCGTCCTTCGCGTCCTCGGGACCCACCGTCACCACGGTGACCTCCGCGTCGTCCGCGGCTTCCTTGATCTGCAGCGCCTGCTCGACCGCGTACTCGTCCAGCTCGGAGAGCAGCCCGTCCACGTCATCGCGGTCCAACGTCAGGTCATCGGCGAAATGCCGGTCACCCGTCGCGTCCGGCACATACTTCACGGTGACAACGATCCTCAAGCTCACGCCGGCTCTCCTACCTACCCTGGTGCGATTCCTGAAATCGACACTATGGCACTCAGTACCCTCTGGCAAGGTACGTGGTGCCACGGGAGCGAATTCGGTGTTACGTTCCCGGCATGACGGAGTCGACCAGACCGGCCAAGAAGGCGCCGATGCGGGAGGTGCTCGCCGAGGCGGCGTTCCAGCTCTTCCTCGAGAGGGGCTTCGAACAGACCACGGTCGACGACATCGTCGCGCGGGCGGGAGTCGGACGCAGGTCGTTCTTCCGGTACTTCCCGTCGAAGGAGGACGCGGTCTTCCCGGACCACGAGCGCTGCCTCGCCGACATGGTCGCGTTCCTGGCCGACGCCGGTGACGCCGACCCGGTGGGCGCTGTCTGCGACGCGGCCCGCATCGTGCTGCGCATGTACGCGGCCAACCCGGAGTTCTCCGTGCAGCGTTACCGCCTCACGCGTGAGGTGCCTGGCCTGCGGACGTACGAGCTCTCGGTGGTGCGGCGTTACGAGCGCACCCTGGCGGGCCATCTGCGTGCGAGTTTCGCGCGGGAGCGGGACGGTGGTCTGCGGGCCGAGGTGATCGCCGCCTCCGTCGTCGCCGCTCACAACAACGGCCTGCGCTCCTGGCTCCGTTCGGGTGGCGAGGGCGATCCGTACGCGGCTGTGGACCACGCCCTCGCCATGGTGCGCGGCGTGTGGGGGAGCGCGGACGAAGGCGCGCGGCCGGCCGCCGTCGAGGACGATGTGATCGTGATGGTCGCCCCCAAGGGCGCCCCGATGTGGCAGGTCGTGCAGCGGATCGAGTCGGCCTTCGGGGAGAGCTGAGCCCCGGCCTCGGGCCGTTCCCGAACGATTTGGCACTCAGTGCCTTTACAGTTCGGAACTCAGTGCCATACGGTGCGCAGGCGTCGACGTGAAGGTGCGGCGCATCAGGGCCGAGCGCAGGGGGCCGAGAGATGTCCGAGACTGCAACCCACACCGCGCCGGTCATGCCGGCAAGTCACACCGCGCCGGCCATGTCGGCAACCCACCCCGTGCCGGTCATGCCGGCCGGTCACACGGCGACGGGAATCATGGAGCCCGTACAGACCGCCGAGCCCGGTCTGACGATCCAGCGCTGCCGCTGGTGCGGCACCGCCTCGTTCCGCCGGCTCCTGTGTCCGGTGTGCGCGTCCAGCGACCTGCAGCCCGAGCGCAGTACCGGTATCGGCGTGGTCGTGCAGTCCAACGTGGTGAACCGGTACACCGGAACGGCCCGCAACGAATCACTCGTCCGGTTCCCCGAGGGCTTCGTGTACCGCTGCCGTGTCGTCGGCGCCGCCCCGAACCTGGTGTGGATCGGCGCCCGTGTACGGCCCGTGGCCGGCAGCGACACCGACTCCGGTGAAGTGGTCTTCGAGCTGTGCGACACGGCCGGCCGCACCGACTGGCAGTGAACTTCCCCCACTTCGGCGGGCGGGCCTGAACTCACCGTTGTAAGGCCGCAGTTCGGCAGGCGACCGAGTCACGCACAGGCTCCGCTGCTGGGCCGTATGGTCGCCGCCGTGGGGAGTAGTGCGGAGAGCCGACCGGAAAACCCGGGCATATGGTGCGTCGAGGAAGAAGCCTCGCCCCATGAAAGGCGCTGCCGTGCAGCCCGAACTGACTCCAGCCGTGCTCGCCTCGCTGCGCCGGCCCCGGCAGTATCCGGCGGTCTCGGTGCTCGTACCCACCCACCGCACGAAGCCGGACAACGCGCAGGACCCCATCCGGCTGCGCAACCTGCTCGCCGAGGCCGCCAAGGAGCTGAACGCCGACCCCGCGGTGACACCGGAGGTGCGGCAGGACGTCGTGCGTCAGCTCGACCAGGCGGTCGCGGAGCTCGACCCCGGCAGCGCCGAGGACGGCCTGGCGATCCTCGCCTCACCCGGCGAGCACCATGTGTGGACCCTGCCGCGCACTGTCCCCGAGCGGGTCGTCCTCTCCGACACGTATCTGACCCGCAACCTCGTCGCCGCCTACGCCGCCGAGCGCCCCTACTGGGTCCTCGCGGTCTCGGCGGACCGCGCCGCTCTCTGGAGGGGTGACGCGCGGCGCCTCGTCGAGGAGCAGACCAACGGATTCCCGCTGACCAGGAGCCTGGAAGACCCCGACGCCGAGCGCAAGCAGCAGATCGGGGACCTGCCGAGCACCTACCGCGACGAGCAGACCCGCCAGTTCTTCCGGGACATCGACTCGGCGGTCAACGAGGTCCTCGCCCCCAGTGTGCGGCTGTACGTCACCGGCGAGCGGGAGGCCATCGGACTGCTCGCGGAGGTCGGCACCGCGACGAAGGACGCTGTCCCCGTGCCGCACGGCGGACTCGCCCAGGCCGGCGCGGAGGCCGTACGCGAGGCGGTGCTGCCCGCCGTCACCGCGCAGGAGAAGGACGGCGTGGCCGCCACCGTGGCCGACATCGAGGACGCGCGCGGGCGGAAGGAGTTCGCCGCGGGCGTGGACGAGGTGTGGGAACACGTGGCGGCCGGGCGCATCCGCGTCCTCGTGGTCGAGGAGCACTACCGCACCACGGTCCGCGAGGACGGGAACCATCTCGTCCCCGCCGAACCCGGTGACCTGGACGCGCGCGACGACATCGTGGACGAGATGGTCGAACAGTCACTGGAGACAGGCGCCGAGGTGCGGTTCGTCCCCGACGGAACCCTCGCGGACGGGGCCGGAATCGTGGGGCTCCTGCGTTACTGAGGGCGCCGGACCAGCTCCGTGAAACGTTCGAGGTCCACGTTGCCGCCGCTGACGATCACTCCGACGCGGCGGCCGCGCAGTTGCTCCGCCATGGCGCGGGCGGCGGCGAGACCGAGACACCCCGTGGGCTCGACGACGGTCTTCATGCGCGTCGCGAACAACCGCATACATTCGACGAGTTGATCGTCCGACGCGGTCAGGATGTCGTCGACGCCGTCCTTGATGACGGCGAAGGTGTGCTCGCCCAGATGCTGGGTCTGCGCACCGTCGGCGATCGTCTTCGGGGTGTCGATGTGGACGATGCGCCCCTCGCGGAGCGACTGCCTGCCGTCCGCTCCCGCCTCGGGCTCGACACCGTAGATCACGCATCGCGGGGACAGTGCGCGGGCCGCGAGGATCGAGCCGGAGAGCAGCCCGCCACCGCCCAACGGCACGAACAGCGCGTCGAGTTCACCGACTTCCTCGAAGAGTTCCTTCGCCGCCGTGCCCTGCCCCGCCATCACGTCCGGGTGGTCGTACGGCGGGATCAGCGTCAGTCCGCGCTCGGCGGCGAGCGCCCGCCCGATCTCCTCGCGGTCCTGGGTGTAGCGGTCGTACGTCACGACCTCCGCGCCGTACCCCTTGGTCGCGGCCAGCTTCGCCGCGGGCGCGTCGAGCGGCATGACGATGGTCGCGGGCATCTCCAGGATGCGGGCCGCGAGGGCGACGGCCTGCGCGTGGTTCCCGGACGAGTACGCGACGACACCGGCGCGGCGCTGCTCGGGGGAGAACCGGGACAGCGCGTTGAACGCGCCACGGAACTTGAAGGCACCCATGCGCTGGAAGTTCTCGCACTTGAAGTGGAGCGAGGCGCCGAGTTCCGCGTCGGTGAGGCGGGAGGTGAGGACGGGCGTGCGGTGGGCGTGGCCGGCGATGCGCTCGTGCGCGCGCACGACGTCGTCATAGGTGGGCAGTTCGCTCATCAGGGACTCCCTCTCGCTGGACTAACCATCCAGAGGGTACGGAGTGCCCGAGGCGTCGCGGGCCGCCGTTCTCGCCAGCCAGTCGTACGCGGCCGCAGCCGTGAACTCCCGGTGCCCGCCCCGGAAAAGCAGCTCCGCCGTGGCGAATCCGGGGTCGCCGGCCTGCGAGGTCACGTACGGGACCGCGATGCAGCGCATCCCGGCGGCGTACGCGGCAGCCGCTCCCGGGACGGCGTCCTCGATCACCGTGCAGTGCACGGGCATGGCGCCCATCCGACGCGCCGCCTCCAGGAAGATGTCGGGGGCGGGCTTGCCGTGCGCGACCTCGTCCGCCGAGACGTGGACCCGTAGGTGCGCGTTCAGACCCGTGCCCGCCAGGACAGCCGCGATGGCCTGGGACGACGACCCGGAGGCCACCGCCATCGGCACCCCGGCCGCGTGCAGCCGTTCCACGAGCTGCCGCATCTGCGGATAGACCGGGGTGGAGGCGTGTGCGCGCGCCAGATAGCGGGTGTTCAGCTCGGTGAGGAGCACGTCGACGGGGGCCTCGATGCCGTATTTCTGCCGCAGCATCTCCAGGGTTTCGTGGGTGCTGATCCCGACGTACGACTCGTGTTCCTCCCAGGTGAAGTCCGGGACGCCGTGCTCGGCGAGCGTCTGGCGGCTCGCCTCGAAGTAGTTCGGCTCGCTGTCCACAAGCGTTCCGTCGAGGTCGAAGACGACCGAGGTGTTGCCCAGGGAGCTCATGGGTTCAGGGTGACAGGGCGGGGGTCACCGGCGCTCGGCGGCGGCCCGGCCGATCGCCTCGACCAGCGGGAGCAGCCGGTGCGGAACACGCTCGCGAAGTGCCACCTCGGTGCGGGTGCGGACCACTCCGGGCAGCCGGTTCAGCTGCTGGATGACGTCCTCCAGATGCCCGTTGTCCCGGGCCGCCACGCGGGTCAGCAGGTCGCCGCCGCCGGTGATGGAGAACGCCTCGATGATCTCCGGCACCCCGGCGAGCGCGTCGCCCACCTCTTCGAGCTGCCCCTGCGTGACCTCGATGTGCACGAACGCGAGGACCGGGTGGCCGAGCGCCGTGGGGGACAGGGCCGGACCGGTGCCCGTGATCACCCCGTCGCGTTCGAGCCGGTCGAGCCGGGCCTGGAGCGTGCCGCGCGCGACGCCGAGAATGCGGGCGTATTCGCGCACACTCGTCCGCGGCTGCTCCAGGAGGAGACGCAGGATACGGGTGTCCAACTCGTCCACGGCCATGGGCGGCGGCCTCCTTCACGGGCGCGCTGTACGGGCACGATGATCGCCGGGCGACTGTACCAATGGTCCATCGATGAGCGCGATATCCGGGCCATTGGGGAGATAAGAGGCTTTGCGTGGCGCGCGCCGGGGGAGTCGGCCGTGATCCGTCGAAATCCGGTGCGGGGTCCTGTCGAGAGGGGGTCGATCACGAGATATCTTGATGTCGAGCAATGTTGCAGACGAGAGACGCAGACTGTGGAGCGGAGCACCCGGTGACTGACTCGACCATCATCTACACGCACACTGACGAGGCCCCGGCCCTCGCGACGTACTCGTTCCTGCCCGTGATCGAGGCCTACGCCTCGACCGCCGGCGTCGGTGTCGAGAGCCGCGACATCTCGTTGGCCGGCCGCATCATCGCCAGCTTCCCGGAGCGTCTCGACGAGGGTCAGCGCATCGACGACGCGCTCGCCGAGCTCGGCGAACTGGCCAAGACGCCCGGCGCCAACATCATCAAGCTGCCGAACATCTCGGCCTCCATCCCGCAGCTCAAGGCCGCCATCGCCGAACTGCAGGGCCAGGGCTACGCGCTCCCCGATTACCCGGACGACCCGCAGACCGACGAGGCCAAGGACGTCCGCGCCCGTTACGACAAGATCAAGGGCAGCGCCGTCAACCCGGTCCTGCGCGAGGGCAACTCCGACCGCCGCGCCCCCGCGTCGGTCAAGAACTACGCCAAGACCCACCCCCACCGCATGGGCAAGTGGACGCCGGATTCGAAGACCAACGTCGCCACCATGGGCGTCGACGACTTCCGCTCCACCGAGAAGTCCGTGGTCATCGACGAGCCCACGACGCTCCGCATCGAGCTGGCCGCCGCCGACGGCACCACCACCGTCCTGCGCGAGTCCGTCCCGGTCCTCGCGGGCGAGGTCGTCGACGCCTCCGTCATGCGCGCCGCCGCCCTGCGCGAGTTCATCACGGCGCAGATCGCCAAGGCCAAGGCGGAGGGCGTCCTGTTCTCCGTGCACCTCAAGGCCACGATGATGAAGGTCTCGGACCCGATCATCTTCGGCCACGTCGTGCGCGCCTTCTTCCCGAAGACCTTCGCGAAGTACGGCGAGGTGCTCGTCGCCGCCGGCCTGTCCGCCAACGACGGCCTCGGCGCGATCCTGAACGGTCTGGACTCCGTGCCCCACCTGGGCGCCGAGATCAAGGCGTCCTTCGAGGCCGAGCTCGCCGAGGGCCCGGCCCTCGCGATGGTCGACTCCGACAAGGGCATCACCAACCTGCACGTACCGTCCGACGTCATCGTCGACGCGTCCATGCCGGCCATGATCCGCACCTCCGGCCACATGTGGGGCCCGGACGGCGAGGAGGCCGACACCCTCGCCGTGCTGCCCGACAGCAGCTACTCCGGCGTCTACCAGGTCGTCATCGACGACTGCCGCGCCAACGGCGCCTTCGACCCGTCCACCATGGGCTCGGTGCCGAACGTCGGCCTCATGGCGCAGAAGGCCGAGGAGTACGGCAGCCACGACAAGACCTTCGAGATCCAGACCGCCGGCACCGTCCGCCTCGTGGACACCGCGGGCAACGTGGTCCTGGAGCAGGAGGTCGCCGAGGGCGACATCTTCCGCGCCTGCCAGGCCAAGGACCTGCCGATCCAGGACTGGGTCAAGCTCGCCGTCACCCGCGCCCGCGCCACCGGCGTCCCGGCCGTCTTCTGGCTGGACGAGACGCGCGCGCACGACGCCCAGCTCATCAAGAAGGTCAAGACGTACCTGGCCGACCACGACACCGACGGTCTGCAGATCGAGATCATGTCGCCGGTCAAGGCCACCGCGTTCTCCCTGGAGCGCATCCGCCGCGGCGAGGACACCATCTCCGTCACCGGCAACGTGCTGCGTGACTACCTGACCGACCTCTTCCCGATTCTCGAGCTGGGCACGAGCGCCAAGATGCTCTCCGTCGTCCCGCTGATGAACGGCGGCGGCCTGTTCGAGACGGGCGCCGGCGGCTCCGCCCCGAAGCACGTCCAGCAGCTCGTCAAGGAGAACTACCTGCGCTGGGACAGCCTGGGCGAGTTCTTCGCCCTGGCCGCCTCCTTCGAGCACCTGGCGACCACCACGGGCAACGCCCGCGCCCAGGTCCTGGCCGACACCCTCGACCGCGGTACCGCGACCTTCCTCAACGAGGACAAGTCGCCGACCCGTCGCGTCGGCGGCATCGACAACCGCGGCAGCCACTTCTACCTCGCCATGTACTGGGCGCAGGAGCTGGCCAAGCAGACCGACGACGTCCAGCTCGCCGAGGCGTTCGCGCCGCTGGCCAAGACGCTGACCGAGCAGGAGCAGACGATCGTCGACGAGCTGCTCGCCGTCCAGGGCAGCCCGGCCGAGATCGGCGGCTACTACCAGCCCGACCCGGCCAAGGCCGCGGCCGTCATGCGCCCGTCGGCCACGTTCAACGAGGCCATCGCGTCGCTCGCCTGAGCGCTCCGCCTGCTCTGACGCGTTCCGCCCCGGTCGGCACCTGCCGACCGGGGCGGTTCCGTATGCGTATGCGTATCTGGGCTCCGTACTGGGGTCGCACAACCTAGCATTTGCTTGGTTCAAGCTCGTAGAGTGACGGACATGTGTGAACTGTCTGACCGTCAGCAGATCCATGACGTCGTCCTGCGCTACTGCCGCGGTATCGACCGCCTCGACCTCGACCTCGTCCGCTCGGCGTACCACCCCGACGGCGTGGACCACCACACCGGCTTCAGCGGTCCGGTGGACGCTTACGTCGCGTGGGTGGAACCGCTGCTGCGGAGGTTCGACGGTACCCAGCACATCATCGGCAATCACTACGTCGAACTGTTCGGCGACGGCGACCATGCCGTGGCCGAGACCTACGGCACGGCCGTGCACTGGGGTTCACCCGCCGACGACGCGCGGCGCAACTTCACGAGCGGCTTCCGTTACGTCGACCACATGACCCGACGGGACGGGCGCTGGGCGATCGTCGAGCGGTTCGCGGTCCGGGAATGGACACGCAGTGACGCGGGCACGCGCATCGCGCCCGAGGCGGACGGGCCCAGGCCCCGCCGCGACGGGTCCGATCCGCTGCACACCCTCACCGCCCGCGTCCGCCGGACGGCCAAGTCGTAGGAGCGCCACGGTGGTTGAGACGCCCGTCTCAACCACCGCAGCTGCTGCCGCTCTTCGCGACGGATGTCAGAGGCCCGCCCCGACATCCGTCGCTCAGAGCCGGATCGACTAGAGCCGGATCGACTTCTTGTTCATGAACTCCTCGATGCCGAGCGCCCCGAGTTCGCGGCCCATGCCGGAACGCTTGATGCCGCCGAAGGGCAGATCCGCCACGGAGCCACCGGACTTGTTGAGGTAGACCATGCCCGCCTCGATACGGTCGGCGACGCGGCGGTTCCGCTCCGGATCGGTTCCGAAGACCGCCGCGCCCAGGCCGAACGGCGAGTCGTTGGCGATGGCGATCGCCTCCTCCTCGGTCTCGGCACGGAACACCAGAATGACCGGGCCGAAGATCTCCTCGTAGTAGGCGTTCATCTCCGGGGTCACATCGGTCAGGACGGTGGCCTCCAGGTAGGCGCCCGGGCCGATCCGGTTGCCGCCGGCGCGCAGCGTCGCGCCCTGGTCGACGGCGGTGCGGACCTGAGCGGCCACTTCGTCGGCGGCCGCGACGGAGGCGAGCGGGGGCAGTTTGGTCGCGGGGTCCGCCGGGTCGCCGGGCTGGTAATAGTTGCTGACCCGCTTGGTGATCTTGTCGACGAACTCGTCATAGATGTCGGCCATCACGATCATCCGCTTCGGAGCGTTGCACGACTGGCCGCAGTTGCGCATACGGGCCGTCGCCGTGGCCTTCACGGTCTCGTCCATGTCGGCTGTGTCCAGCACGATCAGCGGGTCGGACCCGCCCAGTTCGAGGACGGCACGCTTCAGGTTCCGCCCGGCCTCCGCCGCCACCGAGATCCCCGCGGCTTCGCTGCCGGTGAGCGACACCCCCTTGATGCGAGGGTCCGCGAGGATCCACGGGACCTGCTTGCTGGAGGCGAAGACATTCACGTACGCGTCTTCGGGGACCCCCGCGTCGTGCAGGACCTGGGCGATGGCGACGGCCGACCGGGGACAGATGGAGGCGTGCTTGAGCAGGATCGTGTTGCCGAGCACGAGGTTGGGAGCCACGAAACGGGCGACCTGGTAGCAGGGGAAGTTCCACGGCATGACGCCGAGCAGCGCGCCGATCGGCTCCTTGGCGATGACGGCCTCGCCGGACTTCAGGGTCAGGGGTTCGTCCGCCAGCAACTTGGGGCCGTTGGCGCCGTAGTACTCGAAGATGTCGCGGACGACGCCGATCTCCCCGCGCCCCTCATTGATCCGCTTGCCCATCTCGAGGGCCATGATCGCGGCGAGCTCGTCGGCGCGCTCGGCGAACAGCTCCGCCGCCCGCAGGACGATGCCCGCACGCTCGGCCACCGGTCGGCGCCGCCAGGCGGTGTAACCGTGATCGACGCGGCCGATCGCGGCTACCACCTCCTCGTCGGTCGTGTTCGGGATTTCCTCGATCAGTTCTCCGGTGGCCGGATTGGTCACTGAATACATGCGAACGAACCTCCCATGTCCCAGGCGAGCCAGGGCCTCTCGTCTGGATCAGGCCTGATCCAGACGAAAGACCCTGGGCGTGAGCCATCCACCGTCCCCAAAAACTGAGTGCCCGTCAACGCAAAGGTTCCTATTGGTATATAGGGGGCGCCTATGAGGGCTGGGTGGGGGCGCTTTGGGCGGCATGTTGGAACTTGATGGCAGTCGTGCCCGTGACCGTGTTTCGTCCCTCAGAACGCCCATCGCGTGTGGGTGTAGACCCCGCCGTCCCGGCCGAAGCCGTACGCGGTGGTGGGGGCCACCTCGAACAGCACCGCATCCCCTTTGCGGAACGCGTCGCCGATTCCGTGGAAGGTGCCCTCGGGTGAGGTGATGTGCGGTCCGTACTTCGCCTCGTACGCCGCGATCACCTCCTCGAGCAGTGCCGGATCGGCAACCTGCTCCGCCGTGCCCTCGACCACCAGGTCGAGTCCTTCGGTGAGCGCGTTGCCTCCCGTGGTCAGCGCGCAGTGCGCGTTGTGTGCGATGTTCTTCGCCTTCTGCTCGCCCGGGCCGGTGGAGAAGTACATCGCCCCGTCGTGCCAGGCCGCGATCACGGGGGTGACGTGCAGTCGGCCGTCGGGCCGCACGGTGGACACCCAGAAGATCTCGGCGGCCTCCAAGAGCCGCTGGGCCTCGGCCCATTGGGTGGCGGTGACGTCCGTGGCACCCGGGCGGGGAGTGAGTGCGGAGCTGTAGCGGGTGTCGAGCTCGGTCGTGGGTTGCTTCGCGGGGCTGCCCTGCATCGTCATAGCGCCTCTCCTTCGTCCCCCCAAAGAAACGACTTGCTGCCTTACGTAGTCCCGGCGGTGGTCAGAGTCTGGGTGACGCGCCACAGTCGGCGCGGCAGGCCGCCCTCCTCGAACGGGTGGACCTCTTCGAGGTTCCAGCCGTCGGCGAGGGAGTCGACCAGGTCGCGGTCGAAGAAGTGGACGGCGAACCCACCGTGCTCCCAGATGTCGTCGCCGTGCTCGGTGCCCGCACCGTAGTGGGCGTCCCCGGTGTGCCGGACCGTGTAGACGAACGAGCCGCCGGGCCGCAGCACCCGGCGGACCTCGGCGACCAGAGCGTGAATCTCCTCGGTGGACAGGGCCATGCACAGCAGCATGTGCGCGAACACGGCGTCCACCGAGGCATCCGGGAGCGGCAGCGGCTCGCGCACGTCGTGCACCGCGGTGGTGACCCGGTCCGCGATGTCCTCGGCGACGGCGGCCTCGCGCAACTGCTTCAGGCCGACCGGGCTGAAGTCGGTGGCCAGCACGGTGAAGCCGGCGCGGGCGAAGTACAGCGCGTCCCGTCCGTGCCCGGCGCCCAGCTCCAGCACCTCGCGGGCCCCCACGGCCCGGAACGCGGCGGCGGCATGGACAGCAGGCGCGGACGGCTCCTCTCCATACATGCCCGGGTGTTCGCCGTACGTCTGCTGCCAGTGCTCCTGCTGAGCCTCGGCCAGCTCCCGCTCGTTCCCAGACACGTCCGACGCCCCTTTCACCGCCCAGCCGGTGCCGGGACTCTCCTGCATGTCAGCGTAGATCCACGGCCGGTCACCGCAACGGGCAGCCACCTGCCGCCGATCGCCACGCGACGCTCTTGGCCTCACCTGAAGGGCGATCTTGCTCAATTGAGCGGACTATGAGCGAGGGCGCTTCGCGGAGCGCCTCGTACTCGCCCCCCGGATCAGCGAAGGGCTGACAGGTGATGTCGGACGAGAGAGCCGAACGCATCGCGGATTTCATCGAGCCACTCCGGGTGGAACCGGGGTCGGAGGTGTGCCTGGAGCGGGACTTCGACCCCCGCTACAAGGCCGGCCTGAAGAAGCGGGAAGGGATCGAGCTGCTCAGGACCGGGGTCTCGCTGCTCTCCGAGTACCAGGAGCGGCTCGCCGCCCAGAACACGTACGGCGTGCTGCTCTGCCTCCAGGCGCTCGACGCCGGGGGCAAGGACGGGACGATCCGCCACGTGATGAGCGGCGTCAACCCCCAGGGCGTACGGGTCAGCAGCTTCAAGGTGCCCTCCGCCGAGGAACTCGACCACGACTACATGTGGCGCTACGCACGGCGGTTGCCCGAGCGCGGTGAGATCGCCATTTTCAACCGTTCGCACTACGAGGAGGTTCTCGTGGTGCGGGTCCACCCCGAGAACCTTGTCCGGCAGAGACTGCCGGAGAGCGCGGTCCGGCACGGCCTGTGGGACCGGCGCTACCGGGAGATCAACCACTGGGAGCGTTACCTCACGGACAACGGGTTCAAGGTCGTGAAGATCTTCCTGAACCTGTCCAAGGAGGAGCAGCGCACCCGTTTCCTGAAGCGGATCGACCGGCCGGAGAAGAACTGGAAGTTCTCCGCGGCCGATGTCCGGGAGCGGCGCCATTGGGGCGATTACCAGGAAGCGTTCTCCGAGATGCTGTCGGCGACGAGTACGAAGTGGGCGCCGTGGTACGTCGTGCCGGCGGACCGGAAGTGGTTCGCGCGGATCTCCGCGGCGGCGATCCTCGCGCACACCCTGATGGACATCGACCCTCAGTTCCCCGACGTCGGAGAAGCGGCGCGCAAGGACTTGCTCGTCACCAGGCGTGACCTGGAGCGGGAGGCGCCTGCCGGGGAACCGGCCGATCCGTACGCCGAGAAGCGGAAGAAGAAGCGGAAGAAGAAGCGGAAGAAGAAGTCGAAGAAGAAGCGAGGCTAGAGCGGGAGTCGGGCCTGGCGCGGCGGCGCGCCCCCGGACGCATTCCGGCGGCCGGCCACGGATCGGAGGCAGGACGATGACGGTGCGCGCGGATTCCGTGGGGGAACCGCCTCGGGCCGGTGAGAACGACTGGTACGCGCGTTCCCCCGCGGAGGTCGTGGCGGCGTTCGGTGTCGATCCGGCGGCCGGCCTGTCCGCCGGGCGGGCCGAGGAGCTGCTGGCCGCGCACGGTCCGAACGCGTTACCGGAGGAGAAGCGGCCCGCGGTCTGGCGCCGGTTTCTTCAGCAGTACCGCAGTTACATGCAGATCGTTCTGGTGGCCGCGGCGGTCGTCTCGCTGGCCATCGCGGAGTGGACCACCGCGATCCTGCTGATCGCCCTGACTCTGCTGAACGCGGTCGTGGGCCTGCGCCAGGAAGGCAAGGCCGAGAGCGCGATGAACGCGCTGCAGTCGATGATGAAGGCGACGGCGCGGGTGCGCCGGGACGGGCTGGAGGCCGAGATCCCCGCCGAAGAGCTGGTCGTCGGCGACATCGTGCTCATCGCCGCAGGGGACCAGGTGGCGGCGGACGGACGCGTCATCGAGGCCAGTGCCCTGCAGATCGACGAGTCGGCGCTCACCGGCGAGAGCGTTCCCGCAGCGAAGGACACCGGCGTACTGACGGGACCGGGGACGGCTCCCGGCGACCGGACCAACATGGCGTTCATGAACACCCCGGTCACCCACGGCAGCGGCGTACTTGTCGTCACCGCGACCGGCGCCGCGACCGAGGTCGGCAAGATCTCCGGAATGCTGTCGGCCACCGAGAAGGAGGTGCCACCGCTCACCCGGGAGCTCGACGCCCTGACGCTGTGGATCACGGGGGCGGCGGCCCTGACGATGATCGTGATGTTCGTCCTGGGCCGGCACCGGGACCAGGCCTGGGACGCCCTGTTCGTCAGCGCGGTCTCGCTGGCCATCGCCGCCATCCCCGAGGCCCTCCCGACCGTGACGCAGGCGATCCTGTCCGTGGGCAGCCTCAACCTGGCCAAGCGGAACGCCATCGTCAAGGAGCTGCCGTCGGTCGAGACACTGGCGTTCGCGTCGGCGATCAACTCGGACAAGACCGGCACCCTGACCATGAACCAGATGACCGCCGTCGAAGTCGTCAGCCCCACCGACCGGTACACCGTCTCGGGTACGGGCTACGGGCTCGACGGCAAGATCCACCATGCCGCGGGCTCCTCCGCCGGTATCGAGGACGCGATCCTGCCGTACGTGGTGGCCAGCGACGCGAAGCTGGTGGACGGCGAGGTGGTGGGCGATCCCACCGAGGGAGCGCTGCTGGTCCTCGGGCACAAGGCCGGCCTTGACATCGACGCCACGAGGGCGGGCCTTCCCCGGATCGCCACGCTGCCGTTCGACCCGGACTACAAGCTGATGGCCACCTTCCATTCGGCGGCCGACGCCTCGGGGCGGCAGGTCGTGCGGTGCTATGTCAAAGGCGCCGTACCGGCCGTGGTGGCACGGGCGGCCACCGCGCTCGCCGCGGGCGAGACCGTCCCGTGGGACGCCGAGCTGGCCGAGCGCGCGACGGCGCAGACCGAGCGGATGGGCGGCGAGGGCCGCCGGGTGATGGCCGCGGCCACCCGTGATCTGGACCCGGCCGGCTTCGACCCCGACGGCGACCTGCTCGCGTACGTCACCGACCTGCGGATGACCAGCCTCGTCGGCATGGTCGACCCACCCCGTGAGGACGCGAAGACCGCCATCGCCGGGGCGCAGGCGGGGCACATCCGGGTCCGCATGGTGACCGGCGACGACGTCACCACCGGCGCGGCGATCGCCCGGCAGCTCGGCATCCCCGGCGAGGCGATCCTCGGCGCCGACTTCGCCGCCATGAGCGAGGAGGAGCGGCTCGCCCGCATCGACGGGATCGGTGTGGTGGGGCGCGTCGCGCCGGAGCACAAGGTGCTGCTCGCCGACACGCTCAAGAAGAACGGTGACGTCGTGGCGATGACCGGGGACGGCGTCAACGACGCGCCCGCCATCAAGGCCGCCGACATCGGCATCGCCATGGGCAGCGGCACCGACGTGGCGAAGAACGCCGGACGCATGATCCTCTCCGACGACAA
Organism: Streptomyces sp. NPDC046821; assembly: GCF_040645335.1. Lineage (NCBI taxonomy): Bacteria > Bacillati > Actinomycetota > Actinomycetes > Kitasatosporales > Streptomycetaceae > Streptomyces > Streptomyces sp. NPDC046821. The sequence continues at coordinate 433,308 of NZ_JBEYYB010000006.1, read as the reverse complement.
GTTCGCCACCATCGTCTACGCCGTCGAGCAGGGCCGGCGAATCTACGACAACCTCACCAAGTACATCCGGTTCGTGCTGCTCCTGCTGGTCACGTTCGTGCTGACGTTCCTCGGGGCCACCGTCTTCAACATCGCCGCCGGTGAGCCGTTCACCCCGCCGCAGGTCCTGTGGATCCACTTCGTCGTGAACGCCTCGTTCGGCTTCGCGCTCGGCTTCGACCGGGAGAGCCCCGGACTCATGCGGCGTCGGCCGCGCCCGCGCGGCGAATCGGTGCTCACCCGGCCCGTACTGGTCACGGTCGGGCTGGCCGGACTGGCGATCACCGTCATCCTGCTCGGCCTGATCAAGCTCGGCCAGCACCATTTCGGCAGCACCGGCATCGGTCAGTCGATGGCGTTCACCGCCTTCGCCCTGTGTCTGATCGTGGCAGCGTTCGAGTGCCGCAGCGAGACGGACTCGGTGCTGACGCCGTCCACGTTCGACAGCAGGCAGATGAACTGGGTGGCACTGGTCCAGCTCGTCCTCGCGGTGCTGGTGACCCAGATGGACGGCTTCCGCCGGATCCTGGGGACGACTCAGATCAAGGCACGGCAGTTCGGGTGGGCACTACTGGCCGCCGTGGCGCTTCTCGCGCTGTGGGAACTGGCCAAGCTTCTGGCCCGCCGGGCGCGGCCGAGTATCGCCTGACATCGCGTCGCGTGGCCGTCGGCGGAGTCCTCCCCGTAGCAAAGTCACCTCAACTGACCTGCGCTGACACGCACTTGATGTCTTTCCGGCCTCATCCTCACCCGGAGGGTCTTATTCCAGGCCTATGGCGACAGGGCACTCCTTTGGTTGGGTTGGCGATGACCGATTGATCAGCTCGTGTGGGCGGCCGATGACGGCCGTCGCAGAGTCAGGGGGAGCGAGTTTCAGTGGGCCTTTCTTCGGACTACCCGAACGTCGAAACGTGGGTGAAGAACCCCAGCGGCTACCAGACGGGTTCCGTCACCAAGTACGAGGGCAATATTTTCCGCGCCGCATTCTGGGCCGATGAGCCGGGCGTGGGGGACCCGAACAAGAACGGCTGGCGCTTCTTCGACGAGCTCTACGACAAGACCCAGCACAAGGAGACGGAGAAGGCGAACGTCATCGCCTACATTCCCTCCTGGCGGAAAGAGGGGGAATTCGACTATGCCAAGGGTGAGATGTACCGGTACCTCACCCACGGCATCGTTGCCTTCCTGACGTTCAGCGAGAAGAACTCCGGCGCATTCGACGAGGGTTCGCTCCGGGAGGTCGGCAGCGTTCTCCCGGACGTGCTGATGGCCGCGAACCTGTACGGGACCAAGGTCATGGTCGCGCTGGGCGGTGCGAGCGACTACGCCTTTCTCGACCTGATGACGGAGATCGGGAACAATCCGGAGTCCCCGAAACTCGACAAGACGGTCCGCGCTGTCGTGGACTTCGTCACGCAGAACGGCCTGGACGGTGTCGATCTCGACCTGGAGTGCTGGTGGGGCCGGCCCGGCGGGCAGGACCAGGGCGGCCGGATGAAGAGCGATGGGCCCCATCCCGCGGGTAAGGGCCTGACGCTGTTCGCGAAGAAACTGCGGCAGGCCATGCCGGAGAAAACCATCTCGGCAGCCGTCTTCGGCACTTCCTGGTACGGCAACAACTACGATCCCGGCCTCGCCGAACACGTCGACTGGCTCGGCGTGATGACCTACGACCTGACGGGTTCCTGGGACCGGTCGCCGGTCGGCCCGCATTCCGCGCTGCACACGATCCGCGGCAAGGACACCGAGAACATCCGCAAGGCGGACGTCTATCTGGAGTCGTACCTGGACGAACAGCAGGGCGGCTGGCCGACGCCGCGAGCGGGTACGAAGCCGGGCGCGCCGGATGACAAGGCCCCGGATGGCAAGGCCCTGGAGGACAACCCGATCCTCTCCGTCGAGGACTGCCTCTGGTACTGGACGAATCCCCTGTTCATGAACTGGCAGGGAAAGGGACAGGGCATCGACCGCAAGAAGATCGCCGCCGGAGTGCCCGTGTACGGCTACGACTTCAGCGCGGCCAAGACACGGGACGACAAGACAGGAGACATTCCTCCGGGATACAAGGTGCTCCCGTACAAGGAAATCCTGGACGCCTTCCCGGACGCCCATGAGGCGAAGGACGGCAACATCAAGGTGCGCGGCGAGACCCCGCGCCCCCAGCTAGGCGAACCGCTTCCTCCGGGGACCTACCCGTACGCCCACAACGTCTATTTCGAGACGCCGGAAACCGCCGTCGCCAAACTGAAGTTCCTCAAGGACGTCGGAGCCCAGGGCGTCATCATCTGGGAACTCTCCAACGACGTCTGGGAAGAGGGAAAGGGCATCATCGAGGCGCTCTACCACGCCTCGGGAAACCAGGTGCTCGAACCCTCACCGGGACACGAAAAGCCCACGCCGGTGGCCGGCACGTACCTGTGGGACTCGCTCGGATTCCTGGGGCACGCGGCCAGTGCCCTGCAGTTCCAGGACGACGGCACCCAGGACAACGGAATGCGGCAGTTCTCCGCGCGCCTGTGGGACATCCCGGACGGCGTGGACTGGAAGTCGGCCGCGCAGAACGCACCGGCCGTGATCAAGCGGCAGTATTTCAACCGCCCCACACGCATCGTGGACAAGGGGGCACTCGGACTCTGGGGAGAGTTCGACGTGCTCGACGACGGTGATGTCCCGGACTGGTTCTGGAGCCACGTCGAAAAGCAGGACGAGGCTCCCGACGGATATACGCGCTACAGCTCGCGCCTCATGGGCCTCTCCCTCGACGACGACTGGAAAGAGTGCGCGAAGAAGACCCCCGCGCTCATCGCGGGTCAGTACTTCGACGAGCCGACAGAAATCGACGACCAGGGAATCGGCGGCCTCTGGGGCATTTTCGACGTCAGCGACAAACCGAGCCCGGTCCCCGCGCCCACGACGCAGTCACAGGGCGAGAACGACTGCATGTACTGCCAGGTCGGCACCGTCGCGGTACCGGAAGGCTGGGACAACGTAAGGCGGTTCAACCTCACGAACACGATGACCATCGGTGAGAACGCGCCCTTCCTCTATGCGGTGGTCACGAAGGACGACGACTCGGTCGACTTCCCCGACGGGGTTTTCATGAGCCTCAAGGACCCCGACGGGAACGCGTACGACAAGGAAGTCGACGAGGACGGTCGACTCGTCAAGATGTCGGGCGACTCGGTGCGATTGGTGGTCGTCAAGGATCCGCAGGCCGGCGACTGGACGATGACCATGAGGGTGGCCGCCGACGCCGCATTCCGCTGCGAGTGCAACACGGTTCCGAGCAGGGACGTCTTCAACACCATGCTCCAGACCGCCCGCCGGAGGGACGAAGGGGCCGGGGGGATCGCTCCGCGGAGCATCGGGGGAGACATCCTCGCGGCATTCCTCGGCGTCGCTATCGCCGTGGTCCTCATTCCCGAGGCGGCCATCACCGCCGCTCTCACCGTTGCCGTCACCGCGGCGGGGATTGTCGGGATGGGCTACAACGCCGTCAGGAAGAAGGACAGCGCGGAGAAAATGGGCACGGTCGCCTCCATCGTGAGCAAGATCGGCGACGAAGTCCGACGGGACGGGTTCGAGGGTGTCCTGAAGTGCGTGTGGCTGATCGGAAAGAACATCAGCGAGGAGGAAGTCAACGTCATCCGCAGGAAGGAGAATTGGGACAAGATCAACGCGTGGATCGGGGTGCACATCCAGGTGTACAAGGTGGTGGAGCACATGACGGACCCGGAGATGCAGAACTCCGTCCGTCATGTCTTCTGGCAGTGCCTGCTCACCAAGCGGCTGGGCAAGGAATTCGCGACGGAAATGGGCGATGCGCACGAGCGCGGCAGGCCGGGTTCGGACGCGGACAACAAGGCGGACGAGCGGAACAACGAGATCGGCCAGCAGCTCGCGGAGGAATTGGCCTCCGAGGACGAATGCCTGAAGCGCACGCGAGAACTGTGGGAGGCCGGGAAGCTGGCCATCCGGCCCGATTACGAGGGGGATCCGACGTGACTCAGGCGCGATTCCCGCTCGGGCCTGAGGTGACTCCGGTGTGACACCTGCTCGGGCCGCCCGCCGTCCCGGACTCCCGGGCCGGCGGGCGGTGGTCGCGCAGGATTGTCCAATGGGGAGGGTTCGTTCAGAGTCCGGTGACGTCGAGCGGGCCGAGGTCCTGGACGGTCCGGGCGAGGGCCCGGATCGTCTCGTTCTCCGCCTCGGCCGACCACACCAGCGCGAAGGAGAGCCTGTCCATGTCCCGCACGGGCAGGTACGTGATGTCGGGCCGCTGCCAGTAGCGGCTGACGTGGTGGGGGAACAGGCTGACGGCCTCTTCGGTGCTGACCAGGGAAAGCACCTCGTCGGCACTTCGCACCAGTGGGGCGCGCTCGATCCGGTGGCCGGCGGGAGTGTGGGAGGGGCAGTAGCTGTCGGCCCAGTAGTCGGGCCTGGACGGGGCGTCGGAGTGCGCGAAATCGGCGAGCATCTCGACCGAGGCGGTTTCGTACCGTGTCAGTTCGTGCTCGACGGCTACACCCAACACGCGTGGCTCGGTGAGCAGCACCGGCCCCACCGTCAGATCGGGCTCCTCAACGGGCAGCCAGGCGACGAGAACGTCGATGTCGCCTCGGCGCAGCGCGGCGAACGGGTCGACGTAGGGCGTAATCCGGATCTGCAGCTTCCACTGGGGGTGACGGCTGCGGAAGGTTTCCCAGTAGGGCAGCAGGTCGTAGGTGTTGTACGGGAGCGTGCCGACTCGCAGCACGGCGGTGACGCCCTGGGCGGCGAGTTTGGCGCGGCGCAGACTCGCGTGGAGGCCGGTGTACATCGGCCAGAGATCGTCGCGCAGCTGCCGGCCGAGAGGAGTCAGCCGTACCGTGCGGTTGCTGCGGTCGAACAGCGGGGCGCCGATCTGGCGCTCCTGCTTCTTGATCGCTTGGGTGACGCGAGCGGCAGTGACATGCAGACGAGCCGCGGTGCGGCCGAAGTGAAGTTCCTCGGCCAGGGTCAGGAAGATCTCGACATCACGCAGCTCCACGCCCCCTCCTCACGTTAACCCTGAGGTTAATTCACCTTGCGCGCTTGGTAGTTGATCGGGATCGTGCCTGAGACCAAACATAGCCGACGAGCGAATCCCACGACCCACGACTCACGACCCACGCCCCTGGAGGGACGACATGACGGACCTGACCGGCAAGACCGCACTGGTGACCGGCGCCTCGCGCGGGATAGGCCGGGCCATCGCCCTGCGGCTGGCAGCCGCGGGAGCACTCGTGGCGGTGCACTACGGCAGCAACGACAGCGCGGCCGCCGACACCGTGCAGCTGATCGAGAAGGAAGGCGGCCAAGCGTTCCCGGTGCGGGCCGAGTTGGGGGTGCCCGGCGACATCGACACACTGTTCGCCGCCCTGGCCGCCGGCCTGGAGGCGAGGACCGGCCGGGCACGGCTGGACATCGTGGTCAACAACGCCGCCATCAACACCGGCGGAACCGTCGAGGCCATCACACCGGAAGCGTTCGACCGGCTCGTGGCGATCAACACCAAGGCGCCGCTCTTCATCATCCAGCGATCCCTGCCGCTGCTCAACGACAACGGCCGGATCATCAACGTGACCACCGCCGCGACCAGGATCGCGATGCCCGAGGCGCCGTACGCGATGACCAAAGCGCCCGTCGAAGTGCTCAGCCGCTCCCTCGCCCAGTCCTTGGGCGGACGGGGCATCACGGTCAACGCCGTGGCACCGGGGCCGACGGTCACCGACATGAATCCGTGGATGCTCGGCAACCCCGACGTCCAGAAGATGGTCGGTACCGGCAACGCGATTCCTCGCGTCGGTCAGCCGGACGACATCGCCGACGTGGTGGCCTTCCTCGCCTCCGAAGCCGGCCGCTGGGTGACCGGCCAGGTCATCGACACCTCCGGCGGCTGCTTCCTCGGCCCACGCATCTGACTCCAGCGGCGAATTCGACGTGGCCTCAGTACGCTTGCCTCCGTACGAACGGTTCACGTCACTGTTCCGCCCCGCGCGAGGTGTCCCATCGCTGATGACCCGAGTCTCGCGGAGCTGCTGCGCCGCCATCGGCAGACAGCCCGCCTGACGCTCGAACAACTCGCGGAAGCATCCGGAGTGAGTGTCCGCACGCTGTCGGACATGGAGCGGGGGCGGAGCAGGGGACCCCAGCACCGGACGGTCGTCGCGGTGGCGGACGCACTCTCATTGCCGGGGGAGAGCCGAGAGCGGCTCGTCGAGCTGGCGCGGGACGGCCGTCTGCGTGACCACTGGACCCGCCCGGCCGGCCTGTGCGAACTTCCGCGCTCGGTCGCGGACTTCACGGGCCGGCCGGCGGAGCTCGTATGGATGGACGAGCTGGTCCGCGCCGGGGTCTCGCCCGGTGGCGCGGTGGTGGGGCTGGTCACCGGCTCGGCGGGGTCGGGGAAGACCACCTTCGTCATCCGCGCCGCTCACGCGCTGCGGCCCGGATTTCCCGACGGGGTGCTCTTCCTCGATCTCTTCGGCATGTCGGCGCAGCCCCGGCCGGTCGAGGACGCACTGGGGCTCCTGCTCGGTGCGCTCGGCGTCGCCGAACGTCAGCTGCCGACCGGCGCCGAGGCACGGGCTTCCCTGTACCGGTCGTTGCTGCGCGACCGGCAGGTCCTCGTGGTCCTCGACGACGCCGCGTCCGAGGAGCAGATCCGCCCGCTGCTCGCGGCGGACGGCCCGAGCCGGGTGCTGGTCACCAGCCGACGCCTGCTGGCCGGCCTGGAGGGCGTACGCCGTCTGGTCCTCGGTCCGCTGCAGTTGCCGGAGGCCATGGATCTGCTGACCGGCATCGTGGGCGAGCGTTCCGACACGGACGGGCCTGAGGCCCTGTCCCGGCTCGCGCAGCTGTGCGGCGGGTTGCCGCTGGCGCTGCGCATCATCGGCAACAGGCTTCTCAGCCGCCCCGGTTGGAGCGTCACTGAACTCGCCGCCCGGCTGTCGGACGAAGAAGGGCGCCTGGAGCACTTCAAGGCCGGCGACCTGAAGATCGCCAACGCGTTCGGGATGTCGTACGAGCAGCTCGGAGTCGTCGCGCGGCGGGTGTTCCGCCGGCTGTCCGTGGTGCCGGGTCAGGACTTCGGCGCCGAGGTCGCGGCCGTGGTCGGCGGCGTGGAACGCACGGCAGCCTGGAACGCGCTGGACGAGCTGGTCGATCTCGGCCTGCTGCACGACGGCGCCGCGGGCCGCTACAGCTTTCACGACCTCGTACGTCTCTTCGCCCGCGACCGGTTGCAGCGGGAGGAGACGGCAGCCGACCGCAAGGCGCTGACCGTCGAGGTGAGGTCCTGGCTGCTGCGGATGGCGACGATGGCAGGGCGGTGGTTCGAGCCCGGTTACGGCCGCCCCGACGGGCCCGATGCCGATCTGGTGGTGCTGTCAGGTCTGGAGGAGGCCGACCTGTGGCTGCGGGCGAACCTGGACAACTGGCTCGGCGCCCTGCGGCAGGCCCAGGAAGCCGGTGAATACGCCGCCGTGCTGGACTGCGCCGAGGCCATGCACTGGTTCTCCGACCAATGGGTGCACGCGCCGCACTGGCGGGAAGTCTTCACACTGGGCGCCCGAGCCGCCGGAGCCCTGGGCGATCCGCTGAACCAGGCGACCCAGCTGAACTATCAGGCCTGGGTGCACGCCATCCCGCTGGACGACCCGGAGGGTGCGCTGCGCTGTGCGGCGGAGGCGCTGGACCTGGCCACCCGCGCCGACGCCACGGCACAGATCGCCTGGTCGCACAGCTATATCGCGATCGCCCGGCGCAAGCTCAAGCACTACGAGGCGGCCGTCAGTTCCGCGTCCCGGGCGGTGAAGCTGTTCGGGTCCCTCGGCGACACCGACGCGTACTTCTCGAGCGTCAGCAATCTCGGTTACTGCCTGCGCGACGCCGGGCGTCATGCCGAGGCGGCGGAAAGATTCCGTGAGGCGCTCGCCCTGGTCAGCGACGAGCGTTCGGGCATCACGCCGAGCATCGCGGCGCACCTGCGACCCCACTACCTCGCGGACCTCGGCCGGTGCCTGGCCCAACTCGGCCACCGCTCCGAAGCGATCACCAAGCTCACCGAGGCCACCGACCTCATGGAGCCGTACGACGCGGACTACCACCAAGGCGGCGCCCTGGAAGCCCTCGCGGCCCTGCTGGCCGAGGACGGCCGCACGCAGGAAAGCCGACGTGCCTACGCCCGTGCGGCGGCGGTGTTCGAGGCGAGCGGCGAGTCGGAGGCGTACCGCCGCTGCCGCGACCTCGCCGCCCTCTGAGAACCACGGGCCGACGGTGCGCGCCGGTACGGACAGGCAGCAACTTCTGCGTGCTGTTCTGCATGGTCCGGCACCTGCCGCGGGAGTTGACTGAGCGCCACCGGACAGGCGCCGGACCTGTCCCTCTCCGACAGGAGCGACCATGGCGACCATCAGGAACATCGTGCTCGTCCACGGCGGATTCGTGGACGGCTCGGGCTGGCAAGGTGTCTACGAGCAACTGGCCGCGGACGACTACCAGGTGCACGTCGTGCAGAACCCCACGCTGTCGCTGGCCGGTGACGTCGCCGCCACCCACCAGATCCTCGACCGCCTCGACGGACCGGCCGTGCTGGTCGGCCACTCCTACGGCGGCGCAGTCATCACCGAGGCCGGCAACCACCCCAACGTCGCCGCACTCGTTTACATCACCGCCTTCGCCCCGGACAAGGGAGAGTCGGTCAGCACTCTGATCGCCGACCCGCCGCCCGGCGCACCGGTGCCGCCGATCCTGCCCCCGCAGGGCGGGTTCCTGTTCCTGGACCGCACCAGGTTCGCCGACTCGTTCGCCGCCGACCTGCCCGCCTCCGAGGCCGCGTTCCTGGCCGACTCCCAAGTCCCCTGGGGCATGGCGGCACTTGAAGGCGCCGTCTCCGAACCGGCCTGGCGGGCCAAGCCCGCCTGGTACCTGGTCGCCACCGATGACCGCATGATCCCGCCGCCCGCCCAGCGCGCCATGGCCGAGCGCACGGGCGCCATCGTCTCCGAGACCCCCGGAAGCCACGCGGTCTACGTCTCCCGCCCCGCATCCGTGGCCGCGGTCATCACCCAGGCCGCCGAGGGCCGCAACGGCAACGCGTAGCAACTCCCGCGCCGCCCGGGCGGGCACCCCGCCCCGGCGCACCTCCACCCACTTCGCCGAGGGAGACCCACATGTCCGCACACCGCACGTTCACCCGCCGCAGAGTCATCGCCACCGGAGCGGCCGCCGCGGCATCGGCCGCGATACTCACCCCGAGCAGCGCCGCCGCCGCGGTCACCGGCGACAACACGCCGGGCGCCAAGCCGACCATCGTGCTGGTCCACGGCGGCTACGCCGACTCGTCCTGCTGGAACGGAGTCATTCAGGAGCTGCAGAGCGAGGGTTACACCACGATCGCCGGGTCGAACCCGCTGCGAGGCATCCCCACCGACGCCCCGTACATCGCGAGTCTGCTCGACTCCATCAGCGGGCCCATCGTGCTGGTCGCACACTCCATGGGCGGAACCGTCATCACGAATGCCGCCGCCGGAAAGAGCAACGTCAAGGCGCTGGTCTACATCGCGGCGTTCGTGCCCGACGTGGGCGAGACCCAGGGGGAGCTCATCAACAAGTTCCCGGGCAGCGAGGTCCTGCCCGTGAGCGTGCCGGTCCCGTACACGAAGCCCGACGGCACCACCGGAACCGACCTGTACCTGAGCAAGGACGGCCAGGCCGCCTTCGCCGCCGACGTGTCGACCGCTGCGTTCCGACTCCTCCAGGCCACCCAGCGGCCCTTCGACGCGGACTCCTTCACTTATCCGACCCGGGCCGCCGCGTGGCGGACGATCCCGTCGTACGGGCTGGTCGCCGGCCAGGACAAGGCGATCCCGCCCGCGGCCGAACGCTGGATGTACCGCCGAGCGAACTTCCGCAAGGTCGTCGAAGTACCGACCTCGTCCCACGTCGCGATGATCAGCCACCCGAAAACCACGGCAAGGCTCATCCAGGACGCCGCCAGAGCCACCGGCTGACCAACACCGCTCCGGCCCGCACGCGCGGGCCGGAGCCCGAACGCGCGTCTGGTGATGCCGGAGACAGGCGTCCGCAGCGCCTGGCCTGCGCTGCGACGCGAACCGCGTACATCCAGGTCTCCCACGCGTCGTCGGGGCGATGGGCCGATGTCCGCTCCGGTTCACCAACGGCTGGTGGGCTGTGGAGGCCAAGACCCGGAAACGAGCCAGGAGTTCATGACATGCCCAGAGCCCGCCTGCCCCGCCGCCACCTCGTCGCCGCCGTGTCGGTGGCGACCGCCACCGCGGCCGTCGTCGCGGTCACCGCGTCGGCCGGCGCGGTCAGCACGCAGGACCAGGCCCGCAGCGCCGTCCAGGGCGGGAAGGCGAAGAACGTCATCCTGCTCATCGGTGACGGCATGGGTGACTCGGAGATCACCCTGGCCCGCGACTACACGGTGGGTGCGGGCGGCCGTCTGGACATGGACAGGTTCCCCATGACCGGCGCCTACACCACGTACGCCGTGCACAAGGACGGCACTCCGGAGTACGTGACCGACTCCGCGGCCAGCGGCTCCGGCTGGGCGACCGGCGTCAAGACCGTCAACGGGCGCATCTCCAAGACGCCGGACACCGACAAGGCCGTCCCCACCATCCTGGAGCTCGCGCAGAAGGGCGGCTTCGCCACCGGAAGCGTCACCACCGCCGAACTCACCGACGCCACCCCGGCCGTCCTCGCCTCGCACGCCACCGACCGCTCCTGCCAGGGCCCCGCCGACATGGCGAGCTGCCCCACCGACACCATCGCCCAGGGCGGCCCCGGATCCATCGCCGAGCAGAGCGTCGACCACCGGGTCGACGTGCTCCTCGGCGGTGGCAAGCAGCGCTTCGACCAGAAGGTCACCGACGGCAAGTACAAGGGGCAGACCGTCACCGAGCAGGCGCAGAAGCTGGGTTACCAGGTCGTCACGGACGACGCGTCGCTGAAGGCGGCCAAGGGCGACAAGCCGCTGCTCGGCCTGTTCGCCCCCGGCAACGTACCGACCGAGTGGACCGGCAAGGCCGCCGCGGTCGGCGGCACCGCCCCGCAGCGCTGCGTCACCTCCAACCCCGACCGCCCGGCCGCCACGCCGAACCTGGCCGACCAGACGGCCAAGGCCATCCAGCTCCTGGAGGACAGGCAACAGGCCAGGCACGCGAACAAGGGCTTCTTCCTCCAGGTCGAGGGCGCCTCCATCGACAAGCGGGACCACGCCGCCGACCCGTGCGGCCAGATCGGCGAGACCGCCGCGTTCGACCGCGCCGTCAAGGTCGCCCGCGCCTATGCGGCCAAGCACCCGGACACCCTGGTGGTCACCACCGCCGACCACGGCCACACCAGCCAGATCGTGCCGGTCGAGGCCACGCCGCCCGGCCTGTCCTCGACGCTCGTCACGGACGAGGGCCAGCCGCTGAAGGTCAACTACTCGACCAACACCCCGGGCCAGTCCCAGGAGCACACGGGCACCGAGGTCCGTATCGCGGCCCAGGGCCCGCAGGCGTACCGCGTCCTCGGCGTCACCGACCAGACCGACCTGTTCACCACGCTGCGCGAAGCGCTCGGCGTGCGCTGATCCGCGACCGACTCACCTGCCTGCGGCACACGGCTTGGTCAAGCGTGTGCCGCACGTGCTTTTCCGTACGGGGTGCGGGACCAACCCGGCAGCTTGCTAGATTGCGTAACTACGCAATAATACTGACCGGCACCCCGCCGCGCACGCTTCGTACGCCCGGACGCCGGTCACCGACGGACCATCGTGGAGTACGAAATGAGCGGCCTGCGAGACGGATCCGTCGACGAGACGAAACGTGGGGGTACGAGGGCCCGGGTGCCGGGCCAGCGCACCGGCGGGCGCGGCAAGCAGGCAGGTCCGCGGAGCGGGCATCGTGCGTCCGGCGGTGGCCGCTCGCGGCGGCGCGCCCCGAAGAAGGGGGCGAAGGCCGGACGCCGGAGGCGGGGCCTGCGCATCGCGTTGATCTGCCTGTCCGTCCTGCTCGTGGCGACGGCGGGCGCCGGCTGGTGGTTCTACCAGCACCTCAACGGCAACATCCGCAGCGTCGCACTGACCGACGGGGCCGGAGGCAAGGAGAAGCCGGACGCCTTCGGCCGGACGCCGATCAACATCCTCGTCATGGGCTCTGACGGGCGGACCAGCAAGGCCGACTGCAAGCTGGGCGGCGGCTGCGCCAAAACCGGCGTGCAGTCCGTGGGCAACGCGGACGTGGAGCTGGTCGTGCACGTATCGGCCGACCGTTCCAACGCCACGATGATGAGCATCCCCCGCGACACCGAGACGGACATCCCGGCCTGCACCGACCCCAAGACCGGCGCCTCCACCCCCGGCTACCGCGGCATGATCAACAGCGCACTGGGCCACGGCCCCGCCTGTCAGGTGGCCGCCGTCCACCAGCTCACCGGCATCCCGATCGACCACTTCGTGCAGCTCGACTTCTCCGGCGTGGTCAAGATGTCCGACGCGGTGGGCGGTGTCGACGTCTGCGTCAGCTCCAATGTCTACGACACGTACTCGCACCTGAAGCTGTCCAAGGGCAGCCACACCCTCAAGGGCGTCGCGGCCCTCGAGTTCGTCCGCTCCCGGCACGGCTTCGGCGACGGCAGCGACCTGGGCCGCACCTACGCCCAGCACATCTTCCTGTCCTCGATGCTGCGCAAGTTCAAGAGCGCGGGCACCCTGACCGACCCCACGGCGGTGTACGGGCTGGCCGACGCCGCCACCAAAGCCCTCACCGTGGACACCGGTCTCGGCAGCGTGAAGCAGCTCGTGGGCCTGGCCGCCGACATGAACAAGGTGCCGACCGACCGGACCACCTTCACCACCATGCAGACGGTCCCGGCGCCGGACGACGCCAACCGGCTCGTCCCGGCCGAGGCCGCGAAGGCGCTGTTCGCCACCATCGCCGATGACCAGTCCCTGACGACGCACGGCGGCGGTGACAAGTCGAAAGCCCCAACCGCCTCCGCATCGGCCACGCCCTCGGCCACTCCCTCCTCCGTGCCGGCCTCCGAGATCGCCGTGACGGTGGCCAACGGCACTGCCACCTCCGGTCGCGCCGCCGCCGTCGCCTCCGCGCTCACCGCCGATGGGTTCGCCCCGGGTACGAAGGCCGCCGGCAACGCCCCGCACACGACGTCGACCACGCTCACCTACGGCTCCGGACAGAAGGCCGAGGCGCTGACCGTCGCCCGCGCCCTGCGCCTGCCCGCCTCGCACCTCAAGCAGAGCGGCACCGGTCTGACCCTGGTGATCGGCACGGACTGGCCCAGCGGCACCGCGTACCCCGAGAGCAGCGAGCGGCCCGTCCCCGCGGACACCGCCCAGGCCGCCGCCGGATCCCACGCCCGCACCGCGGACAACTCCGGGAGCTGCTCCAAGGTCAGCCAGTACAAGACCGTCGAGATCAACGGAGTACCCATGACGCCGGCTCAGGCGTACGCCGCCGCGACCGGCCAACCCGACTCCGATGCGTAGGGCTCCGCTGAAGCTCGAGCCCTGGACCCTTCAAACGGCCCTTCAGATCAAACGGCCCTTCAGACGGCCCTTCGAATACCCTTCAAGCACCTAGATGCTTGCGCAATAATTGAAACAATTCTGTCCGTGTGGTGGAAAGGCCGAGGGATGCCCGTGTCGAACGCCTTAATGCCCAGCCCGCAGGATCCGCGATCGGGTGACTGGGCCCCTGCCGAGGTCGAAGTGCGCTCCGCGTACCGCCGCGTTCTGATCAACGCCGCCGGGGAGACCTGGCCGCTTCGTGGCACCGTCCTCGGCTGGTGGACCCGGTCGGACGGGCTCGAGATGTGCCGTCTTCGCACATTCGGCTCGAACGCGTCCGAGTGGGTGGTCTTCGATCCCGACCGGATCGTGTTGCTCGTGGAGAGCGGCACGTGAGCGGTGCGTGAGCGGCGCCCGTGACGTGCATGAGCTTGTCGCCGATCGTTCATGCCGGGGGAGCGACTCGCCCCACCCCCGGGCTATACAGTTGCGCAAGGTAGCAATCATGGACGCTGCCCTGACGCAGGCGTGATGAGCACCCTGCGGGCGTCCTGAACGGCCGGGAAACCGAGATAGGAGTGGGCCAAGTGCTTCGCAATGGACTGGAACCGTGGCACCTGCTGATCGTCGCCATCGTGATCATTCTGCTGTTCGGCTCGAAGAAGCTGCCGGACATGGCCCGCTCGCTCGGCAAGTCCATGCGCATCCTCAAGAGCGAGACCAGGGCCATGAAGAGCGACGGAGCGCCGGAAGCGGACGTGCCGTCCGCGGATGACGCCTCCGCGCAGCCGACGGCGCAGCGTGTCATTCAGACCGCCCCGGGCGACAGCGACACGGCGCGCCCGGTCACGCAGACCAAGGTCGCGGACTGACCGCTTCGCGCCACCGCTCCCGAGCTCACGTGGCGTCGGGGTCGTAGCGCAGAGGTGAGCGGGGGTCGGTTCCCTCGGTGACCTCCTCGGACGGTGTGGTGTCCGAGGAGGTCGTCGTGCCGTCCGCCATCGCGCGAGCGGCGTCGGCCGTCGCGGCCAGTTCCGGCCTCAGGTCGAGGGCGCCCCGGATCTCCTGGATGCCGAGCGGGTCGGAGTCCAGCACGTGCTTGCGCACAAAGGTCTTGGGGTGCAGATCCTCGAACTCGAAGTCCTGGAACTCCGGCCCGAGTTCGGAGCGGATCTCCTCCTTGGTGTTCTCCGAGAACTGCCGCACCTTACGCACGAACGCCGCGACGTCCTGGATGAGCTTGGGCAGCTTGTCCGGGCCGAACAGCAGGACGGCGAGCATCGCCAGAGTGATGAGTTCCATGGGACCGACATCCGAGAACACGCGGCGCTCCCTTCGCTGGAGAGGCGGGGGCCGAACGGCGGCCTCTCTCACGCCCGAGTCTCATTTTAGCGCTTGCGCAACTATGCAGAGTGTCGGAGTGGGCGCCGACTACTCGAAGTCGATGTCGTCGCCCTCGTAGTAGTTGTTGACGACCACGTCGGGCTCGTCGTCGCTCAGCGCCTCGTTCAGCAGCGCTCCGCCGACGAGTCCCGCCGCACCCGCGCCGATCAGGGCCCCGGTGCCGAACCGGCGACCGCCCTGCTCGTGGTGACCGTCCCCGAAGTGCTGCTGCTGGTAGCCCTGCTGGGGATAGCCGGCCTGCGGGTACCCGGCCTGCGGGTATCCGGCCTGCGGCTGCGGGTATCCGGTCTGGGGCTGTGCGTAGCCCGCCTGCGGCTGCGTGTAGTACGGCGGCGGAGTCGTCTGCACGCGCTGCGCGCAGGCGGGGCACGCCTGGATCTGGCGCGGTACGCCCCACTGCGGGGACCACATGGCCGCGGCCACGCCCGGTCCGTGCTGGGGATCGAAGAAGCACGTCATGGAAGAACTCCCTGAGGGTGAGGGGGGCGGTGTGGCGGGAAGCGGCGGTACCGGTGCGTCGGCAACCGTCGGCGACGGTGCGAAGGCCCCGTGCGGGGCGGGTGCCCCGGGAAGGTGCTGCGGCGCCGAAGGTTGCTGCGGGGCTGGGGCCGGGGGCTGGTGCGGGGCCGCCGCGGCCTTCTCCCGCAGTACGTCCACGCCGTAGTCGGAGGCGATGCCGGCGAGTCCGGACGCGTAACCCTGGCCGACCGCACGGAACTTCCACGCGCTGCCGTGCCGGTACAGCTCGCCGAAGACGAGTGCCGTCTCCGAGGTGACGCTTCCGGGTGTCAGGTCGTACCGCGTCAGTTCGGCGCCGCCGTCCCGGTCCAGAACGCGGATGTGCGGCCGTCCGACCTGGCCGAAGTTGTGACCCCGGGCCGCGGCCTCGTAGAGGGAGACCGGGAAGACGATCTTTGTGATGTCGGCCGGGACCCGGTCCAGGTCCACCTCGACGCGCTCCCGGCCCGCCGCCGAGCCGGGGGACTGGCTGCCGAGGTGGCGCACCGACCCGTCAGGGCTGGTCAGATTGTTGAAGAACACGAAATGCTGCTCGGAGGGGACCTTGCCGCCCTGGTCGCACAGCAGCGCGCCGGCGTCGAGGTCGAGGGCGGAACCGCCGTCCCACCCCAGCTCCACCGTCACACCGGTGAGACCGGGACTCAGCCCCGTCAGCGATACGTTGCCACCCTTCAACAAGGGCACGCTCATGAACTCCTCCGAGAGACAAGCGACTTGACGCGACCTGCAGTGATGCCGCTGAGACGCGACATTGCCACAGATTACTACTTGCGCAATTGGCGGAGTGTTTACGTGCCTTGTTCGTCGATGGCATGTCCCACGGCGGCCCGGGTGTCGGACTCCTGTGCAGGGCTCGTCAGTTGACGGACTATCAGACATTCACTCCGAAGTCGGAGGCGATACCGCGCAGTCCCGAGGCGTACCCCTGGCCCACGGCCCGGAACTTCCACTCGGCGCCGTGCCGGTACAGCTCGCCGAACACCATGGCGGTCTCCGTCGAGGCGTCCTCGGAGAGGTCGTAACGGGCGATCTCCTGGTTGTTCGCCTGGTTCACGACACGGATGAACGCGTTCTGGACCTGGCCGAAGCTCTGGCCCCGGGATTCCGCTTCATGGATGGAGACGGGAAAGACGATCTTGTCGATCTCGGCGGGCACGGCCGCGAGGTTCACCTTGACGCTCTCGTCGTCGCCCTCGCCCTCGCCGGTGAGGTTGTCGCCGGTGTGCTCGACCGAGCCGTCCGGGCTGGTCAGGTTGTTGTAGAAGACGAAGTGCCGGTCCGAGAGCACCTTGCCGGACGTGTTGCACAGCAGGGCCGACGCGTCCAGGTCGTAGTCCGCTCCCGTGGTCGTCCGCACGTCCCAGCCGAGGCCCACCAGGACCGCGCTCAGGCCCGGCGCCTCCTTGCTGAGCGAGACATTGCCACCCTTGGACAGAGAAACACCCACGTCATTCCTCCCGCTTCCGCACCGGGCCACGGTGACCCGAATCAAACGCCCAACCGGCGCCGAATCAACGCCGTTCACCAGGTACAACGGCCCTGGAAGGCTCGCGGTTCCCTTGCTTGCGCAACAAATAAACAGTGCGCCCCTGCGGGGAGGGGGTTCGGGATCTGCCCGGCCCTAGAATTGGGCGGCAACTGGGATGTGGCCGGGCGGCCGTGGAGGCCGCCCGTCCGGGAAGGGAGCGGGCCGTGACGGCACGGATCGGGGCAGCCGAGAGGCGCGAGGACCCCTCGGGCGAGGTACTCGCCCGGGCGGCCGAGGCGTTCGGCCTGCTCGCCGCTCCCGCACGGCTGCACATCGTGTGGATCCTCGCGCAGGGCGAGAGCGACGTGACCCATCTCGCCGAACAGGTGGGCGGCACCCTGCCCGGCGTCAGCCAGCACCTGTCGAAGCTCAAGCTCGCGGGCCTGGTGCGCGCCCGCCGTGAGGGCCGGCGGCACGTGTACTACGTCGACGACCCGGGAGTGGTGGCCGTCGTACAGCTCATGATCGGGCAGCTCGCCGAGCGTGCGGCCCAGCCGGTGCGCCGTATGCGCGGGGCCGGTGCCTGAGCATCTCGCGGCGCGGCCGGTGGCGGCCGGGCCGGCGGTAGGTGAGCGGACGTCGTTCCAGCAGCTCCGGGCGCTCGACGCGACCCCGCGCGGCCTGACCGAGGAGGAAGCCGCCGTCCGGCTCGGCGAGTACGGGGCGAATGTCCTTCCCGTACACCGGCCGACGCCGTGGCCGGTCCGGCTGGTGGGCAGTCTGCGTGATCCGTTCACGGCGGTGCTGCTGGTGCTCGGCCTTGTGTCCGCGCTCGTCGCGTCGTGGGGGACGGCGGGGGTGATCCTGACCCTCGTGGCGGTCAGTTGTGCGCTCCGTTCGCACGGCGAGCACCGCGCGGAGAACGCCATGACGCGGCTGCGGGACATGGTCGCCGGCACCGCGACCGTGCAGCGCCGCGCTTCGGCCGACGCCGAACCCGGCGCGCGAGAGGTCCCCGTCGACGAGCTGGTACCCGGCGACGTGGTCCGGCTCGGCCCGGGTGACCTGGTCCCCGCCGACGTACGACTGCTGCGCGCACACGGGCTGTGCGTGGACCAGTCGGCATTGACCGGCGAGTCCGCACCGGTCGCCAAGGCCGCGAGTGACGGCACGCCCGAGCCGGGTGGCGAGTTCGCCCGGGAGGAGCTGTGTTTCCAGGGCAGCAGTGTCGTGACCGGCAGCGCGGTCGGCCTGGTCGTCGCCACCGGGGCCGACACGCGCTTCGCCGCCGCCCAGCCGCCCGCGGGCCCACGGACACCGACCGCGTTCGACCGTTCGGTGCACGGGATCTCCTGGGTGCTGATCCGGTTCATGCTGCTCACCCCTCCGCTGGTCCTGATGGCGAACGCGGCGCTGCGCGGGCGCGGCCTGGAGACGCTCCCCTTCGCCGTCGCGGTGGCCGTCGGCCTGACCCCGGAGATGCTCCCGGTCGTCGTCACCACCTGCCTGGCCCGGGGAGCGGCACTGCTCGCCCGCGCACACGGGGTGATCGTCCGCAGGCTGCCGGCGCTGCACGACCTGGGCGCCGTGGACGTGCTGTGCATGGACAAGACGGGGACGCTCACCCAGGACCGGCCGGTCGCCCGCGAGGCCGTGGACGCCCACGGCCGTGCGGCGCCCGAGGTGCTGGAGTGGGCGACGGCCAACGCGTGGTGGACGCTCCAGCTCGCCGAACTCCCGGCCCCCGACCCCCTCGACGAAGCGCTCCTGGAGGCGGGCGACCTGGGCGAGGCGATGGCGTACGACCCGGTGGCGGCGCTGCCGTTCGATCCCGTACGCCGTCTGGCCACCGCCGTCGTCCGCACCCCGGGCGCGCTCGGCAGCCACACCCTGGTCGTCAAGGGCGCCGCGGAGAGCGTGCTGGAACGGTGCGTGATGGACGGCGAGGAGCGGTCCCGGCTGCTCGCCGACGCAGCCGCGCGCGCCTCCGACGGAGTGCGACTGCTCGCCGTCGCCACCGCAGACCGCCCCGCACGGAATCGGGCCTACACCCCGGCCGACGAACGCGGGCTGACGTTCCAGGGCTTCGTCACCTTCCACGACCACCTCACTCCCAGTGCCGCCGACGCCCTCACCCGCTTCGCCGACCACGGCGTCACCGTCAAGATCCTCACCGGCGACCACCCCGCCACCGCCGCCCGCACGTGCCGCGACCTTGGCCTCGAAGTGAACGGGGTGACCGACGCGGGCGACATCGACGCCCTCGACGACTCCGAGCTGACGCAGCTCGCCGCCCGCACCACGGTGTTCGCCCGCTGCACCCCCGCCCACAAGGCCCGCATCGTCGACGCGCTGAGCGCCGGCGGACACACCATCGGGTTCCTCGGCGACGGCATCAACGACCTGCCCGCCCTGCGCGCCGCCGACGTCGGCGTCTGCCCGGCCACCGGCGTCGACGTGGCCCGCGAGAGCGCCGACGTGGTGCTGGCCGAGAAGGACCTCGCCGACCTCGACCACGCGATTGTCGCGGGCCGCCACAGCAGCGGCAACATCGCCTCCTACCTGCGCATCACGCTCTCCTCGAACCTCGGCAACGTGATCGCCATGCTGGCCGCAGGCCTGCTCCTGCCGTTCCTGCCCATGCTCCCCGCCCAGGTCCTCGTGCAGAACCTCTGCTTCGACGCGGCCCAGCTCGCCTGCGCCTACGACCGCCCCGCACCCGGCACCCTGCGCCGCCCGACCGCGCTGCGCCCCGTACCGTTCCTGCGCTTCCTCACCGGATTCGGCCTGCTCGGCGCACTGGCCGACGTCACCACCTTCGCCGCCCTCTTCCACTTCGCCTCGGCCGGGCAGAACGAAAGCGCCTTCCACTCGGGCTGGTTCACCGAGAACCTGCTGACCCAGGCCCTGGTCATGCTGCTCCTGCGCACCGGCCTGCACCCCACGCCACGCCCCGTGCGCATCGCCTCCGCCGCCCTCGCCGCCGTCGGCGTCCTGCTCCCGCTCACCCCCTTGGGCGCGGTACTCGGCCTGAGCCTGCTGCCGCCTCTGTACTACGCGGCGCTCGCCGTGATCCTGACGCTGTACGCCGCCGCGCTCGCCGTGTTCAGCCGACGCCGCTGACGGTCACGCCGGGCGCCGCGGCCCGGCACTGGCCTCCCGCAGAGGCCAGTAAGATCCAACTCCCGTGAGCAGCAACACGATTCGTTCAACAGACCCGACGCGGCGGGCAGCCCTCGCGGCCCGCTGCCGGGCCGTCACCGAGGCGCGCTGGTTCGCCGTCACCGTCTTCGCGCTGATCCTGGCCAACGCCGCCGTCCTCGGCGTCGAGACGTACAGCGGCGCCATCGACCGGTTCGACGACGAGCTGAAGCTGGTGGAACACGCCTTCCTGGCCCTGTTCACCGTGGAGATCCTGCTCCGCGCCGCCGCCCACGCCGACCAGCCGCGCGGCTTCTGGCGTGACCCGTGGAACCTGTTCGACCTGGCCGTCGTCGCCTGCGCGTTCCTGCCCGTCGTCCGCGAGAACGCCACCGTCCTGCGACTCCTGCGCCTGGCCCGCGTGCTGCGAGCCGCCCGCTTCCTGCCTCAGCTGCGCATCGTGCTCGTCGCGGTGGGCCGCAGCCTCCCCGGCACCGTGAGCTTCCTCATCGTGGGCAGCCTGCTGCTGTACGTGTACGCGATGGTGGGCTGGGTCTTCTTCGGCACCGCCGACCCCGAACACTTCGGCTCCATCGGCCGCGCGATCCTCACCCTCTTCCTGCTCATCACGCTCGACGGCCTCGGCGACGTGGTCCGCGCCGGTCTGGAGATCTCCCGCTGGAGCATCCTCTACTACGCCTCCTACGTCCTCATCGCCTCGTTCGTGCTGGTCAACGTCCTCATCGGCGTGGTCCTCACCTCACTCGAAGAGGCCCGCGCCATGGAAGAAGCCGCCGCAGGGCCGGCGCCCGCGTCCGCTGCCCCCGCGACCGAGGAGGAGGTCCGGGCGCACATCGCCGCGGCACGCAGCGCCCTCGACCAGCTGGAGAACAGCCTCGATCGCTTTCCGGCACAGCGCTCAAACCTTCCGGCGGAGGAGAGCGAGGCCGTCCTGCGGTAGCGGGGCTGTCCTGGAGTAGCGCGGGGCTGGTCCGATGGTCCAGCCGTGACTGAGGAGGACGCGGCGCTTCTGGGCCGTTGGCCCAGTGAAACCGGACGCTGTTGAACCGGTGGCCGGTCGAATGGTGAGATATCTGAGTCGATGGCGCTGCGGATCCCGAGGGATCTCCGCGGCGCCTTTCTCATGTCAGGGCGCATCGCGGTGCGGAAGAGGCGGGACAACTTGCTGAAGAGGGCGTTCGTGGCGCCGGATCCGGGGCGGATGCGGCTGCGGTTCGCGAGCCGGGCGGTGCTGGGTATCGGGCTCGCCGTCGCGCTGTGCGGAGCCGTCGGGCATTCGCTGGTGGCCGCCATCACCGGCGGTCTGGCCGCGCTGCTCGCCCTGTTCACGGTGACCGACGCGAGCGTGCGCGGGCAGGCGGTGACGACGGCGCTGCTGCCGGTCGTCGGGTTCCCGGTGCTCGCGCTCGCAGCGGTGCTGCACGACGTGCCCGTCGCCCGCGACCTCGCGTTCCTCGCGGTCGTGGGAGCGGGCGTGTACGCGCGCCGCTGGGGACCGCGCGGGCACACGCTCGGCGTGTTCGCCTTCATGACCTTCTTCGCGACCCAGTTCCTGCACGCCGTGCCCGCCCAGCTGCCCGAGCTCTACGCCGCCGTACTCCTCTCGATCGCCGCGGCGTCCGTGGTGCGCTTCGGGGTGTGGTGCTACGAGCGGCGCCTGCCCGCGCCCCCGGCGGTCGCGCCGCCCACCGGGGGCAGCGGCCTCGCACGTATCACCACGCGGCAGGCGGTGCAGGCGACCGTGGGGGCCGGGTTCGCCCTCGCCGTCGGGCAGGTGCTGTCCGACCAGCGCTGGTACTGGGCCGTCGGCGCCACCTGGTGGGTGTTCGTGAACACCACGTCCCGCGGCGAGACCCTGGTGCGCGGGTTCCGCCGGTTCCTCGGCACCGTGCTCGGGATCGCGCTGGGCTTCGCCGTCGCCGTACCGCTGCACGACCAGCCGGTCGCCGCCGCCGTCGTCATCGCGCTCAGCGTCTTCGGGATCTTCTACACCGCCGCCGTCTCGTACACGTGGATGATGCTCGCCGTGACCGTCATGGCGAGCATGTTGTACGGGCTCCTCGGCGTGCTCGACCCGGCGCTGCTCGCCCTGCGCGTCGGCGAGACCGCCGTCGGGGCGCTCGGCGCGGTGCTCGCGGTACTGCTCGTCCTGCCCGTGACCACCCACTCCGTCACCGACGCGTGGGTCGAACGTGCTCTGCGCTGCGTACACGCCTGCACGGCCGAGGCAGCCGACCGGCTGGCCGGCTCCACCACGGCCGATCCGGCCGCGCGCGTCGCCGAGCTGGAGGCGATCCTCGGCCGTGTCCGGCTCTCGCTCGCGCCGCTGGTGCATCCGCTCAGCCCGATGCGCGCGCGGACGGCCCGGGCCAGGCACGTCCTCGCCCTGCTCGACGACTGCGCGCGCGAGGTGCGGGGGCTCGCCTCCGTCGTCGCCGACCCGGAGGCGTCGCACGACGCCCGGCTCGCCGCGGCCTGCTGGCGCGTCGAGACCGCGGTCGAAGCGCTCACGGACTCGCCCGTCGACGGGCGGCGCCCCGGGGCGGAGGCCGTCACCGTGGAGCACCCGGCGGAGGGCGAACCCGTTCTGGCCCACCTCCACGCCTTGGAACAGGCCTTGCTCGAACTGGCGGTACCGCTGCGCGGGTCCAACCGGGTGGCCGTCGGAGCCTGAGGACTGGAGGGGGGCTGCATTCATACGGCCCTCCCTCCGGTGCCGTCACGGCGGACACGCCGCTCCTGGTCTAGACCCGCTGCTACCGTCTGCCGCAACGAGCGGCGAGCACCCGGCTCGCCGTACTCCGGCGCAGGGAGACTCGCGTGGGTGACAGGAAGAGCGGGCGGGCGTACATCGGATCCTTCACCGCCGCGGGAGGCTCCGGGATCATCACGGCGCTGGCCGATACGGAGAGCGGCGCTCTCACGGAACTCGTCGCCGTCGACACCCTCCCCGACCCCTCCTTCCTCGCGCTCTCGCCCGCGCGCGACATGCTCTACGCGGTGAGCGAGACCTCCGAGGGAGCCGTCGCCGCGTTCCGCACCGGCGACGGCAAACCGGAACTCGCCGGGCGCGGCGTACTCGTCCACGGCTCGAGCCCCACCCATCTCGCCCTGTACGCCGGCCACGTCCTCACCGCCAACTACGGCTCGGGAAGCGTCAGCTCGGTGCGGCTGCGCGCCGACGGAACCCTCGACGGCGAACACGTCGAGGTGCTGGCCCACGAGGGTTCGGGCCCGCACCCCAAGCGCCAGCAGGCCCCGCACGCCCACGCGGTCCTGCCCGACCCCACCGGCCGCTGGGCCGTCAGCGTGGACCTCGGCACCGACTCCGTACGCGTGTTCTCACTGGCGGACGGGCGCCCTGAAGTGCACCGGGAGATCGCGCTGCGCCCCGGTTCGGGCCCCCGGCACCTGGCCTTCCACCCGCGCGGCGACCGCGCGTACATCGTGAACGAGCTCGCGCCCACCGTCACCGTCTGCCGCTGGGACGCCGCCGACGGCGCTCTGCAGCCGATCGGCGAGTTCTCCGTGCTGCCCGACGCGCCGCACGGTGACGCGTTCCCGTCGGAGGTGGTCGTGGCCCCCGACGGACGCTTCCTCTGGACGGCCACGCGCGGCGCGAACGTCATCTCCGTACTCGCCCTGGACGCCACGGGGGAGCGGCTGACCCTGCGCGCCACCGTGTCCTGCGGTGGCGACTGGCCGCGCGACCTGGCCCTGGACCCCACCGGCCGTTTTCTCTACGTGGCGAACGAGCGGTCCGGCGACGTGACCTGGTTCTCCGTCGACCACGGGACCGGTCTCCCGCGCCGCAGCGGCTCCCTCGCCGCGCCCGCCGCGTCCTGCGTGATCTTCGGCTGAGCCCCCCGGGATACGCCGACGGGTCCGGCCCCCATCAGGGCCGGACCCGTCACCGGTGCGTGCGGACCGCCGTCAGTGGACCGGCGCGCCCGGCGTCTGCTGCGGCGCGATACCGAGGGCCGTCGCGTACTTCGACAGCGCCAGCTTGCCGATCGCCGGGTAGGCGCCCAGCGGCTCGGCGGAGGCGCAGCCGGCCTCGCTCGCCGCGGCCTCCAGGAGGCCGGCGTCTATTTCCGGGCCGATCAGGTACGGGGCGAGCGCCAGGTTCTGCGAACCGGAACCGCGCAGCTGCTCGGCGGTCGCCGCGATGGCGCCTTCCTCGTCGAGCGCGGCGGCCATGACCGGCACCGCGAGGCGCGCGGCCAGGAGCATCCCGGTGATCCCGGCGGCCTGGACGGCCTCGGCGCCACCGACCGAGGCGAGGATGATGCCGTCCGCGGCGGTCGCCACGGTGAACAGACGGGCGCGGTCGGCGCGGGCCAGGCCCGCCTCCGACAGACGCACGTGCAGGGCCTCCGCGAGCAGCGGGTGCGGGCCGAGGACGTCCGTCAGCTCGGCGGCCGCACGGCTGTCGATCACGGCCTGCCGGATGCTGCGCGTGAGCGCGCTGTCCGGGCCGGCGAGCAGGGGCACGACCACGGCGACCGGTCCGTCGGGCTCCGCGACGTCGGCGCCCGCGGCACGGGCCTGCTCGAAACGGGCGGTGCGCTCCTTCGCGGCGCGCGCGAGCACGGCCCGGAGGGAGGGGAACTCGGCGAAGGCCGAGGCCTCGGCGGCCGGGGAGTCGTCACCGTCGAGGTATCCGATGCGGGCGTCGAGGCCCGGCAGCTCGGAGCGGGCGATGCTCACGACCTCTTCGGCGAGGCTGCGCGCGGCGGTGCTGGGCGGGCCGGGCACCGCGAGGACGAGTGCGGGTGCGCCCTCGGGAGCGGCCACGGGTTCCGGACGGCGGTGCCGACCGGGCTGACGGGGACGCGGCATTCGTACAGGGAGGCCGGATGCTGGCCCAGTGGGGGAGCTCATGCCGCCGTATGCTACTGGCTCGCCGGTCCGTGCTGTTCGGGGAGGGGGTAGCTGAGCGGTATCCGTCCGGAATTATCCGTTCAGTAATTAATGCCTCAACTGTCCAGGTGGGAGGGGGTGGCGAACCGCCCCCTTCAGGACGCTGATGTCTCTCCGGGTACGCGTCCGGGTACGTGTCCGGGGATATGGAGGAGCCGGCCGTCGCGCGGCAGGCGCAGGCCGTCTCGCGCGAGCGCGGCGGCGATCACCAGCGCGCCGTGCAAGGGGTCGCCGGCGGCGGGCACCACGGTGGCGTGGGGGAGTTGCTCCGCGAGTTCGGCCCGCAGCGGCGCGAGCAGCGGCTCGCCCATCTTGAACAGCCCGCCCGTGAGCGCCACTTCACTTGTCGTACCCGGCGGGCACACCGCGGTCGCCGCCTCGGCGATGTGCGCGGCCGCCGCGCGCAGGATGGCGCGGGCGACCGGATCGTCCTCGTCGAGGGAGGCGCTGGCAACGTCCGGAGCGAAGGACGCGAGGACGGCGGGACGGTCCGTACGCGGATAGATCCGGGAGGGCAGCTCTGCGGCCGGGCCGAACCGTTCCTCGGCGAGCGCGAGCAGCGCGGCGGAACCCCCGCGCCGACCGTCGTACGCCCGCATCGCCGCGTCCAGGCCCGCGCGGCCGATCCACGCGCCGCCCCCGCTGTCACCGAGGAGATGACCCCAGCCGTCGGCCCTGCGCCAGGTGTCGAGTGCGGTGCCGACCGCGATCATCCCGGTGCCCGCGGCGACGACCGCGCCGGGCCGCTGACCGAGCGCGCCCGCGTAGGCGGTTATCCCGTCGGCGGCCAACGCGAGGCGCCGTACGCCCAGTTCGGCCGCGAGCGCGCCGGGCAGCTCGGCCCGCAACGCGTCGCCGAGCGTGGCCATCCCGGCCGCGCCGACGGCGACGGCGTGCACTGCGGGGACGTCGGCGCCGGGGCCGGCCACGCGGCCGAGCAGTTCGCGCGCCATCGGCAGGAGCTGCTCGAGCAGATGACCCGCGTCGATCCCCGAGGCACCCGTCCGCACGGGCTCGCGGGACACCGCCGTCTCGGGCCGCGCGAGATCCCTGCGGTCCCCGGCCTCGTCCCCGTCCTCGGCGAGTGCGACGTCCCCGGCCTCGGCCAGCGCGACCCGCAGCCCGGAACCGCCGGAGTCGACGCCGAGAACCCATGCCTGCCCGTGACGCATCAGGCTCCCTCTCCTCCGGATGACCTTCCGATGACCTTGATCGAGGAGGAAGACTAGCGCCGGAGCGGGTGCCCGCGAGCACGGGCTCCCGCGTTTGTGCGCGAGGCGGGTGTGGGCCAGTAGGGTGACGGGCTGTGGCACCACGACCCTTGCATGAACTAGTCGAAGCAGGCTGGGCCAAGGCCCTTGAACCTGTGGCCGAACGCGTCGCCGGGATGGGGGACTTCCTCCGGACCGAGATCGCGGCAGGCCGGACCTACCTGCCGTCCGGCGCGAACGTCCTGCGGGCCTTCCAGCAGCCCTTCGACGACGTACGCGTCCTGATAGTGGGGCAGGACCCCTATCCCACCCCCGGAATGGCCATCGGGCTGAGTTTCGCCGTGGCCCCGGACGTACGGCCGCTGCCGGGCAGCCTGCAGAACATCTACCGCGAACTCGGCACCGACCTGGGCCTGCCCCTCCCGTCGAACGGCGACCTGACGCCGTGGACCCGGCAGGGTGTGCTGCTCCTCAACAGGGCGCTCACGACCGCCCCGCGCAAGCCCGCCGCGCACCGGGGCAAGGGCTGGGAGGAAGTCACCGAGCAGGCTATCCGTGCGCTGGCGGCGCGCGGCAAGCCGCTCGTGTCGGTGCTGTGGGGGCGGGACGCACGCAATCTGCGGCCGCTGCTCGGGGACCTTCCGGCGATCGAGTCCGCGCACCCCTCACCGATGTCGGCGGACCGTGGTTTCTTCGGCTCGCGCCCGTTCAGCCGGACCAACGACCTGCTCGTCCGGCAGGGAGCGCAGCCCGTGGACTGGCGTATTCCGTAAGCGAACTCAGCTATGACGAGGGGCCGTCCGCACATCGCGGACGGCCCCTCGTCATACGGAGGTCATACGGACGTCAGCGGGCCCAGAACGGCACCGGCGCACAGGAGTTGGCGCAGGTGTAGTCGCCCGGCATCAGCAGGCCCGCGTCGTCCTCGTAGTTGTCGCCGCCCGCGAAGTACACCTCGGGGACCCAGCCCCACCGGCCGTTGTCGGCCATCGTGCTGCCCCACCAGAAGTTCGCCGAGCTGCCCAGGTGGAAGTCGCCGCCCTTCATCTCCGTCACGAACCAGTTGGCGGCGCCGCCCTGCTCCAGGTGGCCGACGACCGGGGCGTCCGCCGAGCGGGAGGCGTAGACGGGGACGTGGCCCTGGGTGAGGTTGCAGTACATGACGTCGGTGCCCGGCCAGACGTTGCCGGTGTTCGGGTCGGTGAGGTCCCGCTTCACGGTGCCGTGGCACGGGACGTTGTCGGTGGCCTGGGCCGTGGGGGCGGACAGGCCGGCCAGGGCGGCGGTGAGCGCCACGACGGCGAGGGCGAGCTTGGAGCGCATGTGTTCCTCGGGAACGTAGGGATGATCTTCCTGCGTGTGTCCCAACGAGGGCGGCCGGATTCGGGTTGTAGGCCATAGGAGGGGCGGCGCCCCGCGTCACCGCGCGGCCGTGACCACCTGGCCGGTCAGCCGATCACCGCCGCGCGGACGCACAGCACGTCCGGCAGATGCGAGGCCAACTGGCGCCAGCTGTCCCCGTCGTCGTCCGACGCGTACACCTCGCCGTTGCGATTCCCGAAGTACACGCCCGCGGGGTCGGAGTCGTCCGCGCACATCGCGTCGCGCAGGACCGTCCCGTAGTGATCGCCCTCGGGGAGGCCCGCCGTCAGTGGCTCCCACGAGCGGCCCGCGTCGGCCGTGCGGAAGACGCGGCAGCGCCGGTCCGCGGGCACACGGTCCGAGTCGGCGTTGATCGGGAAGACGTACGCGGTGTCCCCGCGGTGCGGATGCGCGACGGCCGCGAAGCCGAACGTCGAGGGAAGACCGGCGCCGATGTCGGTCCAGCGAGAGCCGCCGTCGTCACTGCGGTACACGCCCCAGTGGTTCTGCAGATAAAGCCGGTCCGGGTCGGCCGCGTCCCGTGCGACCTTGTGGACGCACTGGCCGAACTCGGGGTTCGGGTCCGGCAGGAAGACCGCGGAGACCCCGGAGTTCGCGGGCTCCCAGCTCAGGCCGGCGTCCCGCGAGCGGAACACCCCGGCCGTGGACACCGCGACCGTCACCGCGCTCGCGTCGCGCGGATCGGTGAGTACGGTGTGCAGACCCTCGCCGCCACCGCCGGGCACCCACTGCGACCTGGTCGGATGCTCCCACAGCGGACGCACGAGCTCGAAGGTCTCGCCCCGGTCCTGCGAGCGGTACAACGCGGCGGGCTCGGTGCCCGCGTACACCACGTCCGGCTCGGCGGCGGCCGGGTGCAACTGCCACACGCGCTCCAGGGAGGCCCCGGTGTCCTTGGGGAACTTGACGGCGGGGCGCGCCGGCTCGGTCCACGTGCGGCCCAGGTCGTCGGAGTGGAACACGGACGGGCCGAAGTGCGAGCTGTCGCCGCCGACCAGCAGCCGGGGGACGGAGCCCCGCGTGTCGATCGCCACCGAATACACGGCCTGCGCGTTGAAGTACGGCCCGTCGTCGAACTCCCACGCCCCACCGCCGCGCCTTCGGCCGATGAAAAGCCCTTTGCGCGTGCCTACCGTCAGCAGTACGTCGGTCATGCCGGACACCTCCGAGGACGCCGTTGTTCTCAGGTACCGGCCAGTCTGCACCCCGCCTCTGACAGTCACCCCCGCTGACGGCGTCACCGCAGGTCACACCGGCTGGGCGCCGACCTCGGGCCCCGGCAGTCGGTGCGCGGGGCCCCGCATCGCACGTACGCCTGCCGACGCGCTCCGGGCGAGCCTAGAGTTCACGACGCGAACCGAACCCGCCGGACCGATCGCCGCCTGCCCCTCTTCAGGAACCGCCGCCCGCCCCCTCCCCAGGAAGAGAGCGCCCCACCATGACCAGCACGGCCCCCACCCGCCGCCTGCGCATCGGTATCGGCGGCATCGGCATCGAGTCCTCGACCTTCTGCCCGCACCGCGCCACCACCGACGACTTCCGCCAGACGCGCGGCCAGGAACTCCTCGACCGCTACACCTGGACCCATCCCGACTCGGACCTCGCCGAACTCGTCGAGTGGGTACCGCTCCTGCACGCCACCTCCCTCCCTGGCGGCCCGGTCGAGGCTGAGTCGTACCTGACCCTCAAGGACGAACTCGTCACCCGCATCCGCGAGGCGGGCCCCCTCGACGGCCTGGTCTACGACATCCACGGCGCGATGAGCGTCGTCGGCCTCACGGACGCCGAGGGCGATCTGACGGAGGCGGTCCGCGCCGCGCTCGACTCGCACGGGACTCACCCCCTGCTGTCCGCCGCCATGGACCTGCACGGCAATGTCTCGCGCCGCTTCGCCGGCCCCTGCGACCTGCTCACCGCCCACCGGCTCGCCCCGCACGAGGACGCCTGGGACACCCGCGAGCGCGCCGCCCGTAACCTCGTCCGCTGCCTGCGCGACGGCACGCGTCCGCACCGCGCCTGGGTCCAGATCCCCGTCCTGCTGCCCGGCGAGAAGACGAGCACGCGACTCGAACCCGCCAGGTCCCTCTACGGCTCGCTCGCCGGGATCGAGAGCAACGACGGCATCCTCGACGCGGCGCTGTGGGTCGGCTATGCCTGGGCCGACGAACCCCGCTGCAAGGCGGCCGTCGTCGTCACCGGAGACGACCCCCGACTCGCCGCGGCCGAGGCCGAGAAGCTCGCCCGGCGCTACTGGGACGCCCGCCGGGACTTCACCTTCGTCGGCCCGACGGGCACCGCAGAGGAGTGCATCGAGAAGGCCGTCGCCTCCGACCGGCGCCCCTTCCTCATCAGCGACTCCGGGGACAATCCGACGGCCGGCGGCGCGGGCGACCTCGCGTACATGCTGGGCAAACTCCTCGCGAACGAGGCGATCCGCACGGGCGAGGTCACGGCCGTGCACCCGGGCATCACCGACCCCGTCGCCGTGGCCCGCTGCTTCGAGGCCGGCGTCGGCGCCGAGGTCACGCTGAGCGTCGGCGGCAAGGTCGACGCCGGCCATGGCGGTCCGTACGAACTCACCGGCACGGTAACGGCGTTGCAGCGCGCGACCGATCAGAAGGACCGGGCGGAGGGCGGGGCGTACGACCGTGGTGTCGACATGGCGGCCGTGTGCGTCGGGGGACTCACCGTCGTCCTCGTGGGGCGCCGCAAGCCGTTCCACACGCTCGCCGACTTCATGGGCCCCGCCGAGGGCGGCCTCGGCGTCGACCCGCGTACGTACGACCTGGTCGTCGTGAAGATCGGCTACCTGGAGCCCGAACTCCACGACATGGCCGCCGACTGGCTGCTCGCCCTCACCCCGGGCGGCGTCGACCAGGACCTGCCGCGCCTCGGCCACCACCGGGTCGACCGTCCTCTGTACCCGTTCGACGAGGACGCGTACGAAGACGGGCCGGGCCCCGACCTGACGGCCACGCTCCTCTAGGTCTCGCCGGAGTCGCGGAGCGGGGGCTTCCGGGCCAGGCTGGAACGGTCAGTACCGGCCCGCCTACGCATGGAGAGACGATGCAGCAGGACAAACAGCCCGCCTACGGTCCCGTGGTGTTCCGGGACCGTTCGGCGGGCTATGCCTTCCTGACCCGCTCGACCGCCGTCAGCGAGGAGACGATCGAGTGGGACGACGGCGAGACCTACCCCGTGGTCGACGTGGAGATCTCCTCCGAGTCGCACCCGTTCTACACGGGCAAGGCACGCGTGGTCGACGCCGAGGGCCAGGTCGCCAAGTTCGAGAAGCGGTACGGCGAACAGGGTAAGAGCTGACGGCCTGACGACAGCCGCCTACGAGCGGCCGTACTGGTTCGGCGCGTAGACGTCGGCGCCCAGTTCGCGGGCCGCGTGGCGGGCCCAGTAGGGGTCGCGCAGGAGTTCGCGGCCCAGGAGAATCGCGTCGGCGTCGCCGTTGGCCAGGATCTTCTCGGCCTGCTCGGGCTCGGTGATGAGTCCGACGGCGGCGGTCGGCATGGGCGTCTCGGTCTTCACGCGCGACGAGAACGGGACCTGGTAGTTCGGGCCCACGGGGATGCGGACGTCGGCGACGTTGCCGCCGGTCGAGACGTCGAAGAGGTCGACCCCGTGATCCCGCAGGAGCGTCGCCAGACGCACCGTGTCGTCGGCGGTCCAGCCGCCCTCCTCCAGCCAGTCCGTCGCGGAGATACGGAAGAAGAGGGGCAGGTCGTCCGGCCACACGGCGCGAATGGCGTCGACGACCTCCAGGGCGAAGCGGACGCGGTTCTCGAAGGAGCCGCCGTACTCGTCCGTGCGCTTGTTGGAGTGCGGCGACAGGAACTGTCCTACGAGGTACCCGTGGGCGCCGTGGACCTCGGCCACCTGGAAGCCGGCGGCGAGCGCGCGGCGCGCGGCGTCGGCGAACTGGCCGACCACGTCAGCGATTTCGTCCGTCGTCAGCTCGTGGGGGACCGGGTGCGCGTCGTCGAACGGCACGGCGCTCGGCGCCACCGGCTGCCACCCGTGCTCGTCCGGGCCGACGGGTGCGCCGCCCTTCCACGGACGCTCCGTCGAAGCCTTGCGTCCGCTGTGCGCGATCTGGATGCCCGGCACGGAACCCTGGCTCTTCACGAAGTCCGTGATCTTCCGCAGCGCCGCTACCTGGGTGTCGTTCCAGATCCCGAGGTCGTACGGGGAGATACGGCCCTCGGGGCTGACGGCGGTGGCCTCGGTGATGATCAGGCCCGTGCCGCCCACGGCGCGCGCCGCGTAGTGCGCGAAGTGCCAGTCGGTGGCCACGCCCGCCTCCGGGCCTTCCGGCGCGGCGCTGTACTGGCACATCGCGGCCATCCACACACGGTTCGGGATGGTGAGGTCACGCAGCTTGTAGGGGCTGAAGAGTTCGGTCACCGGAAGACTCCTGAGGTGTATCGGGTGGTGCGCCGCGCCGGAGTGGCGTCCTCGTACGATAGACATCGTAGTACGGCAACTGTCAAACTACGATGGATCTCGTACAATGAGGGCCGTGACGCACACCGCGCCCGCGCACCGGGCCGAACCGCCCGTGTACCGGGCCGAACGAAGTGGAGCCACCGTGACGACCGCCGCAGCGAACAGCAGGGCGCTTGCTCACCCCGCGCGTGACGAGATCCGCCTGGAGTCGGTGCTGCACGCGCTCTCCGACCCGATGCGGCTGCGCGTGGTACGGGAGTTGGCGGCCGAGGAGGGCGTCGAACTCGCCTGCTCGTACTTCGTCCTGCCGGTCACGAAGTCGACCACCACGCACCACTTCCGCGTCCTGCGGGAGAGCGGCGTGATCCGGCAGATGTACCGCGGCACCGCCAAGATGAGCGTGCTGCGCCGCGACGACCTGGACGCGCTCTTCCCCGGCCTGCTCGACAGCGTCCTCGCGGCGGCCGCCGGCCAGGACGCCCGACTCGGCACGGTCACCCTGGAACGGCCCGCCACCTAGTAGGTCGCCGCTGGCTGTCGTACTACGAGTCCCCGTCCCGCGCCGCTGCCAGCAGTCCCGCCCAGTCCGGGATCTTCACCGGCCCGCGTCCGAGGGAGTGGCCGAGCGCCGCCTCCGCGCGTTCGATCGCGAGCCACCCGGGCCACTCGACCCCCGTCGCGCCCGACGCCCGCAGCCCCGGGAGCGCGTCGTCCGGAACGTCGCGGCCGGCCAGCGCCGGCGCGTCGTCCAGCAATGACTGCGCCGTCTCCTTGGCGCACGGGCGGTTCGTGCCGATCACTCCGGACGGCCCGCGCTTGAACCAGCCCGCGACGTACTCGCCGGGCGAGGTCTCACCCTCCCGTAGGATGCGCCCCGCGAGGTGCGGCACCGTCCCGGTGGCCGTGTCGAACGGCAGCCCCTCCAGCGGAACTCCGCGATACCCGACCGAGCGCAGGACGAGCTGCGCGTCGATCACCTCGTACCGCCCGGTGCCGGTCACGCCACCCATGCCGTCCGGCGCGGTGCGCTCGAACCGCACCCCCGCCACGCGCCCGGCGGGCCCCTCCAGAAGCTCCACGGGGCGCAGGAAGAAACGTGGGTGGATACGGCGGGACAGGCCCGGCGGCGGCTGCTCGGCCCAGGTGCGCAGGACTTCGACGTTCCGCCGGTTCGCCGCGGGCAGGGTTGATGGGTCGAGGCAGGCGGGATCGAGCGCCAACTCGTCTGTGTCTACGGCTACTTGGACCCCGGGAAGCGTGCCGAGCTCGCGCAGTTCCTTCGTGGTGAACCGGGCCTGGGAAGGGCCGCGCCGCCCCACCATGTGCACGTCCCGCACCCCGCTCTCGGCCAGGACGCCGAGTGCTCCCTGCGGCATGTCCGTGTGCGCCAGCTCGGCGGCGCCGCGCGCCAGGATCCGGGTCACGTCCACCGCGACGTTCCCGACGCCGATGACGACCGCCGACTCGACGCCCCGCAGGAACTCCTCGGCCACGGCGTCCGGATGCGCGCTGTACCAGGAAACGAAATCGGTCGCCGACCAGCTGCCCGCAAGGTCCTCACCCGGCACCCCGAGCCGCCGGTCGGTGGCGGCGCCGACGCAATAGACCACCGCGTGGTACAGCTCCAGGAGCCGGGCGGGCGGCAGACCGGGGCCCACCTCGACGCCGCCGACGAAGCGGACGCGTTCGTGTTCCAGGACCGCGCGCAGGTTGTTCTGCAGCGACTTGATCTTCTCGTGGTCCGGTGCCACGCCGTAGCGCACCAGACCGTACGGGCAGGGGAGCCGGTCGAGGACGTCCACATGGACGTCCGGCACCCGCTCCTGCTGGACCAGGCTCTGCGCGGTGTAGACCCCGCTCGGCCCGGACCCGACAACGGCGACGCGCAGCACGGCGGACTCCTTCGGCAGGCCGACGGACTTCCAGCATGACACCGCGACGGCGAGGCCGGGAGAGTACGACGCGCCCGGACTCACGCGGCTGGGCGACGCGACGGCGGCCACATGCGCCGCCCGGGAGATCACGGGCAGCAGCCATATGTGCCGCCCCGGAGCCACAGGCAACGTCCACGCGCGCCGCACGTACGGCCCGGCCGCACGCGCGCCGCACGTACGGCCCGGCCGTCACGCCATCCGCCGCACGCGCCGCCCGGCCGTCACGTCGAGCCCCGCACCCACCCTGCCCCCGGCCGTCACGACCAGCCCCGCACCCACCCCGCCCCCGGCCGCCTCACGGCATCTTCCGCATCCGCTCTATCTCACTCGTCTGCTGCGCGATCACGTCGTTGGCCATCTCCTCGACCTGGACGTTGTTCCCCTCCGACAGCACGTCCGTCGCCATCGTGACCGCCCCCTGGTGATGCGTGATCATCAGCTTGAGGAAGAGCTTGTCGAAGGCCGCGCCGCGCGCCGCGCGCAGCGTCCGCAGCTGTTCCTCCGTCGCCATCCCCGGCATCGCGTCATGGTGGTGCATCCCGCTCTCGCGTTCCCTGCCATGGGAGTTGAGCCAGCCCTCCATCGCGCCGATCTCCGGCCCCTGGGCCGCCGTGATGCGCTCCGCGAGCCGCTTGACCTTCCCCGACTCGGCCCGTTTCGGGGCGAGTTCGGTCATCTGAAGGGCCTGCGTGTGGTGCGTGATCATCATCTGCGCGTACGAGAAGTCGGCGGAGTTGGGACTGTCGTCCGACTTGCGTTTCTCCGCCTCCGCCGCCGAGAGCGTCTCCGCCCCCTCGCCCGGCTTGCCCGGCGCGATCACCGAAGGCCCGCCCCCGGCACGGGACTTGGCGTCACCGCCTCCGCCGCCCGCCCCCGCGTCACAGCCGCCGAGCGTGAGCGCGCCGAGGGCGACCACCAACGGCAGAGCAACTTTCATGACGATTACGTTGCCATCTGTTGATCTGTGCATGAGGAAGACGATACTCGGGGGACCCGTGCATCGTTCCGGTTCGAACGGAGGGCACGGGAATGTCATCGACGAGGGAGACAGCAGTGACCCTGTTGAACGAGTCCCGAACACGCCGCAGACGACTGGGAGTCGGCGCGACCGCGGCCGGTCTGCTCGCCGCGCTGCTCATCGGAAGCCCGGCGTCCGCGACGCCCGACCCGGGTGATTCCCCGGCCGCGAAGAAGCAGCTCTCCAGCAGCGTGGCGGCCGACACCAAGGAGGCCATAGCCGGCGGCGAGATACCCGCCCAGGACCAGGTCGTCCACTCCGACAACGTCGAACACCTCGCCAACATCCCCAAGGACGCGCTGCCCGGGTTCAACTCGGACCTCGCGTTCCAGGGCAACTACGCCTTCGCCGGCAACTATGACGGCTTCCGGATCTTCGACATCAGCGACCCCAAGGCCCCGAAGACGGTCTCGCAGGTCCTGTGCCCCGGCTCGCAGAACGACATCTCCGTCTCCGGGAACCTGCTCTTCCTGTCGACGGACTCCTCGCGCAGCGACAACTCCTGTGCCAGCACCACCCAGCCGGCCACGGAGAAGTCCTCCTGGGAGGGCATGAAGGTCTTCGACATCAGCGACAAGAAGAACCCCAAGTACGTCGCCGCCGTCGAGACCGCCTGCGGCTCGCACACGCACACCCTGGTGCCGGAGAAGAAGAACGTCTACATCTACGTGTCTTCGTACTCACCGAGCGCCGCGTTCCCGGACTGTCAGCCGCCGCACGACGGGATCTCCGTCATCAAGGTGCCGCGCAACGCGCCGGAGAAGTCCGCTGTCGTCGGCTTCCCCGTGCTCTTCCCCGGTGAGGGTCCCGACGGCGGCGGCAACCCCGGCGCCCCGACCAACCCGGGCGTCTCCAAGACCACCGGCTGCCACGACCTGACCGTGCTCCCGTCGAAGGACCTGGCCGCCGGCGCCTGCATGGGCGACGGCATCCTGTTCTCCATCGCGGACCCCGAGCACCCCAAGGTCATCGAC
Source organism: Streptomyces sp. NPDC046821 (assembly GCF_040645335.1). Taxonomy (NCBI): domain Bacteria; kingdom Bacillati; phylum Actinomycetota; class Actinomycetes; order Kitasatosporales; family Streptomycetaceae; genus Streptomyces; species Streptomyces sp. NPDC046821. The sequence goes on along the minus strand of NZ_JBEYYB010000006.1, from coordinate 397,251 downwards.
CAGGTCCAGGACAACAAGAACTTCGCGTTCTGGCACTCGGCGACCTTCAACCAGAAGGCCGACAAGGTCGTCTTCACCGACGAGCTGGGCGGCGGCGGAGCGGCCACCTGCAACGCGGCCGTCGGCCCGAACCGCGGCGCGGACGGCATCTACGACATCGTCGGCAAGGGCGACCACCGCAAGCTCGCCTTCAAGAGCTACTTCAAGATCCCCCGCCACCAGGCGGACACCGAGAACTGCGTGGCCCACAACGGCTCGCTGATCCCCGTCAAGGGCAAGGACATCATGGTCCAGGCCTGGTATCAGGGCGGCGTCTCGGTCTGGGACTTCACCGACTCCACCAAGCCCAGGGAGATCGGCTACTTCGAGCGCGGCCCGCTCAGCACGGACACGCTCAAGGTGGGCGGCGCCTGGTCCGCGTACTACTACAACGGTCACATCTACTCGAACGACATCGAGAAGGGCTTCGACGTCCTGAAGATCAGTGACAAGCTCACCGACCCCGCCCAGAAGGTGCGCGTCGGCGAGCTGAACGTCCAGACCCAGCCGGACTACTTCGACTGAGGTTCTGTCCGGCGCGGTTCGATGAACGGGGAGAAGTCCGGCGCAGTGGCCGGGCTTCTCTCCCCGGACGGCGACGCCTCGGGAGGGAAGCCCAGCTCCCACGCGAGCCCGTACCGGGCGAACAGCTCCGACCGCAGGGCCGTCAGCGGCATCGGCGCCCCCGGGACGAGCGCCGCGAAGACGGCGCCCATCAGCTGGGAACGCAGCAGCGGATAGTCACGGTCGACGCTGAGCGAGCCGTGCCGCTGGACCGTGTCGCGCAGCAACTCCGCGAGCCGCTGCTGCTCCGGACACTGCACGAAGCCGGTTGATTCGAGCATCCCGGCCATGTGCGTCCGCATCAGGACGGGCTGGTCGAAGGCGAGCCCCAGGATCGCGTCGACGGCCCGCGCCAGCCGCTCCCGGCCGTCCTCCGTGCGCGGCTCGCGCTCCAGCGCCTCTTCGAGCGTCCGGTGCATCAGCCGGTGCACCGCGGACTGCAGCAGCTGCCGCTTGCCGGGGAAGTAGTACGAGACCAGGCCGCGTGCCGATCCGGCCTGGTCGGCGATGTCCCCGAGGGTCGTCGCCTCGTACCCGCGCTCACCGACGAGATCCACCGTGGCCTGCAGGATCCGCTCGCGCGAACGCTTGCGCAAAGCCTCGTTGGTCGACGCGCTGCGGGGGGACATCGGGTGACTCCTATGTTGACTGGCGGCCAGCCAGTATACTTTCCCCGTCCTGTCCAGCGGGCCTTTTCGGTCGTCGGCCAGGACTGTGGACCGTATTCGGCGACGCGGGGGATCGCCGGATGCGGCCGGTCATGACCGGACCGGTGTCCGGGCGGCGTCGGCGCTGCCCGGGTACCGGTTTCCGCGACCGGATCGCACTCGTCCGGGACCCTCCCTAGAGTGGTCAGGGGACAGCACGAGGTCGCGTATCTGGGAGGCGTTCCGAGATGGATCAAGATCAGATCCTGGCCCGGATCACCGAGATGGTGGACGACGAGAAGCGCCTCCGCGCCTCCCTCGCCTCCGGTGAGATCGACGGGGCGACCGAACACGCGCGCCTCGCCGCCGTGGAACGTGAACTCGACCAGTGCTGGGACCTGCTGCGCCAGCGGCGGGCCAAGGCCGAATTCGGGGAGAACCCCGACGAGGCGCGGGTCAGGCCCTCGTCCCAGGTGGAGGACTACCAGTCATGACCGCCAAGCCGTACGAGGGCAAGGACGTCACCGTCACCTTCGACGGCGAACGCTGTCTGCACGCGGCGGAGTGCGTACGCGGCCTGCCCCCGGTGTTCGACACGTCGCGCCGCCCCTGGATCGACCCCGACGGAGCGCCCGCCGCCGACGTCGCCGAGGTCATCCGGCGCTGCCCCTCGGGCGCGCTCCAGTACCGGCTCGCCGACGGCCCCACGGAGACCCCGTCCGAGGTCACCACGGTCGTGCGCACCGAGGACGGCCGTCTCGTGATGCGCGGTGACCTGCGGGTCGGACGCCAGGGCGACGCGGAGGTGCGCGAGACACGCGTGACACTGTGCGGGTGCGGCGCGAGCGGCAATCAGCCGTACTGCGACCACTCCGGACCGTGCGGTTCCGCGACTTGAAACGACGCGGGGCCGTCAGCCGACGAGATCCAGGACCGGGCGCAGCGCGTCCGGCCGGGCGGCCGCCGGGAGATGGTCCACGAAGTGCACGGCGCACCCGAGCGCGCTCGCTCCGCCGTCGGCACGGCGGTCGTCGCCGACCATGAGCGTGTCGCCCGGCGCCACCCCGAGCGCCTCGCACGCGGTGGCGAAAATGCGGGGGTCGGGCTTCTGGACGCCGTGCCGGTAGGAGAGCGCGTACGTGTCGATGTACGGGTCGAGGCCGTGTTCGACGAAGACGGGCCGGATGTCCCAGCCGATGTTGCTGACCACGCCGACGGCGATGCCGCGCTCGCGCAGCCGTGACAAGACGTCCAGTGCGTCGGGGTAGGGCCGCCACGCCGCGGGCTCGAGCTGCCGGTCGTACAGCGCGTCGTGGAGACGGTCGTCCGGCAGTGGCACCTGGCGGGAGAGGGCGGTGAACGCGGCGCGGTGCCGGTCGGCGTCGTGGTCACGGACGGCGAGGAGCGGGGCCAGGTGCGGGGGGATCTCCACGTGGGAGGTGGGGCCGCCCGGCTGTGCGCCCACCGCGTGGAGGGCGGCCGCCGCCCTGGTGAACTCGGCTTCGGGCAGCGTCAGTTCGGCCTTGTCGAGGGTGGCCCGCAGCCAGGACTCGGTGGACTCGATGCGGAACAGCGTTCCCGAGAAGTCGAAGAGCACGGCTTTGACAGTCATGCGCCCGATCCAACGTTGCCGGAAAGGGGCGGGTCAATCACCTTTCCGGCCGGGCAGCCGGTCGTACGCCGTCACCGCCACGGTCACCGTCAGCGCGCCGAGCAGCCAGCCGCCGAGCACGTCCGAGGGCCAGTGCACCCCGAGCCACAGGCGGGTGAGGCCGACGCCGATGACCGAAACCGCCGCGATCGCACAGGCCGTACGCCACACGATCCGGCCGGCGTCGTAGCGGCGCAGCAGCCAGAGGACGAGCCCGCACACGACCGTGGCCGTCATCGCGTGCCCCGAGGGGAACGCCGCGTAGTGCGCGGAGTCCACGGGGTCGGGCCACACCGGGCGGGGGCGGTCGACGGCCGCCTTCACTCCCTGCTGGAGCAGCGTGCCGACCACACATGTGGCGGCCACCCACAGAGCGAGCCGCCAGGCATGGTGGCGCCACATCAGCCATACGACGGCCACGGCGCACACGGCACGCATCGTCAACGGGTCCCAGACCCAGTCGGACAGCACCCTGTTCACGTGGGTGAAGCCGGGATCGGCGACTGCCCAACGGTGGAAGGTGCGCGCCAGTTCGTCGTCGAGCGTGATCAGCGGGCTCCAGCGCACCGCCACCGCGACCAGGACCAGCGTGAACAGGGCGGCGAGCACCGCCGACGCGCGTGCGGGCCGTGGATCTCGACGGTGGGGCGGGGAGTCGACCGGTGCCGGGTGCATGGGGAAGATCCTCACCCATGGGCGGGGTCGGGGGCCAACGTGCGGATCGGGCGCGTCCGGTGTCGCGCCTCGGGCCTCTCCATCGGATCAGACCGGGCTCGCGGGGCCTGGCTCGGGACGCGCAGGGCCGGTGTGGCTCCTAGCCCAGCACCGGGCAGCGCCGGTGTAGCGCCTAGCCCAGTACGCGCAGCGCCGGCACGAACGTCACCAGGAGCGGCACCACCGGAACGAGCGCGGCCATGGCGGTCAGGCGCAGCCGCTTGCCGGCGGTCAGGCGCCGTGGGGGAGTCAGCAGCCGGTGCACGCGCTCCGGCAGATGGGCCTGCGAAGGGGGACAGGGGCCGAACACCCCGCGGTCCTCGTTCAGTTCGACCAGGGCGAGGGCGATGGTCAGCCGTCCGAAACGGCGCGACGCCACGTCGTCGGCGGCCAGTTCGACGAGCCGGTGCATCTCGTCACGGAACGCGGCGAACACCGGAACCTGGGGGAAACCCGAGGCCAGCGCGCCCGAACAGTGCAGCAGCCAGTCGTGCCGCCACCGCACGTGCCCCATCTCGTGCGCGAGCACCGCGTCCAGCTGACGCCCCTTGAGTCGTTGCAGGGCGGCGGTGGTGACGACCAGTTGGGGCACCGCGCCCGGCAGCCACCAGGCGTCGGGCCGTACGCCTTCCAGAATGACCAGCCGGTCACCGCTCGGCTGCTCGCCGGGCAACAGCGGGGAGCGCACCTCGAGTTCGGCGCGCCGCTGACGGCGCCCGGCACCCGAACGGAAGATCTCCCGGGCGAGCATCGCCGCCGTCCACACACCGCCGAGGGCGAGCGCCACCGCCACGGCCGCCGCCCATCCGTCGCCCACCCGGAGCGCGTACGCGTCGACCACGGCGTGCGGAGCGGGCGCGAACACATGGCCACGGACGGCCTGCCAGGCGGCGGCCGCGCTCAGGGTCATCGACAGCGCACAGCACAGGAGGACACCGGCCACCACGCACTGCCACACCCACAGGGCGACCACCGGCTCGCGCTCCGTCCAGTCGGCCCGCGCGAGAAGGCGCGGAGCGACGACAGCGGCGAGGGTGCCGAGCAGCAGCAGTGCCACGGGGACCGTCATGGCCTCAGCCTATGAGCCGGGGGTACACGTGGGTACGGGCTGTCGCGTCAAGTGACGCACGCCACGGTTTCACTCGGTCAGTTGTCCGTAATGGAGCAGTTTCCCGGGCCGCTTCCGCCGCCGGACGGCGTGGTCGGCTACATCGTCAGCAGCATCGCGACCATCCCGATGCCCATCGACAGGCGGCAGGCGCGCGCCAGTTCGGGGCGGTCGCCCCAGCCGGTGACCGGTGGTGCGCCCCCAGCCGCCGCTACGGGGACGAGGCGAGCCCCCGACCACAGGACGTAGCCCGCGAAGTAGAGCAGGAGCAGCTCCGTCACCAGTGGGGTGCCAGCGCCTCCGTGGCCGGCGTGCCCGCCCGGCGCCACGGCCATCGCCACCGCCATGTACGCCATGGCCGACGTGCCGACGAGATGGTGCAGATGGTGCGCCCCTGCCCCCGCCCCCGAACGCGCGGCCCACAGCGCGCGCAGCGCCGCCGCCCCGAACACGGCCGCGTACACCGCCCAGGCGGCGCGCGGTGGAGTGAACACAGCTGCCGGGAGTGCCATGAAGGCCATGCCGAATCCCATCAGGGCCTCGCCGCCCGCCGCGCGGCGCTGTTCCTCGACTCCGCTGCGCATCCGCAGCACGCAGTACGCGCCGGTCGCCGCGCACAGCGCGACGAGCAGCCAGGCGGCCGAGCCCGGTCCGTGCACGGGAACCTCCCCGTCGGGCGCCGGCCGGCTCTCGCCTGCGGGCGCCGAAAGTCGACGCCGGGCGGCGTCGGGGACGAGATGCCCGGGCGCGGCGGGGCGCAACCGAGCGCAGGGGAGCACCCGGCCGGGCGCCCAGTGCCACCGTGCGCGGGTGTTGCGCGAGACGGCGAATCAAGAAGAGGGACAGTTTCTTATGTTTTTCGAGTAAAACACTTGCTAAGCTTCTCTGTATGAGCAGCTCGGCACCCCCTACCCCGACCCAGACCCCGTCCCCCTCCGCGTCGCGGCCCCGGCTCGTCCTGCGGCTTCCGGTCGTGGGGCCGCTGCGCCTCAACAAGCCGTCCGACATCTGGTTCAAGGCCTCGACCAGCGTCGCCGTGTCCGTCGCGGTGCCGGGCCTCACGCTGTTCGCGATCGGCCGCCTCGACCTCGCGATGTACACGATGGCCGGGTCGTTCTGCGCGCTCTACGCCCACAACCTGCCGTACGCGGCGCGGGCCCGCGCCGTCGCCTGGGTCGTCCTCGGGATGATCGCGAGTCTCGCGGTGTCCCTGGTCACCGCCTCCTTCACCACCAACGCCGTCATCCTGGTGACCGTCGGCGCGCTCCTCGCCGCGGTCCAGAAGACCGTGTGTGACGCGACGCGGATCGGCCCGCCGGGGCATCTCATCCTTACGTTCATCAGTTCGGCCAGCCTCTTCGCGCCGCAGAAGCTGGGGCAGATACCCGGCCACCTCGCCCTGACCGCCGCCGCGGGCGCCGTGGCCTGGCTCGTCTGTATGGCCCCCGCCCTCGTGCGCCCGCACGGCCCCGAGCGGCGCGCCACCGGCCGCGCGCTGAACGCGGCCGCCGCGTACGTCGAGGCCTTCGGCGCCGGGGACGCCACCGTCTCCGACGCCGCACGTGGACGCGCCCGTGCCGGCGCTGCCGCCGCCGTCCACGCCGCCTGGCAGTCCCTCTTCGCCACCGGCGGCGAAGGCGCCGCCCGCCGGGCGCTGGAGCGCCTCGTCGTCCGCGCCGAGGTCGCCCTCGCCGCCCCGGCCGACACGGACCCCGCACAGTTGCGCGCCTGGGCGGCCGGACTCAGCGGCACCGGCCCCGTCCCGCGCCCCGCGCTCCTCGACGGCATGGAGGACGAACTCCTCGGCATCGAGATCGAACGGGCCAGTGCCGCCGCGCCGTCGCTGTGCCGCAGGCTCGCCCCCGGTTCACCGTTCCTGCCGGTCGGCCTGCGCACCGCCATCGGCTGCGCCCTCGCCGGGTACGGCTCGCTCGCGCTCGGCGTCGGCCGCCCCTACTGGGCCCTGGTCACCGCGGCCGCGCTCTACCAGGCCAACGTCACCCTCACCTGGAACCGCACCGTGCAGCGCGTGACCGGCAACCTCCTCGGCGTGCTCGTCTTCGCGGCCGTGGTCCCGCTCGCCCACGTCAGCCCGCTGTTCATCGTCCTGCTGTGCATGGTCTTCAGCTTCGGCGCCGAGGCGTTCATCGCCCGCAACTACTGGCTCGGCACCGTCTGGGTCACGCCCATGGCGCTGCTCATCACCGAGTTCGCCCGGACCCAGGACGCCGGTGAACTGATCACGGACCGGGTCATCGACACCCTCCTCGGAGCGGTGCTCGGGATCGTCGCCGCCCTGATCGTCACCAACCGGCGCGTCGGCGACCACATCGAGCGGGCGCTCGACGCCGCCGACCGGGCCCGCGAGCACGCCGAGCGCACCCTCGCGGCCACCCGTCCGGCCCCCGGCGAGCTGGAGGGCGCGCGCCGCCGACTGGTCGCAGCTCTCGTCGAACTGCGTACCGCCGACGACACCGCGGCAGGCGAATGGTGGCAGCGCGCACTGCCCGAGGAGCGTGTGGTCGCCGTCGAACAGGCCGGACACCGTACGCTCGCGGCGACGGTCCGACGCCAGGCGCGGCGGTCCGTCCAGGACATCGACGAACACAGGGGCGGCACGGACGCCCGGGAGAACACGCGAGCATGACGACACGCAACGGCAGGGCGGCGGCGGACGACACGGTCGCCGCGGTGGTGCGGCAGTGGCAGACGGTGCGCCCCGACATCGACACCGGGCCCATGGAGGTCATCGGGCGAATCAACCGCTGCGCCGCCCTCCTCCAGCAGGCCGAGGACGCCCCGCTGCGCCGCGCCGGACTGACCCGCGCCGAGTTCGACCTGCTCGGCGCGCTCCGCCGCACGGGCCACGAACTCACCCCCGGCGACCTCGCCCGGGAGACGTTCTCCTCGGGCGCCGCCGTCACCAAGCGGCTCAAGGCGCTCCAGGAGCGCGGCCTCGTCGACCGCCGCGGCGACACCCGCGACCGCCGCGTCTCCCACCTCAGCCTGACCGACACGGGCCGCGAACTGGTCGACGAACTCCTGCCGGACCAGCTCGCGTACGAGACGACGGTACTGTCGGGCCTGGACGCCCCTGGGCAGCAACAACTCAGCGCTCTGCTGGGCGACTTGCTGGGACAGCTGGAAGGACGACTGGGAGGGGCGCGGACCTGAGGCCGCTTCGCCCGGAGGGCCGCTGGGCCACACATGGCGCGCGCCAGAAGCCACGCCGCTCCGCCTCGAGAATCACCGTAAAACGCAAAGCGCGGACGATCACCCCGTGATCGTCCGCGCTCATGTCTGCCTACCTGAGCCCTCAGGACCCGAACGGCAGATAGTCCACCTCGTAGCCGAAGTACCGCGGTCCGGCCAGTGCCAGGCCGCCCGGGGATGTCCAGCGGGGGTCGCAGCGGGCCGCGAGCACGCTGACGCGGAGTCCGTAGCGCAAGCCCTCCGTGGTGACCGGGTCGCCGGTCTCGCTGTCCAGGACGCAGATCAGGTCGGGGGTCGTGGCGACGACAGCGCCGTCGCGCGTGGCCAGCAAGTGCTCGTTCTGGAAGTCGAGTTCGAGTACCTGCCCGGCCGCGTCGCCGATGCCCTCGATGACGGACCGGCCGCGCGCGAAACCGCCCTCGGTGCGTCGGCTCACGTCGACGACCTTGCCGGTCAGCAGGTGGATGCCGTCGAGCATCTCGCAGGCCGCCGCCACCGGGTCGGTGTGCGCGGCCCGCGCCTCACGCACCGCAGCGCCCAGGCGCTCGGCCAGCGTCAGCGTCGCCGGCACGAGCCCGTCGGCGAGCTGGTCACCCCGCAGCACCGTGTCCGCGGCCGAGATCTGGCAGCCCAGCTCCACGCACACGGCACGGCCGATCCGCTCCGACGCGTGGTTGTCGACGGCCTCCACGACGATCGTGTTGCCCTTGACGTCCGCGAGCGCCATCGGCGAGTTGGTCACGCCGATGAGTCCCGGCAGGACCATCTGAGCCTCCGGGAAGGCCCGCCCCATGGCGTCGCCGTCCACGATCGGCAGGCCCGCCTGCGCCGCGCACGCGATCGGCAGCATCGAGTTCACGCCGCCCACCTCGATCGGCGCGATGTGCGTGGCGGAGCGCCCGAGGTGCTTCTCCAGCGCGCGCAGCGCGGCCAGTTCCTCGCCGCCGTTGGGGACCCGTTCCAGGAGCACCGTCGGCGCCCCCATCCCGGACACCGGCACGACCATCGCGTCCGGCGCGACCTCGTCGATGTCCACGACCCGCACCGGACCGTGCTTGCGGATGGCCTCACGGGCGAGCAGCTTCCCGATGTACGGGTCGCCGCCCCCGCCGGTGCCGAGGATGCCGGCGCCGCGTGCGATGTCGTCGAGGTTGTCCAGGGTGATCTCACGCATGTGCCGTCGCTCCGTGCTGCTGGGTGCCGATCCGGTTGAGGTCGAGGTCGCCGACCGCCTTGACGCGGATCCGGGTCGCGCCGCCCGGCAGATAGGCGAGCGGCACCTCCTCGATGTCCACGACGCGCACGGTGCCGGGCCGCGCGCCCGCGTCCTCGGCGCGCCCCACGGCCTCGCCGCGGGCCTCCGCGAGCACCGCCTCGCGGCGCCCCTCGGGGACGTGGAAGACCCGGTCGACCTCGCCGCCGACCTGTGCGATGGCCGCGCCGACCGCGTTCGCGACGCCGAAGTTCCCGGGCCGCCGCACGTCGTCGAAGCCCGGCAGCGACTCGGGCACGAGGATCGAACCGCCGCCCACCGCCACCACCGGCAGCGGCGCCGCTGAGGTGCGCATCCGGTCGACGCTCTCCGCGAGCCGCTCCGCGATCCGGTCCAGGGCACGTGCCACGAAGGCCTTGTCGAGGTGGGCGACGCGCGACGCGTCCCCCACGTCGGCCCGTCCCGCCGCCACGGCCAGGTCCGTCGCGGTCAGCGTCGTACCGCCGAAGACGAGCGCTTCCTCCGTGAGCCGGTAGCCGACCGAGCGGGGCCCGGTCTCGCCGTCGTCGGACACCAGCGAACCGCCGCCGATCCCGAGCGACAGGACGTCGGGGATGCGGAAGTTGGTGCGGATGCCCGCCGCCTCGCTCTCGCCCGCCGCCTCACGCGGGAAGCCGCCCGCGAGGATGCCCACGTCGGCCGTCGTGCCGCCCACGTCGACGACCGCGCAGTCCCCGAGCCCGGACAGGAAAGCCGCTCCGCGCATCGAGTTGGTGGGACCCGACGCGAACGTCGCCACCGGGTACGTCCGCGCGAAGTCCACGTCCATCAGCGTCCCGTCGTTCTGCGACAGGAAGAACGGCGCCGTGATCGACACCTCGGCGAGCGCCTTGCCGAACGACTCGACGATCACCGTCGCGAGATCGCGCAGCGCCGCGTTGATGATCGTGGCGTTCTCGCGCGCCAGCAGGCCGATCCGGCCCAGCTCGTGCGACAGCGAGAAGTGCACGCCGTGGCCCAGCTCGCCGCGCAGGATCTCCATCGCGCGCCGCTCGTCGTCCTCCGCGACCGGGGAGAACACCGACGACACGGCCACCGAACGGATGCCGCGCGCGGCGATGTCCGCGGCGGTCCGCTTCAGCTCGTCCGGGTCGAGCGGGGACAGGACCCGGCCGTCGAACTCGCGTCCGCCGTGGCACAGGTAGCCGTGCCCGCCGACCGCGGTCCGCTGCCGCTCTGGCCAGTCCGTCATCGGCGGCAGGGCCGCCGTCGCGGGCAGGCCGAGGCGCACGGCGGCGACGGGCGCGAGCCGGGCGCCCTCGATGAGGGCGTTCAGGAAGTGGGTCGTGCCGATCATCACCGCGGTGATGGACTCGACCGGCGGGTCCAGGGCCCGGATCGCGGCCGTGACCCCGGAGGTGATGTCCGGAGTCGTCGGCGACTTGGCCGCCGCGAGGACCCGGTCGTCGTCCCCCAGGAGAGCGGCGTCGGTATTGGTTCCTCCGACGTCGATGCCGATGCGCATGTGGTGGCTTCCTTCGTGCGTACTTCGTGCGTACGTGGATGTGTACGGGAGTTCAGTGGGCGGCCGCGGGCACGGGGTCCGCCGTGCCGGCCTCCGCCTCGATCTGGGCGGCCGGGCGTTCCGGCTGGGTGAAGGGCAGTTCGCGGACACCGCGTACAAGGCCCAGCTTGCCCAGGACGATGTAGCCGAGGCCCGCGAGGATCAGGGAGTTGAGGGCCGGGATGCCCCACCAGGCGTAGTGGTCGCCGAGCCAGCCGACGAGCGAGGCGACGGCCCACATGGCGAGGGTCGCGGGCACGCAGCCGGGCTCGCTCTCGGGCAGGCGGCCGAGCGCGCGGGAGGCGTCGAGCTGCGGGCGCCACTTCTTCACCACGAAGTACTCGGCGACCATGATTCCGGCGACCGGCGGGGTGAGGACGCCCAGGATCGTCAGGAAGTCAGTGAAGTGGTTCAGGATCCCGGCCGCGGCGGCGAGGCTGCCGAGGACACCGATGACGACGGTCGTGCCGACGCGGCCGAGCCGCACCTTGAACACCGACTCGACGGCGCTGATCAGGCCGAGCGAGGACGAGTACAGGTTCCAGTTGTTGATCTTCACGGTCGCCGACACCAGGATGATCACGCCGACCACACCGGAACTGGACGTGATGATCGCGATCAGGTCGGAGGACTTCACGGCGTAGGCGAGGAGCACACCGGCGAGGCCGAGGACGTACTCGCCGAGCGAGATGCCGACGAGGGTCTGCTTGACGACGTCGCCGGTGGTGCGGTTGAAGCGCGTCATGTCGGGCGTCGTGACGGCGCCGACGATGTACGAGCCCGCGACGATGGTCGCGCCCGTCGCGATGGAGATGTGCATACCGAACGGCGGCGACGCGACGAGGTCGGTGAAGCTGTGGCGGGAGATCTGCACGGTCATCGCCCAGCCGGCCAGGCCCAGGAACGCCGGCACGGTCACGAACGCCGTCCAGCCCATCGCCCGGAACCCGCGCAGCACGAGCGCGGTGACGCCGAGCCCGCAGATCAGGCACCAGCTCCACAGCGGGATCGACGGCACGATCGACTGGAGACCGGCCGCGAACACGGCGGTCTGCACGCCGAACCAGCCGAACAGGCTGACCGCGATCACGAGCCCGATCAGCGTCGAGCCGTACCGCCCGAAGCCGGTCCAGCGCACCAGCATCGAGGTCGACAGGCCCTCCCGCATACCGGCGACGCCCACGAAGATGCAGACGATCTCCAGGATCACCGAGCCGAGCGTGAACGCCCAGAAGGCGCCCCAGAAGGACAGACCGGCGCCGAGCGTCGCGCCGAGGAGGAACTGGGTGAGGTCGGAGAGCTGGCCGAACCGCTGGACCGCGACGTTGAACCAGGAGTAGCGGGCCGCACGCGGCACTCTCTCCAGGGGGTAGTCCTCGTCGGTCTGGTCGGCGGCCGGCACGTCGGACGGCTTGGGCATGGGGACGGTCCTCACAAGAAACGGATGACAGGAATGACGGCAGCGCCGCGGCGCGCGGCTGCCGTGAAGAAGTACGGGGGATGCCGGGTCGAGAGGCTCAGAGCGGTAGCGGTGGCCCGAAGGCGCGGGCCCGCAGGAGCAGCGCGTCCGGTACGTAGGGCACCGTGAGCTCGGGTTCGAGAACCGTGCGCACCCGGCGGGGATCGGCCCCGGCCCGCACCGCCCCGGCCCGCGCGAGATCGCGCACCTCGTCGCGTACGGCGTCGAGTCGCCGGCCGGAGGCGACCCGCACGATGCGCTCGTGCTGGCCGCCCACCGGGCTCGCCGCCGCGCCGAACGCGCCCGCGACACCGCCGTGCTCGGGTCGTAAGACCTCGCAGCCGGGCAGCGCCCGGTCGGGCACCGACGCGGCGCCTCCGCCGACCAGGACGACGGGGAGCCGGCCGGCTGCGGTCTGCATCCGGTCCACGGCCTCCGCCAGCTCGCGGTGTGCCGCGGCGTCGACGGTCAGCAGTTCGGGGACGCGCAGGCTGACGGGTACGCCGCCGATACGTCCTCCGGGTCCGGCCTCCTGGGGATAGCCGGCAGTCAGGGTGCCCACGCGGGCCCGGCGCTCGCCGATGTCGGCGACCACCGCGTCCTCCAGTCCGCTGAGCAGGCCCGCGCCGCGGATGGTGCACGCCGGGCCGGAACCGAGGCTCAGGCCGGGCTGGCGGCGCAGGTAGTCGAGGCTCATCAGCGTGCCGTCGTGACGGGTCACGAGTACGGCGGCGCCCGGCGCGAGTCCGAGCCGGGGGAGCGCGGCCGTCAGCTCGTCGGCGACGCGCGCCACGAGCAGGCACAGGGCGGCGTCGAGGACGGTGGCGTTCTCGCGCCGGAGCAGCCCGAGGGAGCCGATCTCGCCGGAAAGGATCACGGGTACGTCGGCGCCGGCCTCGGCCCGCAGGATCTCCGCGGCCTCGCGTTCCTGCGTCCCGTCGGCGGGCGCGGACACGGCGCTGACCGCGAACGCCTCGGCCCGGCCCGCGAGTTCGGCCCCGAAACGGGCCACGGCGTCCCGGTCGAGGGGCGCACCGTCGCGCGGGCCGAGACCGCCGCCGCCGGCGACGTTCGCCGTCCCGGCACACACGGCGTCACGCAGCTCGGCCGGCCACCCGAACAGCGGCCGTACGCCGTCGGCGGCCTCGCCCCCGATACGCAGCACACCCACCTGGGCGAGCCCCGCACGCTCCGCGACGGCACGACCGGCGACGCGCAGGCCGACAGCGAGTTGCGTGGCACGAGCCCGCGCCTCCCGGGGCAGCGCCTCCACGGCGGCAACGAGCGAACCGACGGCGTCACCGGGCAACGACGGCACCTTCACGGCCCACAGGGCCTGGCCACCGCGGACTCCGTCACCGGCACCGTCACCGCGCGCACCGTGACTGTCGCCGTCGCCCTCAAGCAGCACGGCGTCAGTGTTGGTGGGACCGACGTCGACTCCGATGATCACGACGCCACCTCCCGCGTCAGCCCGTCCAGCCCGAAAGCCGCAGGCCCGGCAAGCCGCAGCCCCGCCTCCGAGTACCAGACCGGCGCCGACGGCAGCGCGAACAACCGCACCCGCAGCCCGTACCGGACCTCTTCCACCGGTACGGCCCAGCCGGTGTGCACGTCCACGAGAGAGATCACGTCAGGCACCAGGGCCAAGGTCCGGCCGTCCTCGAGGGCGGCGACGAACTCGCTGCGCGCCTCGATCCGCACGAGCCGCCCGGCGTCGGCGCCGGTCCCTTCGAGCAGTACGCGCGTCGCCCCCTCCTCGTCCCGCCGCACCGACGACACCTTGCCGGACAGCAGCGCCGACACACCCTCGCCCCGGCCGACGGCGACCGCCCGCGTCACCGAACCCGCGACGGCGTGCCGGGCGGCCTGCCCGGCGGTCAGCGGGTACTCGGACGTCGCGGCGTGCCCGCCGAACGTCGTGACCACCGACCGCGCCAGCTCCTCGAGCCAGGCACCGTCGACATGGTCGAGGACGACGGTGCGCCCGTACTCGTCCGCGAGCACCGTGGGACCCGGCCGCAGCCCGGCCAGTTCAAGAACGTTCTGGTCCATGCGCGGGAACGCCCGACCCATGGCGTCGGCGTCGAGCAGCGGCAGCCCCAGCCGGGCCGCCCAGGCCACCGCAGTACAGCCGTTGAGCCCGCCGATCTCCGAGCACAGGACTGCCGCCACGGGCCTGCCGTGCAGGGCTTCGACGCGCTCCCGCATCCGCGCGGGCTCAGCCCGGCTTCCGATGCGCTCCTCGGCGACGGCGGGCGAGCCGATCAGTCCGACCGGCATGACGAACGCGTCCTCCGGCAGCTCGCCGGCGGCGACCACGCGGACGGGCCCGCACTCCTCGATGGCCTGCTCGGCCAGAGGGCGGGTCACGGAGGCGGGGCTTCCGCCGCCTCCCGAACCCAGGACGGCGCAGCCCCGCGCGAAGTCGGCGAGCACTCCGGCGTCCATCTGCATACCGTTCAGCGTACGAGCAGGTCCCGGTCGGCCAATGGGCCACAAGCCCACACCTTGGCATCGCCACGTGCTGCCAGCACAATGACCCCATGCCGCGCCTCGTCCACCTGCTCGCCGCCCCCGGCCTCGACGCCCTCCGCCCGCTCGCGGGCCCCCTGGATGCGACGGAGGTCACGGGCATCCGTCTCGAAACCGGCACCGGCGGACTCGCCACCGTCCCTCCAGGCACGGTCGCGGTCCTCCTCGCCCCGCTGCCGGACCACCTCCTGGACGTCGCCGTACGGGACGCCGCCTCCGCCGGGGCCGCAGCCCTCGTACTCACCGGACGAGAGGCGGGCGCGGCGGGGGACCTCGCCCTGCGGGCCCTGGCCGAGCGCGGCCGGATCGCCGTCCTGACCACGGACGGCGACCTCGCGGCGCTCGTCGTCGCCGTCGAGCGCGCCGTCGCCGGGGACGCCGCCGACGCCCTCGCCCGGATCGACGCCGCCGCCCGTGAGTTGCCCGCCGCCGCGGGCGACCCGGAGAAGGCGGCTGCGACCGCCGCCCGGCTCCTCGGCGCACCCGTCGAGCGCCGCGCGGCGGGCCCGGGAGAGGAGGGCGCGTCGGCCGCCGGACCCGACGGTGAAGTCCGCCTCGCCGCGCCCGCGCGCCCCGGCCACGCGGGCACCGCCGTCCGCTCTGTCCTGGCCCTCGCCGCACTCACCGCGGCCGGCGGCGGACTCGGCGACGTCCCCGTCCGCTCCCGCGGCCACCTCCTGGCCGAACTCCTCGTCGCCCCGCAGGACCGCACCGCCCACCTGGCCGCCCGCGGCCGCAGCATCGGCCTTCCGGTCGACGGCCGCCACATAGCGCTGCGGATCGAGGCCGCGGCCCTGCCCGCCGCCGACCGCTACCTGCTCCTGGACACCGTGCTGCCGAGGACCCTGACCGACGTACGGCAGTACGCCGCCGACGGACACGTGCCCGACGGCGTCCACTGGAACGCCGCGCTCGTCGACGACGCGCTCGTCCTGCTCGGCACCTGGCCCGCCGACCCCGGAGCGCCCGGCCGCCGCGCCGCGCTCGCCCTGGCCCGCCGCGCCGTCGACCGGTTGCGCCGCCTGCATCCCGAGGCGGACCTGCGCGGCGGCGTCGGAGCCCCGCACCGGGGCCCGCTCGGCATCAGGACCTCGGCCCGCGAGGCCCGCGCCGCCCTCCTCAAGTCCTCACCCGCCGACAAGTCCTCGCCCGGCGACGGCACCCCGGTCACCGCACACGACGCGGCCGGCCTCGACCGGATGCTCCTGGAGTGGTACGCCTCCGACACCGCCCGCGAAGCCGTCGACGAACTCCTCGCGCCCGTCGCGGACCTGGGCCCGGACCGCGCCGACCTCCTGCTGCGCACCCTGCAGGCCTACCTCGACCACAACAACTCCCCGGCCCGCGCGGCCGAGGAGCTCCACCTGCACCGCAACGCCGTCGGCGCCCGCATCCGCCGCATCACGGACCTCACGGGCGCCGACCTCACCGATCCCGAGACGCGACTGGCCCTCCAACTGGCCTGCCGCGCCCGCCTCTCGACGCCACCGGGACCGGCTTAGGGCTCGCAGCAACCCCTACGGGATCTCCGGCTTCACCGGAGCCATCGAACCGTCCCCGTCACCCTCCCCCGACACCATCGCCCGCACCTCGTCCGGCGTCAGATAGGCGTCCGTCTTCTCGAAGTCCTTGAGGGTCCTGGGCCGCTCCGCCTGGAACCCGGTCCGCACGAAGTCGTCGCCGGCGATCGCGTTGAGCCCCCAGTTCGCCAGCGTCCGGAAGCGGGCCGGACCCGTGCGCAGCGCCCCCAAGTGGTAGGCGCGGGCCACGATCTGGGCGGGCAGCCCGGTCAGCTGCACACCCATCGGCTTGGACACCGCCTGGATCCCGCCGAGGTCGACGACGAGCCCCAGGTCCTTGTGCCGGTACGGCGTCAGCTCCTGGCCGTGCAGCGCGGCGGCCACGTTCTTCGCGGCCGCCCAGCCCTGCCGCATGGCGTGCTGCGCGGTCGGCGGGCAGGTCGCGTCGCCGCCCTTCTCCAGGTCCGGCACGGCGGCCGCGTCGCCGAGCGCGAACACCCCGTCGAGCCCCGGCACCGACAGATCCGCGTCCACCACGAGGCGGCCCCGGTTCGTCTCCGCGCCGAGCGTCGCGATCAGCGGACTCGCCGCGACACCGGCCGTCCAGATCAGGGTGTGGCAGGGCAGCACACGGCCGTCCGTCAGCGTCACCGTGTCCTCGGTCGCCTTCGCCACGGACACCCCGAGCGAGACGTGCAGCCCGCGCCGCTCCACGATCGACAGGGCCTTCTCGCCGAGCCGCTCACCGAGCTCGGGCATCAACTTGGGCGCGATGTCGACGAGATGCCACTTGATCTGCGCCGGGTCGAGCCCCTTGTACCGCTTGACGGCGGCCGTGGTCAGGCGCTGGAGATACGCGGCCGTCTCCGTACCGGCGTATCCGCCGCCCACCACCACGAACTGCAGCCGGGCCTCGCGCTCGGCGGGGTCCGAGCTGGCCGCGGCGAGGTCGAGCTGCGAGATGACGTGGTCGCGGATCCAGGCCGCCTGCGACAGCGTCTTCATGCCGACCGCGTACTGGTCGACGCCGGGGATGTCGAACTGCCGCGTGACACTGCCCGGCGTCAGGACCAGGTAGTCGTAACGCTCCACCGTCGTCTCGCCGTTGATCTTCCGTACGACGACCGCCTTCGCCTTGGCGTCCACGCCCACCGCGCCGCCCGGGATGATGCCGGTCTGCCGAAGCATCCGCCTCAGCGGCACCGCCACCGACGTCGGGGTGAGCACGCCGGAGGCGACGTGGGGGAGGAGCGGCAGGTACAGCTGGTGGTCGAACGGGCTGATCAGCCTGAGCTGCGCCTCGCCCGGCTTGAGGATCTTCTCCAGCTTGTGCGCGCACTCCATGCCGGCGAATCCGCCGCCGACGATCAGGATCCGAGGAGGTGCCATGTGATGTCTCTCCAGGGTGGGGCTCATCCGGACGTGAGGGGGACCGGCCTTAGGCTGTCCCGCCCATACTCTTCCGCGCGCACGGCCTGCGCACGCCGAACGGGTCCTTCCGCCCGCGTACCCCCGAACCTGCCCCCTCAGGGCCGGTAGCGCAATGGATGGTCATCAGGTACTTCGACGACGACGATGTTGACCCCGTCGGGATCCGCGACCCAGAACTCGATCAGGCCCCACGGCTCCTTGACCGGCGGACGCAGTACCTCGACGCCGCGCGCCGCCAGCTCCTCGTGCGCGGCGTACGCGTCCGCGACCTGGAGCCACAGCTGGAGTCCCGGCGCCGGCGGCGCCTCCGCCCGCCCGGAGACCTCCAGGAACCCGCCCCCGAGGAAGTACACGGTGCCGCGCTCGGGGCCCGTCCCGAACTCGCGGTACACGGCGAGACCGAGCGCCTCGCCGTAGAAGGCCCGCGACCGCTCCGGGTCGGTGGGCCGAAGAAGCGTCCTGCTGCTCAGTACGTGAACCATGCGGCCGGAGCCTAATGCCCGGGGGATACGCTCGACGGCGCCCGCGCCGAAAGGCCCGTCAGCCCCACGAGATCGGAGACCCGCCCCATGTCCGTCGCTCCCCGCACCACGACCGGCGACCTCACCTTCCGGGACGCCACCGAAGCCGACGCCGACGTGCTCGTCCAGCTGATCGAGTCGGCGTACCGCGGTGACTCCAGCCGCGCCGGCTGGACCACGGAGGCGGACATCCTGGAAGGGCAGCGCACCGACCCGCAGGGCGTCCTGGACGTCATCACCTCGCCGGACAGTCGGCTGCTCGCCGTCGAGCGCGAGGGCCAGGTCGTCGCCTGCTGCCAGCTGGAGCACCGCGGTGACCACGCGTACTTCGGCATGTTCGCCGTCAGCCCTGCCCTCCAGGGCGCGGGGCTCGGCAAGGTGATCATCGCGGAGGCGGAGCGCACCGCCCGCGAGACGTGGGGCGTGCGCGAGATGCACATGACGGTGATATCGGTACGCGAGGACCTCATCGCCTGGTACGAGCGCCGCGGCTACCGCCGTACGGGAAAGATGACCCCCTTCCCGTACGGCGACGAGCGCTTCGGCATCCCGCAGCGCGACGACCTTCAGTTCGAGCTGCTGGTCAAGCCGCTTGCCTGAACCGGCGACCGGCGACCGGCGGCCGCAGGCCTCAGGGTTCAGGCCGTGAAGCGGCCCGTCCGTTTGATTTCCGGGTAGTCCGTCGTGGCGCCGTCCAGGCCGAGGGCCCGTACGAGCCGCAGGTCGTCCTGGGTGTTGACGACCCAGCCGATGACGCGCAGGTCGGCCTTGCGGGCCCGCTCGACGATCTCCTGGGTGAGGCGGCGGATGTTGAGGACCAGGGACGTGGCGCCGACGGCGGTGGCGCGCTCCACCACGTCGGTGCCGTAGCGGCTCGCCACGAGGGCCGTCCGGACACCCGGCACCAGGCGGGCGATCTCGGCGATCGCCTCGTCGTGGAACGAGATCACCTCGACGCGGCCGACCAGGTCGCGGCGCAGCATGACCTCGGAGAGGGTGCGGGCCGCCGCGACGTCCTTGATCTCGGCCTGGAGCGGCGTCGAGACGGCGTCGAGGACTTCCTCGAAGAGGGGCACGCGCTCGCCCCGCCCCGCGTCCAGGGCGCGCAGCTCGGTGAGGGTCTTGTCGGCGATGGGGCCCCGGCCGTCGGTGGTGCGGTCGACGTCGGCGTCGTGCATGACGACGAGGGCGCCGTCCTTGCTCAGGTGCAGATCGAGTTCGATGAGGTCGAGGCCCGCGTCCTGCGCTGCGACGAAGGAACGGAGGGTGTTCTCGGGTTCGACACCCATGATTCCGCGATGCCCGATGATGAGGAAGTTCAAGATTGTCTCGCTTCCGTCGACGGCGGCTCGGCACCGCGCGGGGTCGCGGACGGGCTCGCCCGCGCGGCAGGGCCGAGCCTAACCGCCCGCCTCCGCGATGGGACCGGTCCGACGCGAGGGAGTGGAGTGGTCCGCTCTGGTCGCGGCGATCCCGAGGAGCAGTCCGGTGATGACGGCGGCGACCAGTACGGCACGGATGCTCACGGTCAGGGGCTCCAGACGGGTGGCGGTGCGCGGACCGCTCCGTCCTACCGCTCCCGGCACCCTGCCGCGGGAAGCCTCACCCCTGCGTGGGCGAGTTCTCCGGCGGTTGACCCGGCGCCGCGTCCAGGTCCTTCAACATAGCCTCCGCCAGCTCGACTTCGGCCATGAGCCGCCGCTCGCTCCACCGCAGCGCGACCTGCGGATGCGCCCACGCCTCCACCCCGTCGGCCCGCGCGAGCGCCCCCTGGACCTCGGCCAGCTCACTCTTCGTACGTTCCACATGGTCGGTCACCAGACCCCGCAGATGCTCCGGCGCCGCCAGATGGCCGAGCCACACGCGCAGCAGCACCGGGTGCTTGAGCACCGGCGCCCCGAGATCCTGCCCGCCCCCGGCCCACACGGCGAGCGCCGCCCGCCCTTCCTCGGTGATCGCGTACGTCCGCTTGGTCCGTGGCTCGTCGGCCCCCGAGCGCAGGGAGGTGGCGTAGCCCAGGGACTCCAGGCGGCGCAGCTCGCCGTAGATCTGGCTGATGGCGGGCGACCAGTAGAAGAAGCGCAAGGACGCGTCGGCCCACTTCTTCAGCTCGTAGCCCGTGCGTTCGCCGGGGAAGGACAGCAGGCCGAGGACGGCCCAGGCGGTCGGTGGCAGCTCGTCTGACATGGCCCGCATTGAAGTGACCATGGGACCGCCACCGCAAGGCCCCGGGACGGGTCTTGTGGCGAATCGCGTCGCCGCCCTTGCCGTCGCGGCACCTGACAGTTAGTCATATACCTATCCGGAACAAGGGCTTTGAACCACCTCCCTGGAGGCACCGTGAAGTTCTCCGTCATTTTCGAGGCGCAGCTCGCCAACCCCACGGTCGAACATGAGCACCAGGTCATCAAGGACTGTGTCGAACAGGCCGTGCTCGCCGAGGACATGGGCTTCGACCGCATCTGGGCGGTCGAGCACCACTCCCTCAAGTGGTACGCACACATGTCGGCGCCGGAGATCTTCCTGACCTGGGTGGCCGCCCGTACCAGCACCATCCGCATAGGCCACGGCGTCGTGTGTATGCCGTTCAACTTCAACCACCCGGCGCGCGTCGCCGAACGCGCCGCCATGCTCGACCTGCTCTCCGGCGGCCGGCTCGACCTCGGCGCGGGCCGCGGCGGCACCGAGCAGGAGACCTCGCTGTGCGGTGTCGACAAGAACCGCACGACGCAGGAGGTCGAGGAGGCGCTGCGGATCATCGGCAAGGCCTGGGAGAAGGACGAGCTCGAATATCACGGTGAGCTGATCGACATCGACCCGCACCCGATCCTGCCCCGCCCCAAGCAGACGCCCCACCCGCCGCTCTTCCTCGCCTGCAGCCGCACCGACACCCTCACCCAGGCCGCCGAACTCGGCATCGGCGCACTGGTGATGGGCTTCGCGGGCCCGGACTCGATCGCCGACATGCGACGGCACTACGACGAGGCCCGCGCCGCGCGCACCGGCGACCGTTTCGTGTCCAGCGTCGTCAACGACCACTTCTCCGTCCTGTGCCCGACGATCGTCCTCGACGACCGCGAGCAGGCCCGCCGCGTCGGCATCCGCGGCCAGCGCTTCTTCGCCCAGTCCATCGGCCACTGGTACGGCGGCACGGGCGTCCCCGACGAGGCCGTGGTCGAGGGCGCCGACGAGGCGGAGGACATGCGCAAGGCCGCCGAGCAGGTCGTGGCCAAGCTGCACGAGCACAACATCCCGGTGCGCCCCAACTCCACCGCCACCTTCAACGCGGACCACGCCTACGGCAGCGCCGACGACGCCATCGCCTACGTAGAGCGGCTGCGCGACGCGGGCGCCGACGAGATCATGTGCCTCATCCAGATGGGCACGGTCCCGCAGGAGGCCTGCCTGGAGACGCTGCGCCAGTGGGGCGAGAAGGTCATCCCGCACTTCCGCGCCCAGGAGGCCCAGGAGAACGCGCAGGGCGCCGCGTGAGCCCGGCGGGCGAGGACCGCCTCGCACCCGACGTCAGAGCCCTGGTCGACGCGATGACCGCGTCGTTCCCCGACCTCGGCGGCACCGTGACCGACGCGGTGCAGGCCCGCCGCGTGCTGGCCGCCGCCCCCGCGTCACCGTTCCCGCCCCCGATCGTCGGCTCCATCGAGGACACCGACATCCCCGGCCCCGAGGGGGCGCCCCGCATCCCGATCCGGATCTACCGCCCGGACCCGCACGACGCCCCGGGCCCGCGTCCGACCGTCGTCTTCTTCCACGGCGGCGGCTGGGTGATCTGCGACCTCGACAGCCATGACTCCACCGCGCGCGGAATCTGCCGCGAGGCGGGCGCCGTCGTCGTGTCCGTCGACTACCGGCTGGCTCCGGAGGCGCCGTTCCCGGCCGCCGTCGACGACGCGTACGCGGCACTGGGCTGGGCCGCGGGCCACATCCCGGAACTGGGCGGCGACGCGGACGCCTTGGTCGTGGCCGGCGACAGCGCGGGCGGCAACCTCGCGGCCGTCGTCTCCCTGCTCTCCCGCGACCGCGGCGGTCCCCGCATCGCGCTCCAGGCCCTCGTCTACCCCTCGACCGACGCCCACCAGCAGACGGAGTCCTTCGAGCGCAACGCCGACCACTACTTCCTGACGGCCGCCCACTGCCGCTGGTTCGCCGAGCAGTACCTCGGCCCGGACGGCGACCGGGCCCACCCGCACGTCTCGCCGCTCCTCGCCGACCTCACCGCGCTGCCGCCGGCCCACATCGTGACGGCGGGCTGCGACCCGCTGTGCGACGAGGGGCGCGCCTACGCGGCGGCGCTGCGCGCGTCCGGCGTGGAGGCCACCGAGAGCCACTTCCCGGCGATGTTCCACGGCTTCTTCGGCTTCCCCGGCCTGCTCGACGACGCCCGCACCGCCTTGGCCGATATCGGGAAGGCCATCGCCTCCACGGCGTCCGACAGGAAAAATGGCGGTGGATCAGGGGGGTACGCAGGATAATTTCCCGGGTCTCCACTTGTGGAGGAGAACCTCGCGCGCTTACGGTGTGAGCACGCGAGGTTCTCCCGTGGAGGATGGGTAATGACGGAAATTCTTGTGCAGTCGGGCGTGGAGGGGAAGGTTCCTCCGGAGACGGTCGGAGCAGGCCTCGAGGCCAGGGTGGTCGAACACCCGGCCTGGCCCGTGCTCAAGGCCGCCGTGGAGGAGATCCGTCCGTGGCAGCGGCCGGACGGCTCCATCGACTTCGCCGCCGACGGTGTCCCGTCCAAGGCGGTCGTCGAACTCACTCTGAACCGCGCGATATCCGCAGTCGGAGAGCTCTCCCCGCTCCTCCCGCACGACGCCGAGTACCACGAGGCGCTCGTCGCCGATCTGCGCCGCTGGGCCGAGAACGGCTTCGGGATTCCGGACTTCCTCGACTCGCTGCTCGCCTTCCAGCCGGCCGCCGGCCGCGCGGACGGACTGCAGCACCTGGTCGTCTTCGCGATGTACACGCAGAACGGCAACCCGGACCGCAATCTCGAAGCCGTCGTCCTGCGCATGGTGTGGCCCGAGTGGCTCGCCGAGCTGGAGGCGACGCGCTACGACAACCCGCTGTACTGCGGCATCACCTTCGAGGACTTCACCGCCGGGTACGACACCCACTCGGCCGTGCTCTTCCCGGAGACCATCGCCGTACGCGAGGCGCCCGCGCGCTTCTCCTGGGGTGGCATCTTCTGCGACCGCGAAGCGGCCCGTTTTCGCGCCGTCACCGAGGCCTCCGTCGACATCCTCGGGCTCGAACTGCCCGACGACATCCGTGAGATGGTCTCCGACCAGCAGCGCTGCGAGCAGGCGTTCGTCCTGTGGGACATGGTCCACGACCGCACCCACAGCCACGGCGACCTGCCCTTCGACCCCTTCATGATCAAGCAGCGCCAGCCGTTCTGGATGTACGGCCTCGAGGAGCTGCGCTGCGACCTCACCGCCTTCAAGGAGGCCGTGAAGCTGGAGGCCGAGGGCAACACGCACGGCCGTGACGTCCAGTACGCCGTCCTCATCGACCGCATGTTCCGCTTCCCGGTCTCCGGAGACCGCAACCGGAACTACGACGGCCTCGGCGGCCAGCTCCTCTTCGCGTACCTGCACAAGCACGACGTGCTGCGCTGGACCGACAACAAGCTGCACATCGACTGGCAGCGCGCGCCCGAGGTCACCAACCAGCTCTGCGCCGAGATCGAGAAGCTGTACCGCGACGGCATCGACCGCCCGAAGCTGGTGCACTGGTTCGCCGCGTACGACCTGGTCGCCGAGTACCTCTCCCCGCACCCCGGCTCCCGCTGGGCCAAGGGCCCGGACGCCCTCGACCTGACGCAGCCGCCCCGCAAGCTCGTCGACGACGTACTGCCGGACGAGTTCCCGCTGAGCATGTTCTACGAGGCGCTGTCCAAGAAGCTGAAGAACGTGATCGCGTCCACGAAGGGCATCGTCGGCACGCGGGCCGCGGCCTAGGTTCGGAGATCGGAGCCCCCGCCCGGTGGCGGGGGCTCCGGCGCGCTGGGCAGCGGGCGTGGATCAAGGGCATCCTGTCAGGAGAGGATCATCTCGTACGACGCG
This sequence comes from Streptomyces sp. NPDC046821, assembly GCF_040645335.1. Lineage (NCBI taxonomy): Bacteria > Bacillati > Actinomycetota > Actinomycetes > Kitasatosporales > Streptomycetaceae > Streptomyces > Streptomyces sp. NPDC046821. The sequence goes on along the minus strand of NZ_JBEYYB010000006.1, from coordinate 372,986 downwards.
GTGCCCGCCCTTGATGATCATGCTCTGCCCCGCGAGAATATTTACGGCGATATCAATAATTCGACGGAGGATATTGTGAGAATGGCAGTGGGTGGGCGCATTACTTCCATCAAGTCCATCACGGGGATCACCACTGCGAGCGCCGTGCGGGCCGCCGCGTGAGCGCTCACGAGGAGGCGACGACCATGGCCGAAGGCAACGGGAACGGCAGGCTGAACGGAGCGGTCGTCGCGGTGACGGGAGCGGCCGGCCCCGCCGGACGCGCGACCCTGCTGCGGCTCGCCGAAGCGGGCGCGACCGTCGTCGGAGCGGACGCGAACGCCGCGCGTCTGGCCGAGGCCGTGGACGCGGCCCGTTACGCGCACGGCGGCGCCACCGTCGTCGGCGACACCGTGGACCTGCTCGACCTGGACGCGACCCGCGAATGGGCGACCCGTGTCGAGAAGGACTTCGGGCGCGTCGACGGCGTCGTCCACCTCGTCGGCGGCTGGCGCGGCAGCGCGTCCTTCGCGGAGACCGACCTCGCCGACTGGGACCTGCTGGAGAAGCTGCTGATCCGCACCGTCCAGCACACCACGCTCGCTTTCGAGGGCGCCCTTGAGCGCAGCGACCGCGGCCGCTTCCTGCTGATCAGCGCCTCGGGCGCGACCAAGCCGACCGCGGGCAACGCGGCGTACGCGGCCTCCAAGGCGGCGGCCGAGGCGTGGACGCTCGCCCTCGGTGACGCCTTCCGCAAGGCCGGGGGTGACGCGGGTCCGCAGCAGGCGGCTGCGATCCTGGTGGTGAAGGCGCTGGTGAACGACGCGATGCGCGCCGAGCGACCCAACGCGAAGTTCGCGGGCTTCACGGACGTCAAGGACCTGGCCGAGGCCATCGTCGGCGTCTGGGACCGGCCCGCAAAGGAATTGAACGGGACCCGTCTGTGGCTGACCGAGAAGCCGTGAACCCTCCGAAGACCGACGCCCGCAGGCATCACGACCCGGACGTCCGCGGCTTCGCGAGCGACAACTACGCGGGCGCCCACCCGGAGGTCCTCGCGGCACTCGCCCTCGCCAACGGCGGCCACCAGATCGCGTACGGCGAGGACGCGTACACGGAGAACCTGCAGCGGATCATCCGGGGACACTTCGGCGCCAGTGCCGAGGCGTTCCCGGTGTTCAACGGCACCGGTGCCAACGTCGTCGCGCTCCAGGCGGTCACCGACCGCTGGGGCGCGGTGATCTGCGCCGAGTCCGCGCACATCAACGTCGACGAGGGCGGGGCCCCCGAGCGCATGGGCGGCCTCAAGCTGCTCACCGTGCCGACCCCGGACGGCAAGCTCACCCCCGAACTCATCGACCGGCAGGCCTTCGGCTGGGACGACGAGCACCGGGCCATGCCGCAGGTCGTCTCGATCACGCAGAACACCGAACTGGGCACGCTCTACACGCCCGACGAGATCCGCGCGATCTGCGACCACGCCCACCAGCACGGCATGAAGGTGCACCTCGACGGCTCGCGCATAGCCAACGCGGCGGCGTCCCTCGACGTGCCGATGCGCACGTTCACGAACGCGGTCGGCGTCGACATCCTGTCGCTGGGCGGCACCAAGAACGGCGCCCTGTTCGGCGAGGCCGTCGTCGTCCTCAACCAGGACGCCGTCAGCCACATGAAGCATCTGCGCAAGATGTCGATGCAGCTCGCCTCCAAGATGCGTTTCGTGTCGGTGCAGTTGGAGGCCCTGCTCGCCAAGGACCTGTGGCTGCGCAATGCGCGGCACGCCAACGAGATGGCGCAGCGCCTCGCCGAAGGGGTCCGCGCCGTGCACGGCGTCGAGATCCTCTACCCGGTGCAGGCCAACGCCGTCTTCGCGCGGCTGCCGCACGACGTCAGCGAGCGTCTCCAGAAGCGGTACCGCTTCTACTTCTGGGACGAGGCGGCCGGCGACGTCCGCTGGATGTGCGCCTTCGACACCCGCGAGGAGGACGTCGACGGTTTCGTCGCCGCCCTCAAGGAGGAGATGGCCCGCTAGGCGCATCCGTTGGGGAGCCCCGATCTCTGCATAGATATGCGATCGACCGTAAAGTCATTGACTCGCGGTTGGTCGCGTTTCTATGCTCGGGGATCATGGAGCTCATCCAGAACACCCCTGACCTGTCTGCCTATTTGGTCGCTGACGAGGTCGTCGACCACGACCACCCGCTCGTACAGAAGACGGCCGCGCGCCTCGCCGCGCAGGCCTCCGACTCATACTCATACGCTCAAGCTGCCTACGAATTCGTGCGCGACACCATCCCGCACTCCGCCGACAGCGGGGACCTGCGCGTCACCTGGCGCGCCTCCGACGTCCTGGAGAAGGGCACAGGCATCTGCCACGCCAAGGCCCACGCGCTGGCCGCACTTCTGCGTGCCGAGGACATTCCCGCCGCGCTCTGCTACCAGCGGCTCACGCACGACGCGGGCACGGGACACGCGCTGCACGGCCTGGTAGCCGTCCGCTTCCACGGCGCCTGGCACCGCCAGGACTGCCGGGGCAACAAACCAGGAGCCGAGGCCGAGTTCTCCCTCGACGGGGAACGGCTGGCCTTCCCGGTGGACAGTGCGTCAGGTGAAGTGGACTACCCGCACCTCTTCGACGCGCCGCACCCGGCCGTACTGCGCGCCCTGCGCGAGGCCCCCGACCGGTCGTATCTATGGGAACACCTGCCCGACGCACTCTGAACGGCCGGGCGTGCGTGGGTGAAACAGCGCGGCGCCGGCGCCGCCCTCGGTGTCGAGAGCTACGCCGGCGCCGCGTCCGCAGGACCGATTCAGCCGGCCTCGGCGGCCTTCACCTCTGCCGCCGTGGGCGCGGTGCCACCGAGGTGCGCGGGCATCCACCACGTGTCGTCCGGACCCTTGGGGCGCACGGGGTACGCACGCTGCGCCGCCTCGAGCAGCTCCTGGACCCGCTCGCGAAGCCGCCGGGTGATGGCGCCGGCGTACTGGTCGCGCGGGGCCTCCATCGGCTCGCCCACGCGGATCGTGATCGGGATGTGCTGACGCTTGAAGTTCTTCGGGTGGCCCTTCGTCCACAGGCGCTGGGTGCCCCACAGCGCCATGGGGATGAGCGGAACCCCGGCCTCCTGGGCCAGGCGCGCGGCGCCCGACTTGAAGCTCTTCAGGGTGAAGGACTGGGAGATCGTCGCCTCGGGGAACACCCCGATGACCTCACCGGACCGCAGCGATTCGAGGGCGTGCGCGTACGCCTCCTCGCCCTGCTTCCGGTCCACCGGGATGTGCTTCATGTTGCGCATCAGCGGGCCGGAGATCTTGTGCCGGAACACCGACTCCTTCGCCATGAAGCGCACCAGGCGCTTCTGCGGCAGCGCTGCGAGACCGTCGAAGATGAAGTCCAGGTAGCTGATGTGGTTGCTGACCAGGACCGCGCCGCCGGTGCGCGGAATGTTCTCCGAGCCCTTGACGTCGATCTTCAGATCGAGCGCCTTGAACATCGTGCGGGCCGCGCCGATGGCCGGACGGTAGACGAGCTCTGCCATGGGAGGGGGATGACCCTTCATCTCTGCCTGGGGAGGGGTCTCCCGGCGGGAAGTTACGCAGCCGTAGGTTTAGTGGCCTGCGCAGATCGTGCCCCATGAACGGCCGGGTGACCAGTCCTGGTGCCGGCCGGCCGAGAGATCCTCGTCACTCCCGCACATTTCGCACAGGCCCGTTGATCAGCCACATCGCGTGCGACACCACCCTTTGATGTGGGGAATCGCCGGGCTCTCATGGACGCTGCACTGGACGACACGTGCGGTGCTGACAGGTACGGCGACGACAGGTGTGGCGGCGGCAGGTGCGGCTACGGCAGAGCGGGAGGACGAAGGTGCGGGACGGCGAAACGGTGCTCGGGGCGGCGCAGTTGGGCGAGGAGTTGGGGGAGCGGGCGACACTCGTACAGTTCTCCACCGTCTTCTGCGCCCCGTGCCGGGCCACCCGGCGCGTGCTCGACGAGGTGGCCGGCATGGTCCCCGGAGTCACCCACGTGGAGATCGACGCCGAGGACCGCCTCGACCTCGTACGGGACGTGGGCGTCCTCAAGACACCCACCGTCCTCGTCCTGGACGCGGCCGGGCGCATCGTGCGCCGGGCGGAGGGGCAGCCGCGCAAGGTGGACGTCATCGCGGCGCTTGGGGAGGCGGTCTGACGGGCGGTGACCGCTTCGTGACGCATCTCCCATATGGCGGGACGCCCTTGACTGCACCGGTCACCCGTCGTCAGCCTGGCCGTATGCCCTCGGAACTCCTTCTCTTCGCGCGGGTCCACGTGGACCTCGCCCGCTGCGCGAGCGCGCGTTGTCCCGGCCCCTGAGCAGCCACGGACACCGCCCGCACTCTCTTTGGCAGAAGGACAACTCCATGACGGCCACGTCAGATCTCCGCACCCTCACCGCCGCCTCGCCCGAACTGCTGCGCTCTGTCTTCCGGCGGCACGCGGCCGGAGTCGCCGTGATCACGGCCCGGGGCGCGGAGCCCGTCGGCTTCACCGCGACGTCCCTGACCTCCGTGTCGGCCGAACCCCCGGTCATCTCGTTCGGCATCGGAGTGGGCGGCTCCAGCTGGCCCGCCGTCTCCGAGGCCGACCACATAGGCGTCCACATACTCGGCGAGCACCAGCGGGACCTCGCGGCCACGTTCGCGAAGAGCGGCGCGGACCGCTTCGCGGAGCCCACCCGCTGGTACGACGGCCCCGAGGGTGTGCCCGTACTGGACGGTGTCCTGGCCTGGCTGGTGTGCCGGGTGATCGCGCGCGTGCCCGCGGGTGACCATCGCATCGTGCTCGCCGAGGCCGTCGTGGGGGACCACGCGGGGGCGGGTCGGCCGCTGGTGTATCACCAGGGCCGTTTCAGCGGTCTGCGCGACTAGTTCAACGGTCCGCGCGACTAGGATCACACGCAAAGCGCTTGCTCAGCGCGGGTGATCTGGATGTACTACTGACGAGTAATATTGCGTTCGGGGCGCGGGCCGCCCCGACCGGAACAGTCCGCTTCGGACACCTATGCTGCCCGCAGGACAGCAAGGCCGCCCAGTACCAGACGATTGCAGTAGGAGAGCCGGCGTGAGCTTGAGGATCGTTGTCACCGTGAAGTATGTGCCGGACGCGACGGGTGACCGGCATTTCGCCGATGACCTGACGTTGGACCGCGATGACGTGGACGGGCTGCTCTCCGAGCTGGACGAGTACGCGGTCGAGCAGGCGCTGCAGATCAAGGAAGCCGCGGACGACGCGGAGGTCACCGTGGTGACGGTGGGTCCCGAGGACGCGAAGGACGCGCTGCGCAAGGCACTGTCGATGGGCGCGGACAAGGCGATCCATGTCGAGGACGACGATCTGCACGGCACGGACATCATCGGCACGTCTCTGGTGTTGGCGAAGGCGATCGAGAAGGCCGGCTTCGACCTGGTCGTCTCCGGCATGGCGTCGACGGACGGCACGGCCGGTGTGGTTCCCGCGCTCCTCGCGGAGCGCCTGAACGTTCCTCAGGTCACCCTGCTGTCCGAGGTTGCGGTGGCGGATGGTGTGGTGACGGGTCGTCGGGACGGTGACACCGCATCCGAGCAGCTTCAGGCTTCGCTGCCGGCGGTGGTGTCGGTGACGGACCAGTCGGGTGAGGCCCGCTACCCCTCGTTCAAGGGGATCATGGCGGCGAAGAAGAAGCCGGTCGAGGCCTGGGACCTGTCCGACCTGGACCTGGAGGCCGAGCAGGTCGGCCTCGCGGGCGCGTGGACCGTGGTGGACGCGGCGGCGGAGCGCCCCGCGCGCACGGCGGGCACGATCGTCAAGGACGAGGGCGAGGGCGGCAAGCAGCTCGCCGAGTTCCTCGCGGGCCAGAAGTTCATCTAGCCCCTTCCCTCTGCTCGGGGTCGGCTGATCCCGGGCGGACATCCCACCTCGCCCCCTTCGTTCGTTCTTGCAGGAGAGAAGAAGTCTCATGGCTGAAGTTCTGGTCTACGTCGACCACGTGGACGGTGCCGTCCGCAAGCCCACCCTGGAACTGCTCACCCTGGCCCGCCGCCTCGGCGACCCGGTCGCCGTCGCCCTCGGCACCAACACCGCCGACACCGCCACCGTCCTCGCCGAGCACGGCGCGACCCGGGTCCTGACCCACGACGCCGCCGAGTACGCCGACTACCTCGTCGTCCCCAAGGTCGACGCCCTCCAGGCCGCCGTCGCCGCCGTCAACCCGGCCGCCGTCCTCGTCCCGTCCTCCGCGGAGGGCAAGGAGATCGCCGCCCGCCTCGCCGTCCGCATCGGCTCCGGCATCATCACCGACGCCACCGACCTCACCCAGGGCGACCAGGGCCCCATCGCGACGCAGTCCGCGTTCGCCGCCTCCTACACCACCACCAGCCGCGTCACCACCGGCACCCCCGTCATCACCGTCAAGCCCAACAGCGCCCCCGTCGAAACGGCCCCCGCCGCCGGCGCGGTCGAGGCCCTCGCCGTCACCTTCGGCGCGCAGGCCACCGGCACGAAGGTGACCGCGCGCACGCCGCGTGAGTCGACCGGGCGTCCCGAGCTGACCGAGGCCGCGATCGTGGTCTCCGGCGGACGCGGCGTGAACGGCGCCGAGAACTTCTCGATCATCGAGGCCCTCGCCGACTCCCTCGGCGCCGCCGTGGGTGCCTCCCGGGCCGCCGTCGACGCCGGCTGGTACCCCCACACCAACCAGGTCGGCCAGACCGGCAAGAGCGTGTCCCCGCAGCTCTACATCGCCAACGGCATCTCCGGCGCCATCCAGCACCGCGCCGGAATGCAGACCTCCAAGACCATCGTCGCCGTCAACAAGGACGCCGAGGCCCCCATCTTCGACCTCGTCGACTACGGCATCGTCGGCGACCTCTTCGACGTCGTCCCCCAACTCACCGAAGAGATCAACACCCGCAAGGGCTGATCTTCTCCGGGCCGCAACGGGGCCGCGCGGTGATCTTCACCGCGCGGCCCCGTTCGCGTACAGAGACCATTGACGCGGGTCGCGTGCGGGGATAACTTCACTATGCGGATTAGTGATTCCGTGAAGCGGAAACTCGCGAACGAATGTCGAGAGTGTGGAGGGTGCAGTAATGGGTCAGCAAGAGAAGGTGGCAACGAGCCTCGCCGGAGCGGTCAGCGAGGGCATCAGCGCCTCCCTCGCCTCGGTGGACGCGGAGCTGGAGCGCCGCTACCCCGGAGACCCCGGCACCCGGCAGCCCGTCCACACGGTGTACGTCCCGGCCGAGCAGTTCGACGCCGACACCATCCGTACCTGGGGTGACCAGGCCATCGCGATGCTCGACGAGCACGCCCCGGACGCCGCGTCCTTCGCCTCCGTGCTCGGCCTGAGCGACGACCTCGCGGAGCCCGTCTACACGCGCGTACGCGCCAAGCTGGAGCGCGAGCCCATCGAGGACCTGCGCATCGACTTCGAGGACGGCTACAAGGGCGCCGACGAGGACCAGGACGCCGCCCGCACCGCCCGTCTCGTCGCCGAGGCGTACAAGAACGGCACGGCGGCCCCGTACATGGGCATCCGGATGAAGTGCATGGAGGCGCCGGTCCGTGACCGGGGCATCCGTACGCTCGACATCTTCCTGTCCGGCCTCATGGAGGCCGGCGGTCTGCCCGACGGGCTCGTCCTCACGCTTCCCAAGGTGACGTACCCGGAGCAGGTAACCGCCATGGTCCGGCTCCTGGAGGCCTTCGAGAAGGCGCACGGCCTGGAGGCCGGCCGCCTCGGCTTCGAGATCCAGATCGAGACCAGCCAGTCGATCCTCGGCCCGAACGGCACCGCCGCCGTCGCCACCATGATCGAGGCCGCCGAGGGCCGCGCCACCGGGCTGCACTACGGCACCTTCGACTACAGCGCCTGCCTCGGCGTCAGCGCCGCCTACCAGGCCAGCGACCACCCGGCCGCCGACTACGCGAAGGCCGTCATGCAGGTCGCCGCGGCCGGCACCGGCGTCCGCGTGTCCGACGGTTCCACCAACGTCCTGCCCATCGGCCCGACCGCCAAGGTCCACGACGCGATGCGCCTGCACTTCGGCCTCACCCGCCGTGCGCTGGCCCGCGCCTACTACCAGGGCTGGGACATGCACCCGGGTCACATCCCGACCCGTTACGCCGCCGTCTTCGCGTTCTACCGCGAGGGCTTCGAGGCCGCCGCCAAGCGCCTCGCCGCCTACGCCAACCACGCGAGCGGTGACGTCATGGACGAGCCCGCGACCGCCAAGGCGCTCGCCGGGTACCTGCTGCGCGGCCTGGACTGCGGCGCCCTCGACGCGGGCGAGGTCACCCGCCTCACCGGCCTCACCCTGGCCCGCCTGCAGGGATTCGCCGGCCCGCGCCGCGGCGACCTGACCCCGCAGGACCGCTGACCGTCCCGGTCCGGTAACACACCTCTGGTCCCAACTCCGCTGCCCCGTAGTCTGTACGCCTGGATCAGGCGTCACAGGGACGGGGCAGCGGTGTCTTCGGGGGACTCTTCGAGCGAGAACGCGAGCGTGCCGGACGAGACCACGGAACGGCTCATCGCCGGGCGCTACCGGGTCCGGGGCCGGCTCGGCCGCGGTGGCATGGGCGTCGTGTGGCGGGCCGTCGACGAGGTGCTCGGCCGCGAGGTCGCCGTCAAGGAACTCCGCACCTACACGGACGCCGCCGGACCCGAACTCGCCGACCTCGGCCTGCGGATGCAGCGCGAGGCCCGCGCCGCCGCCCGCGTACGCCACCCCGGAGTCGTCGCCGTGCACGACGTCACCGAGATCGACGGCCGCCCCCTCATCGTCATGGAGCTGGTCGACGGCCCGTCCCTCGACGACGTCCTCCGCGAGCAGGGCCCGCTCGACCCGCGCGAGGTCGCCGCGATCGGTGCCAAGGTGATGGACGCCCTCTCCGCCGCGCACCGCGCCGGTGTCCTGCACCGGGACGTGAAGCCCGGCAACATCCTCCTCGACCGCTCGGGCCGCGTCGTCCTGACCGACTTCGGCATCGCGACGATGGACGACCCGGGCGACGGCTCGGCGACCCACATCACCCACAGCGGCGAACTCGTCGGCTCCCTCGACTATCTGGCCCCCGAACGCGCCCAGGGCCAGGACCCGGGCCCCGCCTCCGACGTATGGGCCCTCGGCGCGACGCTGTACGCGGCCGTCGAAGGCGCCGCTCCCTTCCGCCGTACGTCTACGTGGTCGACGCTCAACGCGATCGTCGTCGAACCGCTTCCGGAGCCGCGACGGGCGGGCGCCCTCGGCCCCGTACTCCAGCAGCTGATGCACAAGGACCCGCAGGCGCGGCCCGACGCCGGGCGGGCTCGGGAGCTTCTGGAAGAGGCCGCCGCGGCGGCCGACGACACGGCGACCACCGCGCTCAGGCCGGTGGCGCCGCGCCCGCGCGAGGCGACGGAGCGGAGCGTGCCGAGCGGGCCTCCGCCCGGGTTCGGGCCCCCGCCCCCGCCGTCGTCCTTGGACGTGACGCCTCCACCGGCGGCCGAGCCGCGCAAGCCCCGTCGTGCGCGCGTCCTGCTCGCGGTGGCGGCCGTGATCGCCGTACTCGGTGCGGCCGGGGCGACCGTGGCCGCGCTCGGCGGCGCGGACGGCAACAAGGCCGCGGCCGCCGCGTCGGCCGCGGCCACGACCTCGGGTACGCCGCAGCCGGACCGCAGCCGAGGTGCCCTGGGCGGCGCGGGGGAGCGCCCCAGCGGCCACCACAATTCGCAGGCGCCGGGCAAGACGTCAGCCCCGTCGGACCCGCAGCCGTCCGCCACCCGGCCCACGCAGTCCGACCCGACGACGACCGCACCCCGTCCGACCAAGGCCACCGCCACCCCCGGCGGCGGAGGCGGCGGTGGCGCGGCGAGCCCGACCCCGGCGGCCCCGGCCTGCCACTCCGCCGGCGCCGGCAAGTACGACTGCACGGTGTGGCGCATGGCCGACTCGTACGACGCCTCCGGCACCAAGGCGGGTGTCCTGAACGCGGGCACCAACTACTTCTACTGCCAGCAGAACCTCGGCCGCCGCGAGACCTACGGCCAGTGGACGAACGTGTGGTGGGCCAAGACGGACGACGACAGCGGCAACACGAACGTCTTTGTCAGCGACGTCTACATCAAGGGCGGCGACAACGACGCGCCGCTGCCGGGACTTCCGGTCTGCTGAACGGGGAGTGTGCCGGGCTTCCCGTCCGCCCGCCCCAACCCGTCAGTCCGCCGGCGGCAGTTCCCCCGACCCCCGAGTGATCAGCCGCGTAGGCAACTCGATGCGCTCCGGTACCACCGAGTCCCCGTCCAGCTGGCGGAACAGCCGTTCGGCGGCCGTGCGGCCCAGTTGGGCCGCGTCCTGCGCCACCACGGTGACCCCGGGGCGCAGCAGGTCGCCGAGTTCTATGTCGTCGAAGCCGACGAGCGCCACTTGGCGCTCCGTCTCCGACAGGACCCGCACGACCGTCACCGTCACCCGGTTGTTGCCCGCGAAGATCGCGGTGACCGGTTCCGGGCCCGTGAGCATCGCCTCCGCGGCCGTGCGCACCCGCTCCGGATCCGTCACGCCGAGGGACATCCACGCGTCCTCGACGGATATCGCGGCCTCCTCCATCGCGGCCCGGTAGCCACGCAGCCGCTCCGCCGCGGTGTGGATGCGCGGCTGGTCGCCGATGAAGCCGATACGGCGGTGGCCGTGCGCGATCAGATGCGCGACGCCGCCCCGCGCGCCCCCGAAGCTGTCGGACAGGACCGCGTCCGCGTCGATCTTCCCGGCGGGCCGGTCCACGAACACGGTCGCGACGCCCGCCGCGATCTCCGGCTCCAGATAGCGGTGGTCGTCACCGGCCGGAATCACCACGAGCCCGTCCACGCGCCGCGCGCACAGCGCGAGGACCAACTCCTGCTCGCGCTCGGGGTCTTCGGCACTCGACCCGTTGATGAGCAGCGCGCCGTGCGCGCGGGCGACCTCCTCGACGGCCCGGCTCAGCGGCCCGTAGAACGGGTCGGCGAGATCCTCGAGGACCAGCCCGATGCTCGCGGTCCTGCCCTTGCGCAGCACGCGCGCGCTGTCGTTGCGGCGGAAACCGAGCGCCTCGATGGCTTCCTGGACGCGCCGCTCGGTGTCCGGGGTGACCCCCGGCTCGCCGTTCACGACGCGGGACACCGTCTTCAGTCCCACCCCGGCGCGCGCCGCGACGTCCTTCATGGTCGGGCGGTTGCCGTAACGGCTGTCGGGGCGGCGGGCGGTGCGGTCCACGGTGGGCTGTCCTGTCCTGTCGTCGCTGCGGGATGGCGTCGAGCATAGGCCCTGGACAACGTTGTCAGAAGCGGAGAGACTGTCCCATCGCAATCGGCGACCTGCGCTTTCGGCCTACCCTTTCCGACCTGACCTTCCCCGACCTCCCCCCTCCCCAGGAGTTCTCACACCGATGCAGACCGACCTCGTCGCCGCGCTCGACATCGGCGGCACCAAGATCGCCGGAGCCCTGGTGGACGGCGACGGCCGCATCCTCCTGCGCGCACAGCGGCCCACTCCGGCGAAGGAGGACGGGACCACGGTGATGCGGGCCGTCGAGAGCGTGCTGGGCGAGCTGACGGCCGCCCCGCTGTGGGGAGGCGTACGGGCCGTCGGCATCGGCAGCGCCGGCCCGGTCGACGCCTCGACCGGCACGGTGAGCCCGGTCAACGTGCCGGGCTGGCGCGACTTCCCCCTCGTCGACCGCGTCCGCGCCGTCACCGGCGGCCTGCCGGTCGTACTCGTGGGGGACGGCGTCGCGATGACGGCCGCCGAGCACTGGCAGGGCGCGGCCCGGGGCCACGACAACGCGCTGTGCATGGTGGTCTCCACCGGCGTCGGCGGCGGCCTGGTCCTCGGCGGCACCCTGCACCCGGGACCCACCGGCAACGCGGGCCACATCGGACACATCAGCGTCGACCTGGACGGCGAACCGTGCCCGTGCGGCGCGCGCGGCTGCGTCGAGCGGATCGCGAGCGGGCCCAACATCGCGCGCCGCGCCCTGGACGGCGGATGGCGCCCCGGCGCGGACGGCGACGTGTCGGCGGCGGCGGTCGCGGCCGCCGCACGCGCAGGCGACAGGGTGGCCGTCGCTTCCTTCGAGCGCGCCGCCCAGGCGCTGGCCGCGGGCATCGCCGCGACGGCCACGCTCGTCGAGATCGACATCGCGGTGATCGGCGGCGGCGTGGCGAAGGCGGGAGACGCCCTCTTCGCCCCGCTGCGCCGCTCGTTGCGGGACTACGCGACGCTGTCGTTCGTCCAGCGGCTCACGGTGACCCCGGCCCTCATGGGTACGGATGCGGGCCTCGTCGGAGCGGCAGCGGCGGCGCTCACGCGCGACCGGGACGCGTTGCTGAGCTGAGGACGCCGTTTCCGCGAAGCGGGGACAGGACATCAAGTCCCGCCCCCGCTCAGCTGATTGGTCGCTGCTAACAGGACAGCGTCGCGTCCCCCCAGTCCGCGTGGTCGTAGTCCACTCCGTCGCCACCGTCGGTCACGACCAGCCGCACCGACTGCGCGCCGCTCACATCGGCCGACATCGCCTGCGCGGCATCGGCGTTGGTCAGGACACCGGTCGACGCCACCTTCTTCCCGTCGGCCCAGATCTCGAACGCCACGGTGCCCCTCGCCCCCGTCTCGTCGTCGACGCCCACATGTGCGGTGACGCTCGTGCACGCGCCGCCGGTGTAGAACTCGACCGCGGAGTTCGCGTGCACGCCGAGCCCCTTCGCGTAGACCACACCGCCGATGGTGATCGGGTGGCCGTCGCCCGCGGCGCTCTCGCCGTTGCTGGTGTTGCGTTCGACCGGGCCCCAGCCGTTGCTCGTGGACAGCCACGGCAGATCACCGAGCGACGACGTCCCGGCCGGTGGCGCGACGACGACGTGCGCGGTCAGGGGCAGCACGCTCTCGACGGCCGTCCCGGTGGGGGAGAGGTACGTGGCCTTGAGCGACAGGTCGTACGCACCGGTCTTGGTCCCGGCCGGAGCCGTCACCGTCCACGATGTCGAGAGCGCCTTGCCGGTCGGTACGGCGGCGGAGCCGGTCGGCGAGCTGGGCTCGACCGTCCATCCGGCGGGCCCGCTCAGCGCGACGGACACCTGGCGCGCGGGTGTGCGGCCGAGGTCGGTGACGGTCGTCGTGAGCGTGGCCGGCCTGCCCGCCTCGACGAACGGCGAGCCGCCCAGGCCGAGTTCGACGGCGGGCGGGTTCTGCGCCCACTTGTCGTCGGCGGAGACCCGTACGAGAACGGTCCCGTGCGCGGGCACGGTCGCCGAGATCGTCCCGGCCGTGTTGTAGCTCTTGTGCTGCCACAGGTCGCGCACGGTGTAGGCGTCGGCGTCCGGCAGGCCGACCGCGCCTGCCGTCGTGGCGATGCGCTGGGCGGTGCCCGACTCGTTGAAGAGCGCGACGACGCGACTGCCGTCCGCCATCTCCTTGTTCACGACCCAGCGCCCGCTCTCGGAGGAGAGTACGGAGCCCTGCATGCCCAGGGGGTCCTGGTCGACGGCGATGACCTCGCGGTTGCTGAGCATGTCGAGGGTCTCGGCGGAGGCCTTGCGCAGGTCGGTGCCGATGAGGAGGGGTGACGCCATGATCGACCACATCGAGAAGTGCGTGCGGTACTCGGTGGCGGTCATCCCGCCGTTGCCGACCTCCAGCATGTCGGGGTCGTTCCAGTGGCCGGGGCCCGCGTACGGGGCGAGCGGCAGGTTCTGCTTCATCAGCGACAGCATCGAGCCCCAGCTGTCGCTGATGTCACCGGTGGTGCGCCACAGATGTCCGACGTCGGAGGCCCACTCCCAGGGCTTGTTGGAGCCCCACTCACAGATGGAGTAGACGATGGGCCGACCGGTGGCCTTGAGGGCGTCGCGCATCGTGCGGTAGCGCTGCTTCGCGTCGACGCCCTGGTTGTTGCAGTTGTCGTACTTGAGGTAGTCGACGCCCCAGTCCGCGAACTGCTGGGCGTCGCTGTACTCGTGCCCGAGCCCGCCGGGGAACCCGACGGAGCTGCACGTCTTGGTGCCCGCGCTCGAATAGATGCCGAGCTTGAGGCCCTTGGAGTGGACGTAGTCGGCGACGGCCTTGATCCCGTGGGGGAAGCGGATCGGGTCCGGGACGAGTTTGCCGCCGAGGTCGCGGGTCGGCATGGCCCAGCAGTCGTCGAGGTTGACGTACTCGTAGCCGGCGGCCTTGAGCCCCTTGTCCACGAAGAGGTCGGCGATGCCCTTGACCATCGACTCGTTGAACTCGGCGCGGCAGTGGGTGGAGTTCCAGTTGTTGAAGCCCATGGGAGGGGTGAGGGCGAGACCGTCGGCGAGGGCGGGGGACGCCTGTGCTTTGGCCGTCTCGGGCCTTTCGGGGGGCGGTGGCGCGGCCTGCGCGGCCGGGGCCGTGACGCCTGCCGCGCACAGCAGCCCGGTGGCCAGCGCTCCGACGATTCTTCGGCGGGTGGTGCGTGAGGTGCGGGTGGGAAGGTGACGCATCGTTACGTTCCTCCGTACTCACGGACAGTGGAGTGAGGTTCGCGTTCGTGTCACTGGAGAGCGCTTACGTTAGGCCGTGTTCGACTCTGTTGGAAGAGATGAGGTAACGGTTGCCGGATGTCCCGTCAAAGCCCTTGACGAATAAGGGAGTTGAGAGTGTGATCCAACCCGCGCGTTCGGTTGTGTTGGGTTGCGGTCCTAGGAGAGGGACATGGCGCAGTCATCGATCTACGGTTCCGGCGAGCACCAGAGCGCGACGGGACATCGGATGTCCCGTCGGGGCCTTCTGCGGAGCGCGGCCTTCGGTACGGGGGCGCTCACGCTCCCCGCACTGCTCACGGCGTGCGGGAGCGGCCCTGGCGGCGACAAGAAGACGGTCACCGTCGGGTCCAACGCCTCGGACGAGGTGCCCAAGAAGGCCTTCGCGGCGGCCTTCGCGGCCTACGAGAAGAAGTCCGGGAAGAAAGTCGACGTCAACACCACGGAACACAACGAGTTCCAGACCAACATCACACGCTATCTCCAGGGCACCCCGGACGACGTCTTCATGTGGTTCGCCGGTTACCGAATGCAGTATTTCGCCGAGAAGGGGCTCCTGACGGACGTGGACGACGTCTGGAAGGGGTTCAAGGGTTTCTCTCCGGCGCTCAAGGACCAGTCGACGCACGACGGCAAGCAGTATTTCGTGCCGTACTACTACTATCCGTGGGCCGTGTTCCATCGGAAGAGCCTCTTCGACAAGCGCGGTTACGCGCAGCCGAAGAACTGGGACGACTTCATCGCCCTCGCGAAGACGATGCACAAGGACGGCACCCCGGTCGCGTTCAGCGACAAGGACGGCTGGCCCGCGATGGGCACCTTCGACTACATCAACATGCGCCTGAACGGATACGACTTCCACAAAGGCCTCATGGCGGGCACCGAGGCCTGGACCGACACCAAGGTCAAGAAGGTCTTCGACCTGTGGCGCGAACTCATGCCGTACTACCAGAAGGGCGCCCTCGGCCGGACCTGGGAGGAGGCCGCGCAGGGCCTGCAGAAACGCCAGACCGGCATGGCCGTCTTCGGTATGCCGCACCCGGGCCAGCAGTTCCCGGCGAACGAGCGCGAGGACATCGACTTCTTCGCCTTCCCGGAGATCGACCCGCAGTACGGACAGGACGCCGTCGAGGCACCCATCGACGGATTCCTGATCGCCAAGAAGTCCAGGAACCCCGAAGCGGCGAAGGAACTGCTCAAGTATCTCGGAACGCCCGGCGCCGAGGACGTCTATCTGGCGGGTGACCCGAACAACGTCGCGGTGAACGACGGCGCCGACACCTCCAAGTACAGCCCGCTGCAGAAGAAATCAGCCGAACTCGTCTCCGGGGCCAAGCAGATCTCGCAGTTCATGGACCGCGACACCCGGCCCGACTTCGCGCAGACCGTGATGATCAAGGCGCTCCAGGATTTCATCGGAAACCCGAAGGACGTCGACGGCCTCGTCAACCGGATCGAGCGGCAGAAGAAGGAAATCTTCTCGTCCGCCGTCAGTTGAGCGGGCGTCGGTTGAGTGGGCATCAGTTGGGTGGGCGGCGTCAATTGAGCACCGGGGGAACGCGTTCCGTGGCGACTGGCACCGCGCGGCGCGAAGGGCAGCGAGGGCGGGGGCGCGAAGGTCGGCGAGGGCGGCGGCGCTTCACCCGCCGGGACCTCGCCGTCCTCGCCCTGCTCCTGGGAATTCCCGTACTCCTCGACATCGTCATCGTCTGGGGCCCCACACTCGCCTCCATCGGCCTGTCCTTCACCTCCTGGGACGGCATCGGCGACGTGCACTGGGTCGGCGGCGACAACTACAAGAACCTCGTCGACAATTACCCGCCGTTCTGGCCGGCCGTGCGCCACAACCTCCTGTGGCTCGCCTTTCTCGGCCTGGTGGCCACGCCGTTCGGCCTCTTCCTCGCCGTCCTCATCGACCGAGGAGTGCGCTTCAGCCGCTTCTACCAGTCGACCCTCTATATGCCGGTCGTGCTCTCACTCGCCGTCGTCGGATTCATGGCGCAGCTCATCCTCGGCACCGACCAGGGCGTCATCAACACCTTTCTCGGCAACCACGAGAACCCGATCGACTGGCTGGGCGACTCCCGCATCAACATCTGGATGATGATGCTCGCCGCGAGCTGGCGGCACACCGGATACGTGATGATCCTCTATCTCGCCGGCCTGAAATCCGTCGACCCGACCCTGAAAGAAGCCGCGGCGATCGACGGCGCGAACGCACGGCAGACATTCCTGCGCGTCGTCTTCCCGACACTGCGCCCGGTCAACGTCGTCGTCGGCGTCATCACCGTCATCGAATCCCTGCGCGCCTTCGACATCGTCTATGCCGTGAACAAGGGCCGCAACGGCCTGGAAATGCTGTCCGTCCTCATCACGGACAACGTCATCGGCGAGGCCAGCCGTATCGGATTCGGCTCGGCCATCGCGGTCGTCCTGCTCGTGGTCTCCCTCGGATTCATCGTGACGTTCCTGGTCCAAGAGCTGCGAGGTGCGCGCGACCGATGACCGCCGACATCAGTACGACGACGCCGGCTACCCCGGACCGGACACCGGCCGACGACGACCGCCGCCGCCCCGAACTCCCGCGCCGACGAGGCCGTTTCGGGGTGCATCTCTTCCTGGCAGCGGTCTCACTGGCATTCCTGGCACCCCTCCTGCTCGCCGTCTACGCATCACTGCGGCCCTACGAGGAAACGGCGCAGCACGGCTACTTCTCGCTGCCCGAGCACCTGTCCTTCGACTACTACCGCAAGGCCTTCACCGAATCGGGAATGGGCCACTACTTCACGAACACGCTGATCATCGCGGTCCCGGCCGTACTGATCACGCTGTTTCTCGCCGCGTTCGTGGCATTCGCGGTCTCGCGCCTCAAGGTGCGCGGCGGAATCGTCCTCCTGATGCTCTTCACGGCGGGAAACCTCCTGCCGCCCCAGGTGATCGTCACCCCGCTGTACGTCCTCTTCCTGAAGATCCCACTGCCCTGGTGGATGTCGGACTCACTGACGCTGTACGACTCCTACTGGGCGCTGATCCTGGTCAACGTCGGATTCCAGATCGGTTTCTGCGTCTTCGTCCTGGCGAACTACATGCGGACGCTTCCCCAGGAGATCCTGGAGGCGGCGATCGTCGACGGCGCGGGCCTGTGGACCCAGTTCTGGCGTATCACACTGCCCCTGTGCAGACCCGCTCTCGCGGCACTCGGCACGCTCGAATTCACCTGGGTCTACAACGACTTCCTCTGGGCCCTGATCTTCATCTCGAAACCCGACAAACTCCCGATCACGTCATCCCTGAACAACCTCCGCGGCCAGTTCTTCACGGACTACAACCTGCTGGCCGCCGGCTCGGTCCTGGTGGCGCTCCCCACCATCCTCGTGTTCCTGCTCCTGCAGAGGCACTTCATCGCGGGACTCACGCTGGGGTCGAGCAAGGGGTAGGGCGCAGGCGTGGGGGTGGCTGCGCGGGGTGACGCGCGGAGACGGCTGCGCAGAGGGTCAGCCGTGCGGATGCGGCCCGCGGGCGGCCTGGCGGAGGGCCTTTTCGACGTCGTGGGGGTTCATGCCCTGTTCCTGCGCGTACGCGGTGACCGCGGCCTCGACCTCGGCCGCCGCCGCGAACCACGCCTCCCGCTGCGCCTGACGCTCCCCGTCGTCGAGATGCTCCAGGGTGCGGCCCTTGTCATCGGCGTCGTGCTGCATACGGATCAGGTCTTCGGGAAGGTCCACGGAGCGGATCCTAGGCGGCACTCGCGGCTCGTTCACGGACCTTGTCACGGCGCGCGAGGCGTACGCTGGGCGCGCCCCCATCAGGCCCTGGTTTTCTTTGCACGCTGTTGCGGGCAAGCCTCAGGGGGCCTACTGAGGAGGGGGAGCCGTGATCGTCTGGATCAACGGTGCGTTCGGTGCGGGGAAGACCACCACCGCACGGGAACTGATCGAGCTGATCCCGAACAGCACGCTCTTCGACCCCGAGGAGATCGCCGGGGAAGTGGCGCGGCTGCTGCCCGCGAAACATCTGGCCGAAGTGGCCGACATCCAGGACCTGCGGATCTGGCGCCGGCTCGTCGTCGACACCGCGGCCGCGCTGCTCGCCGAGGTCGGCGGCGTACTCGTCGTCCCCGGGACCCTGCTCAGGCAGGACTACCGCGACGAGATCTTCGGCGGCCTCGCCGCCCGCCGGATCCCCGTACGCCATGTGCTCCTCGCCCCGGCTGAAACGATCCTGCGGGAGCGGACGGCACAGCGGGAGGCGCCGGCTGCGACGGGCGCGGGAGGCGCGCCGGGCGCCGCGATACCCGGCCCCGGCCTCTCCTACGACCACATCGAGAGCTACCGCACGGCGCTGGCCACCTGGCTCACCGCCGACGCCCACCCCGTCGACACCAGCACGCTCACCCCGTACCAGGCCGCCGTCCGTATCGCCGAAGCCGTGCGGACCGGAGCCGTCGAGGCGTGCGACATAGTGCAGACGCCCGAGCCCACCGGCGAGACGGTCGCCGCCGGCGTGCTCCTCTTCGACGAGGAGGACCGTGTGCTGCTCGTCGACCCCACCTACAAGGCGGGCTGGGAGTTCCCCGGCGGTGTGGTGGAACCGGGCGAGGCGCCCGCGCGCGCGGGTGTGCGCGAGGTCGCCGAGGAGACCGGGATACAGCTCGCGGAGTTGCCGGGTCTGCTCGTCGTGGACTGGGAGGCACCCGTGGCCCCCGCGTTCGGCGGCCTGCGCCTCCTCTTCGACGGCGGACGCCTCGACGGAACCGAGGCGGAACGGGTCCTGCTGCCGGGACCGGAGCTACGCGGCTGGCGCTTCGTCACCGAACAGGAGGCCGCCGGAATGCTCCCGCCCGTGCGGTACGAACGCCTGCGCTGGGCACTCCGCGCCCGCGAACGCGGCGCCGCGCTGTATCTGGAGGCGGGAGTGCCGGTGGGCTGACGCCCCGAACGCGTTCATTGGTAGCGGGCGACCGCCGCGCTCAGAACCGCCGACGCCCCGCCGACCACAGGATCACCGTGCCCGAAGCACGCCACGTCGGACTCCAGCGAGGCCAGCGTGCGGAAGGAGTCGAGCGCCCGCTCGCCGTCGAGGTTGAACACGCCCAGCATGACCTGCCCGTCCACCGGGGACGCGGCGACGGCGTCGCCCGTGAACAGCACGCCGTGGTGCGGCAGATGGAAGGCGACACTGCCGTCCGTGTGACCGGGCGCCGCCACGACGCAGGCGCCCCCGCCGAAGCCGAGCACATCCCCGTCCGTCAACTCCCGTACTACATCCGGCAGTACGGGCTCCACCGGCCGCGGCGGAAGCCGCTTCTGAGCCTCCGCGTAGAACGGCCGCTCCCACTCCTCGATCACCGGGTCGGGCCCAGGACGTTCACCGCGTACGAAAGGCGCGTCGAGCCGGTGCGCGTACACCTCCGCCCCACTGAGGGCCGCGAACTCGCCCGCGCCGCCCGCGTGATCCTCGTGGAAGTGCGTGAGGACGACCCGGCGCACCTCACGCGGATGGCGGCCCAGCGCGCGCACCGCGCCGGCGAGCTCCTGCCCGGCCCCGGCGGTCCCCGCGTCCACCAGGGTCAACTCGTCCCCGTCGTCCCACAGATAGGCCTGCCCCACCGGAAAACGGAACAGGTGCAGACGCGGGACGACCTCGATCACATCGATGATGCCGTAGACACTCATGACCAGAACGTAGGCACCGGCCGCCGCCGTGGGCGTACGGTTACGCCCCGGGCGGAAGACTTCCGCCCGGGGCGAATGCGGCGCGCCGGCCCTTGATTTACAGGCGCCGGACTCAGATCGCCGCGTACTTCTGCAGGAACAGCGCCTCCGCCACCGACAGGCGCTCCAGCTCCTCCGGCGACACGCTCTCGTTCACCGCGTGGATCTGCGCCTCCGGCTCGCTCAGGCCGATCAGGAGGATCTCCGCCTCCGGGTACAGCGACGCGAGCGTGTTGCAGAGCGGGATCGAGCCGCCCTGGCCCGCGTACTGCATCTCCTGGCCGTCGTACGCGACGCTCATCGCCTCGGTCATCGCCGCGTACGCCGGGCTGGCCGTGTTCGCGCGGAAGGCCTGGCCCTGGCCGATGTGTTCGACCTGGACGCGGGCGCCCCACGGGGTGTGCGACTCGATGTGCGCGACGAGGAGCTTCGTCGCCTCCACCGCGTCCGTGCCCGGCGGCACCCGCAGGCTGACCAGGGCGCGCGCCCCGGCCTGCACCGACGGCGTCGCGCCGACCACCGGCGGGCAGTCGATGCCGAGGACGGTGACCGCCGGGCGCGCCCAGATGCGGTCCGCGACCGTGCCCGAACCGATCAGCTCGACACCGTCGATGACCTTAGCGTCCGCGCGGAACTGCTCCTCGTCGTACTGGAGACCGTCCCACTGAGCGTCGCCCGCGAGCCCGTCGACCGTCGTCGAACCGTCCTCCGCGCGCAGCGAGTCGAGGATCCGCACCAGCGCCGCGAGCGCGTCCGGGGCCGCGCCGCCGAACTGCCCCGAGTGCAGATTGCCGCCGAGCGTGTCCACCTGGACCCGCACCAGCGTCATGCCGCGCAGCGTCGACGTCGCGGTCGGCAGGCCGACCCGGAAGTTGCCCGCGTCACCGATGACGATCGTGTCGGCCTTCAGCAGCTCGGGGTGCTGCTCGGCGTACCGCTCCAGGCCGCCCGTGCCCTGCTCCTCGGAGCCCTCGGCGATCACCTTGACGCTCACCGGGACACCGCCGTTGGCCTTCAGCGCCCGCACCGCGAGGAGGTGCATCAGGACGCCGCCCTTGCAGTCGGCGGCCCCGCGCCCGTACCAGCGCCCGTCCTCACGCTCCGTCAGTTCGAAGGGCGGCGTGACCCACGCCGACTCGTCGAGCGGCGGCTGGACGTCGTAGTGCGCGTAGAGCAGGACGGTCGGCGCGCCCTCGGGGCCGGGCAGGAACCCGTACACCGACTGTGTCCCGTCCGGGGTGTCGAGCAGTGCGACGTCCTGGAAGCCCTCGGCGCGCAGCGCGTCGGCCACCCAGTTCGCGGCGCCCTCGCTCTCGCTCCTCGGGAACTGGTCGAAGTCCGCCACCGACTTGAACGCCACCAGTTCGGCGAGCTCGGTCCGGGCCCCGGGCATGAGCGAGGCGACGGTCTCGGCGATCGGATTCGGCGACATGGGCACGCTCCTCGTAGGTGCGACGTGTGGGTTACGTGTGTTGCTACGTGTCTTGATACGTGTGTGCGCGTGGTGTACGTGGTGTGTTGTACGTACGCGGCTGCCGATCCTCCCACAAGGGGCGCGGAGGGCACCGCCGTAGGATGCCCCGGGAAAGGTGCGGCAGGCGGCGTGATCGGGAGCGGTAGACCATCGTGAGCAGCGAGAACTCGGCGGGCGGCAACGGAGCGGGCGAGCAGGCGGCGGACGCCGCCGACGGCGCGCGGGTGTGGGACGTCGTCGTGGTGGGCGCGGGCCCCGCGGGCGCCTCGGCCGCCTATGCCGCGGCCGTCACGGGACGCAGCGTCCTCCTCGTGGAGAAGGCCGAACTGCCCCGGTACAAGACGTGCGGCGGCGGCATCATCGGACCGTCGCGCGACGCGCTGCCCCCGGGCTTCGAACTGCCCCTGCGGGACCGCATCGGCGCGGTGACGTTCTCCCTCGACGGGAAGTTCACCCGCACCCGGCGCGCCCGGCACACCCTCTTCGGGCTCGTGAACCGCGCCGACTTCGACCAGCGGCTCGTCGAGCACGCCCAGAAGGCGGGCGCCGAACTGCGTACCGGCACCTCCGTCTCGCGCGTGGAGCAGCACGGCGCGGCCGTGCCGGACCGGCGCACCGTCGCCGTGATCCTCCAGGACGGCGAAACGATCCTCGCGCGCGCCGTCGTCGGAGCGGACGGCAGCGCCAGCCGCATAGGGGCACATGTCGGCGTGAAGCTCGACCAGGTCGACCTGGGCCTTGAAGCCGAGATCCCGGTGCCCGAGACCGTCGCCGAGGACTGGAAGGGCCGCGTCCACCTCGACTGGGGCCCGATGCCCGGCAGTTACGGCTGGGTCTTCCCCAAGGGGGACACCCTGACGGTCGGCGTGATCTCCGCGCGGGGCGAGGGCGCCGCCACCAAGCGGTATCTGGAGGACTTCATCGCCCGGCTCGGCCTCGCCGGCTTCGAGCCGTCGATCTCCTCCGGCCATCTCACGCGCTGCCGCGCCGACGACTCGCCGCTGTCGCGCGGCCGGGTCCTCGTGTGCGGTGACGCGGCGGGACTGCTCGAACCGTGGACCCGCGAGGGCATCTCGTTCGCGCTGCGGTCCGGCCGGCTCGCGGGGGAGTGGGCGGTACGGGTGTGCGAGGCGCACGACGCGGTGGACGCGCGCCGGCAAGCGCTGAACTACGCGTTCGCGGTCAAGGCCGGGCTCGGCGTCGAGATGAGCGTGGGCCGCCGGATGCTGAACGTCTTCGAGCGCAGGCCCGGCATGATGCACGCGGCGGTCACCGGGTTCCGGCCCGCGTGGCGGGCGTTCGCCCGGATCACGCAGGGCGTGACGACGCTGGCCGAGATCGTCCGGACGCATCCCCTCGCGGGGCGGATGCTGAGCCGGATGGAGGGGACGGGCGGGACGGGCGGGGACGGGGCGCCGGAGGCGGAGACGGCGGCGGGGTCTGGGTCTGCGGCTGGGTCGGGGTCGACCGGGTCGACGGAGTCATAGGGCGAGCGGTGGTGGCGCGTCCTGGTGGGCGGCGTGCCACCTGGGCGGCGGGCCGGCGTGGCGCCGAGGCGGCCGGCCGGCGTGGCGCCTGGGCAGTGGTCAGGTGTGCCACGGAGGCGGCGGGCAGGCGTGGTGCGGGCTACTTGTCGACCGTGATCCGGAAAACCGGGTGGTCGGGCGCCGCCGCGATCAGCTCGTCCTCGGTCGACGTGGCGGTGACGCCCTTGAAGTACCCGTTGACCTCCCAGCCCCACCTCTCCAGGTAGCTCCGCAGGATCGCCGGCTTCTCGCTGTCGGGCACCTCGGTCGCGGTGAACATACGGACCTTGCGCCCGACCCGCAGCTCACCGGCCTGCGCGACGCGCATGTTCCGCACCCACTGCGATTGCCCGCGCGCCGAGACGATGTACTGCGCGCCCTCGTACGTGTGCGGGTTGACCGGGATGCGCTGCATCTGGCCGCTCTTGCGACCGCGTACGGAGAGCTCGGCGGAACCCTTCAGGCTGACGCCGTGCCGCGCGAGCCAGCCGATCACGCCGTTGAGCCGCACCTGGAGCGGGCTGCTCTTGAGGTAGTAGGGGGTGGGGGAGGCGGGGGTGCTGTTCGTGGTCATGGGGTGCTCCCAGGTATGTGGTGTGGACCGGCCGGAGCCGGTTCCGAGAGCGGTGCTCTCGCTTGAGACCAGTGTGCGCCGGATCGGTGATCCAAAGCAAGAGCAGTGCTCTCTTTTTTGTGCGCCGCTCTCGGGAGTGTGCGGTGCTCCCTAACATGTGCGCCGCTCCAAAGAGCGTGCACCGCTCCGGAACGTATGCACCGCTCCGGAACGTATGCACCGCTCCGGAACGTGTGCACCGCTCCCCGCACATGGCACACTGCCCGCATGAGCACCGCACGAGGAGCCCGGGCCAGGGCGCGCGAAGAAGTCACCGCCGCCATCAAGGACGAAGCCCGCAGACAGCTCGCCGCCGAGGGCGCCGCCAAGCTGTCCCTGCGCGCGGTCGCCCGCGAGCTCGGCATGGTCTCCTCCGCGCTCTACCGCTACTTCCCCAGCCGCGACGACCTGCTGACGGCCCTGATCATCGACGCCTACGACTCCATCGGCGAAGCCGCCGAGCAGGCGGACGAGGCCCTGCGCGGCAAGGGCGGCCGGATCACGCCCGCGCGCCGCTGGGTAACCGTCAGCGAGGCCGTACGCGCCTGGGCCCTCGCCCAACCCCACGAGTACGCGCTGATCTACGGCTCGCCCGTGCCCGGCTACACCGCACCGATGACGACCGTTCCGGCCGCGGCACGCGTCGGGCTGCTGCTCATCGGCATCGCCCGGGACGCGTACCAGGGCCTCGGTGTCGCGGAGCCGCCGCTGTCCGCCGAGCTGCGTCCCGAGGCCGAGCGGCTCGCCGCGGACCTGGCGCCCGACCTGCCGCCGGCGGTGGTGGCCGCACTCGTCGCCGCCTGGGCGCAGCTGTTCGGGCTGATCGGCTTCGAGCTGTTCGGCCAGTTCAACCGGGTCGTCGAGGACCGCGCCGCCTTCTTCAGGCACGCGGCCACCCAGCTCGCCCACGGCGTGGGCCTGACCCTGCCCGGCGCCTGACACCAAGCGCTCCCCACGCCGACCCCGCACACCGACCCCGCACACCGATCTCGCAGGCCCCACATCACCCCCCGCACACACACCCCGCGCCCCCACCCCCGTACTCCCCAAGGAGTACCCGTGATCACCACGCCCGGCTGACGCTCACAACCGCGTGAGCCGTCTAGCGTTGCCGTCATGGACGAGCAGCACGTACGCGGTCGCGGCGGACCGCCCCGGACGTGGGGCGGGCCGCCGCACCTCAGGCGCCACGGGCCGCCCTGGTGGGGTGACGAGGGGCACGGTCCGCGGTGGCCGTGGCGGTCCACGGTCCTGATCACCGTGTTCGTCCTCGTCGGGTCGACGTTCGCGGCGCACGGCCAGTCCGAGCGCGCCCAACTCGACGTGTTCGCACGCCTCCTGCTCATCGCGGGCGGCGTCCTCCTGCTGTGGCGCCAGCGCTATCCGGTCTTCGTCGCATTCGGTACGGCGGTGTGCGCGACGGTGTATCTCGGCGCGGGGTACGCGTACGGGCCGGTCTTCGTGACCGTCGCCGTGGGCTGTTACGCCGCGATCGTCTCGGGGCACCGGAGGGCCGCGTGGGCGGCGGTCGGCACGTTCTGGGTGGGGCACGTCCTCGTGGCGCACTGGCTGTACGCGTATCTGCCGCCCGCCGGTGACCGGGCCGCGTCCTGGGGGCAGGAAGGCGTCATCGCGGCGTGGGTCCTGGCGATCGTTGCCTTCTCCGAGCTGGTCCGGGTACGCCGCGAGCAGTGGGCCAAGGAGCGCGCCGAGCGCAAGAAGGCCGCGGGCCGCCGCGCCGACGAGGAGCGCCTGCGCATCGCGCGGGAACTCCACGACGTACTGGCGCACTCCATCTCCGTCATCAACGTCCAGGCGGGCGTGGGCCTCGCCCTCCTCGACTCCGACCCCGAACAGGCCCGCACCGCCCTCACCACCATCAAGGCCGCGAGCAAGGAAGCGCTCGGGGAGGTCCGCCAGGTCCTCGACACGCTCCGCACCCCGGGCGACGCCCCGCGCGCCCCGGCGCCCGGCCTCGACCGGCTCCCCGAACTCGTCGACCAGGCCGCGACCGCCGGCCTCACGGTCGACACCACCACGAAGGGCACCCGCGTCGCCCTGCCGCCCGGCGCCGACCTCGCCGCGTTCCGCATCGTCCAGGAGGCACTCACCAACGTCGTACGGCATTCGGAGTCGCGTCACGCGCGCGTAGAGGTGCGGTACGGCCCCGGAGTGCTGTCCCTGCGGATCGACGACGACGGCCCGGCGAGTCGCGAGGCGGCCGGCGGGAGCGGGAACGGGCTTGCCGGAATGCGGGAGCGGGCCGCCGCCCTCGGTGGCACGATCGAGGCGGGGCCGCGCCCGGACGGCGGCTTCCGGGTGCTCGCCGAACTGCCGCTCACGCCGACGGAGGAGAACCGTTGATCCGCGTACTGCTCGCCGACGACCAGTCGCTCGTCCGCGCCGGATTCCGGGCACTGCTCGACGCGCAGGGCGACATCGAGGTCGCGGGCGAGGCCTCCGACGGCGACGAGGCGGTGCGCCTCGTCCGTGAACTGCGGCCCGATGTCGTCCTGATGGACATCCGGATGCCGGTCCTCGACGGACTCGCCGCGACCCGCCGCATCAGCGAGGACACCGCCCTCGAAGAGGTGAAGGTCGTCATGCTGACCACCTTCGAGCTGGACGAGTACGTCTTCGAGGCGATCCGCGCCGGAGCCTCCGGGTTCCTCGTCAAGGACACCGAACCGGAGGAATTGCTGCGCGCGGTACGGGCGGTGGTGCACGGCGACGCGCTGCTGTCGCCGGGGGTGACGCGCCGCCTCATCGCCGAGTTCGCGGCGCGCTCCAAGGAACCCGCGGCGGCCGAGTCGCTCGGGCAGCTCACCGAGCGGGAGCGTGAGGTGATGGCGCTCGTCGGCATCGGCCTGTCGAACGAGGAGATCGCGCGCCGCCTCGTCGTGAGCCCCCTCACCGCGAAGACCCATGTGAGCCGCACGATGGTGAAACTCGGGGCACGCGACCGGGCCCAACTGGTCGTCCTCGCCTACGAGTCGGGCCTGGTGCGGCCGGGCTGGCTCGGCTGACAGGCCTACGTAAATCTGCGCCCGGCGGGCAGGGGACTGCCGGCCGGGCGCACCCACGTGGGCTCGCTCGAAAAGTCTGTGCGTCAGTCGTGGACGGCGACGCGTACGGGCTCCGTCTCCTCGTGGACCGACTTCGCGATCACGACCGTGGCCTCCGGACGCCGCGTCCGCAGCCCGGTCAGCGTGATCAGCAGACCCGCGAGCGCGATCGCCGTGACGACGACGAGCCCGGGCCGGAAACTGTCGAGGACGGCCTGCGGCGACGAGCCCTCACCGGCGTTCGCGGTGACGACGGCCGTCACGACGGCGAGGAAGATGGCGCCGCCGACCTGCACGGACGTGTTGAGAAGCCCCGAGACCATGCCCTGTTCGTCGTCGTGGACGCCGTTCGTGGCCTGGATGTTGAGCGAGGGGAACACCAGGGCGCAGGCGGCGCCGATGAGGAGCATCGTCGGCAGGATGACGGACGCGTAGACCGGGTCGAGGTTGATGCGCAGGAACAGCGCGTAGCCGATCACCATGAAGGTGAAGCCGACCGCGATGAGGCGCGGCGTGCCGAACCGGTCCACGATGTCGCCGACCTTCGTGGAGCTGAGGGCCACGAGGGCGCCGGCCGGCAGGAACGCGAGCGCGGTGTGCAGCGCGGACCAGCCGAGCAGGGACTGCATGTAGAGGGTGACCAGGAACTGGAAGCCCACGTACGAGCCGAAGAACGCCATGGCGCCGAGCTGGGCCCTGATCTGCGGGCCGGAGCGCAGTACGCCGAGTCGGATCAGCGGGCCCGGGGAGCGGCGTTCGATGGTGACGAAGACCGCGAGCAGGACGGCGACGGCCGCGAAGGACAGCAGCGTACGGGCCGATGCCCAGCCCGCCTCCGGTGCCTGCACGACGGTGAAGACGAGGAGCAGCATCGACGCGGTGCCGGTGACGGCGCCGGGGATGTCGTAGCCGCGGTGGTTCTTCTCGCGTTCGCTGTGCGGGATCAGCTTGATGCCGATGAGCAGCGCGATGACGGCGATCGGCGCGGGCAGCAGCATGGTCAGGCGCCAGCTGGCCTCGGTGAGGAGGCCGGACAGGACGAGGCCCATGGAGAAACCGGTGGCGGCGCAGGTCGTGTAGATGGACAGCGCGCGGTTGCGGACCGGCCCCTCGGCGAACGTCGTCGTGATGATCGACAGGCCTGCGGGTGCGGTGAACGCGGCGCTGAGGCCCTTGATGAAGCGGCTCGCGATGAGCAGCGGCCCGGAGTCGACGAGTCCGCCGAGCAGGGACGCGAGGGCGAAGACGCCGAGGGCGATCAGGAACACCCGGCGCCGGCCGAGCAGGTCGGCCGCGCGTCCGCCGAGGAGCAGCAGGCCGCCGTAGCCCAGGATGTAGCCGCTGACGATCCATTGGAGGGTCGCGGTCGACAGGTGGAGTTCGGTGCCGATGGACGGCAGGGCGACGCCGACCATCGAGACGTCGAGCGCGTCGAGGAACATCGCGGCGCAGAGCACGAGCAGGGTGCCCCACAGACGCGGGGACCAACGTTCCTGAGAAGCGGGGGAGTTGGCGAGCGGAGAGGTCATGCGGAGCAGACTACATGCATACGCATTGACTGCAAGTGCATTTAATTCCAGTGCAACAATGCCTGTCTTTTCTGCTACGGTGCGGTTATGACGGCGAAAAAGGCTGATCCCGGCCTCGTGGATCAGTGGCGGGGCATCCTCGCGGTACACGCGCGCACCATGTGCGAACTCGATCGCGCGCTGCACCAGCACGGCCTGGGCGCCAGCGACTTCGAGGTCCTCGACGTCCTCGCCGAGGGCGCGGCGGAGGACGGCACCTGCTCGTACCGCGTGCAGGAGATCGCCTCGCAGGTCCATCTCAGCCAGAGCGCCCTGTCGCGCCTCATCGGCCGCCTGGAGAAGGACGGCCTCCTGGAGCGTGGGATGTGCCCCGAGGACCGTCGGGGTGTACGCGTCACGCTGACGCCGAAGGGGCGCGACCTGCACGCGGAGGTGCGTCCGTTGCAGCGGGCGGTGCTGAGCCGGATGCTGGCGGGCGACGCGGAGGGGTGACGCGTCGAGGCTACGTGGGGTGGCGTCATGTCCGCCTGGCCCCGCGTGCGCCTCATGTCCAATTGATTGCCGACCGCTCCCGCCACAGCGCCGCCAGCGTCGCGTCCCCGGTGATGCGCGGGAACGGCAGCCGGTTCCACAGCGACAGATAGAGCCGCGCCGCCGGACCTGACAGTTCGCAGTCGGCCTCGCCCGCGCCCTCCCGCTCCGCGACCGGCACCCCCTGCGAGATCCGCACGGTCCATGTCCGGCCGGCGTCGGTGGCCCGTACGCGCAGCAGCCGCGGAACGTCCGACCGCACCTTGCTCCTCGCCCGCGCGTGGAAACCGAGCAGCAACTCCTCGATCCCGTCGACCGCCAGCTCTATGGGAATCACGCCGGGCGTCCCCGCCAGAGCGAACTCGGCGTCCACCCGGTGGACGGTCGTCTCATGCGCCTGCCTGCGCGCCCAGAACGCGAGCGGCGACGGCGCGGGCAGGAACGTCCAGCACCGCACGTCGGGCCGGGCATCGGTCAGTGTCCGCACCAGCCGCTCGTGCCCCTCGCGGAACCACGCGACGAGCTCCGCCCCGTCCAACTCCGCGAGCCCCTCGCCCGGGTGGTACGCCATGCGCTCCTCGGCGACGAACGCGGTCGCCCAGCGATGCACCATGCTCACGTGTCGCAGCAGGTCACGTACGTCCCAGCCCGGGCAGGTCGGCACCTTGGCGGCTGTGCCCGCCGACTCGGCGGCGCGGGCGAGGAGCCGGCCCTCTTCGGCGAGCGTCTCGATGTGTTCCGAGGTCTCCATGACGGGAGTCTGCCCGACAGGGTGTGCCCGGGACGCGGTCTTGAGGGGGGCGTGATTACGTGACGGCGGAGCGCCGGGTGGCGAATCCGATCAGCGAGGCGGCGCCCGCCAGTACGGCCACGCTGGTCAGTGCGACGGGGAGCGAGAACCAGTCCGCCATGAAGCCGATCATCGGCGGGCCGAGCAGCATTCCGCCGTAGCCGAGTGTGGACGCGGCGGCTACGCCGGTGGGGCCGGCGAGGGCCCCGGCGCGTTCGACAGCTACGGGGAAGATGTTGGCGAGACCGAGCCCCGTCACGGCGAAGCCGAGAAGCGCCGCCCACGCCGTGGGGGCCAGCGAACCGAGGAGCATCCCGGCCGCGCCGGTGGCCCCGCCGAACACCAACGTACGGGTGCGGCCCAGGCGTTCGAGCAACGTCGTCCCGCTGAGCCGGCCGACGGTCATGGCCAGGGCGAAGCAGGAGTAACCGGCGGCCGCGATGCCAGGGTGCGCGTCCAGGTCCTCCTGTAGGTGCAGCGCACCCCAGTCGGCGAGCGCCCCTTCTCCGTACGCGGTGCACAGGGCGATGAGCCCGAAGACGAGGACGAGTCCGCGTGCTCGCCCCGCCGGTGACTTGGGCGCGGTCCGCGGCTCGGCGGCCGTCGGGGCCTCGTGCCGGAGCAGGGTGGGGCCCGCGGCCGCCGTCACGGCCAGGCCGACGACGGTGAGGGCGAGCAGATGCCAGGCGGGGGAGAGGTGCCCCGCGACCAGGCCGCCGAGCCCGGCGCCGAGCATTCCGCCGAGGCTGAACGCGGCATGGAAACTCGGCATGACGGGCCTGCGCAGGGCGGCGACCAGGTCGACGGCGGCACTGTTCATCGCCACGTTGATCCCGCCGTAAGCGGCGCCGAACACGAGCAGGACGAGGCCGAGAGTGAGTGCCGAGTGGGTGAGCGGGGGCAGCGCGACGCTCAGCGACAGCAGCACACCGCACACCACGGTCGCCGGATGGCTGCCGAACCGGCGGCACAGACGCCCCGTGAGCATCATCGTGACCACGGCCCCCGCCGAGACCCCGAGCAGTGCGAGCCCGAGCGTGCTGGCGGACGCGCCGGTCCGCTCCTTCACGGCGGGAATGCGCACGACCCACCCCGCGAACACGAACCCGTCGAGGGCGAAGAAGACGGTGAGAGCGATACGGAGACGGCTCAGACGCGGGGTTGTGGGGCCGGTGTCCTTGACGGTCCCTAGTTTGTTCAGTGTCGGCACAAAATCAGCGTAGGGGGTGGTCCGTGTATTGGGCAAGCGAGTGCGGGCAGGGGTGACGGGCGCGACATCCGCCGGACATGCCTGTGGCCCCGTCCGGGCGGACAGGGCCACAGGTGGGACACGGGCAGGGTCACAGGCGGGACATGGGTGCTCAGACCGCGACGACCTTGACCCCCGCCTCCTCGAAGCGGGTCACTGTGTCCGGGTCCACCGCGTTGTCGGTGACCAGGGTGCCGATGCGGTCCGTCGCGCAGATCCGGGCGAAGGCGCGCTGGCCCAGTTTGGTGGAGTCCGCCGCGACGATGACGCGCTCGGCGCGCTCGCACAGAAGGCGGTTGATGGCTGCCTCCGCCTCGTCGTGCGCGGTCGCGCCGTGGGTGACGTCGAAGCCGACGAGGCCGAGCACGGCCGTGTCCATGGTGATCTGGCTCAGCACGCCGTCCGCCAGCGGTCCGATGAGCTCGTACGACTGCGGCCGGGCGACGCCGCCCGTGACCACGATCTTGAACTGGGGGCGCACCGCCAGCTCGTTGGCGATGTTCAGCGCGTTCGTGACGATCGTGAGGGCGGGGGAGCCGGACGCGAGGTCCGCGCGGACCGCGAGCGCGCGCGCCACCTCCGTCGTCGTCGTGCCGCCGGTGAGGCCGACCGCCTCACCCACGGTGATGAGTCCGGCGACAGCCTTGGCGATACGCTCCTTCTCGGAGGCGTTGCGTGCGGTCTTGTAGCGCAGGGGAAGCTCGTAGGAGACGCCGTGGACGACGGCGCCACCCCTGGTGCGTACGAGCATCTGCTGCTCGGCGAGCTGGTCGAAGTCGCGCCGGATCGTGGCCGCCGATACTCCAAGGTCGGCCGCCGCCTCCTCGACATCCAGGCGGCCCCGCTCCACGAGCAGCTCCAGCAGGGATTTCCAGCGGGCGTCGCGGGACATCCGCGGCCTCCAATCGTCGATCTCCCGTGACCCTAGCGCACCGTCAGATGCTTGGATATGCTCGAAACCTAGAGATATCTTGCAGGAACGAGCATAAGCTCGGGGGGACCGTTCGAGCGCGCCGTATTGCGGTGGATTGCGCCGGGCATTTCGACGAAATCGATCGGTCCACGGACACCAGACAGGGAGTGGGCACGGCATGAGCCATGTCGAGAACGAGCTGAACAGCCAGCCGGAGTGCTGGACGCGCGCCGCCGGACAGGCCCCCGACGAGGCGGCCAAGCTGCCCGCACCCGGGGAGCGCGTCGCGATCGTCGGCTGCGGCACCTCCTGGTTCATGGCGCAGGCCTTCGCCGCGCTGCGCGAGCAGTCCGGCCAGGGCGAGACCGACGCGTTCGCGGCCTCCGAGTTCCCGGCCGACCGCCCGTACGACCGCCTCATCGCGCTGTCCCGCTCCGGCACCACGACCGAGGTCGTCGAGCTGCTCGCCGCTGTCAAGGGCCGCGTCCGGACGACAGCCGTCATCGGCGACCCGAACACGCCGATCGTCGACGTCGCCGACGACGTGATCGTCCTCGACTTCGCCGACGAGAAGTCCGTCGTCCAGACCCGCTTCGCGACCACCGCCCTCACCCTCCTGCGCGCCCACCTCGGCCTGCACACCGAGCAGGCGGTCGCCGACGCGCGTACCGCGCTGGAGACGCCGCTGCCCCAAGGCCTCGTGGAATGCGGCCAGTTCACGTTCCTCGGACGCGGCTGGACCGTCGGCCTGGCGAACGAGGCCGCCCTCAAGATGCGCGAGGCGTCCCTGTCCTGGACCGAGGCGTACCCCGCGATGGAGTACCGCCACGGCCCCATCAGCGTCACCGCCGAGGGCACCGCCACCTGGATGCTCGGCGAGGCGCCCAAGGGGCTCGCCGAGCAGGTGGCCGGCACCGGCGCGCTCTGGATCGAGGGCGGCCTCGACCCGCTCGCCGAGCTCGTGCGCGCGCAGCGCCTCGCCGTCGCCGTCGCGGCCGCCCGCGGACTCGACCCCGACCAGCCCCGCCACCTCACCCGCTCGGTGATCCTCGACCCCAGCGCCTCCTGATCCTTCCGAGAGCCATTCGAAAGGAGGGGCTGTGCCCCTCGCAGCAACCGGCGCGCTCGTCGCCGAGGCCACCGCGGCACGTACCGCGGTGGCCGCGTTCAACGTGATCACCATGGAACACATCGAGGCCGTCGTCGCGGGCGCCGAGGCGGCGGACGCGCCGGTGATCCTCCAGATCAGCGAGAACGCGGTGCGTTACCGCTACGGGCGGCTGCTGCCCCTCGCGCGCGCCGCGGCCGCGACCGCCGAGGCGGCCCGGGTACCCGTCGCGCTCCACCTGGACCACGTCCAGAGCGACGAACTGCTCCGCCAGGCCGCCGACGCCGGGTTCAGCTCGGTCATGTACGACGCGGCCCGGCTGCCCTACGAGGAGAACCTCGCGGCCACCCGCGCCGCCGCCGAGTGGGGCCACACCAACGGGCTGTGGGTCGAGGCGGAGCTCGGCGAGGTCGGTGGCAAGGACGGCGCGAAGCCGCTCGACGCCCACGCGCCGGGGGCCCGCACCGACCCCGGCGAGGCCAGGGCCTACGTGAACGACTCGGGCGTCGACGCCCTCGCCGTCGCGATCGGCTCCTCGCACGCCATGACCACCCGCACCGCCGTCCTCGACCACGAACTGCTCCGGCAGCTCGCGGAAGGCGTCGGCGTACCGCTGGTCCTGCACGGTTCCTCCGGCGTCGGTGACGACGAACTGACGCAGGCCGTCCGGGGCGGCATCGCCAAGGTCAACGTCGGCACCGCGCTGAACATCGCGATGACGGCGGCCATCCGGGACTTCCTCGCCGCGCACCCCGACGCCGTCGACTCCCGCAAGTACCTCAGCGTGGGCCGCGAGGCGATGGTCAGCACGGTGACGGAACTGGTCGGAGTGATGCGCCGCTGACCTGTCAGGCCACCTGGTCCCCGGGACGCCCACACCGTGTACCGGGGACAATGGCCTCATGGCAGGCAGGCCCGAACCGCACGCGCCCCCGCTCTTCCCGCTGACCCGGGAGCGCAGGGAGATCACGCCCGGCGCGGTGCACGTGCCCGGCTGGCTCGACGCCGACGCCCAGCGCGCCCTCGTCGACGCCTGCCGCGCCTGGGCCGCCGGTCCCGTCCCGATGCGCCACACCCGCCTGCCCGGCGGCGGTGTCATGTCCGTACAGACCGTGTGCGTCGGATGGCACTGGAAGCCGTACCGCTACACACGCACCGCCTCCGACGTGAACGGTGAGCAGGTGGCTCCCTTCCCCGGCTGGCTGCGGGAGTTGGGGAGGCGGGCGCTCGCCGACGCCTACGCGGACGGGACGGCAGGCGACACCTACGAGCCCGACACGGCGCTCATCAACTTCTACGACGACGCCGCCACCATGGGAATGCACCAGGACAAGGACGAGCTGTCCCCAGACCCAGTCGTCTCGCTCAGCGTCGGCGACACCTGCGTCTTCCGCCTCGGCAACACCGAGAACCGCGGCAGACCGTACGAGGACGTGGAGCTGGTCTCCGGGGACCTGCTGGTGTTCGGCGGGCCGGCACGGCTCGCGTTCCACGGCGTGCCGAAGGTGTACCCCGGCACCGGCGACCCGGCCACCGGTCTCGCGCGGGGCCGGCTGAACCTCACGATGCGCGTCACCGGACTCGCCGGGCCACCGCCGCCTCCCAGGTGAGTTCCCGCCCGGGAGGACCGAACCGATCACCGGTTACGATGCGACACGGTGATCAGGGCGAGGAGTAGCTGATGCGTGGCAACGCGGCCTCGGGGGCCGGAGGACAGACGGCGGGCGAGGCGGCCGGATCCGCGCGTCCGCCCCGCCTCGAACGCGGACGCGGCGCGCTCGGACCCGCGCTCGAACTCGTCCACACCGGCCGCGCGCCCACCCGTGCCGTCCTCACCGCCGAACTCGGCGTGACCCGCGCCACCGCCGGTGCCGTCGCCGCCGAGCTCGAAGCGCTCGGGCTGATCAGGATCGACGCCAAGCCGAGCGCCGCAGCGGGCTCGCAGGGGCGGCCCTCGCACCGGCTCTCCGTCGCCGAGGAAGGGCCCGTCGCGCTCGCCGCGCAGGTCCACGCCGACGGGTACCGCGCGGCGCTCGTCGGCCTCGGCGGCCGGATCGTCGCGACCACGTCGGGCCGCGACATCATCGACCCGGACCCGGCGCGGGTGCTCGGAGTGGTCGTGGAGGCCGGCGCCCGGCTGCTGCGCGAGACCGGGCGCGACTGCGTCGGCGCCGGCCTCGCCGTACCCTCCGCCGTCGCCGAACCCGAGGGCACCGCCCTCAACCCCCTGCACCTGGCCTGGCCCGCGGGCTCGCCCGTCCGCGAGATCTTCGCCGAGCGGGTACGGGAGGCGGGCATCGACCGGCCCGCGTTCGCCGCGAACGACGTGAACCTCGCCGCCCTCGCCGAGCACCGGCACGGCGCGGGGCGCGGCGCGCGCGACCTGCTGTGCGTCGCCACCGGCCACCGCGGTGTCGGTGGCGCGCTCGTGCTCGACGGGCGCCTGCACACAGGCAGTTCGGGCCTCGCCCTTGAGGTCGGGCACATCACGGTGAACCCCGAGGGGCGCCCCTGCTACTGCGGCAGCCGGGGCTGTCTGGACGTCGAGACGGACCCGCTGGCCCTGCTCGACGCGGCGGGCCGCGAACCCGGCCCTGACTTCTCCCTGCTCAAGCAGGCCCGCGAACTCCTCGCCGACAACCTCGACGACCCGAAGGTACGGATGGCCGCCGAGGCCCTCATCGACCGACTCGGGCTCGGGCTCGCGGGCCTGGTGAACATCCTCAACCCCGACCGCATCATCCTCGGCGGCCTGCACCGGTCGCTCCTCGACGCCGACCCGGACCGCCTGCGGGCCGTCGTCGCGGACCGCAGCCTGTGGGGCCGCAGCGGAGGGGTTCCCATCCTGGCGTGCACGCTGGACCACAACAGCCTGGTCGGGGCGGCGGAGTTGGCGTGGCAGCCGGTGCTTGACGATCCGCTTTCGGCGGCGGCTGCGGGTTGAGGGGGCTACGGGCTACGGCTAAGGGGTGGGCTACGGCTTGAGGGGCGGGCGCCAGCGGCTGGCGCACGGGACCCTTTTAGACGAGGCCCCGCGTCAGCGCACAGCCCCATAAGCCCGCGCCCGCCCCCCCACCGCCAGCACCCCCCGAGCCAGATCCCCTCCCGAGTGATGCCCCACCGCCAGCAGCCCCCGCGCGGCGTCGTCCAGCGAACCCTCCCCGCACAGCGCACGCAGGAACTCCCGCGCCTGCGCCACGCATTCACCCCGCACCGCGTGCCGCAGCAGCGCCGCCGAGAGCAGCGGAGTACGCCGGGCGGCGTCCGCGACGGCGTCGGAGAGCGCGCCGAGGGGTCCACCCCACACGCGGCTCGCCAACAGCGCCCCGCACAGAACGTCGTCCCCCGACGGCGTGAGACCGGGACCCAGCCCGACCAGCGCGTGAGCGGCCGGCCCGACGCGCTCCCTGCCCTCCGCGAGAGCGGCACGCAGGTCGGCGAGACCCGTCACCAGCGCCGGAGGCACCGGCTGAGCCCAAGAGTCGAGCAACGCGCCCGCCCGCTCGACGAGTTCGGGGTCCGGCGGGGAGGAGGCGCCCTGGACACGGGGCGGTGTCCAGGACGCCCCCGGCTCGACGCCGAGCGACCCGACGACGATGCGGCCCACCCCGAATCCGGCGCGGCGGGCCCCGGCCGACCCTCCCGCCGAAGTCAGCACGTCCAGCGGCTGCTCCACCGAGGAGAACGGCACCACGCACGCGTTCGGCAGGCGGATCGCGTCGCGCGTCACGACGGCGAGCGCCGGCAACTCCGCGTCCCCGGTGGCGAGATGGACCGCGTACCGCGTGACGGCGACCACGCGGGCCCGCCGGAACGGGCCCCGCACGAGGGGAGCGACCACCGCACTGACCGAACCCCCGTGCACGCGCGCGGTCGCGTGCGTCACCCCTCCTGCTCCGGCGGCTCCTCGAAGGCCCGCAGCGCGTCCGTGAAGCAGCGCATCGGGGCGTGGGTGAGGCCCGCGCCGATCTGGCCGATGCCCGGCTCGCGGTGGGCGATGCCCGTGGTGACGACCGGTTCGAGGCCCGTGTCGACGACCTTGCGGATGTCGAGACCGACGGGGCTTCCGACGAAGTCGAGGCCCGGGAGCCGGTAGTCGCGGTGCCGGCCGACCGTGAGCGTCGCCATGTCCTGGCTGACCTGGCGGGCCCCTTCGGGCGTGCCGCCCACGAAGCCGACGATCGCGGGGGCGGCGGCGAGCGCGAAGCCGCCGAGCCCGTGCATCTCCGTGATGGCGCTGTCACCGATGTCGGGGTTGGCGTCCTCAGGCCCGTACCCGGCGAAGTACAAGCCGTCGACGGGCGCGGCGTCCGCCGTGAACCAGGCGTCGTCGAGGCCGCTGACGCGGATGCCGACCTTGACGCCGTTGCGGGCGAACGTCGTCACGACGGTGGAGTGGGGCACCCCGTGTCCGGCCATGAGCGCCAACTTGCTTGCCGCCATGGAGAAGTTGAGGAACCAGTAGTTGTTGTCGCGCAGGAAGTCGAGCGCCTCGATGCCGCCGATGTCCGCGTGGCGGGCGAGGGCCGCCGAGAGTTCGCGGGTGAGCAGGGCGCTCGCCGCGGTGTTGCGGCTGTGGCACTCGTCGCCCATCTGGAGGGCCTGCGCGGTGACCGAGCGCAGGTTCACCGGCTCGGTCAGTGAGCCGAGCGCCGCCCGGAGCGCCGGGCCGAGCCGCTCGCCCATCCAGCGGAGCCGTGTCATGACGTCGTCGCCGAGTGCCCCGTAGCGCAGGCAGCGGCCCTGGCCCTCGTTGAGGTTGGAGTAGGACCGCAGGCCCGTGGCCTCGTCCTCGACGACGAGCAGCGGCATGGTCTCGGAGATGATGCCCGCCATCGGGCCGACCGCGTCGTAGTGATGGCAGGGCGCGAAGCGGATCGCTCCCGAGCCCGCGAGGGTCTCCGCTTCCTCCGGGGTGGCCGCCCAGCCTTCAAGGAGGGCCGCGCCGACGACGGCGGCCCGCATCGGGCCGCACATGTCCTCCCACGCGATGGGCGGACCGGCGTGCAACAGCAGCCGTTCCTCGGCCAGTTCGGGGATCAGCTCACCGGCCGGGCGGACGTCCGTCCACATGGGGACGACGCCCAGGATCCGTTCGAGCGCCGTCGCGTTGGCCGCCTCGACGGCCGGGTGCGCCACGAGCCGGGCGAGCTTCGCGCCGAGTTCCGTGTCGCCGGACGCCGGCGGGCGCCATTCCAGGGAGGTCACCGTCGCTCCGGCGGCCCGTGGCGGTCCGGCGAAGGCGTCGACACCGACGTTCACGACGTGCGGCACGGCGGTCAGGAGGCCCTGCGCGGGAGCGGCCTCCGCGGGGACGCGCTGTGCGGGGACGGCCTGCGTGGTCATGCGGTGTCTCCGATCCGGGAGGCGGCGGGGGTGAGCACCAGGTCGCCGTCGTCGGACAGCAGACCGGCGCACACCCGCGCGGCGGTCGTGCTGCTGTCGACGACATGGGCGCCCGCGTCGCGCAGGATCCGCTGCGTCGCGGTGAGGCCCTGCGGGTCGGCGTCGGTGCCCACGACGAACGCGATCACGGGCGGAGCGTCGGCGGGAGCCTCCGCGAGCGCGCCCGCGAGAGCCGCCGCAGGGTCCTGCGCGGCACCGTGCCCGATGACCACGTCGAGGACGACAGCGGCCGTCGTCGGATCGGCGAGCGCCGCCTTCAGATACGCGGTGCGCACCGTCGGGTCGATCATCGGGTGCGGCCGGCCCTCGGTGAACTCGTCGTCGCCGAGGTCGAGCACGAGGTGACTCTCGGGCAGAGCCGGGAGGGAGCCCGGAACGGGTGGGGGAGCGGTGCGCGTGATGTCACCGAGTACGGGCGTCAGCAGGCAGACGGCCTCGTGGGCGAACGTGCCGCCCGCGTACAGGGCGCGCAGCAGCCGGCGCGGCGCGGCCGGGGCGGACACCTTCGGCAGCTCCTCGTCGGGGACGGCCGCCCCGGTGGCGAGGGACGCGGCGACCCGCGCGGCCTCCGACAGAGTGGGCGTGAGCGTGACGCCGGCCGGCGTCGGCGCGGACTCGTCCGTGCCGAGGAAGCAGGCCACGACGGGCTTGCCCAGCGTCCCGGCGTGCCGCAGCAACTGCTCGGCCACCTGCGGGGCGGGCGGCTTGGACACCAGGACGATCACCTCCGTCGCCGGGTCCGCGGCCAGGGCGTCGAGCCCCGCCCGCATCGTGAGCCCGCCCACGTCCACGCTCACGTCACGGCTTCCCGTACCGATCAGATGGCTGACGCCCGCGCCCATGGAGTGCAGCAGGCTCGACACCTGCTGAAGTCCCGTGCCGGACGCGCCCACCATGCCGACGGAGCCGGGGCGTATCTCGTTGGCGAAGCCCAGCGGGACACCGCTGATGACGGCCGTTCCGCAGTCCGGCCCCATCACGAGGAGCCCGCGGCGCGCGGCCTCCTGCTTCAGGGCCACCTCCTGCTCGACCGGCACGTGGTCGCTGAAGATGAAGGCGTGCATCCCGAGGCGCAGCGCCTTGAGGGCTTCGGCGGCCGCGTACTGGCCGGGGGTGGAGATCAGGGCGAGACTCGCGCCGGGTGGCGCGCCCGCGAGGGAGCGCACGGCGGGCCCCGCGGCCGCGCCGGAGTCGCCCGCGGCGCCCGGTCCCTCGCCGGCGGT
The DNA here is from genome assembly GCF_040645335.1 of Streptomyces sp. NPDC046821. Classification (NCBI taxonomy): domain Bacteria; kingdom Bacillati; phylum Actinomycetota; class Actinomycetes; order Kitasatosporales; family Streptomycetaceae; genus Streptomyces; species Streptomyces sp. NPDC046821. The sequence goes on along the minus strand of NZ_JBEYYB010000006.1, from coordinate 333,330 downwards.
CAGCGCCTCCACCACCTGGGCGAGGGCGGCGTCCACCGCGTCGGGGGCGCCGCGGACGGCGACGAGCAGGTCGTTGGGTCCGGCCGACCGGCCCTCGTCGGTCAGCAGCTCCGACCGGGCCAGGACGTCCTGGTTGGCTGGGGTGCCCATGACGAGGCTCGCCGTTTCGACGCCCGGCGGCTCGGCCAGGCGTGCGGCGACCCTCATGAGGGCGACGGAGTCGGCGTACAGGTCCTTGTGCACGGCGTTTCGCAGCACCATGACCGCGACTGTAGGCACCCGCCGGGGGCGCGGAGCATGGCTCGGTGTGCCGAACCCGTCACGGATTTACCGGCACATGCTGACAATGACGCGAGGCGGCGCCGGAACGGAGCATGTGGCTTCGCTCGCGAGGAGGAATCCCATGCCACGCACCTCACGTGCCGTCGCGGCGACGGAGGACTACGCGGCCTCCCGGCTTCCGGAGTCCGAACGCCGCTCGACCCTGTCCATCACGCTGGTGCGGATGGGCTTCACCGTGTCCGCCACCGACCTGCTCTACGGAATGTCGCTCGGCCTGTTCTTCCCCTTCTGGACCGGCGTCCTGATCTCCCTGGGCTCGTCCCTGGTGGTCTGCGCGATCTCGGTCCTGTGCGGCCTGATGGGACAGCGGGAGCGGGTGACGACCGCGACCGGGCTGCGGCTCACGTTCGGCAGGGACGGCAGCAGGCTGCCCTCGCTGGTCATCGCGGTGCTCTCCGCCGGATTCGTCGGCTACAGCACCGGCATCACCGCGGGGGTGCTTCCGGGCGGTGAGACGCCGGTGATCGGACTCGTGTACTGCCTGGGCCTCAGCGTCGTGTACACGGCCCTGTCCGTCGTGGGCTTCAACAAGGGCCTGACCTGGGTGGGCCGGATCAGCGTGCCGCTCATGCTGGTGACCGTCGTCATCGCCGTCGTCGCCACCGTGCGGCACGCGGGCGGTCTGGCCGAGATCGTGGGCAACGACCCCGCGCGGGCGGGCGAGATGAGCGCGCTGACGATGTTCGCGCTCGGTGTCAGCAAGTGGATGACCGGCGCGACGGTCACGCCCGACATCACGCGCTTCGGCCGCAGCCGCTCCACGGTCTACACGACGACCGTCGCGGAGTTCGTCGTCGGCAACTTCGGCTTCAACCTGCTCGGCATCCTCATCGGCCTCGGCGTCGGCCTCGGGAACATGGGCGACGCGTTCGCCGCCGTCGGCGTGGCCGGACTCGCCGCCGTAGCCGTCTTCGTCCAGGGCTTCCCGCACGAGGTGAACAACATGTACGCGGCCAGCCTCGCCGGCCGCACCGCCCTGAACCTGCCCCGCCTCGTCGTCAACGTGCTCGCGGGCGCGATGGGTGCCGCCCTCGCCTACTACGGCCTGCGCGAAGGCATTCTGAGCGCCTTCCTCGAATACCTGGGCTACCTCGGGTACGCGATCCCGCTGATCCCCGGCATCCTCATCGTCGACTACTTCGTGCTGCGCAGGGGCCGCTACGACGTCGACCTCGACCGCGTCCCACGCGTCAACGTCCGAGCCGTCGTCGCCTACTTCGGCGGGCTCGCGATCAACGTCTACATGGGCGTCGTGCTCGACGACGAGCTGTGGCACGCCCTGCCGGTGTCCGGAATGGTGCTGTATCTGCTCCTGTCGATCGGGGAGCTGCGCCGCCGCGGGAGCGCGGTGGCGACCGGCACGGCCGATGCAGTGCCCGGTCAGCGCCGGTCGCGGGCCCAGAGCAACCGGAGTGCGTAGACCGCCAGTTCGGTCTGGAGCCGGGCCGTCGGCCTGCGCTCCAGACCGCCGGTGAGCCGGTCGATCTGCCGCAGCCGGTAGCGCAGGGTGTTGTAGTGGATGTGCAGCCGGGACGCGGTGGTCACGCCGTTGCGGTCCTGGAGCAGATACACGCTCAGCGTCTCGACGAGGTTGCCCTCGTGCTCCGCGTCGTGCGCGAGCAGCGGCCCGAGCGCGTCCTCGACGAGCGCCTCCAGCTCCGCCGCGGGGAGCTGCCCGAGGAGCCGGTACACGCCCAGGTCCGCGTAGCTGCGGACGAAGTCGGGGCCGTGCAGTTCCCGGCCGAGCGTCAGGGTCTCCGACGCCTCCTCGTAACTGTGGTGGTAGTCGGTGAAGTCCTCCCGGACGGTCCCGGCGGCGACGGCCACGTCCCAGTCGGGATGGGCGGCGGTGACCGCCGCGTGCAGGGTCTGACATCGGCCGGTGAGCGACGTCCCGGGTTCCATCAGCAGGACGAGGCCGCTCTGGCTCCCCCAGATGATCGCGTCCGGCCCCGCGGCCGACCGTACGAGGGGCAGGAGTCTCTCCTCCAGGGCGAGTTCGGTGTCGGCTGGCCCGCCCGCGCCCGTCGAGGCGACCTCTACGAGGACGACCGCGCGCGCCAGGCGCAGGTTCCAGCCCATGGCGGCGGCCCGGCGCGCGGTCTCGGCACGGTCGCGCGGCGGGCGCGACACCAGCTCCATCAGGAGCAGGGTGCGGTACCGCTGCTGACGGCTCGCCAGGGCGCGCTCCTGGGCGGCGATGGTGGCCGCGACGGTCGTGGCGTGCTCCAGCGCCATCCGCTGGTGGTTCTCCAGCTCGGGGAGGGACGGCTGCGCCGGGTCGCCGAGACCCGGTCCGGGTTCGCTGTCACTGCTCCACAACGCCACGGAACCGCTCGCTCCGGTGCCCGTCTCGATGGCGCGCTCGGCGGCGGGCGCCACGTCCGAGGGCGGCGAGCCCGCGGAGGCGAGGATCCAGCCCTGTTCGTCGCGCACCGCCGCCGCACAACCGGACAGCTCCAGGAGGACGTTCATCAGCTCCTGATAGGAACCCCCGTCCAGAGCCACCGCCGTCAGCCGCTCGTGGATGGAGCGTGACCGCTCCAGCTCCAGGGCCTGCCGGTTCAGCACGGTGCCGAGCACCTCGGACAGGATGTCGTTGAACATGACCGCGCCCGGCAACTCCACGATCGGGAATCCCAGTTCGTCAGCCACCGCCAGCATCACGGGTGGCAGCGCCGGCAGATAGGGCCCCACCTTCACGGCCAGCGCCGCGAGCCCGCGCTCCGCGAGTACGGGGATCAGCGCGCTCAGCGCCTCCGCGTCGTCACGGACGGCGTACGCGGTGGTCAGGAGCAGTTCACCGCCCCGCATCCAGCGCACGATGTCCGGGACTTCCATGATGTTGACGACGTGGATGCGGCGCCCACGGCCCTTCGCCCCGGCGACCAGACGCGCGCCGCGAAGGCAGGGCAGAGCCAGCGCCTCACTCACCGTCAGACCGGGGGAGAGGTCGAAGGGGACACTCCGGGCCGAACCGATACCGATGCCTGTCATGCACAGTCACTATGCGACAGCTCGGAGTCACCCGTAATACCCTGGGCGTAACTTCTCTGTTTCCTGTGGCGCACGCGGCGCCACTTGTCAGCGGGTGTCAACCGGGAGCCGTCCATCCTGGCGTCCGGTGCCCATGACCGGTTCTCGACGGCGCTTCTACGGTGACCGCATGACTCCCCGAACCGTGAGCGGGACAGCGGTGGTCGCCATCGGCGGCAACGCACTGCTGCCGGACGGAACGAGCCCCACCGTCGAAGTGCAGGTGGCGGCCGCCCGGAGCCTGGCCACTCCCGTCGTGGCGCTCGCCGACGCGGGATGGCGGGTCGTGGTCACCCATGGCAACGGCCCGCAGGTCGGCATCATCAAACGCCGGGCCGACCTCGCGCAGGCCCTCGACCCCGAACTGCCCACCCTCGACCTGGACATGTGCGTGGCCGATTCGCAGGGCGGCCTCGGGCACATTCTGGCCAACGCGATCGCGGGCCGGCTCCGGTCCCTCGGCCGGGACCCGGACCGGGTCGCCGCGCTGATCACCCACACCGTGGTCGACGCCGAGGACGAGGCGTTCGGCCGGCCCACGAAACCCATCGGCGCCTTCTACCCCGAGGACAAGGCCCGGGAGCTGGCGGCCGCCCACGGCTGGACCGTCGCCGAGGACGCCGGCCGGGGCTGGCGCCGCGTCGTCCCGTCGCCCCGCCCGAAGCGGGTCCTGGAGACGGACGCCGTACGGGCGCTGTCCTCGGCCGGACACACCGTCATCGCGGGCGGGGGCGGCGGCATCCCGGTCGTGGACCACGGCTCCGACGGCTGCCGGGGCGTCGAAGCCGTCGTCGACAAGGACCTGACCTCGGCGCTCCTCGCGGCCGAACTCGACGCGAAGCTGCTCGTCATCACCACCGGCGTGGACCGCGTGGCCGTCGACTACGGCCGTCCCACCCAGCGCTTCCTCGACCGCATCGAACCCGCCGACGCCGAACGGCTGCTGGCCGAGGGCCAGTTCCCGGCGGGCAGCATGGGCCCCAAGATCCGGGCCGCCCTCGACTTCCTGGCCGGCGGCCCCGACCGCCAGGTGCTGATCACCTCACCGCCCCGCCTCGCGGAAGCACTGGCCGGCGACGGCGGCACCTGGCTCGGCCGCACCCCGATCCTGACCACCTCCGTACCGACCTGAGCACCGATCTCAGAACCCAAGCGCTGGACCCACCGCAGAACCCTCAACGGCACCGTCACGGCAGGAGGCCGCAGTGATACTCGAAGCGGGACAGGGACCTATCGACGGCAAGCACTATGTGCGGGCCACTCCGGAGTCCGTCGGCTGGGGGCGGCTGCCCTGCCGCGGCACCGACCCGGCGTTCACCATCGACTCCGGAGACAGCGTCACCTTCGACACCGTTTCGCACGAGGGCATCCTGGAGGACCAGGGCCGCGACCCGGCGGCCTTCTTCGGCGGATACGGCGTCGCCTCGACCGACGTCCTCACCGACGCCCGCCTGCTGGCGAAGACCCCGCCGCCCCGCGACCCCGAGGAGGACGGCCCGCACGTCATCACCGCGCCCGTCCATATCAGGGGCGCCGAACCCGGCGACCTCCTCAAGGTCGAGGTGCTGTCCCTGCACCTGCGCGCCGACTACGGCGTCATCTCCAGCCGGCACGGGCGCGGCGCCCTACCCGACCAGTTCGCCTGCACAGGGCCGGAGTTCACGTTCTGCGAGGTCGAGCGCCAGGGCGGCCGGGACATCGGTGTGATCCGCTACGGAGAGGACCGGTCCGCCCGGTTCCCGCTGCGGCCTTTCATGGGCATCATGGGCGTCGCCACCGACACGGACGACCGGCAGCACACCGTGCCGCCGGGACGCCACGGCGGCAACCTCGACATCAAGGAACTCGGCACGGGCTCCACGCTGTACCTGCCCGTCCAGACGGAAGGGGCGGGCTTCTACACCGGCGACCCGCACTACGCGCAAGGCAACGGCGAAGTCGCCCTCACCGCCCTGGAGGCGCCGCTGCGCGGCACGTTCAAGCTCAGTCTCCTCAAGGGCCAGAAGGCCCGCGCGGCCTCCGAGACGCTCCAGCACCCGTTCGGCGAGACCGACCAGCACTGGATCCCCGTGGGCCTGCACGAGGACCTGAACGAGGCGATGCGCTCCGCCGTCCGGGCCGCCGTCCGCTTCCTCACCGACCGCTTCGGCATGGACAGCGTCGCCGCCTACGCCTACCTCAGCGCTGCCGCCGACTTCGAGATCTCGCAGGTCGTCGACCAGGTCCAGGGCGTCCACTGCCTCATCCGCAAGGCAGACTTCCCCGGCTGATGACCCCACCCGGGACCGGTCCCACAAGGCCGGTCCCGGCCACCCTCACCCCCCGCACCCGCTCTGCCGCACCACATCCCAGCCCCGGCACACCCACGCAACGGGAGCACGGCATGACACAACTGATACTGCGTCAAGCGCGCGTCGAGGACAGCCGGTCGGTCTGCGACGTGGTCATCGACGGCGGCCGGGTGCGGGCCGTCGGGGACGCCTCGGGCCAGGACGCCGACGAGGTGATCGACTGTGCGGGCCGGGTCGTCCTGCCCGGCTTCGTCGAACCGCACCTGCACCTCGACAAGGCCCTCCTGGACGGCGTGAAGCACAACCCGGACGGGACGCTCGCCGGGGCCATCGCCGTGACCGGCGAACTCAAGAGCGCGTTCACGCACGCCGATGTCGAGGCACGGGCGCGTCGCGTCCTGGAGTCGGCGGTCCGCAACGGCACGACCGTGATCCGCGCCCACCCTGACGTCGACCCGATCGCCGGCCTCATGGGCGTCGAGGTGCTGCTCAAGCTGCGCGCCGAGTACCGCCACGTCGTGGACCTCCAGATCGTCGCCTTCCCGCAGGAGGGCGTGCTCAAGTCGCCGGGGACCGAGAAGCTGCTGGTCGCTGCCCTGGTGGCGGGCGCGGACGTGATCGGCGGCTGCACATACAACGAGGCCACCCTCGAGGACTGCCGCCGCCATGTCGAACTCGTCCTCGACCTCGCCGCGGAGCACGGCGTACCGGCCGACCTGCACGCCGACTTCGCCGACGACGACTCCGATCCGCGGTACGCGCTGGCCGAGTTCATCGCCGTGGAGACCGCGCGACGGGGGCTGGGCGGACGGGTGGCGCTCGGTCACATGACCTCGCTCGGCGGCCGGGTGCCCGCGGACCGCGCGCGGGCGATGGCGGCCCTCGCCGACGCGGGCGTCGCGGTCGTCCCGCTCCCGGCGACGGACCTCCACCTCAGCGGCCGCAAGGACACCCACGCGATCCGGCGAGGAGTCGCCCCGGTGCGCGAACTCTGGGACCACGGCGTGCTCGCGGCCATCTCCTCCAACAACGTCCGCAACGCCTTCACGCCCTTCGGACGCGCCGACCCGCTGGACACGGCGCTCCTCCTCGCGCAGACCGGCCATCTGTCCGGGCCCGCCGACCTCCACCGCGTGCTGCGCATGGTCACGCACGACGCGGCCCGCGTCGTCGGCCTCGACGGCGACTACGGCGTACGCCCCGGAGCCCGCGCCGACCTCGTCGTCCTCGACACCCAGGTCTACGACGACATCGTCCTCGACCGGCCCGAACGCGCCCACGTCATCAAGGCGGGAAAGGTGGTGGCACGCACGACCAGGACCAGCGAACTCCTGATCCACTGAGCATCACCCGGATTTCCAGTCCCCCCACATGCCCCCACATGCCCCCACATGCCTCCGCACGGCACCGCGCTCTGCCACCCGACTCCAGCAGAGGAAAAACCCATGCGCGAACGCCTCAACCACGAAATCGTCGCCTCCATACTCGCCGGCACCACGGCGTTCATCGGAGGCACCGCGCTCCATCTCCCGCCCTGGGCCATCTTCATCTCCTGGGCGGCCGTCTTCGCGCTCGGCGGGCCGAGCTGGACGAACGCCGGCAGGCTGTGGCGCACGATGCCCGCCGGCTCCACCTTCGCCCTGATCATCGTGTTCATCGACCAGCACGTGGGCACGGCGTTCGGCGACAGCCAGATCGCCCAGAACGCGGTCCTCGCCCTGATCATCATCGTCATCAACACGCTCCTGATGTACACGGGCAGGCTCAAGGCGTTCTCGCTGATCCCCGGCATGTTCTTCGGCTTCGCCAGCTACTTCGCCACGCTCTTCGGCGGCTTCGGCTTCAAGCCGGGCAACATCTGGGCGGCCTGGGTCTGCGTCGTCGCGATGAACGCGCTCGGGCCGCTCTTCGCCTATCTGTCCAACCGGCTCATGTACCCGATCTTCTCGCCGGTGCCGACGGCGGTCGTGGCGTCCGCCGGCCCCGTCCACCACGACGGCCGCACCACCCAGGCCGGAACCGCCCAGGCCGAGTAGGCCGGGCGGCGCCTGGAGCAGACCGGACGCAGCGCGCGTACTCCCGTGGGGGTACGCGCGCTGCCGCTTGCCGTACGACGACTTCGACCCCCTGCCGGGGCGAGTCTCGAGTCATCGAGAAAACGTAGGACACCACGTCCGAGGAGATGACTCTCATGCAGACTCTGGCGAACTGGGACGGCGGGCCCGGCCCGTGGATCCTCTTCTTCCCCCTGATCTGGGCGGCCGTCGTCATCGGCGTCGTCACCCTGCTGCGCCGCACCGTGTGGCGCGGGCGCGGCCGGCGCGGCCCCTGGCGGCCCGCCGTCGACGAGTCCTCGCCCATCGCCGTCCTCGGCCGCCGCTTCGCCGCGGGCGAGATCGACGAGGACGAGTACTGGCGCCGGCTCTCCGTCCTGAACGAGGAGTTCGGCCGTACCAGGGGCGGTGCGGCCTGACCACCGCCACCGCACCCGGACCGCGGCCCGTGTCGTCGACGCCGCGAAGGCCTACGGCACCGGCGACACCGCGGTCCGTGCCCTGGACGGCGTGAGCGTCGGCTTCGAGGCCGGGCGGTTCACCCGCGATCGTCGTCGGCCAACGCACCCGCGAGAACGCGCTGCTGCGTGCCCTCGGTACCTCCCGCCACCAGGTCACCGCGGCCACGCTCGTCGAGGCGAGCGTCGTGGCCGTCCTCGCGTCGGCCGTCGGTCTCGCCGAAGACATCAGCATCGCGGCCGGACTCCAGGCGCTGCTCCCTGCGATTGAGTGACCTACCTAGTGGTGGTCACCGCCCGGTCAGCCGGCAACGGCCGACCGGGCGGGAGCATGTCGGGCCGTCTCGCGGTCCACGGGCGCATCCAGTTCGAGGAACTCGGGGAACGGGTCCTCGACCCGGTACTCGGGACACGGCGGCAGAGCGGTCGCCGGCGACGGCACGGCGAGCGTGAACCAGACGACCTTGCCGCGCTCGCCCCGCTCCCGCACGCCCCAGCTCTCGCTGACGGCGGCGACCAGGGCCAGGCCCCGGCCGCAGGTCGCGAGCGGGTCGGCGTCGCACTCCTGCGGCAGATGCGGATCGTGGTCGTGCACCGACACCGTGAGCCGGTCGAGGTGCAGCTCGATCTCGACGGTGCACATCTTGTCGGGCCCGGCGTGCCGGTGGACGTTGGTGAGCAACTCGGTCACGCCGAGGACGGCCGGGTCTATCAGCGGAGCCAGATGCCAGTAACGCAACTGCGCCGCGATGATGCGGCGGATCTGGCTGATCCGGGACGGCATGGCCTGGAGCTCGACCGTGCAGTGCCTGCTGGGGTTGGTGATCACGGCTGCGACTCCCCGAATTGAAGGTCCGGAAGAAGGCGGAGTACCGATCCAGCAGAGGGCCGTGTGACGCGCGTCGGGGCCCGCCTGCTGCGTGTCCGGCGGGCTGGTTCGCAGCGTTATCGCCGGTAAACCCTGAGTAGTGATGTGTGACCAGAGTGACTCAGGGGTCGGGCGCTCGCAACTCGCGGACGAGGCCGTGTCGTACGCGCCGCTTACGACAGACGGCCGCGCGCCCTGCGCACCGCCTCGACGAAACGCCGGGTCGTGGAGGGCCCGTTCGAGCCGCCGAGACGCGGGAGCGCCGTCGCAGCGTCGTGGTCGGCGCCGTATTTCAGCAGGTAGCGCCTGCCGCCGACATCGGCGAGCGCACGGTCGCCGGGCGCGAACCAGGCCTTGCCGGCCCGCACGTCCTTCAGCGGCGCGCTGTCGATCTCGCTGCCATAACTCGTGAGCAGCTCGAGACGGCCACCTTTGATACGGACCTCACCCGCCCGGGTGAGTGAGCGAAGGAGGCGCCCGATGCGCACACCCGTCGCCGTGAACTCCGGCTCCGCCATTGTCGCTGCGCCCCCTCTCGTCCGGAGCTCCGACCGGCCCCGTTGTGCAGTCTGCCCCCATGCGGGCGCCCGTACCAGTGTGACGGGGGACAGGCCTTCCTTTGACTTGCTCAAAGGCATGTTTATGCAGGTGAGAAGCGTGCGGAAGGTGTTTATGATCGGGGCGTCCAACGGGTCGTGAACGCTTGCGGCCGGGTCGGGGCCGGCGTCGGACCGGCGCGCCGAACGACGCGAAGGAGCCATACGGTGAGCACCCCTCAGCAGAACCCGTCAGCCACGCTGGACACGCTCGACGTGGACCACACCGACACCGCGTACCGGAGCTGGCTGAAGGAGGCCGTGCGCAAGGTCCAGGCCGACGCCAACCGGTCCGCCGACACCCACCTCCTGCGCTTCCCGCTCCCCGAGGCATGGGGCATCGACCTGTACCTGAAGGACGAGTCGACCCACATCACCGGCAGCCTCAAGCACCGGCTCGCCCGCTCCCTCTTCCTCTACGGCCTGTGCAACGGCTGGATCCGCCCCGGCCGCCCCGTCATCGAGGCGTCCAGCGGCTCGACCGCCGTCTCCGAGGCGTACTTCGCGAAGCTCATCGGGGTGCCCTTCATCGCCGTGATGCCCCGCACCACCAGCACCGAGAAGATCCGCCTCATCGAATTCCACGGCGGCCGCTGCCACTTCGTCGACGACTCCCGCACGATGTACGACGAGTCGGCGCGCCTCGCCGTCGAGACCGGCGGCCACTACATGGACCAGTTCACGTACGCGGAGCGCGCCACGGACTGGCGCGGCAACAACAACATCGCCGAGTCGATCCACCGGCAGCTGCGCCTGGAGCGCTACCCCGAGCCCGCCTGGATCGTCGCGACCGCCGGCACCGGAGGCACCTCCGCGACCATCGCCCGGTACGTCCACTACATGCAGCACGACACCCGCATCTGCGTCGCCGACCCCGAGAACTCCTGTTTCTTCGAGGGCTGGACGACCGGCAACCCGGACGTCACGACCGACTGCGGCTCCCGTATCGAGGGCATCGGCAGGCCGCGTATGGAGCCGAGCTTCGTACCCGGCGCGATCGACCGCATGATGAAGGTGCCGGACGCGGCGAGCGTCGCCGCCGTGCGCGCCCTGGAGGGAGCCATCGGCCGCAAGGCGGGCGGCTCCACCGGCACGGGCCTGTGGAGCGCGCTGAAGATCGTCTCCGAGATGGTCGCCGAGGGCCGCACCGGCAGCGTCGTCACCCTGCTCTGCGACCCGGGGGACCGCTACCTCGACAAGTACTACTCCGACCGGTGGCTCGCCGAACAGGGCCTGGACATCGCCCCGTACACCCGGGCCATCGAGACCCTGCTCACGACGGGCAAGTGGCCGAGCTCCTAACCCGCCTTCGGATCACGGGACTTGGCCGCGATCCGGCGGTCGAGCGCGGACACCGCGCTGCGGAAGGAGTGGCCGACGCCCGCGCGGCCGATCCGCAGAGCCACCCGGAACGGAGCGGCGCCGTCGGCCGCCATCGTCCACTGCACATGCGTCCCGCCGCCGCCGGACGGCGTGAGCCGCCACTCCTCGACCAGGGCTCGCACGCCGGGTGCGTTCGTCTCGTCCACCCGGTACGCGTACCGCTCGTCGGGCTCGGCGGCGAGGATCGTCTCGCTCATGCGCGTGCCGCCCATGAGGTGCACCTCGCGCCCCGCGCCGTCGTTCGTCGGACGAGCCTGCGTGACCGCGGAGAACCACTCGGGCCAGCCCGCCACGTCCTCGGCGAGCGCCTGGTACACGGCATGCGGCGGGGCGGCCACCTCACGGGCGAAGACCAGGCGCAGCGGCGCGGTCTCGGTGAAGTCGAGCCCCACGGGCGTCAGTCGGCGTGCCATGGACGTTCAGCCCCCAAGAGGAATTCGGACGGTGGTTCGGTCAGCGGTCACCATAGCTGACGGTCTGTCAGTTGTCTGTACTGGTGCCGGACGGCTCACCCGCGATGACGAGCCGCAGCTCCTCGGAGATCTCCGCACGCACCTCGACGGGCAGCCCGGCGTCCGTCACCAGAGTGTCCACCTGGTCGAGCGAAGCGAACGAACTCAGGCCCACCGTCCCCCACTTGGTGTGGTCCGCGACCACGACGACACGGCGCGCGGACTGCACGAGCCGCCGGTTCGTCTCCGCCTCCGCGAGGTTCGGCGTCGACAGCCCCGCCTCCAGCGATATGCCGTGCACACCGAGGAACAGCACGTCGAAGTGGAGCGCCGCGATGGCCTGGTCCGCGACTGGCCCCACCAGCGAGTCCGAAGGCGTCCGCACGCCACCCGTCAGCACCACCGTCGCCGCACCCGGCCGCTGCCCCGACGTGCGCTGCGCACCGTGGAACACATCGGCCACCCGCACCGAGTTGGTCACCACCGTCAGGTCCGGCACGTCGAGCAGATGGTGCGCCAGCGCGTACGTCGTCGTACCGCCGGACAGCGCGATGGCCGTGCCCGGCACCGCCAGGGCCGCCGCCGCCCGCGCGATGTCCTCCTTGGCGCTGAGTTCAAGGCCCGACTTCGCCTCGAAACCCGGCTCGTGCGTACTGGCCTCGACCACCGGCACCGCACCGCCGTGCACCTTCTCCAGGACGCCCTGCCGGGCGAGGGCGTCGAGGTCGCGGCGGACGGTCATGTCCGAGACACCCAGCTTGCGCGTCAGTTCGTTGACCCGGACGCCGCCGCGGCGCCGCACCTCGTCGAGGATCAGGGCCCGGCGCTGCTCCGCGAGGAGGTTCTGATTCTCGCTCACGTCCTGTCGGATCCCTTCTCCTTGCCACATCCGTCCACGGTCGCCACATCCTCGCACGCACCACCGACCCCCGGACCACCACCCGTTCGCGTGCATGTATGACAAGCGGTCGCACGGATGGAGGAGATTCGGTGACGGGGGCTGTGCGCGGAGGCCCGGTGCCTGGATTCTGGAAGGAAACAGCACATGCGCACGTCATCCGGGGGGACAGAGCGGTGGAGCGCGACGACCGGGCGGACGAGACCGCCCTCGAACTACTGGTCCACGGCGTGGGGGGCACCACCCCCGCGCAGATGCTGGACGACCCGCGCACGGTCCGGGTCTCCGGCGACGACACGGCCGCGGTCTACCGCCGCGCCGAAGACGTGGACGCGGAACAACGACCCGAGGACTACCGGGGCAAACCCGTCCCCGAGGCCTACGTCTGGTGCAACCTCACCTCCGGCAACGGCTCGCGCGCCCTGTGGCTGTTGCTGCTGCCGTTCATGGTGGTCAACCTCGCCCACTGGATGCGCCCCGACGCCCACAGCCGCACTCGGGCGGTACGCGCGTACGGCCTGCTGCTGCGCCTCGCGGGCCTCACCCTCACTGTCCTCCTTGTCGGCGCGGCCTGTGAGGTGGCACTCGACCTGGCGGCCTGGCAGTGCGCGGGCACGCACGCGTGCGCCCGGCACCACTCGTGGCTCGGCTTCCTGTCGGTCGACGCGCAGGGACACGGCGGCTGGTGGAGCCAGCCCGGCCGCCGCCTCGCCCTCGCCGCCGCCGTCCCCACCGCGCTGACCACGCTCCTCTGGTACCTCTCCCGCCGCACCTGGTACGCGTACGAGTCCCAGCAGCCCGTGCCGCACCAGCCCGACCCCGACGAGGAGGACCCGACCACGGCGCTCGGCAGGCCGGGCTTCTGGTACGGGCGCCGGCTCGTCGCCCGGCTGCGTGCCGCGCACACCGCCGCCGGTCTGCTCACCGTGGCGGCCGTCGTCGGCACCGCTGCCGCCCGGTTCGACAGCGAGCGCGGTGGCCCCGTGCTCCTCGACGTGCTCGGCCGGATCCTCGACGTGGCACTCGTCGTCGGCGCCGTCTTCGTCATCTGGGTGGTGTGCCGCAGGGGACGCAGCGAGAACACGATCGACGAGACCGTCGACGCCCTCGTGGGCCGGCTCCCCGAGGCCGCCCTCACCCTCCTCGCCCTCACCCTCCTCTACGCCGGCTGGTCACGCCCCGAGTGGCGGTCCCACGGCCGCCTGCCCGGCGACGCGATGTTCGGCGGGATCGTCCTCGTCCAGGGCGCGCTGATCGTGATCCTCGCCCTGGTCGCGCACGACATCCACCGCCGCAAGCGCGAGTCCCGGGCGGCCCTGCGCGGCCTCGGCGGCCCCGCCACCGCGATGCTCGCGTGCGCACTCGGCGGCGTGATGACCGGCGGAGTCGCCCAGCGCGTCGCCGACTGGCTGGACGGTCCGGGCACCCCGGGCGCCGGCGACATCCTCACCGGCCCGCCCGTCCTGCTGTCCTGGCAGGCCTCCGTGATCCCGCCGCTCCTGGTCGCCCTCGCCGTGGTCTTCGCGATCCTCGCCCGCCGCACCCTGCGCCTCAAGCGCGAGGAAGCCGCCACCGTCGCCACCGACTACCCCGGCGAACCTGTGGACGCCGCCCGCACGAGCGCCATCGCCGGCACCCGCGCCCGTGCCGCCCTCACCGACCAGGCCCCCATGATCATCGGCGTCCTGTCCAGCGTGACCCTCTTCCTCGGCGCAGGGGCACTCGTCGGAGCCTGGATCACCCACCAGGTCCCCGGCCGCGCGGCGCAGGGCTCGTACGGCATCGTGGAGGGCGCCGCCCAGACGGCGCAGGCGATGGGCTCCTGGCTCATCGGCCTCGGCTTCATCCTCTTCGTCACGTGGGGGCGGCGCGCCTACCGAGACGCGTCGGCCCGCCGCACGATCGGCATCCTGTGGGACGTCGGCACGTTCTGGCCGCGCGCCGCGCACCCCTTCGCACCGCCCTGCTACGCGGAGCGCGCCGTGCCCGACCTGACCTGGCGCATGGCCACCTGGACCCGCACCACCGGCGGCCGCCTCGTCCTGTCGGGCCACTCCCAGGGCAGCGTCCTCGCCGCCGCCGCGGCCTGGCAGCTGCACCCCACGGTCCGCCGCCGCGTCGCCCTGCTCACCTACGGCTCACCCCTGGAGCGGCTCTACGGCCGCTGGTTCCCCGCCTACTTCGGCCCCGCCGCGCTCACCGCCCTGCACCGCGAGGCCGACTGCTGGCGCAACCTGTACCGCATGACCGACCCCATCGGCGGCCCCATCCGGCTGCCCGGCGACTGCGGCCCGCTGGTCGACCACGAGCCCCTCAAGGACCCCCTCGCCTACGGCCGCACCGAGCAACACCCGCTGCCCGCGCCGATCCTGGGCCACTCCGACTACCAGGCCGACCCGGTCTTCGCCGAGGAGCGGGCCCGCCTGCTCGCCCGGCTCCGTCCGGAGGTCCCCGGTCAGCGCCCGGACGGCGAGCCCACGGAGACTCAGGGCAGCTCGGGCAGGTCCGCCTCGTAGAGCAGGGTCAGGTCGTCCTTCGTCGGCTCGGCGAGCTGGGCGACCCGGCCCGCGTGGCGCTCCACCATCGACTCGAAGGTCTGGCGCGCCGTACGGCCGTTGCCGAACGCGGGGCCCTTCGGTAGCGCGGTGAAGTGCTTCAGAAGGGCCTCGGACGCGCCCTCGCCCAGCTGGTACTCGTGCTCGTCGGCCTGCTGCTCCACGATCCGCAGCAGCTCCTCGGGCTCGTAGTCCGAGAACGTGATGGTGCGTGAGAAACGGGAGGCCACACCGGGGTTGACCGTGAGGAAGCGCTCCATCTCGGCGGTGTAGCCCGCGACGATGACCACGACCGAGTCGCGCTGATCCTCCATCAGCTTCACGAGCGTGTCGATGGCCTCACGGCCGAAGTCACGCCCGGAGTCCTCGGGCGACAGCGCGTACGCCTCGTCGATGAACAGGACGCCACCATGGGCGCGTTGGAACGCTTCCTGGGTGCGGATGGCCGTCGAGCCGATGTGCTCGCCGACCAGGTCGACGCGCGACACCTCGACGAGATGGCCGTTCTCCAGGACGCCGAGCGAGGCGAGGATCTCGCCGTACAGGCGTGCCACGGTCGTCTTGCCGGTGCCGGGGGAGCCGGTGAACACCAGGTGGCGCCGGACGGAGGCCGCCTTGAGGCCCGCCTGCTGCCGGCGCCGGCCCACCTCGATCATGTCCGTGAGCGCCCGCACCTCGCGCTTGACGCTGTCCAGGCCCACCAGCGTGTCGAGTTCACCGAGCACGTCCGCCGACGTACGCGTGGTGGACGGCGTCTCCACCGGGGGCGCCGCCGGCACCGTCCGCTGGTCGGGCAGGGCGCTGAGCAGGCCCACGGTCTGGGTGGCCGTCTGTACGGCGGGCGCGGCCAGTGCGGTCGTACTCGCCGGACGGACCCCGCCGCTCTCGTCGCTCGTGCACTCCTCGACGACCGGCCCGTCCTCGGCGAACTCGTACCCGCCGCGCGAACACCGTTCCGTACGGCACTTCTTGAGCGTCGTGCGGCAGCCGTCGATGATGTGGAAGCCGTACCCCTCACTGCCGGTGACGCGGCAGCCGTGGAAGGCGCCGCGGCCCTCCGCCGACACGTAGAAGCCGGCCTCGGTGGGGGAGCTGACCGTGCAGCGCTCGATCGTCGGGTCGGCGCCCTTGGTGACGATGACGCCCGTCTGGACGCCGTCGACACTGCAGTTGGCGAGGGTGCCGCTGCTCCCGTGGTCACGGAACCAGGCGCCCGTCGCCGCCTCGCGGATCCGGCAGTCGTCGAGCTGGGCGGTGGCTCCGTCGCTCACCGACACCGCGGTGTTGCGTACTTGGGAGAGGTCGCTGTCGACGACGTCCACGCGCGAGCCGCGGTCGAGCACGAACAGGGCGTCCGGCACGTCGTGCACCCGGCACGACTCCAGGACGGCGGCCGCGCCGTCGCTCACCCACACGGCTGGGTAGTCGCCCGTACTGTCGTGGATCTCGCACTGGTTGGCGTCCACGCGCGTGCCCGGGTCCCACACCGACAGGCCGTTGCGCCCGAACCGGCTCACCGTCGAACGGGTCAGCGTCAGGACCGACCGGGACCGCAGGTCGATCGCGTTCTCCGGGACGTCGTGGATACGGCAGTCGGCGAGGGTGAGGACCGCGTCCGTGTCGAGCGTGATCCCGTCGGACGTCGTGCGGTGCACGTCGCAGTCCGTGAGGTGCGCCGTCGCGCGCCCGGTGACCTGCACCCCGGTGCCCTTGACCTCGTACACCTCGCAGCCGACGGCCTCCAGGCCGCTGTGCTCGCCGGTGACGGACAGTCCGGAACCCGACGCGTGGTGCACCCGGCAGCGCTCAAGACGCGGATGCGCCCCACCCCGCACGGCCACACCGGCCTGCCCCGCCGAGACGACCTCGCACTCCTCGAACACCCCGCCCCCGCCGTCGAGTACGACGATGCCGAGGCCGCCGGGATTGTCGACGGTGCAGCGCTTCACGGTGGGCCGCGCGCCGCCCCGCACCTCTATGCCGGCCGCGGAACGCGTCACGATCCGCAGGTCCGAGAACTCCGGAGCGCCTTCCTCCACAAGGAGTGCGGGGGCCGCCGAGTCCTGCCCCTCGACATGCAGATCGGCGACGGTCGCGGACGCGCGTACCGTCAGCGGCACCCCGTCGACGGGCGCGATCCGCACGGACCCGGGCGAACCCTCGGGCCCCCGCAGGGTGACCGCGCGCTCGACGACGAGATTCTCTCTGTACGTGCCCGACGCCACGGTCAGCACGTCCCCGTCACCCGCGGCCTCCAGGGCCGCGGCGAGCGATGCGTACTCTCCAGTGCGGCGCCGCCACCGCGACGTGCCGGTGTGCGTCACCTGGACCGTGCCCTGTGCCATGGCTGTGTAGTGCCCCCACCTCGTCGTACGCGGGTCCTCGCTGCGATCCCCGCGGCGAAGGTGGGTCCACCGTAGCGTGCGCGGAGGACGCGAGTTGACCGGAGCGTAAGGCTGGTCAACTGCCGGTCAGCTGCCTGCGCCGGTCCGGCCCCAGTCGGGTCCCGCCTTGTCCCAGGCGCGGTCCCAGCGGTCGTACCGGCGGCGGACCATGCGCCAGACGATCAGGCGCCGGGTGCCCTCGACCAGGCCCGCCGCGGCCACCGCGGTCCCGAGTCCGGCCAGTACGGCGTGGGTGGTGGCCGTCGCCGAGTCCAGCGGGCGGCCCACGACCTTGCCGGTGCCGTTGACCCACAGGGGGAACCGGTCACCGGCGCGCGGGTTGCTGAGGGTCGCGAGCACCGTGCCGTGGTGCAGCGTGCCGTCGGGTGCCGTCCAGTCGGCGACGACGCGGCTGTGCGCGTCTCTCGCGGTGGCGGTCTCGGGGTCGGGGTCCAGCGGAGGCTGGGCCACCTTCTGGAAGACCGTGGCGGTGACTTCGCTGCGGCCCTTGCGCTGCTCCTGCACGGAGTGCAGCAGAGCCCCCTCGGCCAGCATCCCTGTCGCGACGCCGATGAGCGGTGCGACCACGACGATCAGCAGCACAGCCGCCAGCGCGATCCAGGCCTCAGCGAGGTCGGTCGCGCGGCGCAGCGGATTGCGCCGCCACCGCCAGAGTCCGGCGATTGCCCGCACAGCCAGCACCCCCTTCCGCGTCCGTCCTAACCGTGGACGGCACGGCTCACGCGTGAGTGGGGCGAAGAGAGAGCGAAATCACCCCTCCCGACGTCGGCCGATGCCGGTCCCCGACTTCCATGCCTTTCCATTGTGCTCCAACGACCGTGTCCCGGCTCGGGGTTCCCTCCGAAGAGGCCGGAGTCACTCCAGGATCGAGATCGCGTCACCGATCCGGACCGTGCCCGTCGTCTCGGGGACCAGGTTCGTGCCGAAACACAGCTGGTCACCGAAGCGACGGTGGCGTGCGAGCGTCCGCAGCGGCTCTTTGCCACGCTCCGCGTTTGTCTGGTTCGTAGTGGTGACAACGCAGCGACCGCTCTTTTTCGTGACACGGAAAGTGACGTCGCCGATCGCGATACGTGACCAGTCGTCCTCGGCCCAGGGCGGGGTGCCGTCCACCACGACGTTGGGCCGGAAGCGGTTCATGGGCAGCGGGCCCTCGTCGGAGTGATCACCCTGCGCGATGAGGGAGTTGAGGGCGTCGAGCGAGGAGACGGTCGTGAGCAACAGGGGGTAACCGTCCGCGAAGCTGACGGTCTCGCCAGGACGGGCGTACTCGGGGTCGACAGGGCGCCGCGTCGCGGGGTCGTCGAGGTGGACGAGCCGGACGTCGGATCCCAGGTACGCGCTCCACCAGCTGTGCGCGGAGTCGTCGGCAAGCACGGCCTCGACCTTGTCGCCGAAGATGTTCACCGTGGTCGTCCCCGCGGGCGCGGGCACCGGAACGGTCAGGGGCCTGCGGCCGGGTGCCGCCATACGCAGGCCGTCACCGTCGGGTATCGACGCCGACGTGAGCGCGAGACGCGGATGCTGACGCTGGGTGACCACGGTGCCGGAGTCGTCGATCAGTACCCATCGACGGTCTCCCGCGAGGCCCCACGGCTCCACCACCGCCTCGTCCGGCGCGTGTCCCCGGACCGACTTCAGCGGGTGGACGTGGATCGAATGGAGGGAGGCGTTCGGCATGGGGCCATCCTGCCAGCGGGCGAGGACGGCCCCATGACGGGGAGATCAATTCCCGCGATACTGCTGGCGGTTGTACGGATCCTCGTACGGCGCGGCGGCGGGGCGGGGAGCCGCGGGGCGCATGGCCTCGTAACCGGCGCCCTGCATGGGCCGCTGCTGCTGGGGCTGCATTGCCGCGTAACCGCGCGGCGCTGCGGCCTGCTGCGGGATGTACGGCTGCGGAGCGTGCTGGAGAGGCGCCTGTTGCTGAGTGGCGTAACCGTACTGGGGCGCGGGCGCGGAGGGCCCGGCCGGCAGTGCGGGAAGCGCCGAGGGAAGGGCCGGCAGATGGCTGCCGGTGTCGTACATGGCAGGCACCCGGATCGGAGCGATCTGGGGCGTGCCCCGCTCTGCGACGAGGGAGTCGTAGATCGGAGTGTCCGCGAAGGACGGGGCGGAGTAGTAGCCGCCGCCATAGGAGGAGCGGGGGGAGGTCATGGCACATAAGTTAAGCCCACGATGTGCTGGTTGGGGAGACCGATAAGAGGGTTGTTTTGCGTTTCGGCAGTGACTTGAGATCCCCAATGCGAGCGAACTTGGCAAAAACGGTCGCCACTCGACGTATGGATCATGTAAGGGCAGGTCTTTGGGGGTTACCGGTGGTTGGCCTGGGACCGTCAAACACGTGTCCTCGCGTCGCTTTCCGTCGCGGAGAATAAGTTGAGCGTGAACCCGGAGATCTCAGTAGGGGGCGGACATGGCAATGTCTAAAGGTCAGAATGTCGTCGTTCCGGCGTCGTCCGTGCGCGTCGAATTGGGCTGGCGTTCAGGTGCGGGGGTGCCGGACGCGGACGCCTCCGCGCTGCTGCTCGTCTCCGGGAAGGTCCGCTCGGACGCCGACTTCGTCTTTTACAACCAGCCGTCGCACGCGTCCGGGGCCGTCCG
Organism: Streptomyces sp. NPDC046821; assembly: GCF_040645335.1. Classification (NCBI taxonomy): domain Bacteria; kingdom Bacillati; phylum Actinomycetota; class Actinomycetes; order Kitasatosporales; family Streptomycetaceae; genus Streptomyces; species Streptomyces sp. NPDC046821. The sequence goes on along the minus strand of NZ_JBEYYB010000006.1, from coordinate 313,388 downwards.
GCACGAGGGCAAGCGCACCTCCGACGGCCAGGTGACCGACACGATCGCCGTCGACCTCGCGCGCGTGGAGCCCACGATCGAGAACGTGGTGCTCGCCGCGTCGGCGGACGGCGGCTCGTTCGGGCAGGTTCCCGGCCTCTACGTGAGAGTGCTCGACGCGTCGAGCGGAGCCGAGATCGCGCGCTACGACAGCTCCGACGCGAGCGTGGAGACCGCCTTCGTCCTCGGCGAGCTGTACCGGCGTCAGGGCGCCTGGAAGTTCCGGGCCGTCGGCCAGGGGTACGGCAGCGGTCTGGCGGGCCTGGCCACCGACTACGGGATCACGGTCGACGAACCCCGGACGCCTCCTCCCGCCCCCGCTCCTGCTCCGGTTCGCCCGGCCGCCGCCCCCGTGACGACGCCCCCGCCCATGCCGCCCGCGCAGCCGGTGCGCCTCACCAAGGTGACGCTCACGAAGTCGGCCCCGTCCGTCTCCCTGGCCAAGCAGGGCGGCACCTCCGGAGCGATGCGCGTCAACCTCAACTGGGAGGTGCGCAAGCAGTTCAAGGGCTGGGGCAGCAAGCTGGGCCGGGCCGTGGCACAGCACTCGGACCTGGACCTGGACCTGTGCGCCCTCTACGAACTCACCGACGGCCGCAAGGGAGTCGTCCAGGCGCTGGGCAACGCCTTCGGCGCCCTGCAACGGCCGCCGTACATCCACCTCGACGGCGACGACCGTACGGGCGCGATCTCCACCGGCGAGAACCTGACGATCAACCTCGACCACAAGAGCGATCTGAAGCGGATCCTCATCTTCGTCACCATCTACGAAGGCGCCCGCAGCTTCGCCGACCTGCACGCGACCGTCACGCTCCAGCCGCAGTTCGGCGCGGCCATCGACTTCTCCCTGGACGAGTGCACCGTGCCGTCGACCGTGTGCGCCCTCGCGCTGATCACCAACAACGGCGGCGATCTGACGGTGCAGCGCGAGGCCCGCTACCTCGTGCCCGAGCGAGGAGTGAGCCCGCAGCGCACCATCGACTACGCCTACGGGTGGGGCATGAACTGGACGCCCGGCAGGAAGTAGTCGCCCCGGCGGCTACCGCTGTTCCGGCGCTGGGTCCGGCCTGGAGTACGTACGCCCCTTCCAGGCCGCACCACGTCCTCTGTAGTGCTGCACCGCCGAGTCGACGGTCATGAGGAGATACAGAAGGGCGGTGCCCGGCAGCAGCGGAGCCGTCCACGGCGACAACCCGTAGTAGCGCAGCATCGGGACGTACGTCGCCGTCATCAGCAGCCAGGCGAGCCCGCCGAGCAGCGCGGTGAGCCCGTTGCCGGTGGCGAGGCCGGCGACGAGCGTGACCGGCGGCACCAGGTAGACCAGCGCGAGCCCGGCCACCGTCCCGGCCAGGAGCAGCGGGTTGTGGCGGAGCTGGGCGTAGGCGCTGCGCGACACCATGCGCCACAGATCGCCAAGGCCCGGGTAGGGGCGCACGCTGTCGACGCGGTCGGCCAGGCCCAGCCAGATGTGACCCCCGGAACCCTTCACCGCGCGGGCGAGCGCCACGTCGTCGATGACGGCGTGCCGGATGGAGTCGGGGACGTTCGCCCGCTCGGCCGCCCGCGCGCTCAGCAGTACGCAGCCGCCCGCGGCAGCCGCCGTCCGCGAGCCCTTCCGCGCGATCCACCGGAACGGGTACAGCTGGGCGAAGAAGTACACGAAAGCCGGCACGACGAGCCGCTCCCACACGCTCTCCACCCGCAGCCGTGCCATCAGCGAGACGAGGTCGAAGCCGCCCGAGCGCGCGGCGGCCACCAATTCCCGCAGGCTGTCCGGCTCGTGCGCGATGTCCGCGTCCGTGAGCAGCAGGTATTCGGGGTCACGCGCGCGTGCCAGGCCGATCCCGTGCCGCACCGCCCAGAGCTTGCCGGTCCAGCCCGCAGGAGGTTCGCCGGGCGAGTCGACGGTGAGCGGCAGCCCGCCGTGCCGATGGGCCAGATCCCTGGCCAGGGCGCCGGTCCCGTCGGAGCTGCCGTCGTCGACCAGGAAGATCTCCGCCCGCCCCGGATAGTCCTGCGCGAGCAGCGAGGGCAGGCTGTCCGGCAGCACGGCGGCCTCGTCGCGCGCGGGGACGACGACGCAGACCGAAGGCCATTCGGCAGGTTCCGTACGCGGGGGCAGCCGCAGGTCCGTGCGCCAGAAGAAGCCCTGCCCGACCAGCAGCCACACCCACGCGGCCAGCGATGCTGCGGTGATCCACACAACGGCGTCCATTTGCCGCAGTCTGCCCCACCCCACACCCCGTTCAAGGGCCATCGTCTATGGTTTCCGGGTGAAGATCGCGCTCATGGACTCGGGAATCGGACTCATCGCGGCCGCCGCCGCGGTACGGCGCCTGCGGCCCGACGCCGACCTCGTCCTCTCCTCCGACCCCGACGGGATGCCCTGGGGACCGCGGAGTTCGGAGGGCATCGTCGAGCGGGCCCTGATCGTCGCCGAGGCCGCCGCGCAGCACCGCCCCGACGCGCTCATCGTGGCGTGCAACACCGCCACGGTCCACGCCCTCCCGGCCCTCCGCGCCCGCCTCGAACCCGAGATCCCGGTCATCGGAACGGTCCCCGCGATCAAGCCGGCCGCCGCAGGCACCGGACCCGTCGCCATCTGGGCCACCCCCGCCACCACCGGCAGCCCCTACCAGCGCGGCCTCATCCGGGACTTCGCGGACGGCGTCGAGGTCACCGAGGTGCCCTGCCCCGGACTCGCCGACGCCGTGGAGTACGCGGACGAGGACGCCATCGACGAGACGATCGCCGCCGCCGCGGCGCTCACGCCCCGCGATGTAAGTGCCGTCGTCCTGGGCTGCACCCATTACGAACTCGTGGCGGAACGTATCCGTGCCGCCGTCCAGCAGCCCGGAACGCCGCCCCTCGTGCTGCACGGCAGCGCCGGCGCCGTCGCCGCGCAGGCCCTGCGCAGGATCGGCGCCGGACCCGACCCCGAGGCCGGTACGCAGGGTGCTGTCACGGTGCTCCTCAGCGGCCGCCCCTCGACCACACTGCTGACCCCCGCGCTCGCCTACGCCGAGGGCAGGCTGCTCCAGGCCGTCAGCCACGTACGGTAACGATCACCGGGCTGCTCCATGTGGCCCTGGGCGGGCGTCATCACTCTCCGCTGACCGGTGCCTTCGCTGGGGAACGTGAGTACTCTCGATTTCATGAGGGACCACTCCCGTAGTGAGCGGCGCGTGTCCGTCGCCCCCGAGATCTGGACCGGCCGGGCGCGCAACCGCGTGCAGTGGCTGGCAGCGCTGGGCGGGTTCGCTTTCCTGGCCCTCGGCGCCGATCTCGCCGTGGAGTTCAGCTGGACGTCCAAGAGCCCGGCCCTGGCGATGTCGGTGGTCGGCTGCATCGCGGCCGGGCTGCTGATCCTCTTCGGAACCCTCGCCTTCGTCCATGTGGCCGTGAAGGTCGACAAGGACTCGCTGGAGGTGCGGTGCGGTCACATAGGGCTTCCGCGCCGCCGCATCCCGCTCTCCCATGTCGTGGGGGCCGAGTTCGAGCCCCGGGTCACGCCCAGGCAGTGGGGCGGCTGGGGTTACCGCTGGCGTCCGGAGAAGGGCACGGCCGTCGTCGTCCGGCGCGGTGAGGCCGTCGTGCTCGAACTGGGCGACGGCCGGAAGTTCACCGTCACGGTGGACGACGCGGAGGCCGCGGTGACCGCGATCCGCGACCGGCTGGGGCCACCACGGGTGGGTTCCGCGATCTGACCCCAGCGGTACCTGTGCACGCGCAGTACTTATGAACGGCCGTTCCGGGAATCCACCGGGGCGGCCGTTTCGCTGTACCGGGGCTCGTCGCCCCAGGGGCGCGCCGTCGCCACTCCCGCGAGCAGTCCCGCGCCCACGGTGACGGTGGTGAAGCTCAGGGCGTTGCCGAGGGCGGCCAGGCCCGCGACGGCGGTCAGGGCCGCGCCCGCCGTCAGGACCACCGGCGTGGAGCGCGCCGACCGCCACAGGACGTAGAGGAGCCAGCAGAACACCGCGGCCAGGAGTCCTATGCCGACCAGGCCCTGTTCGGCGGCCTGCTGGAGCGGGGCCGAGTGCGGTCGTCCGTCGGACAGCAGCGTCCCGCCGGCCGTGGGGCTCAGCTCCCCGAAGCGGCCGGGGCCGACGCCCAGACCGGGATGGGACTCGGTCAGGCTCAGCGCGTCCTGCCAGAGCATGACCCGGTGCCGCGTGAGCAGCCCCGTCAGCGAGGCGTCGAGCCCTGCGGGCAGTACGCCCTTCAGCAGGGCCAGGGCGAGTCCGGCCACGACCGCCGTCACGAGTCCGAGGCCGGCGAGTCCGAGGCCCCGGTGCCGCATCCCGACGGCGGCGAGGGAGCACAGCAGGACGCCCGCGCACGCGGTCACCCCGGCGATGGACCCGACCACGGCCGCCGCCGCGACCGTGCCGCCGGCCAGCAGGAACAGGGCCGTGCGCGCCAGGGAGCGCCGCGCCGCCCAGGCCGCGCAGCAGGCCGCTCCGGTGGCGAGCACCAGGAGCGCGGCGGTCGCGCCGGTACGGCCGAGGGGCGAGCCGGTGTCGGGCGCGGGGACGGCGTGCGGGGAGGCGAGCGCGAGCCCGAGTCCGGCGAGGGCCGCCGCACAGGGCGCCGCCACCGGCACCAGCGCGCCCGAGATCCGCCCGCACACATAACCGGCGGCCACGGCAAGGACCGCGAGCAGAACGCCTTCCGGCCGGCCCGCGCGGGTGGTCGCCGTGAGCAATGACCACGCCGCACATGCCCCGAGCACCACGACACCCACCGCGTCCGCGACCCCGTGCCGCTCGTACTCCGTCTCCGTCGACGGACCCGCCGTCGATGACATCCCCGTCGCCACCACCCCGTCGCCCCCCGACTGTGACGGGCCCCGGGCGGCATGGCCGGATCCGGCCCGTCGCAGGGGACTCGGGCACACGGTAACGGCTGATGCGGGCGTTTGTGGATGGGTTGCGCAGGAACGATGCTTCATGGGCCGTGCCGGGGGCGAGCCCGGCCCCTGGACCGACATGTCGCCGGGCAGGTGACCCGCCGTACACTCCCGGAGTGACCGCCACCGCAACTTCCGTAGACGGCCCGCAGCAGCTCGAACCGCAGTCGGCGCCCTCCTCGCGCGTGGCCGGACTGCTGCGCGGGACCGCCCGGGCCGCCGCGGCGGCACTCTCCGGAGTGCTGCTGTACGTCTCCTTCCCGCCCCGTGAGCTGTGGTGGCTGGCACCTCTCGCGCTCGCCCTGTTCGGCGGGGCCGTGTACGGGCGGCGGCTGCGCGCGGGATTCGGCCTGGGCTTCGTCATGGGCCTCGGCTACTTCCTGCCGCTCCTGTCGTGGACGGGCGTCGACGTCGGACCGCTGCCGTGGCTGGCGCTCGCCTTCGCCGAAGCGCTGGTCATGAGCCTCGCAGGCCTCGGCATCGCCTACGTCTCCCGGCTTCCGCTGTGGCCGCTGTGGGCCGCGGGCGTATGGATCGCGGACGAGGCCCTGCGGGCCCGCTTCCCGTTCAGCGGCTTCCCCTGGGGCAAGCTCGCGTTCGGGCAGCCCAGTGGCCTGTTCCTGCCCCTCGCATCCTTGGGCGGCACGCCGCTTCTCGGCTTCGCCGTCGTCCTGTGCGGGTTCGGCCTCACCGCGCTCGCGCTGCGCCTCAAGGACGTACGCCGGGTGCGGGACCGTGGTGTGGCCGTCGCCGCCGCGATCACCGTCGCGCCCGTCATCGCCGGAGCGGCCACGGCGCCGTTCATCTCCAACGCCCCCGAGAACGGCACCGCGCGCGTGGCCGTCGTCCAGGGCAACGTGCCGCGCATGGGCCTCGACTTCAACTCCCAGCGCCGGGCCGTGCTCGACTACCACGTGCGCGAGACGATGAAGCTCGCCGCGCGGATCAAGGCGGGCCAGATCAAGAAGCCCGACCTCGTCCTGTGGCCGGAGAACTCCTCCGACATCGACCCCTACGCCAACCCCGACGCGTACGCCGAGATCGACAAGGCCGCCAAGGCCGTCGACGCGCCCATCTCCGTCGGCGCCGTGGTCAACGCCGAGGACGGCACGCCCCGCAACCGGCAGATCCTCTGGGACCCCAAGACGGGCCCCGGCGCCGTCTACGACAAGCGGCAGCTCCAGCCGTTCGGCGAGTACATGCCCTACCGGAGCTTCTTCCGGATCTTCAGCAAGGACGTCGACCGCGCGGGCAACTTCGTGGCCGGCAAGAAAGCCGTCGTCTTCGACATGGCGGGCACCAAGGTCGGCCCGGTCACCTGCTACGAGGCCGCCTTCGACTCCGTCGTACGCGACCAGGTGAAGGCGGGCGCGCAGATCCTCTCCGTGCCCAGCAACAACGCCACCTTCGACCGCAGCCAGATGACCTACCAGCAGCTCGCCATGGACCGGGTGCGCGCCGTCGAGCACGACCGCGCCGTCATGGTCCCGGTCACCAGCGGCGTCAGCGCGATCATCCGGCCCGACGGGTCCGTCGCCCAGCACACCGGCATGTTCGTCGCCGACACCCTGGTCGCCGACGTGCCCAAGCGGACCTCCCTGACCCTTGCCACGCGCCTCGGTGTCTGGCCCGAGGTGCTGCTCGTGGGGATCGGCGCGGCCGGGCTCGGCTGGGCCGTGGTGCGCTCCCGCCGGGGTGTTCGCGCCGCCGGATAGGGTCGCTGACATGCCGACTCCAGAGTTCATCCGCACGATCCGGGCCTCCGTGGGCCACCAGCTCCTCGTCCTGCCCGGCGTGAGCGCCATCGTCTTCGACGACGCGGGCAGGGTCCTCCTCGGGCGGCGGGCCGACACGGGCAAGTGGGCGGTCCTCGCTGGGATCCCGGAGCCGGGGGAACAGCCCGCGGAGGCCGCCGTGCGCGAGGTGTACGAGGAGACGGGCGTCGAATGCGTGGCCGAGCGGGTCGTCCTGGTGAAGACTCTCAAGCCGGTGACGTATCCGAACGGCGACCAGTGCCAGTTCACCGACATCTCCTTCCGCTGCCGCGCGACGGGCGGCCACGCGCGCGTGAACGACGACGAGTCCCTCGAAGTGGGCTGGTTCGAGCTGGACGCGCTGCCCCCGCTGGGCAACTTCTGCCTGCTTCGCATCAAGCAGGCGTCGACCGACGCACCGACATGGTTCGAGACCATGACCGAGCGCTGAAGTATGGGGGCTGACCACATCGGGCGGGGCGCGGCGGCTGCCTAGGGTGCGGAACATGACCGCGCCCACCACACCCTTCGCCGCGCCCGCCGCACCCCTCACCGCGCCCCTCGACCTGGGCGGCCGCATCGCACTCGTCACCGGCGCCGCGGGCGGCATCGGCCGCGCCTGCGCGCTGCGGCTCGCCGCCGCCGGGGCCGAGGTGAGAGCGGTCGACCGGGACAGGGCGGGACTGGACGCGCTGGCCGAGCAGGCAGCCGTCACCGCCGGCGGCATCGAGCCGCGCGTCCTGGACCTCACCGACCTGGACGCGGCCGAGGAGTGCGCCGCCGGCGCCGACATCCTGGTCAACAACGCGGGGCTCCAACTGGTGCGCCCCATCGAGGAGTTCCCGCCCGACGTCTTCCACACCGTCCTGACCGTGATGCTGGAGGCGCCCTTCCGCCTCGTGCGGGGCGCGCTGCCGCACATGTACGAGCAGGGCTGGGGGCGCATCGTGAACCTCTCGTCCGTCCACGGGCTGCGCGCCTCCGCGTTCAAGTCCGCCTACGTCGCCGCCAAGCACGGGCTCGAAGGGCTCTCCAAGACGGCGGCGCTCGAAGGCGCCCCGCACGGCGTCACCTCGAACTGCGTGAACCCCGGCTACGTCCGCACGCCCCTCGTCGAGAAGCAGCTCGCCGACCAGGCCGCAGCCCACGGCATCCCCGAGGAGCGCGTCCTGACCGAGGTCATGCTCCAGGACAGCGCGCTCAAGCGGCTCATCGAACCCGACGAGGTCGCCGAGGCCGTCGCGTACCTGTGCAGCCCGCAGGCCTCCTTCATCACCGGGACGTCCCTCGTGCTCGACGGCGGCTGGACTGCACACTGACCACCCTTGTGAGTGACGGGAATTGACTGATCCATTGAGTTGTCCACAGGGCTGGCGGGCCCGGCCGCACGGTGGGTGATCCTGGTGAGCATGTCGCACGAGCCAACGCAGTCCGCCGCCCAGCCCGAGGGACCCGCACCGAGTGCCGAGACGCCGTTCCTGGAACTTCTCGCCCGGGGCGCGTCCGCCGACGCCTACGAACAGCCCGTCCTTGTCGCCCGCGCCGAGGGCGAGCCACGGGAGCGGATCGACGCACTCGACCGCGCGAAGGGGCTCGCCCTTCGGGTCCGCGCGGACCTCGAAGGCAGACGCCGCCGCGAGGCGGAGCTGTCCGCGCTCTTCGAGACGGCGCACGACCTGGCCGGGCTGCGTGATCTGGACGCCGTACTCCAGGCCATCGTGCAGCGCGCCCGCTCGCTCCTCGGCACGGACGTCGCCTATCTGACGCTGAACGACCCGGCCCGCGGCGACACCTACATGCGGGTCACCGAGGGCTCGGTCGCCGCACGCTTCCAGCAGCTCAGGCTCGGCATGGGGGAGGGGCTCGGAGGTCTCGTCGCCCAGACCGCGCGGCCTTACGTGACGGCGGACTACGCCCACGACGTCCGCTTCCAGCACACCCGCACCATCGACGCCGGGGTCCACGACGAGGGGCTTGTCGCGATCCTGGGTGTACCGCTTACGTTGGGGCCGCACGTCATCGGTGTGCTGTTCGCTGCCGACCGGCGGGCGCGCGTCTTCGAGCGGGAGCAGATCGCGCTGCTCGGCTCCTTCGCGGCGCTCGCCGCGGCCGCCATCGACACCGCGAACCTGCTCTCCGAGACCCGCGAGGCGCTGGGCGAGCTGGAGCGCGCCAACGAGATCATCCGGGACCGCAGCGGCGTCATCGAGCGGGCCTCCGATGTCCACGACCGCCTCGCCGAACTGGTCCTGCGGGGCGGCGGCGTCCACGACGTGGCGGCGGCCGTCTCCCAAGTCCTCGACGGAACAGTGGAGTTCGCCGACGCGGTCACCGCCCCCGACAAACCCCTCGAAGCCTCGCGCGCGGACGGTCACGCCGTACGCGACGGTGATGACTGGGTCGCCGCCGTCGCCGCGGGCGGTGAACTGCTCGGCGCGCTCGTGCTGCGCGGGCACCCCGGGCTCGACCCCGTCGACCAGCGCACCCTGGAGCGCGCCGCGATGGTCACCTCGCTCTTGCTGCTCGCCCGGCGCTCTGCATCCGAGGCCGAACAGCGCGTACGGGGCGAGCTGTTGGACGACCTGCTCGACGCGCGCGACCGGGATCCGCGTCTGCTGAGGGAGCGCGCCGCCCGGCTGCACGCCGACCTGGACGCCGTCCACGTGGTCCTTGCGGCGCGCCTGGAGACCCCGGGCTCCGACGCCGAACAGGAAGCCGCCGCACGCCGCCGCCTCTGGTCCGCCGCGTCCCACCTCGCCGCCACCCGGCACGGCCTCGCCGCCGCGCGAGACGGGGGTACGGTCCTGCTGCTTCCGCTCAGAGCGGCGGACCGGGCCTCCGACCTGGCCCGCCGCACGGCCAAGCACCTCTCCGCCGCGGTGCACGAGCGGGTCACCGTCGGAGCGTCGGCGCCTCTGGAGGACCTGGCCACCCGCACGCACACGGTCGCCGACGCGTACGCCGAGGGGCAGCGCTGCCTCGACGCTCTACGTCTGCTCGGCAGAGCGGGGGAGGGGGCCGCCGCCGAGGACTTCGGCTTCCTCGGGCTGCTGCTCGCCGACAGCCGCGACATCACCGGGTTCGTGGACCGCACGATGGGCGAGGTCGTGACGTACGACCGCCGCAGAGGGACCGATCTCGTGCGCACGCTGGACGCGTACTTCGCCTCGGGGATGAGCCCGGCCCGCACCAAGGACGCGCTGCATGTGCATGTGAACACGGTGGCGCAGCGGCTCGAGCGAATAGGCCGGCTCCTCGGCCCCGACTGGCAGTCGCCCGCCCGGTCCCTGGAGCTCCAACTCGCGCTGCGGCTGCACCGGTTGACCGGCGCGACATCGGGCTGACCCGAGCGTCCGAACGGGCCCGGCCCCCGTGCGCGGGATGCGTACGGAGGCCGGTGACGGACGCCGTCGGGCTCAGACGCTGCGTGCGTCCGCCGGGTGGCCCGCGGCGGACGCCCTGCCGGAGGAGCCGTGCTCCTCGACGCGGGTCAGGTCGCGGTGCCGGGTCTCCTTCGCGACGCCCACCGCGATCAGCGTCAGTACGGCGGCGGCGATCACGTAGAGGGCGATCGGGGTGGAGGTGCCGTAGTCGGCGAGCAGGGCCGTGGCGATCAGCGGGGCGGGGGCGCCCGCCGCGACGGAGGCGAACTGTGCGCCGATGGAGGCGCCCGAGTAGCGCATACGGGTCGCGAACATCTCGGAGAAGAAGGCAGCTTGCGGTGCGTACATCGCTCCGTGCAGGACGAGGCCGACGGTGACGGCGATGAGGAGGTTCCCGAAGGTGCCGGTGTCGATGAGAGCGAAGAACGGGAACATCCACAGGCCGATTCCGGCGGCCCCGAACAGATACACGGGCCGGCGTCCGAGGCGGTCGGAGAGCGCGCCCCACGCGGGGATCGCGGCGAAGTGGACGGCGGAGGCGATGAGTACGGCGTTCAGCGCGGTCTGCTTCGAGACGCCGGCCGATGTGGTCGCGTACACGAGGATGAAGGCGGTGATCACGTAGTAGCTGATGTTCTCCGCCATGCGCGCGCCGATGGCGACGAGGACGTCACGCCAGTGGTGGCGCAGGACGGCGATCAGCGGGGTCTTCTCCTCGGCGCCCCCGGCCGCGGCCTTCCGCTCCTCGGCGCGGGCCAACGCCTCCTTGAAGACGGGTGATTCATCGACGGAGAGGCGAATCCACAGACCGAGGACGACGAGGACCCCGGACAGCAGGAACGGGATGCGCCAGCCCCACGAGCCGAAGGAGGCGTCGGAGATGAGCGCGGTCAGCAGGGAGAGCACGCCGGTGGCGAGCAGCTGGCCGGCGGGCGCGCCGGTCTGGGGCCACGACGCCCAGAAGCCGCGCCGCCTGCTGTCCCCGTGCTCGGAGACAAGCAGCACGGCGCCGCCCCACTCGCCGCCGAGCGCGAAGCCCTGGACGAGCCGCAGCACGGTGAGCAGCACCGGGGCGGCCGCGCCGATCGTGGCGTACGTCGGCAGAAGGCCGATCGCGAAGGTCGCCCCGCCCATCATGAGCAGGCTCAGGACCAAGAGCTTCTTACGGCCGATGCGGTCGCCGAAGTGCCCGAACACGAGCGCGCCGAGCGGCCGGGCCGCGAACCCTACGGCGTACGTCAGGAAGGAGAGCAGCGTGCCGACGAGCGGGTCGGCTTCGGGAAAGAAGAGCGTGTTGAAGACCAGCGCGGCGGCGGATCCGTACAGGAAGAAGTCGTACCACTCGATCGTCGTGCCGATGAGGCTCGCCGCGACGATCCGGCGGAGGTTCGCGGGTGGTGGGGGAGCGGTTGCTGCGGAGGCCATGTGCACCACTTCCAGGCGTTGGGCGGGGACGGGTCCGTGTGGGCACAAGGTAGAAAGACGCAGGTCAACGGCACATGTGGTGGGGCACCATAGTTTCGGCTGTGGCTATGCGCGGGGGCACCATGCGGGGGCGGTGAACTGCGCCGGGTGAGGGTGCTGCCTGCTGATGTCGCGCCAGGGAGGCGGACGCGTTCGGTCGTCAGCGAGCTCATCAGTCGGCCCGAGCATTCGGGGGACGGCGGTGCGCAGTCGAGTCGCGGCCGATCGGGTTGTGCGCACGGAGTGTCGCGGAAAGTGTGTGGATGCTCACAGGCCGTTAAATGCCTGATCAGGATCGGTGGCCCGGATCGGGCGCGTGGACGGCGGCCGGAGTACACGGGGCCGCGGGGGTGATTCGGGTGGATGGCTCCGGTGGTGCGCGGCTCGGGGCTGACTGACGGTGATCAGGTCGGGGCCGGTTACTCGTGCTGACAACGCGTCAGCGGCTTGGCCGCGGCGGAAGGACACTGAAGATGCGTTCTGCCCGAACCCGAATGCTCCTTGCGACGGCGACGGCCACTGCCGCCCTCGCGATCGCAGCCCCCGGCGCACTGGCCGCCGCGGGGAGCGACTGGGGCAACGATGACTCCTCCTACAGCAGGGAGCACGACAAGGACAGCAACCGCGACGAGGGTCGAGACCAGGGGAGGGACGGCAACCGCGACGAGGACCGGAACCGCGGTGAGGACTGCAACCGCGACGAGGGCCGTGACCAGGGGAGGGACGGCAACCGCGACGAGGGGCGCAACCGTGACGAGGACCGGAACCGCGATGAGGACCGCTGCAAGCCGAACGGTGGGATGCACACCGGTGGTGGTGCGCTGGCCATGGTGGTGAAGGGTGACGACTCGGGCCGGGACGGAGGCAAGAGGGACGAGGGTCGTGACCACGGTCGGGACAACAACCGCGGTGAGGACCGGGGGCGGGACAACAATCGTGGTGAGGACCGGGGGCGTGGCGAGGGTCGTGACCGCGGTCGGGACAACAACCGCGGTGAGGACCGTGAGAAGCCCCGTGGTGGGATGCACACCGGTGGTGGTGCGCTGGCCATGGTGGTGAAGGGTGACGACTCGGGCCGGGACGGGGACGAGGGTCGTGACCACGGTGGGGACAACAACCGTGGCGAGGACCGGGGTCGGGACAACAACCGCGGTGAGGACCGGGGTCGTGACGAGGGTCGTGACCGCGGTCGGGACAACAACCGTGGCGAGGACCGGGGTCGTGACAACAACCGCGGTGAGGACCGGGGTCGGGACAACAACCGCGGCGAGGACCGGGGTCGTGACGAGGGTCGTGACCGCGGTCGGGACAACAACCGCGGCGAGGACCGGGGTCGTGACAACAACCGTGGCGAGGGCCGTGGCCGGGACAACAACCGTGGTGAGGACCGTGAGAAGCCCCGTGGTGGGATGCACACCGGTGGTGGCGCGCTGGCCATGGTGGTGAAGGGCGACGACTGGACCAAGGATCAGGCGAAGTTCGACCCCGAGAGCTACAAGAAGGACGGTGGCAACGACTCCTGGGGCTCCGACGAGGACCGTGACAAGCCGCGTGGCGGTATGCACACCGGTGGCGGCGCTCTCGCGTCGAACCCGGGCGTCACCGCCGGCGGTCTGGCGATCCTCGGTGTCGCCGCGGCAGGCGTCTACGCCCTCCGCCGTAAGACCACGTCCGACGGCGCGTCCTGACTGATGCCTGTCATAGCGGCCGAGGCCGCCGCGTGAATCCGGCGCGGCGGCCCGGCTGGCCTTTTGTCGTCCGCGGTTCCCGCTCTGCTCGCGATACCCGTGCGGCCCGGTGTGGCCGCTCCTCTTCTTTCCCTGAGGTGGTGCCTGATGGCAGCCCGGTTGCCTTCCCCTGATCAATCCGAGTCCAAGCCGACCAGGCACCGTTCCCGCACAGGCATCTGGATCGCGTGGTCGCTCGGAATCCTGTTCGTGGCGGTGAGCCTGCTCGGCGGCCACAACGAACCCGCCGGATCGTCCGGTTCGACCGATTCCGCGGCAGCGCACACGCGGCCGCCGTCTTCGTCGTCTTCGTCTTCGTCTTCGTCGTCATCGGCCGCGCACGCCGCACCGCCCGTCGGAAACTATCTGCCGCGGGCCACGCCGACCCGGCTGCTGATCCCCAAGATCGGGGTGAACGCCCCGTTCACCGGCCTCGCCATCGGCCCCACGGGTCAGCTCGAGCCGCCGCCCGCCGACAACACCAACCTGGTCGGCTGGCAGGCTGACGGAGTGTCACCAGGAGAGACAGGCACCGCGATCATCGCCGGGCATGTCGACACGAAGACCTCCCCCGCGGTGTTCGCCGGCCTCAGCGATCTGAAGAAGGGCGACCGCTTCACCGTGCAGAGGTCCGACAAGCGAACGGCCTCGTTCTTGGTCGACAGCGTCGAGGAGTTCGCGAAGAACGACTTCCCCAACGACCGTGTGTACGGGGACACTCCGCAGGCCCAGGTCCGCCTGATCACCTGCGCCGGCGCGTACGACCGCGCGGCGAAGGACTACAGCGACAACCTGGTGGTCTTCGCCCACCTCGTCTGAACATCGGGTCGTTACGAGCACAGGCCCCGTGTCCCCTCCGGGGTCTTTCCCCGCGAACATCCCCCTGTGTCCGCGCACATCGGTGTCCCCTTGCCTCCCCGCACACCGGTGTCCCCTCAACTCCGCCCCCATCTCTGCCCCCGCCCCCCGGCTCCGCTCACCCCCACGAGCGGAGCCGGCGGAGTTTTCAGTTCCGGGCCAGGACGGTGGTGAGGACCTTGCGGAGTTCCGACTCCGGGTCCGCCGCAGGTCCTTCGGAGCGCCATGCGACGAAACCGTCAGGGCGGACGAGCACCGCACCGCCCGCGCCGACGCCGTGGGCCTCCGCCCAGTCCGCGTCTGTCTCGGGCGCCAGCTCGGCGCCGGGACCGGAGCCGATCCGGTACGAGTCGAGCCGTACGCCCATGGCTTCCGCGAGGCGCTGCGCGGCGGCGTGCCAGCCGGCGTCACCGTTCGCGCCCTCGCTGTCACCGCTACTCAGCAGCACCAGCGACCGCTCGTACAGATCGAGGGTCGAGATCCGGGTGCCCGCACGGTTCAGCCACAGGTGAGGGGCACGGCTCCCGGGCTCGCCCGTCAGGCGCATCCCTTCGGGTACGACCGGCGTCGCCGGATCGGCGCCGAGGACCGCCCCGCGCGGGTAGCGGTAGCCGAGCGCCACATTGAGAATCCCGCCCTTCTTGCCACCGGGACCACCGGCTCCGCCGGGACCGCCGGCTCCACCGGGACCGCCACGGCCACCGGAAGCACCGGGACCACAGGCACCGCCGGGACCACCGGCACCGCTGGGACCGCCAGGGCCACCGGCACCCTCGGGACGCACCGGACGGCCAGAGCCACCGGAAGCACCGGATCCGGCCGGACCACCGGAACCACCCGCACCGCCCGCACCGCGAGGCCCACCGGCACTGCTCGGACCACCCGGCCCACCCGCACCGCCCGAACCACCCGCACCACCCGGCCCACCCGCACCGCGAGGCCCACCGGCACTGCTCGGACCACCGGAACTACCCGCACCGCCCGAACCACCCGCACCACCCGGCCCACCCGCACCGCGAGGCCCGCCGACACCACCCGGCCCACGGGACCCACCCGCACCGCCCGGCCCACCGACACCACCCGGCCCACGGGACTCACCCGCACCGCCCGGCCCACCGGCACCGCCCGGACCCCCTGGACCACCCGCACCCCCAGTGCCCCCCACCCCCGCCTCCGGCGTATACCCCGGGTGACTGTGCTCCACCGACCGAGAAGACGCCCGCGCACTAGTCGCCTCCGCCACCGGACGACGCTCCGCGTCGTACGACTCCAGCAACCCACGGCCCGCCCACCCCCCGAGCACGGCCGCCAGCTTCCACGCGAGATTGTGCGCGTCCTGGATCCCCGTGTTGGAGCCGAAGGCCCCCGTCGGGGACATCTCGTGGGCCGAGTCGCCCGCGAGGAACACCCGCCCGTCCGCGTACCGCTCGGCGACCCGCTCGGCGGCGTGCCACGCGGCCCTGCCGGTGATCCGCACGTCGAGGTCCGGTACGCCGACGGCGCGCCGGATGTGTTCGACGCACCGCTCGTCCGTGAACTCCTCAAGCGTCTCGCCGTGCTCGGGGTGCCAGGGCGCGTGGAAGACCCAGTGCTCGCGGTTGTCGACCGGCAGGAGCGCGCCGTCGGCCTCCGGGCTTGTCAGGTAGCAGACGATGAAGCGCCGGTCGCCCACGACGTCCGCGAGGTCGCGCGAGGTGAACGTGAGGCTCACGTTGTGGAACAGGTCGCCGGGCCCGCTCTGCCCGATGCCGAGGTGCTCGCGGATGGGGCTGCGCGGCCCGTCCGCCGCGACGAGATAGTCCGCGCGGATGGTGGTGTGCTCGCCCGTGTCCCGGCTCTTGAGGTGCGCGGTCACGCCCTCGGAGTCCTGCTCGAACGACATCAGCTCGGTGTGGAACCGCAGATCGCCACCCAGTTCCTGGGCGCTCTTGAGCAGCACGGGCTCCAGGTCGTTCTGGCTGCACAGGCACCAGCCGCCGGGGCTGAAGCGGGCGAGCCCGCCACCGGGGTCGATCTCCTTGAACAGCCACTCGCCGGCGTCGCCCACGAGGGTCGGGGTCTGGAGGATGCCGTGGTTGTCGGCCAGTACCGACGCGGCGTCCTCGATGCGGCGCTGCACCCCGGCCACCCGG
The DNA here is from genome assembly GCF_040645335.1 of Streptomyces sp. NPDC046821. Lineage (NCBI taxonomy): Bacteria > Bacillati > Actinomycetota > Actinomycetes > Kitasatosporales > Streptomycetaceae > Streptomyces > Streptomyces sp. NPDC046821. Next base: position 297,119 of record NZ_JBEYYB010000006.1, on the reverse strand, counting down.
AACAGCTCCATGGTGCGCACGTTGTTGCCGCGACCGCGTGGATGGATCGACGTGCCCGAGTGACGTTCGACGAGCACGTGCGGGACGCCGAGGCGCCCCAGGAAGAGCGAGGTGGACAGGCCTACGAGGGAGCCGCCGACGATGAGCACCGGCGTGCGTTGAGTGGCCTCGAGGACCTCTTCTGACGGTTTCATTGACTGCCTCCAGAGTCACCTGCGAAGGGTGCGGAGATGTGTGGGGGATCAGGTCCCAGAGTGCACGCGGCCCTGTACCCCCCCGCGCGCGGGAAGCACCCACTCGGGCCTGCGCTTCACCCGTCCGGCTCGTGCGAATCGCGCCCCCGTGGGGGCCCAACAACGATCGGCACATGGCGACCGCGCCGTTTCGGACGCGACAGCCGCTCCCGGCCTTCGGCGAACGAGGCCGTCGACGGACGAACCCGCCGACGGACGACACCTTCGACGGACGACGCCCCCGGCGAACAAAGCCTTCGGCGAACGAAGCCCTGGACGAGATGAAGCCCAGGACGAATGAAGCCTTCGGTGAACGAAGAGAGAGGTGCCCCGTATGTCCATCTCAGGACGCATTTCGCAGTCGGCCTTCGACGGCTCCCGGCTGCGCGTGATCCTTCTGCTCGACCTGTACGAGGGAGCCCAGCAGGAGTTCCTCGCCGCGTACGAGCACATGCGCAATCAGGTCGCGTCCGTCCCCGGTCACCTCAGCGACCAGCTGTGCCAGTCGATCGAGAACCCCTCGCAGTGGCTCATCACCAGCGAATGGGAGAGCGCCCCGCCCTTCCTGGCCTGGGTGAACAGCGAGGAGCACGTCGAGACGGTCCGCCCGATGCACAGCTGCGTCAGGGACACCCGGTCGATGCGCTACAGCATCCTGCGCGAGACCAGCCCCGCCCAGCCGCTCACGCGCGAGCGGGCGTCGTCGGCCACGAAGGTCGCGGCCCGGGTCGGCGACGGTGCCGCGCGCCACGCCCTCACCTTCACCGTCAAGCCCGGCTCCGAGTCGAAGGTCGCCGAGATCCTCGCCGGTTACCCGTCGCCCCAGGCCCAGGTCGACGACACCACGCGGCTGCGCCGTACCTCGCTCTTCCTGCACGGCAACCGTGTCGTGCGGGCCGTGGAGGTGGAGGGCGACCTCCTCGCGGCGCTGCGCCACGTGGCCCGGCAGCCCGAGATCCGCGAGGTCGAGGAAGCCATCAACCCCTACCTCGAACAGGACCGGGACCTGACCGACCCCGAGTCGGCGCGCGTCTTCTTCACCCGGGCCGCGCTCCCGGCCGTCCACCACGTCGTGTCCGACCGCCCGGCCCCCGAGGGCCTGCACCGGCACGGACTGCGGTACCCGGCGAAGCAGGGCTGCGGGATGGAACTCGCCCGCCTCCTCGCCCACCAGGACGCCGCCGCGGCGGAGGACCCGCGGAACCCGGTGTACGCCAGCACGGTCTTCCAGCGCGACGACATCGTCGTACGCCTCATCGACATCACCGGTGAGCTCGACGCCGACCCCGTCGCGTCCGTCGGCCTCAAGGGCCGCGAGCAGGACACAGAGTTCGAACGGCTCCTCGACGGCGCCGCGATCGGCGTCGAGGGCTCCGTCTTCACCGACCGCAACATCAACCGGCTCCTGTCGCACGCCGACATGACGCCGATCACCGACCGCAGCTCGGCGGGTTCCTGACGCATCACCGCGGGCCGTCCGCGGGCAGGGCCCGGGACGCCATCGCCACACCGGAGGTATCAAGCATGAACAAACATCCACGCATCGTGGACCTGAGCGAGACGGAACCCAACCGCAGGCGCGGAGGCGACCTCCGGGCCATGCTCACGCCCACCACGGTCGGCTCCACCAGCGGCTTCATGGGCCTGGCCCTCGTCCAGCCCGGCGAGCGCATCGGCGAGCACTACCACCCGTACTCCGAGGAGTTCGTGTACGTCGTCCAGGGCGCGCTCGAGGTGGACCTGGACGGCGACACGCACGAACTGCGCCCGGACCAGGGGCTGTTGATCCCCATCAACATGCGCCACCGCTTCCGCAACGTCGGCGAGGTCGAGGCCCGTATGGTCTTCCACCTCGGCCCGCTGGCCCCGGAGCCGCGCCTCGGCCACGTCGACACCGAGGAGCCCGAACGCAGTGAGGTCATAAGGTGACCCGGCGGGTGGCTGTCACCGGTGTCGGTGTGGTCGCTCCCGGCGGCATCGGGGCGACGGCGTTCTGGGACCTCCTGGCCAACGGCCGTACAGCGACCCGCGGCATCACGCTCTTCGACCCGGTGGGCCTGCGCTCCCGGATCGCCGCCGAGTGCGACTGGGCCCCGGACGCGCACGGCCTCGACCCGGAGGTACGCGAACACGCCGACCGTTACATCCAGTTCGCGGTCGCCGCCGCCGGCGAGGCCGTCCGCGACTCCGGACTCGACACCGGCCAGGAGGACCCGTGGCGCGTCGGTGTCTCCCTCGGGAGCGCCATCGGCGGGACGACACGCCTCGAGCACGACTACGTCCTCGTCAGCGCGGGCGGCCAGAAGTGGGACGTGGACCACCGCGCGGCCGAACCCAAACTGCACATGGCGTTCTCACCGAGCACACTCGCCTCGGTCGTCGCCGAACAGTTCGGCGCCCAGGGCCCCGTACAGACGGTCTCCACCGGCTGCACCTCGGGACTCGATGCCGTGGGCTACGCCTTCCACACGATCGAGGAGGGCCGGGCCGACGTCTGCATCGCCGGAGCGTCGGACTCTCCGGTGTCACCCATCACCATGGCGTGCTTCGACGCCATCAAGGCGACCTCACCCAACAACGACGACCCCGAACACGCCTCCCGCCCCTTCGACGCCGACCGCAACGGCTTCGTCATGGGCGAGGGCGCGGCGGTACTCGTCCTGGAGGAGGCCGAACACGCCCGTGCGCGCGGCGCCCATGTGTACTGCGAGATCAGCGGCTACGCCACCTACGGCAACGCCTACCACATGACCGGTCTGACCAGCGAAGGCCTGGAGATGGCACGGGCCATCGACACCGCACTCGACCAGGCACGGCTCGACCCCACGCTGATCGACTACGTCAACGCCCACGGCTCCGGCACCCGGCAGAACGACCGCCACGAGACGGCCGCCGTCAAACGGTCGCTGGGAGCCCACGCCTACGACACACCCATGAGCTCCATCAAATCCATGGTGGGCCACTCCCTGGGCGCGATCGGCGCGATCGAAGTCGTCGCCTGCGTCCTCGCCATGAAGCACCAGGTGGTGCCGCCCACCGCGAACTACGAGACGCCCGACCCCGAGTGCGACCTGGACTACGTGCCGCGCACCGCCCGCCCCCGGAAGCTCAGGAACGTGCTCTCCGTGGGCAGCGGATTCGGCGGATTCCAGTCCGCGGTGCTCCTGGCCGGGCCCGGAGGGAGGAAACGATGAGCCGACAACGCCCCCGGCGCGCGGCCGTCACCGGCCTCGGTGTGATCGCGCCCAACGGCCAGCACGCGGACGCGTACTGGAAATCCGTCCGGGAGGGACTCTTCGTCCTGGACCGGATCACCCGCGAGGGATGCGAGAACATGCCGCTCCGCGTCGGGGGCGAGGTCCGCGCCTTCGACGCCGCGGACCACATCGACGAACCGTTCCTCGTCCAGACCGACCGGTTCAGCCACTTCGCGATGGCCGCGGCGGCCCTGGCCCTCGAGGACGCGGGCCTGAGCCGGGGCGAACTCGAGGAGCCGTACTCCGTCGGAGTCGTCACCGCAGCCGGATCCGGCGGCGGCGAGTTCGGCCAGCGCGAACTGCAGAAACTATGGGGCCAGGGCTCCAAGTTCGTCGGCCCCTACCAGTCCATCGCCTGGTTCTACGCGGCCAGCACCGGCCAGATCTCCATCTGGAGCGGCTTCAAAGGACCCTGCGGAGTGGTCGCGAGCGACGAGGCCGGCGGCCTGGACGCCATCGCCCACGCGGCCCGCGCGGTACGACGAGGTACGGGGGCCATGGTCGTCGGCGCCGCCGAGGCCCCGCTCGCCCCGTACTCGATGGTGTGCCAGCTCGGCTACCCCGAGCTCAGCACCGCCGACGACCCCGAACGCGCCTACCTGCCCTTCACCAAGGCGGCCCGCGGTTTCTCGCCGGCCGAGGGCGGCGCCGTACTCGTGGTCGAGGAGGAGAACCGCGCCCGCGAGCGGGAAGTGCCCGTCCGCGCCCTCGTGGCCGGACATGCCGCCACCTTCACCGGCGCCTCCCGCTGGGACGAGTCCAGAGAGGGCCTCGCCCGAGCGATCCGCGGCGCCCTCGACGAGGCCGGATGCGCACCCGAGGAGATCGACGTCGTGTTCGCCGACGCGATGGGCGTCCCCGACGCCGACCGCGCCGAGGCTGAGGCCCTCGTCGACGCCCTCGGCGCACACGGCACCCGCGTCCCCGTCACCGCACCCAAGACCGGGATGGGCAGGGCCTACTGCGCCGCGCCCGTCCTGGACGTCGCCGCCGCCGTGTTCGCCATGGAGCACGGCCAGATTCCCCCCACCCCCCACGTGTTCGACATCTGCCATGACCTCGACCTGGTGATGTCTCGCGCTCGCCCCGCCGAGCTGCGCACGGCCCTGGTCCTCAGCAGGGGACTCATGGGCTCCAACGCGGCGCTCGTACTGCGCCGCGGCGACTCCGCCCGCTAGGACCGGGCGGGAAGGAGAACACCCGCATGATCGCCACCGAAGTGACCTTCGACGAACTGGCCCTCCTCATGAAGAAGGCGGCCGGCATCACCGTGAAGCCCGAGGTCCTCAAGCAGGACCCCGATTCGGCCTTCGCCAACCTCGGCATCGACTCGCTCGGCCTGCTCGGCATCGTCGGTGAGATCGAGAACCAGTACAGCCGGTCCCTGCCCCCCGACTCCGAGCGCTGCAAGACGCCCCGCGAGTTCCTCGACGTCGTCAACAACACCCTCAAGGCTGGAGCCTGACATGTCAGGACACACAGAGAACAGCATCACCATCGACGCCCCCCTCGACCTCGTCTGGGAGATCACCAACGACATCGAGAACTGGCCGCAGCTCTTCAGCGAGTACGCGGCCCTCGAAGTCCTCTCGCGCGAGGGCGACACCACGACCTTTCGCCTGACCATGCACCCCGACGACAACGGGAAGGTCTGGAGCTGGGTCTCGGAGCGGACCATGAACCGCGCCGAGCGGACCGTCCGCGCCCGCCGCGTCGAGACCGGCCCCTTCGCCCACATGGACATCCGGTGGGACTACACCGAGACCCCCGAAGGCACCCGGATGGACTGGAAGCAGGACTTCGCGATGAAGCCCGAGGCCCCGGTCGACGACGCCTGGATGACGGAGAACATCAACCGCAACTCCGTCACGCAGATGGCCCTCATCCGCGACCGCATCGAGAAGGCGGCCCGCAAGCGGCAGACGGCGTCCGTGCCGCGCTGACCTGCGGCGCAGAACGGAAACAGAGAGGACACAGGAAGGAATCCCGATGCACCACGCCTTGATCGTCGCCCGCATGGCGCCCGACTCGGCGCCGCACATCTCCGACGTGTTCGCCGCCTCCGACCGGGGTGAACTCCCGCACCTGATCGGCGTCAACCGGCGCAGCCTCTTCCAGTTCGGCGACGTGTACCTGCACCTCATCGAATCGGAGAGGGACCCGTCGCCCGCCATCGCCAAGGTGGTCGGCCACCCCGAGTTCCGCAGTGTCAGCGACCAGCTCTCGGAGTACGTCAGCGCGTACGACCCGAAGACCTGGCGCAGCCCCAAGGACGCCATGGCGCACTGCTTCTACCGCTGGGAGCGCGACACCCCGACCTGACAGACGTCCCCGGTACAACCCGAGGCCGCCGGCTCCGCGTCACACGTGGAACCGGCGGCCTCGGGTCGTTCCCGGTCAGCCGTCAGTCCAGGACTCTGCACTCGAAGGCGTGGAGATACGGGTTGACGGGACGGATGTCGTCGATGGCGAGGCCCGCGTCCGTGAGCCGGTCGATCATGCTCTGCCGGGTGTGCTTCGCGCCCCCGACGTTGAGGAGCAGCAGCAGGTCCATGGACGTCGTGAACTTCATCGAAGGTGTGTCGTCCACGAGGTTCTCGATGACGACGACCCGCGCACCGGGCCGCGCCGCCTTGCGCACGTTGGCCAGCGCCCGGCGCGTGCTCTCGTCGTCCCACTCCAGGATGTTCTTGATGATGTACACGTCCGCCTGGACCGGGATGTCCTCGCGGCAGTCCCCGGCGATGATCCGCATCCGCGAGGCCAGCGCCCCGCCGTCCCGCAGACGGGGGTCCGCGTTCTCGACCACACCCGGCAGGTCGAGCAGCGTGCCGCTCATCCCGGGGTGTTTCTCCAGCAGGCTCGCCACCACCTGCCCCTGACCTCCGCCGATGTCCGCGACCGAGGCCGCGTCCCGCAGGTCGAGCAGCTCGGCGACGTCCTGCGCCGACTGCTCGCTCGACGTCGTCATCGCCCGGTTGAACACGTGCGCCGACTCCGGGGCGTCATTGTTGAGGTAGGTGAAGAACTCCTCGTCGTACAGGTCCTCGAAGACGTTACGGCCGGAGCGCACCGCCTCGTCGAGCTTCGGCCACACGTTCCACGTCCACGGCTCGGTGCACCACAGGGCGATGTACCGCAGGCTGTGCGGGTCGTCCTCGCGCAGGAGCCGCGACATCTCGGTGTGCGCGAACGTGCCGTCCGGCAGCTCGGTGAAGACGCCCTGGCTGGACAGGGCGCGCAGCAGCCGGCGCAGTGTCTGCGGCTGCGTCTTCACCGCCGCCGCCAGGTCGTCCACGCTCGTGGGGGTGGCGTCGAGGGCGTCAGCGACACCCAGGCGGGCGGCCGCGCGCACGGCCGCGGCGCACGCCGCCCCGAACACCAGCTCTCTGAGCTTCATCGACGGCGGCGGAGCCACCTCGGTCGCGGGAGCCGGATCAACGGTCGTCATCTGTTGCCTCGCTTCTGCCGGCGTGATGGGGATACGGACATGTCCTGGGGGGTCAGCACATGCCGGCGGGCTGGGAGACCGCGCACATGTTGTCGCGGAAGGTGTTGCCCTGGCCCTTGTCCTGGACGGTCAGGTCGGCGGTGCCGTTGCGCACGACCACGTTGTCGCGGATCTCGTTGCGCTCGTTGAGGGCGTTCATGAAGTTCCGGGCCAGCACGATGCCGCCCGACATCGGGGCCTTGCCCACGTTGTTCTCGACGTAGTTCCCCACCACGTGCGAGTCCTCGACGCCGGTGAGGACGATCCCCGACCCCTGAAGATAGGGCAGCCGTGCGGTCTTGGCGCAGTACTTGTTGTTGGAGTGGACGTAATTGCCGACCACGCGCAGCTCGCCGGGGCGCGGCTTGTTCTCGTCGCCGACGAGGAACATCGCCGCGCAGTTGCCGGTCGCCTCGTTGTGAGAGACGGTCAGGTCCCGCAGCCGCCGTACGGTGAGGCCGATCCGGTTGCCGACCATACGGTTATGGCTGATCACTGCCTGCTTGGTGTCCAGGGCGCCTTCCTCGGCGTCGACGGTGTTGCCGACGAAGAGTCCGGCGTCGCCGTTGTTCGCGACGGTGTTGTGGCGGAACACCCCACGCACGGAACGCTCCTGGCCGATCCCCCACTGGCCGTTCTTCTCGGAGGTGACGTTCTCGACCCGCAGCCCGTCGGTCCGTGTCGCCCACAGGCCGGTCTTGGCGAAACCACGGAGCGTCAGGTTGCGGACGGTGACCCGGTCGACGGAGCGGTCCGCCGTGCCGGTCACGCAGACACCGTTGCCGGCCTTGGCACACGCGCTGCCGATGGACTTGCTGTCGGGGGTCTCGGTGTCGGGGACGATGACGGTGCGTCCGGTCCCGGCACCTCGCAGGGTCACGCCCGACACGGTGATGTCGACGCTCTCGTGGAAAGTGCCGGGCGCGATGGTGACGACATCTCCCGGCTTCGCGCTGTCGACGGCCTTCTGGATCGACTGGCCGGGCTTCACCTGATGCACCGTCCGGGCGGCGGCGGCCGGTGAGGCGGCACCTAGACCCGACGCGACGGCGGCCGCGACGCAAGCGAGACGCACAATCTGTTGTTTGGTCATATGACGAAGCTATGAGGGGGTGTTCCGCCCCGTCACTGAAGCTCGCCCAGCCGCGCCGCGAGTTCGCCCGGTCGGCGAAGCCCGTTCCGCCGAGCGTGTCAGCGACGCGTACGACGGCCTGTCTAGGCTGGCCCAGGACGTGAACGAGCCTGAAGGGGGCGGCGCATGACGACGTGGGGACTGATCGTCGAGACGACGGTCGGCATGGGGGAGCGCAAGCACATGGAGGCCTCGGTGCTGGCGCACGTCGAGGGTTCACGTGAGGAGGCGATGGCCGAGCTGGAGAGGCGGGCCTGGCGCTACATCCCCGAGCACCCGCGCAATGCGCGGCGCAGGAGGGCCTACCGCACCGCGGACGGAATCCTGCTCGTCATGGACGGTTCCTGGCAGTCCTTCAGCACACGCTTCGTCGTGGCGGAGCTGGTGGGGGACTCGGACGCGCCGCCGCCGGAGCCCGAGCCCGTCCCCGCCGAAGTGGATCCGACGCCCCCCGCACAGCCCGAGAACACCGGCACCCCGTCGCCGGACGCGTCCGTGGCGCGGTACGACGACGGGGTGCCGGTGAAGCCGGCGTGGTTCGGGCGTACGGATCTGTCCTGACGGCCCGTCGGGAGACCCGGACGGGCGCGGTGGCTCCTACGCGCCCGCCGTCACCGGGGAGTCGGTGCGGGCGCCGACCGAGTTCGCCGTCACGGACTTCGGGATGGGGCGGTCGGCACGCAGCGCCTGCCACACCTGGCGGGATTCCTTGGGCAGGGGGAGGACGCGGCCGGCGTCCTGCGTGTCGTAACGCACCGGCAGCGTGATCATGTGCATGTCGGCGGGCTTGATGCCCTTGAGGTCCTTCGCCAGACCCAGCAGCTTGTTCGCGGACGCGAGTCCGGTGTCGGCGCTGACGCTCTTGGTGACGGTGTTGGCGATGTCGTAGGCCCGTACGGGGTCGCTGACGACACCGATGGACTCGGCGCGATGGATCAGCGCCTTGATGAACGCCTGCTGGAGCTGGATACGTCCCAGGTCGCTGCCGTCGCCGACGCCGTGCCGGGTCCGCACGAGCGCCAGGGCCTGCTCACCCTTGAGGGTGTGCTTGCCGGCGCTCAGCGACAGATGGCTGGCGTTGTCCTTGATGGCCCGGTGGGTGGTGATGTCGACACCACCGAGCTCGTCGACGAACTTCTTGAAGCCGGTGAAGTCCACCTCGACGAAGTGGTCCATGCGGAGGCCCGACATGTGCTCCACCGTCTTCACGGCGCAGGCGGGACCACCCACCGCGTACGCCTCGTTGAACATGGCCTGCCGCGCGGCAGGCACGGTGCCGCCCGAGGGCTTGGCACACGCGGGCCGCTCGACCATGGTGTCGCGAGGGATGCTCACGACGGAGGCCTTCTTGTGGGTCTTGTCGACGTGCAGCACCATCGCCGTGTCCGACCGGGCGCCGACGACCCCACTGCCGTACTGGCCATGGGTGCCGGCGCGCGAGTCGGAGCCGAGGAGCAGGATGTTCATCGCCCCGGTGTGGCTCGCGTCCGGACGGTTCTTGCCGAGCGCGGCGTTGATGTCCGTGCTCTTGAGATTGCCGTTCAGATGCGACCAGGCGTAGGCGGCGCCACCGCCCGCGACGAGGGCGAGGCCGAGCGCGGCACCGGTGATGACACGCCACTTCTTCCTGCGTGGCGGGCCACCCGCGCGGTGCACGTGCGCGGGGCCGTATTCGTGGTGTTCACCCGGGTGTCGCGGCGCGTCCGAGGTGGGCGGGCGCCCTTCTTCTCCGCTGGTGTGCGGCATGTGCGCTTGCCCTCCGGTCGGGGGTCCGGGTTCAGTTGGTCAGTGACAGCTGGATCGGTAACCCGCGGCTCAGTAGGCCGAGTTGACGTTGTCGATCGAGCCGTACTTGTCGGCGGCGTAGTTGGCGGCCGCGGTGATGTTGGCGACCGGGTCGGTCAGGCTCTTGGAGGTGCCGTCGACGTGGTAGTAGTCGAACGTCGGCTGGATGACCTGGAGCAGGCCCTTCGACGGGGTGCCCTTCATCGCGTTGACGTCCCAGTTGTTCACGGCGTTCGGGTTGCCGGACGACTCACGCATGATGTTGCGGTGCAGACCCTCGTACGAGCCGGGGATGTGCTTGGCCTTCATGATGGAGAGCGCCTGACGGATCCAGCCGTCGAGGTTGTCCGAGTTGGAGACCTTCGCCAGCGACACGGCGTGGACGGCCTTGGGGGCGGCGACCGGCTCGGCGGCGTGTGCGGGCGACGGGGCGAAGGCCAGTGCTGCACCCGCGAGACCGGCGGCGGCCAGGACCGTGACGGTGGCGCGGCGGAAGACGTTGGGGCGGGCGGCAGCGGTGATGGGGGTGGAGATGGTCACGCGGAGTACCTCTTCATGGGTCATCGTCGGGTGGCCGCCGGCATGGCGGCACCCAGAGCGGTGCGGGGGATATGCCTCGTGGCACGGAGGGGTCGGTGCGAGCGCCGTCGCTCGTGCTCCGACCCGCTCTCCGGAACGACTCAATAGTTAGCCGGGCCCTGAGAGGGGCGCAAGGATGTGACGTACTACCCCACTACGGAGGAATGTCCGAAATGACGGGTGATGGTGTGGCCACACACCCCGACGGGCGTGCTTAACCCCTACTAACGCCGTTGGTATGTGATCTGGCCCCTATGGGCCGCCTCACAGCCTGAGACCCTCCGGAGTTGCCCAGGTCACGCGTTTCGGCCTCTTCGGCGGGGGTTCTGAGCGCGCACGGAGGGCGCGAATCTCCGTGTAGGTGGCTCTCTGTATGCGAGGGGACACCCTTACGTGTGTGACGCCTCCCCGGTCCTACGTGTCTCATGCACGACGTGACACACGTCTCTCCCACGACATGCCACCCACACGGCGACACACCACCCACCTACACACCACATCTGTCCCGATCACACCCCCACGGGGTGTCTGCGCCGACGGAGTGTCAATAACCTTTGGAGCGTTGCCTGTTAATCACTCAAGGAGCTTCATGTCCACCGTGGAAATCCCCGACATCCTGTCGCCGGAGTTCGCCGCCAACCCTTACCCCGCCTACGCCGCCATGCGTGAACACTCGCCTCTCCTGTGGCATGAGCCCACGCAGAGTTACGTCATCTCGCGGTACGCCGATGTCGAGCGCGTCTTCAAGGACAAGGAGTCGGAGTTCACCACCGACAACTACAACTGGCAGATCGAGCCGGTGCACGGCCGCACGATCCTGCAGCTCAGCGGCCGTGAGCACGCGGTGCGCCGCGCTCTGGTGGCGCCCGCTTTCAGGGGGAGCGACCTCCAGGAGAAGTTCCTGCCGGTCATCGAGCGCAATTCGCGTGAACTGATCGACACGTTCCGTGCCACCGGCTCCGTCGACCTCGTGGACGCGTACGCGACCCGCTTCCCGGTCAACGTGATCGCCGACATGCTGGGCCTGGACAAGGCCGACCACGCACGCTTCCACGGCTGGTACACCACCGTCATCGCGTTCCTCGGCAACCTGGCCGGCGACCCCGACGTGGCGGCGGCAGGTGAACGTACCCGCGTCGAGTTCGCCGACTACATGATCCCGGTCATCCGGCAGCGCCGGGACAACCTCGGCGACGACCTGCTGTCCGCGCTGTGCGCCGCCGAGGTCGACGGTGTCCGCATGAGCGACGAGGACATCAAGGCCTTCTGCAGCCTGCTGCTCGCGGCCGGCGGTGAGACCACCGACAAGGCCATCGCCAGCATCTTCGCCAACCTGCTCACCCACCCCGAGCAGCTCGCCGCCGTCCGCGAGGACCGCACGCTGATCGCCCGCGCCTTCGCCGAGACCCTGCGCTACACGCCGCCGGTCCACATGATCATGCGCCAGTCCGCGACCGACGTGGAGCTGACCGGCGGCACGATTCCTGCGGGCGCCACCGTCACGTGCCTGATCGGCTCCGCCAACCGCGACGAGGACCGCTACGCGCGGCCCGACACCTTCGACATCTTCCGCGACGACCTCAGCACCACGCACGCGTTCTCGGCCGCCGCCGACCACCTGTCGTTCGCGCTCGGACGCCACTTCTGCGTCGGCGCGCTCCTGGCCAAGGCGGAGGTCGAGATCGGCGTCGGCCAGCTCCTCGACGCGATGCCCGACGTGCGGCTCGCGGACGGGTTCGACCTGGTGGAGCAGGGCGTGTTCACGCGGGGGCCGCAGTCCCTGCCGGTGCAGTTCACGCCCGTAGCCTCTTGAAGTACCGCTGTAAGAGCGTGAGTTACGTGGAATCGGCCACGTAACTCGGAACGGGCGCGTGCCCCCGCATCGGGTTGGCCGCCGCGACCCTCGGTCGTCACTTCGACTGCGGGGCGCGCGTCCTGCGCCACAGCAGATACGCGGCACCGCCCGCGAGCGCCGCGCCGAAACCGATCCGGCCCAGGTCGAAGCCGCCGCCCGAGCTGCCGCCGACTCCCGCGCGGGCGCCGCGCGGGACGTCGTGCCTCACCGTCATCGGCGCGCTCCACCGCCTTCCGTCAGGGCAGGAACCTACGACGGACCACTGGGAGCCGGCCGCCGCGCTCAAGCTGCTCGGCTCGGCCAGGCGGGCCATCCCCCGGTACTCCGTACGGCCACCGTCCTGTCCTCGGCCTCCGCCGCTCGCGGGGAGCATGACCGAGCCCTCGGCGAAGGCGCTGGAGCTGGCCGTGATGGAGCCCTGGCCGCTGCGACCACAGGACACCGTGATCTCGACCGTGGACGAGGCCGACACGGTCGTCGGGGAGAGGAACACCTCCGCGGTGCTCGAGCCACTGGCGGAGATGCGGTCGCCCGACGGGCCCACGGGGTCGCGCGGGGACCCGGCGTCGGCGCCGGGAGCGGTCACCGCGTCGGGAGCCGTCATCGCGGCGGGCGCGGTCACAGAGCGGGCGGCCAGGTGCTGCGGCGCTGTGACGGCCCCGGGCGCGAGCGCCGTCAGGCACGCGGTCGTCGTCATGACGGTGGCTATGGGACAGAACATCCGGCGACTCTCCCGTTCCGTGAGCCACCGCGGCCGAATGCCGCGGTCCTGCTCCGGACGCTAGAGAGCGCGGGCGGACGCCGCCCGCAGGACTAGGCCGATCGGGGGCCGCCCCCGCCGCCGTTCGCGTTCTTCTTCCCGCCCCCGCTCGCCATCTCGCCCTTCTCGCGGTAAGCGACCCCCGTGGCCGTCACGAGCAGGGCGCTGACGAGAAGAGGCCAGCCGAGCCCGTGGTGCAGCACGAGCAGCGCGCCCACCCCGGCGCCCGCGAGCATCGCCGCCACGGAGACGACCCGCAGCACGGCCCGCGGATTGGTGCCCCCGGCGAGCGAGGAGTCCGCGGCGAGCCCCGTCAGCGTCATGGTCAGGACCGTGGTGGTCATCTCGGGGACCCCGAGCTTGCGGACCGTGGCGTTGCGCAGCCCCATCGCCCACGCGATGACCGCGATGAGCGCGTACATCGCATGGCCGGGCCGGGCGAACGCGATGGCCGACGCCACACCGAGCATGACCGCCTCGATGGCGAAGACCGAGCGGATCCACGTCTCCCGGGAGCGCCCGGCGAACGCCGCCGCCAGCCGCCCCGCGCACACCGCGCCCACGAGGAACGCGCCGAGCGACGTCAGCGACCCCGCCACGGAGAACCCGGGGGCTCCGGCCGCGGCGAAGCCGATGATGACGACGTTGCCCGTCATGTTCGCCGCGAAGACATGGTCGAGGCCCAGATAGCTGATCGCGTCGACGATGCCGCTCACCACCGTGAGCACCGTGAGGGCCGCGGTGACGGCGGCCGGGGGCGCCGCCGGCGCGGACGCCGCTGGGGGAACGCTCGCTTCGCTCACCCGCACGACTTTACGAGTGAGGCCCCCGGCGGTCCATGGGTCAGGAACGCAGGGCCCAGCGTTCCTCGACCTTCGCGAGCCGCCAGTACGCGATGGCCACCGCCCACACGACGACGAAGAGGCCCACGATGACGAACCCGACGTTGTCCAGGTCGAGCCCCGCTATCCAGCTCGTCACCGCGTCCCGCAGGTCGAGCTTGTCGTGCAGGACACCCACCAGCTCGATGGTCCCGATCAGGAACGCGACGGCGATCGACAGGCCGGTGATGGCGAGGTTGTAGAACACCTTGCGTACGGGGTTCGAGAACGCCCACTGGTACGCGAAGTTCATGAACGTACCGTCCAGGGTGTCGAACAGGCTCATGCCGGCGGCGAACAGCAGCGGCAGGCACAGGATCGCGTACCAGGGCAGTCCGGCCGCCGCGCCGCTGCCCGCCATCACCATCAGCGTGACCTCGGTCGCCGTGTCGAAACCGAGCCCGAAGAGGAAGCCGAGCGGGTACATCTGGCCCGGCCGCGTGATGGACCTGGTGAACTTACCGAGGATCCGGTTCATGAACCCCCGTGAATCCAGGTGCTGTTCGAGCTCCTTCTCGTCGTACGAGCCCGCACGCATCGCACGGAACACCCGCACGATCCCCACGAGCGCGACGAGGTTGAGCGCCGCGATGAGGTACAGGAACGACCCGGAGATCGTGGTGCCCATGACGCCGAGCGTCTGATGGGTGGCCGACCCCTCGTTCATGATCCGACCGGCCAGCGCGGTGCCGCCCGCGATGAGCGCGGCCAGCACGACCACGACGCTGGAGTGTCCGAGCGCGAACCAGAAACCCACGGACACCGGGCGTTTGCCGTCGGCCATCAGCTTGCGGGTGGTGTTGTCGATCGCGGCGATGTGGTCGGCGTCGAACGCGTGCCGCATCCCCAAGGTGTACGCGGTGACGCCGAGGCCGATCCCGAACGCCTTGGACCCCACCTCGTAGTGCTCGGGCACGACGAGTAGGAACAGGACGCCGAACGCGACGACATGGAGTGCGGCTATCACCGCGAGGAGTCCGGCGGTACGGACGGTGTCCTCGCGCCGCCATTCGAACGCGCCGCTTCCGGACGCGGGGGACTTCGGAGCCTTTACAGGCAGGGTCATACGATCACGCTCCAGCACCTCGTGGATCACTTCGTGAGATGCCGTGGCCGGTCTCCTGGCTGACGGGTGTCCGCGTCCGCCCCTGCCTTCCCAGTCGCTTGTGGCGGCCAGTGGCATCGCGGGGCGAGGCGTCCCGGGTCTCTCGTTGCCGAGGGGCCCGGGGCCCGATCACAGTGGCGAGGGCCGCTTCGGTCTGAGTCCTTGACGGACTGTCACCGAATTCCCGAACACCACGGCCCGTCCACAGTAGAGGCCGGGCGGCGACGCCTGCAAGGCTGCACAGTTGCGTAGGTGTACGCGGGTATTCAAGATCACACCCGTGGCTGCGAGGATGTGCCCATGCATCTCGTCCCCGCCGAGCGCGCCGGCCGTCGCACGATCGACGGCCACCGGGTCTGCGACGCCATCGCCGCCATCGGTGAGCCCGGACATGTCCGCGCCTGGGCCGACCGGTTCTCGCTCCTCGCCGACGCCCGGCGCCTCGCGCTGCTGCTCGCCCTGTACCGCGCCGGTCCGCTGGCGGTCTCGGATCTCGCCGTGGCCACGGGCATGAACGACCCGGCCGTCTCGCAGGCGCTGCGGCTGCTGCGCGCGGCGGGTGTGGTCGAGGGCGAGAAGGAGGGCAGGGTCGTGCGCTATCGGGTCGTGGACGCGGCGACGGGGGAGTTGTTGAAGCAGTGTGGGGCGGACGGGGCGCACTGACGGCGCGGGCGCTTATGTGAGCGTGCCGGGGGCGCCGATACGTGGCCCCGACACCCGCCCTTGCCCCCGCTCCCGCCCGCCAGTGCTACGTCAGGTCAGCCCTCCTGCCCGGCCTCGGCCGCCCGCCGCACCGCCGCACCGATCTCCGCGTACGTGAGCGCGCGGCCCTCCCAGTGCGAGCCCTCGACGGACTTGCCGGGTTCCAGGTCCTTGTAGACCTCGAAGAAGTGCGTGATCTCCAGACGGTCGAACTCGGAGATGTCGTCGATGTCCCGCACACCGGCGTAGCGCGGGTCGTGCGCGGGCACGCACAGGACCTTCTCGTCCATGCCCTTCTCGTCCCGCATGACGAACATGCCGATCGCGCGGCACTCGACGGTGCAGCCGGGGAACGTCGGATCACCCACCAGCACGAGCGCGTCCAGGGGGTCGCCGTCGTTGCCGAGGGTGCCCTCGATGTAGCCGTAGTCGGCGGGGTACTGGGTCGAGGTGAACAGCATCCGGTCGAGCCTGATACGGCCGACGGCGTGGTCCATCTCGTACTTGTTGCGGGAGCCTTGCGGGATCTCCATGAGCACGTCGAACGCGTGGATCGCGTCGGTGCCGCGGGCTTCGTCGGTGTGACGCACCTCGTTGTCCAAACCGGCCTCCTCGTCCACCCCGAGTGTGCGCCAGTGGGCGGGGGCGCGTCACCCGATGGGAAACGCCAATTCGGGCCGGTCCCACATCACGGCGGGCGGATTCGCGGCCTCCGTGCCGGTCCGTACGGCGCCCACGCCGAGGTAGAAGCCCTCGGCAGGCGGGTGGGAGACGACGCGGACCGAGGTGAGCCCGGCGGCGCGCGCCTCGTCCTTCATGTGGGCGACGAGCAGCCGCCCGATACCGAGGCCCTGCGCCGCGTCGGCGACGAACATCAGGTCGAGCTCCGGCGGCACGAGCGTGAGCGCATAGAACCCGAGCGCCAGATCTTCCGGTCCCACGGCAACGAAGACACGATGCGCCTCGATGTAGTCGGGACCCACCCGGTACCCGTCCACCATCGCCGCGTACGGAGCCTCGTAGGCACGGGACGAGCGAACGATCCGGGTCAGCCGCTTGGCGTCCCGGGCAGTCGCCCTACGCACCCGAACCGCCTGTTCCCCGGTACGCGTAATGCTCGAATCCATACCGTGAGTATTACGCATCCAGCCGCGCCGATCGACCCAGGTCCGCACCCCTCATGCGACGGGAACCGCGGACCGCACCTGCCGCAGGAACGTCAACTCGCTCTCAGGAAGAAGGAGTTCTTCCCGGCGCGTACCCGACCTGACCAGGTCGACGGCGGGGCGGATAGGACGCTCCGCGAGGCCGCTGCCAACCCCCGTAGCCCCCGGCAAGGCGCCCGCTCCCCGGTGAAGCGGCCGCCCAACCGCGAAACACCCGCCCCCGGCCTATGCTGACCCCGATGTTCGAACCCGAAGGGCCCACAGTCCGGGAGCTCGCCGTTCAGGCGTTGTCCTCCGTCGAGCGTGGCTACGACCTGCTCGCGCCCAAGTTCGACCTCACGCCGTTCCGGACGCCACAGGTGATCCTCGCGCCTGTTGCCCGCGCCCTGCATCGCCTCGGCCCGTTCGGGCGTGGGCTCGATCTGTGCTGCGGGACCGGCGCGGGGCTCGGTGTGCTGCGGCAGGTGTGTCGCGAGCGACCCGTAGGGGTCGACTTCAGTGCGGGCATGTTGACGGAGGGACGCGCGGCGTACGGGGACGGCGCGGACCTGGTGCGCGGCGACGCGCTCGCCCTGCCCTTCGGTCCGGTCTTCGACCTGGTCGTCAGCTTCGGGGCGTTCGGGCACTTCCTGCCCCGGCAGCGACCCGAGCTGTTCGCGCAGGTCCACTCCGTACTGAAGCCCGGTGGCCGCTTCGCGTTCCCGCTTCCGGCGCCCGCGCGGCCCGGCTCACGCGGCTACTTCGCGATGCTGGCCTTCGATGGCGCGATGCGCGTGCGGAACGCACTGTGGCGGCCGCCGTTCGTCATGTACTACCGCGGTTTCCGCCTGGGCGACGTACGGAGAGAGCTGAACGCGGCCGGATTCGACGTGGCTCTCCAGGCGCTGCCCGAGCTGGGCGAGCGGAGCGACGGCAGCCCGAGGTGCCGCCTCCTGGTGGCGACCCGTAAGCGCTGACCCTCGTCGCTGACCCGTAAGAGCGGCCCCGCATTCGTTGACGCGTAACCGCTAACGGCCCGTGTCCGGCACCCCGCCCGCCTGCCGCACGTCCTCATGCAGGTGCACGATCAGCCAGCGTCCGCCCTCGGGGTCTCTGTGCAGGACTGCCGTGTTCCGGATCAGCTCGGGGCGCAGCGGGGCGCCGTCCGGACCGGGCTCGAACGCGACGCGCAGCCAGTACCGCAGGACCGCCGTGTCGCCGAAGACGTCGACGACCGGGTCGAAGGGGCGCGGACTCCTGGTCACGGGACCGTCCGCCGGCCGCTCGGACCGTACGCGGTCCAGGTCGGGCTTGCCGAGCAGCAGGTTCTCGTCCGCCGGGTCCCAGATCGTGGCCTCCGGGTCGAGCCGCGCGTCGACCTGGGCGCGGTCCCCGATGGCGTACGCCTCGTACATGCCCGTCACGACGGACCACACGGCGGCCACGTCGCCGGGCGCCGCGCCCGGCCTGGCCAGTGCGGGGCGTGCGGTCACGGCGGACTCGGGCATACGGATGCTCCTGGTCGGACGGGGAAAGCGCGGCGGCGCCGATGCCAGGCCACCGTAACGGGTCGCCGCCGACCGGCGGCCGGCCGGGCGCCCGGCCCGGGACCTGGAACGTAGTGGCCCCGCCCGCCCCGGGCGCTGGTTGCACCGGGGCGGGCGGGGCGGTCGAGGGGGTGCCAGTGGCGCGGACGCCCCGCGTGTCAGTGGCGCGGACGCCCCGCGGCCTGGGTCGTGGGCGGGTGGGCCGGTGCCGAGGCCGGCTTGTGGGCGGGCGTGCCGGGACCGTGCTTGACCGGCGGGGCCGGCGTGATGTCCTGCGGGAACGTCAGCTGGCTGCTCATCCACTGCATCGCCGGCGAGATCTCCCGCAGCCAGGTCGTGAAGTGGTGGCTGCCGCGCGGCAGGATGATCTGGGCCGACGTCATGGGCGGCTTCACCGCGTGCAGGAACTGCATCGTGGCGGCGTAGTCCTTCTCGCCCTGCCTGCTGCTCGCGGCCAGCACCGACACGTGCGGGACGGGCAGGTGCTTCAGCCGCCACACCAGGTCGTGCTCACGCTGCCGCTTGGCGCCGGCCGGACCCGAGCCGAACAGGCTGCCCGTGGTGAGGTCGTCCGCGATCTTGTAGTCACCGGACAGGGACGCGGCCGACGTGTACACGTTGGGGTTGCGCAGCGCGAGCTGGAGCGAGCACGTGCCGCCCGACGAGTAACCGAGGGCGCCCCACGCGCTCGGGTCGTGCCCGACGCGGTACGTCTGCTTGATCGCCTCGGGCAGGTCCTTGGTGAAGAAGGTCTCCGCCTGCGGGCCGCCCGGCACGTCCACGCACTCGGTGTCACGCGGCGGCGCGATCGTCGGACGCACCATCACGATCACCGTCGGCTGCATCTTGTTCTGCTGCAGCAGATGGTCGGCGGTCTGCGGCACCTGGAGATACTGGGCGAGGTTCATGATGCCGCCCGGATAACCACTGATGGCGACCATCACCGGGAACCGCTGGCGGTGGTACTGCTGCTGGAAGTACTGCGGCGGCAGGTACACGAACGCCGGGTTCACGGCCCGGGTCCGCCGGCCGATGATCTTGACCGACTCGATCTTGCCGACCTTCGAGGGAGGCCCCTGCGGAAGGCCCTTCACGCGGTCGAGGCCCTGCGGTCCGGCCGGCTGCACGAGCCCGCCCTGCGTCGACCCGACGGTGGAGACACCGGACTGACCAAGGGCCGTGACCTGGGCCGGAGCCTTGTCGACATTGCCGAGCAGCTCGCTCCAGGACCCGTAGAAGTCGAACTGGGTGTTCACAGCGATGGCGAACGCGGTGATAATCGTCAACTGCGTGGCAGCGATCACCCCGAGGCGGCCGAGGACGGCCGCGGGCCCGCGGCGGGCGAGGCGGGGCCACACCCAGACCGTGAGCCCCACGCACACCAGTGCGGCCAGCACTGTCGCGTATTCGAGTGCCCGACTCGTCAGGCCCATGTTTTCCTCAACTTTCAGCCGTCATCTGCCTTGTTAAGCAGTTTTCATGGGGAAAGAGGCACGGTGGCCGCGGAAGGTTTGCCGTCGTCCGCGTTCTTACCGTGCTCCTGTGTCGCTCTTACTCCCCGGTGGTGCAGCGCTTCTACTCTCAGTCACTGTGAAACAACGCCCCGCCGCAGTGGCAGGTCACACGTGCCTGATCATCGGAATCCTGGACATCGCGTCGGCGATCTCCCCGCACATGCAGGAGACCCGCATAGAGCGGATCGCCACGTACGTGCCGGGCCTCGCCGAAGACGTGGCGCGCGCCGCCGCGCTCGCTGCCGGACTACTCCTAGTGATGCTCGCCAGAGGCCTGCGCCGGCGGAAACGGCGCGCCTGGGAAGCGGCCGTCGGACTGCTCGCGGTCAGCGCGCTGGTCCAGGGCTTCCGCCACCACGCGTTCATCCCGGCCGCCGTCTCGGCCGTCCTGTGCGTCGCGCTCATCGCGTACCGCAAGGAGTTCTACGCGCTCGGCGACCCGCGCGGCAGAAAGCGCGCCCTGTGGAACTTCGTCGTGCTCGGCGGGTGCAGTTTCGCCCTCGGCCTCCTCATCGTCGGCGTGCGCGCGGATCAGGAGACCGGCCACGGCATCGCGTTCCTCGACCGTGTCCAGCAGGTCGGCTACGGCATGATCGGCGCGTACGGCCCCATCGAGTACACCAGTGACCGGGTCGGCGACATCGTCCACTTCTCGCTGCTCGCGCTCGGCGTCGTCACCGCCATCACCAGCATCTACCTCGCCCTGCGGCCCGTCACCATGCGCCCAGCCGACAGCGACGAGCGCCTGCGCTCCCTGCTGGCCGACGAGGGCCGGCGCGACTCCCTGGGCTATTTCGCGCTGCGTGAGGACAAGAGCGTCCTCTTCTCGCCCTCGGGCAAGGCCGCCATCGCGTACCGCGTGGTGTCCGGTGTGGCCCTCGCGGGCGGCGACCCGATCGGTGACTACGAGGCGTGGCCCGGCGCCATCAAGGAGTTCCTGCACCAGTGCACCCTGCACGCCTGGACCCCCGCCGTGATGGGCTGCAGCGAACTCGGCGGCCAGGTCTGGACGCGCGAAGGCGGCCTCAAGGCACTGGAACTGGGCGACGAGGCCATCGTCGACTGCGCGTCGTTCAGCCTCTCGGGGCGCACCATGCGCAACGTCCGGCAGATGGTCAACCGCATCGAGCGTGGCGGCTACACGTGCCGTATGCGCCGCGTACGCGATCTGCCCGACGAGGAGAAGAAGCGGCTGCGTGAGGCCGCCGCGGCCTGGCGGGGGAACGCGACCGAGCGCGGGTTCTCCATGGCGCTCGGCCGGTTCGGCGACCCCGACGACGGGGACTGTGTCGTCGTCACCGCCCACCAGGACGACGAGCACGGCAACGACCGCGTACGCGCCCTGCTGCACTTCGTGCCGTGGGGCGAGGACGGTCTCTCCCTCGACCTGATGCGCCGCGACCGCACGGCCGAACCCGGCCTCAACGAGCTTCTGATCGTGGCCGCGCTGCGCGGCGCCCAGGGGCTCGGCGTACGCCGTATGTCGCTCAACTTCGCGGTGTTCCGGGCCGCTCTCGCGCGCGGGGAGCGCCTCGGTGCTGGCCCGGTCCTGCGGGTGTGGCGCGGCCTTCTCGTGTTCCTGTCGCGCTGGTTCCAGATCGAGTCCCTGTACCGGTTCAACGCCAAGTTCCAGCCGGTGTGGGAGCCGCGCTTCGTCGTGTACCCGACCGTGCGTGACCTGCCGAGGATCAGCTGGGCCTGCCTCCAGGCGGAGGCGTTCGTGGTCCTGCCCCAGCCCGCCGAGCGACTCCGCCAGCTCCTGCGCACCCGCCCCGCCTCCCGCGAGGACAAGCCGCACCCGGTCCGGGTCACCAACCCGTGAACAACAGGTGGTTGACCGCCAGCGCGAGCATCGCCTGCGTGGTCAGCCACCCCCGGCGCCACCGCTCCGGCAGCAGAGCGGTGGCCGCCAGGAGCCACACGGCGAACGGGAGCCAGATCCGTTCCGTCTCCGCCTTGCTCATCCCCGAAAGATCAGCGGCCAGGAGGGCGAACGCCGCGCCGAGCACGACCGTCGCGAGCCGTCCTTCCGGCTCCGCCCGGGCGCGCAGCACCCGCCCGGGAACCCGGCGCAGCCCCGCCACCGCGGCAAGACCCACGATCAGCACGGTGCACGCCAGGTTGGCCCACACCCAGTACCCGTAGGGCCGGACCCCGCCCGCCCCCTCGTAGTAGCGCCGCGTCAACAGCCGGTACGCCTCCCACCAGTCGAACCCGGCGAGCGTGAACGCGACCGGCACGACGGCCGCCCCCACGAGGAACAGCGGCAGCGGCCGCACCGTACGCGCCACGACAAGCACGGCCGCCCCGACGAGGGCGATCAGCGTCAGGCCGTACGACAGGTAGCAGGTGAGCCCGAACAGGAAGCCGCTGCCGAGTGCCGCCGTCCGGCTGTCGCGGGTCGCCGCCACCGTGAGCAGCGCCACGGACCAGGCGGCGACCGCCGCGAAGTAGCCGTCGGCCGACGTGCCCACCCAGACCGCGGCCGGCGCGAGCACCAGGTACGGCGCCGCGCGGCGCGCGAGCTCTTCGCCCGCGAGTGCGCGCACCGCGACGAGGACGGCGACCGACGCCGTGCAGCCCACGGTGATGCACCAGACCCCGGCCCACCCACCCCCGCCAAGGCCGATCCGGTCCAGGGCGACGAACGTCAGGGTCGCCGCCGGCGGGTGCCCCGCGACATGGGGCGGCCAGTGGCCGGGGGAGTGCAGCAGGATGTGCCGCGTGAAGTCCCGCAGCGTCGCGCCGACGTTCCCGAACCGGTCGATGACCGTCAGGTACTCGTACGGCGTCGTCAGGCGCCCGGCGATGCCCTGCTGCCAGCCGTCGACCAGCGCGAGCGAGAACGTCCAGGCCGCCGACGCGGCCCACACGGCGGGCAGCAGCATCCGCCACCGCAGGCGGGCGGCCACCAGGGGCCCGTATCCGACGACCAGTACGGCCACGCAGACCGCGGCCGGGGTGCCCACGCCCATGTGCGGGTACCAACGGGCGTACAGCGGAGGCCAGTTGACGTGCAGCGTGCCGTGACGGTCCTCGATGTAGCGGCCCACGAGGACGGCCACCACGACCAAGGCGGCCGCGGCCGCGGCGGCCACCAGGTCACGGCGTGTCCCGCCGTCGGACGAGGTGGCGTTGCGGCGGCCCGGGCGGAGTGCTTCCAGTTTCACCCCTCGCACGCTAGGCGCCCCTCCGGCCCGTCCGGTGGCAGCGCGGGCACGCGTCACCGAACCGTCAGATCTTCCAGCGCCGATCCGGCGACCCGCCGCACTACCGTCGGAGCAGGCCGGCGGGGCCCCCGCCGCGCACAGCCCGAAGGAACCGGATGCGCGACCTCCCTCGAACCCTCCCCGATCCATGGCGCAGCCCCCTGCGCGGCCCCCGCTTCACCGCGGTCCTCGGCCTCGTCCTCCTCGCAGGCATCACGCTGCTCTTCGTGACCGGCCTCCTGTCGTACGCCGCGTACAACCCGAACCTCGCGGCGGCCAACGACAAGACACCGGACAAGGGCCTGCTCGGCCTCTACCTGTTCTCCTGGCCGACGCACCCGCACTGGCTCTACCGGCTCACCCAGGGCCTGCACGTCACGGTCGGTGTCGCGCTCGTGCCGGTGCTCCTCGCCAAGCTGTGGTCGGTCGTGCCCAAGCTCTTCACGCTGCCGCCCGCCCGCTCCCTCGGCCACGCCCTCGAACGCCTCTCCCTGCTCCTGCTCGTCGGCGGCGTCCTGTTCGAGTTCGTGACCGGCATCCTCAACGTCCAGCTCGACTACCTGTTCCCCGGCTCCTTCTACCCGCTGCACTTCTACGGTGCCTGGGTGTTCATCGGCGCGTTCCTCGTCCACGCCGTGCTCCGCGTGCCGCAGGCGCTGCGCGTGCTGCGGGAGAGGAAGGCGGGTGTCGCGGAGACGGGTGAGCTGGTGCCCGCGCGGCCCGCCGAGCCCACCGTGTCGCGACGCGGAGCGCTCGCCATGGTCGGTGCCGGCTCGCTCCTGATCCTCGTCACGACGGCCGGCCAGAGCATCGGCGGTGCCTGGCGCCGTACCGCCCTCCTCGCCCCGCACGGCGGCGCCGATCCCGGAACGGGCCCCGGCGCGTTCCAGATCAACAAGACGGCCGCCGTCGCGGGCGTCCGGGCCGTCGACACCGGTGATCCGTGGCGGCTCGTCGTCACCGGCCCCACCGGCGCCGTCCGACGGCTCTCGCGCGACGATCTCCTCCAACTCCCGCAGCACAGCGCCTGGTTGCCCATCGCCTGCGTCGAAGGCTGGTCGACGGACGACCGGCGATGGACCGGCGTACGACTGCGCGACCTGGCCCGCCTGGCCGGGACCGACGGCGACACCGACGTGTTCGTCGAGTCCCTGCAACAGCACGGCGCCTTCCGCAAGGCGGCCCTGCGCCACAACCAGGTCCACGACCCGCGCTCACTGCTCGCGCTCCGCGTCGACGGGGCCGACCTCACGCTCGACCACGGGTATCCGGCCCGCGTCATTGTGCCCGCGGCGCCGGGCGTGATGAACACGAAATGGGTGGCCGCCCTGACGTTCGGAGCGCTGCGATGAGCGGGCGTACAAGGCGATGGCGGCGGGGTGGCGGGGCGTACCACGCGGTGAGCCGCTGGTACGGAGAGAGCCCACTCCAACTCCCGCTCCTGGCCGCCTCGTTCGCCCTCGCGGGATACGCGGGCGTGCGGTTCCTCGCCGGTGACGCGTGGGGGGTGGCGGTCTGGTTCGTCGGCGCGGCGGTCGTCCATGACCTGGTGCTCGTACCGCTGTACTCGCTCGCGGACCGTGCGGCGGTGCGGGCGTTCGGCGTACGCAACCGTGCGGCGGTGTCGTACGTGCGGGTGCCCGCGTTCCTGTCGGGGTTGCTGCTCCTGGTGTGGTTCCCGCTGATCACGCGGGCGCGACCGGAGCACTACGCCCTGCTCACAGGACGTTCGGAGGACCCGTTCCTGGCACGCTGGCTGTTGCTGACGGCCGCGTTGTTCGCCGCGTCGGCGCTGTGGTTCGTGACGCGTACGTTCCTTGCTCACGCGTCGCGGTGGCGGCAGGTGCGGGAGCAGGAAGGGCGGTCGGGACGTCAGCGGCGCAAGGAGACGCGTCAGCGGCGCAAGGAGACGAAGGAGCGCCCGCCCACCGACCACTGAGCGACCGGCCGCCAGCCGAGTGGGCGCGCGTTCCGCAGCAGCGCGCGCGTGCCCACTCGGGCCCACGGGAACAGCGAACCCGACGCTCCCTGCCCGTCGTCCACCCGCACGTCCACACGCTCGTCGACGTCGAACGGAGACGTCTCCGCCGTCAACAGGCCGCCGGGAACGACGAGTTCAAAGACCCGCGCCAGCAAGGCGCCCGGGTCACCGCCGATCCCGATGTTGCCGTCGAGCAGGAGCGCCGTCCCCCAGCCGCCCTCGTAGGGCAGCTGATCGAACACGGACCGGTGCAGTGCCGCACCCCCGAGGCGGACCGTCCGCGCCACGGCGGCCTCGCTCACATCGACTCCCAGCACGCGGTGCCCGGCCGCGGCGAGCGCGGCGACCAGGCGGCCCGGGCCGCAGCCGATGTCCAGCACCGGGCCCTCACAGCGGCGCAGCGCCGACAGATCGGCCGCGTCGGCTCGCGCGCACCAGCGCTCCACCTCGAGGGGGAGCAGCCAGCCGTCGGCGCGCCGCAGGAACAGGGGGCCGCGCTCATTGCGCACGGCATCGGCGTACGGGTCCCTGCACCAGGGCTGTGCCACGTCCTCGTGCGTCGTGGTCACGGGCGGACCGCCCGGGTCAGCCGCGCGTGTTCGGCGGCGAAGCGGCCGTCCGGCGCGGCGGCGGCCACCAGCGCGGCGTCGTCCGCCGTGTCGACGTCCCGCAGGACCGCGAGGTCCCGTACCCGCAGCCCCGCCGAGGTGAGCCGGGCCCGCTGGGCGGCACCCGTGTGCGGCGTCGACATCGGGACGCCCCGCAGGAGTTCAGGGTCCGGCGCGGCGAGCCCGAGCGCCCAGAACCCGCCGTCGTGGGCGGGCCCGAACCAGGCGTCACAGTCCCGCCAGGCGTCGGCACCGAGGGCCGGCGCGAGCAGCGAGGGCGTCACCTGCGGTGTGTCCATCCCGATCAGAACGGCCGGCCCGGCGCACCCGGCGAACGCCGCCGCGAGCCGCTCGTCGAGGCCGCCGGCGCACTGGGCGACCACCTCGATGCCGTCCGGCAGCCAGGGCCCGGGCGCCCCGTCGAGCACGAGCACCCGGCGCCGCGCGGGCGTCGCGAGCGCGGCCCGCAGCGTGTCGACGAGCGAGGCCTCGGCCAGCCGCGCGGCCTCCCCGGGCGTGAACGGCGGCGTGAGCCGCGTCTTGACGCGACCGGGGGCGGGGGATTTGGCGATGACCAGGAGGGTGGGTTCCACGGGGGTGCCGGCCGGCCGCGCGAAAGGCGCGCCGGCCACGTCGTCGTACGTCATCGGGGCCCCGCCTCTCCGCGTGCCGGGAGCGGAGTCCGGGGCGGCTCCGCGAGCACCGCCCGCATGTCCCGGACCGCCTGCCACGTGCCCCGCCAGGTGCCCGTGACCTTGGACTTTCCCGTACGACGGCGGTACGGCACCGTGCGTTCCTCGATGCGCCAGCCCGCGTCCGCCGCTCGGACGACCATCTGGAGCGGATAGCCGCTGCGGCGGTCCGTGAGGTCCAGGCCGAGGAGAGACACGCGGCGAGCGGCCCGCAGCGGGCCCAGGTCGTGCAGCCGCACCCCGGTACGCCGTCGAAGCATCCGCGCGAGCGCCAGATTCCCGGCGCGCGCATGGGCCGGGAAAGCTGCCCACCCCTGAGGCCTGCGCCGGCCGAGCACGAGGTCCACCCGTCCGGCGGACACGTCCTGGACGAACGGCACGAGCAGGGCCGGATCGAGGGAGGCGTCGCAGTCGCAGAAGCAGACCACGTCCGCGTCGGACGCCAGCAGGCCCGCGTGGCACGCGGCCCCGAAACCGCGCCGGCGCTCCGTCACCACCGTCGCGCCCAGGGACCTGGCGATGTCCGGGGAACCGTCGGTGGAGCCGTTGTCCACGACAAGCGCCCGCCAGCCGTCCGGGACACGGGCCAGCACCCACGGCAGTGCGGCGGCCTCGTCGAGGCAGGGCAGCACGACGGCGACGGACGGGCCGCAGGCGGACGGGACGGCAGGATCGAGGGGTGAGTTGGAGTCAGGGGGGATCACGCTGTCACCCTACGAATCCAGAACGGACATTCCGGGTTCCAGGTCCTTACGAAACGCGGACGTCGGGCCCGGGGGCCCCGCGTACGGGGTGCCAGGACAGGACGTGGTGCGACGCTGTCCCCATGGAGACATCACCGCTCGGTCGCGTACTCGTCGTCGACGACGATCCGACCGTCGCCGAGGTCGTCGCGGGCTATCTGGACCGGGCCGGTTACGACGTCGACCGCGCCGCCGACGGCCCGGCCGCCCTCGACCGTGCCGACGCTCAGGGCCCCGACCTGGTCGTCCTCGACCTGATGCTGCCCGGCATGGACGGCCTGGAGGTGTGCCGCAGGCTCCGGGAGCGCGGCCCGGTCCCTGTGATCATGCTGACGGCTCGCGGCGACGAGGACGAACGCATCCTCGGCCTGGAGGTCGGCGCGGACGACTACGTGACGAAGCCCTTCAGCCCGCGCGAGCTGGTCCTGCGCGTCGAGTCGGTGCTGCGCCGCTCGCGGACGGCGGCGGTGCCGAAGCCGACGGGGCCGCTGCGCGCGGGTGCCCTCTCCGTCGACCCGGCGGCCCGTCGCGCCACCAAGGAGGGGGCCGAACTCGCCCTCACCATCCGTGAGTTCGACCTTCTCACGTTCTTCCTCCGTCACCCGGGCCGGGCCTTCGCCCGCGAGGAACTCATGCGGGAGGTCTGGGGCTGGGACTTCGGTGACCTGTCGACCGTCACAGTGCACGTACGCCGCCTGCGCGGC
The DNA here is from genome assembly GCF_040645335.1 of Streptomyces sp. NPDC046821. Lineage (NCBI taxonomy): Bacteria > Bacillati > Actinomycetota > Actinomycetes > Kitasatosporales > Streptomycetaceae > Streptomyces > Streptomyces sp. NPDC046821. Next base: position 269,197 of record NZ_JBEYYB010000006.1, on the reverse strand, counting down.
AAGATCGAGGACGACCCGGCGACCCCACGCCTGATCCAAACGGTCTGGGGAGTCGGCTACCGCCTCGACCCGGACCCACGTGCCGCTTCCGGTGCGGAGGAGGGAACGGCGGAGGGTCGAACGGGCTCGACCATCGCGGGTGACTCGGCCATCCGGGGTGACCGGGGTGACCGGGGTGACCGGGGTGATCGGGGTGATCGGGGTGACCGGGGCGACCGGGGTGATCGGGGTGGCCGCACGGTCCCAGCCGCCCCACCTTCCCCCGCCGGCCAGACGCACCTCACCACCCCTGCCGACCACGCGGCGCCGCCCACCCCGGCCCCCCATTCCTCCCAGGCCGGTCGCCGTGCGTGACCTTCTCCTCATCGCTCTCTACGCATTCCTCGGTGCTGTCGGCGCCGGGCTCCTCGGCGCGCTCGCGCTGTTCCTCCTCCGCCGGCGCTCCCTGACGGTGTCGCTCACCGTCGTCGCCTCGGTTGCCGTTACCGCGATGCTCGCCGGGACGCTCGTCGTGGCCTGGGCGATGTTTCTCTCCCCACACGATCTGACCGTCGTGACGACCGTCGCCGCGATGGCGGCCACCGTGTCGCTGGCCACCGCGCTCCTTCTCGGCCGATGGGTCGTCGCGCGCAGCAACGCGCTCACGCTCGCCGCCCGTTCCTTCGGCGACGGCGGCAGCTTCGCCGCGCCCGCGACGCCCGCGACCGCGGAACTCTCCGCCCTCTCAGGCGAGTTGGAAGCCACCAGTGCCAAACTCGCCGCCTCCCGGGACCGCGAGCGCGCCCTGGAGACCTCGCGGCGCGAACTCGTCGCCTGGATCTCCCACGATCTGCGTACACCGCTCGCCGGGCTGCGAGCCATGTCCGAGGCTCTGGAGGACGGCATGGCGGCCGACCCGGACCGCTATCTCCGTCAGATCCGCGCCGAGGTCGAGCGTATGAACGACATGGTCGGCGACCTCTTCGAACTCTCGCGCATCCACGCGGGAACGCTCGTCCTGACCCCGTCCAGGATCTCCCTGCACGACCTGGTGGGCGACGCGCTCGCCGGCGCCGACCCCCTCGCCCGCGAACACGGCGTACGCCTCGTCGGCGACCTGGCCGACGTGATCCCGGTGGAGGTCGACGCCAAGGAGATGAGCCGGGTCCTCGGCAACCTCCTGATCAATGCGATCCGGCGAACCCCCGCCGACGGCACGGTCGCCGTCGCGGCGGCGCTCCGCGCGGACGGCGTGGTCCTGACGGTCACGGACGGCTGCGGCGGCATCCCGGAGGAGGATCTGCCCCGGGTCTTCGACACAGGGTGGCGCGGCAGCCACGCCCGTACGCCCCCGTCGGGCGCGGGCCTCGGGCTCGCCATCGTCAGGGGCATCGTCGAGGCCCACCGGGGAAGCGCCGCCGTACGCAATGTGGCCGGCGGCTGCTGCTTCGAGGTGACGCTCCCGGCACCGGGAACGTAGCCCGTCCCCCGCGAGCCCGCTGCCCCGAGTCCGTCCCCCGCGAGCCCGCTGCCCCGAGCCCGCCACACAACTCCCCGTCGAAGCGTCACCCCCCTCACCCCGGCTCCGCCGTGGCGAACTCCCGCATCCCCTCCTCGAAGCCCGTCTCCGCCCGCCACCCCAGCTCGGTCTTCAGGCGTCCGGGGTCCGCCGTGATGTGCCGGACGTCGCCGAGCCGGTACTCGCCCGTCACCACCGGCGCCGGACCGCCGTACGCGGCGGCGAGCGCGTGGGCCATCTCGCCCACCGTGCGCGGGTCCCCGCTGCCGGTGTTGTACGCGGAGCACGCCCCGGCCGGCCGGTCGCGAACGGCCTCCAGGGCGAGCGCGTTCGCCGAGGCCACGTCGCGTACGTGCACGAAGTCCCGCCGCTGGCGCCCGTCCTCGAAGACACGCGGAGCCTCACCCCGGGCGAGCGCCGAGCGGAAGAACGACGCGACGCCCGCGTACGGGGTGTCGCGCGGCATCCTGGGCCCGTACACGTTGTGGTACCGCAGCGACATGACGCGCCCCCCGGTGGACCGGGCCCAGGCGGACGCCAGATGTTCCTGGGCGAGCTTCGTCGTCGCGTACACGTTGCGCGGGTCCGTGGGCGCGTCCTCCGTGACGAGACCGGGGTCGAGCGAGGCACCGCAGTGCGGGCAGAGGGGCTCGAACAGGCCCGCCCGCAGATCCGCCTCCGCTCGCGGCCCCGGCCGCACCACGCCGTGCCGCCCGCACACGTACCGCCCCTCCCCGTACACGACCATCGACCCCGCGAGCACCAGTGCCCGCACGCCCGCCGAGGCCATCGCGGCGAGCAGTACCGCCGTGCCGAGGTCGTTCCGGGAGACGTAGTCGGGAGCGTCGGCGAAGTCCTTGCCGAGGCCGACCTGCGCCGCCTGATGGCACACCGCGTCGACACCCGCGAGCGCCGCGTCGACGGCGGCACGGTCCCGTACGTCCGCGACGGTCCGAGGCCGCCCCTCGCCCGGCTCCGGCGGCCGCACGTCGAGCACGACGACCTCGTGCCCCCGCGCGGCGAGGGTGTCCACGACGGCCGACCCGATGAACCCGGCTCCGCCGGTGACCAGTACGCGCATACCGCCCACGCTAGGCGGGACAAGGCGCCCCGGCCGCGTTCGACGCCCGCACGTCACCACTCCGTAAGGCTTGCATCGCGCGCCGCGCCGCTCGCGGCTAGCGTGAATCGGAGGACGTCAGACCGGTCCACCCGGAATCGGAAGAAGGGGTTCGTGCCATGTCCGTACGACCGGAGGGCGCGCCCATCTGGGCCGACGCCATGTTCCCGGACCTGGAGGCCGCCAAGAATTTCTACGGCGAGCTTCTGGGCTGGACCTTCGACGAGGGGCAGGAGGAGTTCGGCTACTACACGCAGGCCAGGTCAGGCGGCAAGCGGGTCGGAGCGCTCGCGCCGCAGATGCCGGGGATGGAGAACATCCCGGCCGCCTGGAATCTTTACCTGGCCACATCCGACGTCGACGCCGCCGTCACCCGTATCAAGAACGCCGGCGGCACCCTGGCGGCGGAGCCGATGCAGGTCGCCGACTTCGGCAAGATGGTCACCGCCCAGGATCCCGCCGGAATCTTCTTCAGCCTCTGGCAGCCCGGCACCCACAGCGGCTTCGAGAAGGCCGGTGAGCCCGGTTCGTTCGCCTGGGCCGAGGTCACCACACGGGACACCGCCAAGACGGACGGGTTCTTCGAGGCCGTCTTCCCGTACGAGGTCAAGAAGATGGTGGACGAGCACGTCGACTTCAACGTCTGGCAGCTCGAAGGAAAGCCCCAGCTCGGCCGCTTCAAGATGACCGAGGACTTCCCGCCCACGGTCCCGTCGTACATCAACCTCTACTTCGCGGTCGACAACTGCGACGAGGCGGTCGCGAAGATCGCCAAGCTCGGCGGAAAGCTCCACTTCGGCCCGATGGACTCGCCGTTCGGCCGGTTCGCGGCGGTCGCGGACCAGCAGGGCGCCGCGTTCACGGTCATCGACATGAGCACGACCGAGGGCGAGATGCCCGACCTCTCCTGATCCACCCCTAGGGGAGCGAGAATCCGAGCGCACGGGCGGCGCGCTCCGGAGTGGGCTGCGTCCAGCGCTCGGCCATCGCGCCCCGCGTGGACAGCGACCGCAGTTCGGCGCGGTCCAGATAGAGCGTGCCGTGCAGATGGTCGGTCTCGTGCTGCACGATCCGGGCGGGCCACCCCGTGAACTCCTCGTCCACGGTGTGGCCCCGCTCGTCGAGCGCCCGCAGCCGCACCTTCTCGTGCCGGGGAACCACGGCCTGCAGTCCCGGCACACTCAGGCACCCCTCGAAGAACGCGACCCGGTGCGCGCCCACGGGCTCGTACGACGGGTTGATCAGGACGCGGAACGGCTGCGGCACCCGGCCGCGCGCGATACGTACCTCGTCGGGCACGTCCGCGCCGTCCTCGATGACGGCGAGCCGCAGCGGTACGCCGATCTGCGGTGCGGCGAGCCCGACGCCGGGTGCGGCGAGCATCGACACGCGCATCGCGGCGATCAGACGCTCCAGGAGCGCGGGCGCGAGCTGACCGTCGTAGGTCTGCGCGGGGGACCGGAGGACGGGGTCGCCCGCCTCCACGACCGGCAACGGGTGCTCGCCCGCGAGCAGTTCCTCGACGTGGTCGCTCAGGGGTACGGAGGGCATCGCGCCAGGTACGGAAGGCATCGCGCCAGGATGCCAAGCGGCCCGCGCCTCGGCAACATCCACCGTTGCGGGCTTGTGAACATCTCCCGGTGAGGGAATGGGAGCGCGGTGACATGGGCTTTCATCTGTGGCAGGCCACGGCCGCCCACCCGCCACCGCCCCCTTGGAGTCCGCAGCATGACCGTCCCGGACGTCACTCCCGCCCACCCGTTGGACAATCCCGCGTACGCCTCCCTCACCGGCCCGCACGCGCACTTCGCCGAACGGCGGGGCCGGGTCATGCGGTACCCGCTCGACGTCTCGCCGTGGCTCGCGCTGCCCGACGATCCGGGGTCCGAGGACTGGGCCGACCTCGCCGCGCTCGCCGGCCCAGGGGCGGAGGTGCCGCTGCCGGGGATACGGACGGCGCCGCCCGAGGGGTGGGAACTCACGATGAGCATGGACGGGGTCCAGCTCGTCGACGCGGGCGTGGCCGCCACCCATGACGCGGAGGCCGTGCGGCTCGGCGCCGCCGACGTGCCCGAGATGCTGGACCTGGTCGCACGGACCCGGCCGGGACCGTTCCTGCCGCGCACCGTCGAACTCGGCACGTATCTCGGCATCCGCAGGGGCGGCGCGCTCGTCGCGATGGCGGGCGAGCGGCTGCACCCGCCGGGCTGGACCGAGATCAGCGGGGTCTGCACCGACCCGGCCCACCGCGGACAGGGGCTCGCGGCCCGCCTGGTCCTGGCTGTGGCGGCGGGCATCAGGGAGCGCGGCGAGACCCCGTTCCTGCACACGTCGGCCGGCAACACGAACGCCATCAGGCTGTACGAGACGCTGGGCTTCCGGCTGCGGCGTACGACGAAGTTCGCGGCGGCCAGGGTGCCGGAGTCGGACGGGCTCGCGACGGTGGGGGCGGCGCGGGCGTCTTCCTGAACGCGGGCGCGCCGCTCGGAACGCTCACGTGCGGAGGGTGCTTCTCCGGCCGCCCCCTCGCGGAGCGTGCCTCTCGGCCCGGCCCGCACTTCGCTGACAGGCACGTTCCCGCGCCCGGGACTAGCCTCCTGACCATGAGCGAAGCCAGTTCCGCGCCCGCGCGCTTCACCGTCCTGGTCAAGCCCCAGCTCGCCGACAAGGACGGCCACCCGGTGCACGGCAACCCGCTGCGCGTGGTGTCCGTCGAGGCCACCGGGGCGTCGGGGGAGACCGGCTATCCGGTCTTCGAGGCCGAGGGGGTGCGGGTCGAGATCGACCCCCGTACCCGCACCGTCGAGGCCGTGACGGTCGACGGCGAGGAGCTGCCGTACGGGTGGGTGGCGGAGGTCGCCGACAAGTAGCCCTCCGGGGTGGCCGACAGTCCGTGGCGCAAGCCCCCGGCCCGTGGGCGGCAGACCGTGGCGCAAGCCCCCGGCCTGTGGGCGGCAGACCGTGGCGCAGCTCTCTTATGCAACTTGTTGCAAAAGAGAGCCGGCGTCGTCTACAACTGTGACGACGTTCGCCGCGCACGGAGGGCCCCATGAGCCGTTACCCGCACCTGCTCACCCCGCTCGACCTCGGTTTCACCACGCTGCCCAACCGGGTCCTGATGGGATCCATGCACGTGGGTCTCGAAGAGGCCGAGAACGGCTTCGCGCGCATGGCGGAGTTCTACGCCGCCCGCGCCCGCGGCGGCGTCGGCCTGATGGTCACCGGCGGCATCGCGCCCAACGACGCCGGGCGCCCCTGGGACGGCGGCGCCAAGCTGACCACCGAGGCGGAGGCCGCCGAGCACCGCCAGGTCACAGAAGCGGTGCACGCCGCCGGCTCGAAGATCGCGATGCAGATCCTGCACTTCGGCCGCTACGCCTACCACCAGGACCTCGTCGCCCCGAGCCCCCTCCAGGCGCCGATCAGCCCCTTCCCGCCCCACGAACTCACCGACGCCGAGGTCGAGCAGACCATCGAGGACTTCGTGCGCGCCGCCGAACTCGCCAAGGTCGCGGGTTACGACGGCGTAGAGATCATGGGCTCCGAGGGCTACCTCATCAACGAGTTCATCGTCGCCGCCACCAACAAGCGCACCGACCGCTGGGGCGGCTCGTACGAGAACCGCATCCGCTTCCCCGTCGAGATCGTGCGCCGCGTCCGCGAGCGAGTGGGCGCCGACTTCATCCTGATCTACCGGCTCTCGATGATCGACCTCGTCCCGGGCGGCTCCACCTTCGACGAGGTCGTCCAGCTGGCCAAGGAGATCGAGGCCGCCGGCGCCACCCTCATCAACACCGGCATCGGCTGGCACGAGGCGCGCATCCCCACCATCGCCACCTCCGTGCCGCGCGGCGCCTACACGTGGGTCACCAAGAAGCTCATGGGCGAGGTCTCGATCCCGCTCATCGCGGTCAACCGCATCAACACCCCGGAGATCGCCGAGGAGTTGCTCGCCGACGGCGTCGCCGACATGGTCTCGCTGGCCCGCCCGATGCTCGCCGACCCGGACTTCGTGAACAAGGCCGCCGAGGGCCGCTCCGACACCATCAACACCTGCATCGGCTGCAACCAGGCCTGCCTCGACCACACCTTCAGCGGCAAGATCACCTCCTGCCTGGTCAACCCGCGCGCCTGCCACGAGACCGAACTCGTCCTCGCCCCGACCCGCCTGCGCAAGCGCGTCGCCGTCGTCGGCGCGGGCCCCGCCGGGCTCGCCTGCGCAGTCTCCGCCGCCGAGCGCGGCCACGCCGTCACCCTCTTCGACGCCGCGTCCGAGGTCGGCGGCCAGCTCAACGTGGCCCGCCAGGTCCCCGGCAAGCAGGAGTTCGACGAGACGCTGCGCTACTACCGCACCCAGCTCGAACTGCATGGCGTGGACGTCCAGTTGAACACCCGGGTCACCGCCGCCGACCTCACCGCCGACGCGTACGACGAGGTGGTGGTCGCCACCGGCGTCACCCCGCGCACCCCCGAGATCGAGGGCATCGACCACCCCAGCGTCGTCGGCTACCTCGACGTCCTGCGCGAGGGCGCACACGTCGGGGAGCGCGTCGCGATCCTCGGCGCGGGCGGCATAGGCTTCGACGTCGCCGAGTTCCTCACCGACAGCGGCGACAAGGCGAGCCAGGACCCGGCGACGTACTTCCGGCAGTGGGGCGTCGACATGGACTACCAGGACCGCGGCGGCCTCGCGAAGCCCGAGCGTCCCGTCCCGCCGCGCTCCGTCCACCTCCTCCAGCGCAAGACGTCGAAGGTCGGCGCCGGGCTGGGCAAGACCACCGGCTGGATCCACCGCACCGAACTGCGCCACCGCGGCGTCACCATGGTCTCCGGCGCCACCTACGACCGCATCGACGACGCGGGCCTGCACGTCACCGTCGACGGCACCTCCACCGTCATCCCCGTCGACACCGTCGTCCTGTGCACCGGCCAGGAACCCCGCCGAGGCCTCTACGACGACCTGCTCGCCGCCGGCCGCGAGGCACACCTGATCGGCGGCGCCGACGTCGCCGCCGAGCTGGACGCCAAGCGCGCCATCCGCCAGGGCACCGAGCTGGCCGCGGCGCTGTGAGACCGGCGCTCACGTGGCCGGGCCCGCCGGCCACGTGAGCGCCTTCGCACGGCTGGCCGTACGCGCCGGCCACGTGAGCGCCTCCGCACGGCTGGCCGGGCCCGCCGGCCACGTGAGCGCCTCCGCACCGCACAGCACGGCCCGCACCGGTCCCGGTCCACATAGGCTGCACCCCATGTCACTCCCGCACGCGATCCTCACGGCTCTCCTGGAGAAGCCGTCGTCGGGCCTCGAACTGACGCGTCGCTTCGACAAGTCGATCGGCTACTTCTGGTCGGCCACCCACCAGCAGATCTACCGCGAGCTGGGCCGCCTCGAACGCGAGGCCTACATCAGGGCGCTGCCGTCCCCGACCCCCGCGCGCGGCCAGAAGAAGGAGTACGAGGTCCTGCCCGAGGGCCGCGCGGAACTCGCGCGCTGGACGGCCGCGAGCCAGGACCCCAAACCGCTGCGCGATCCGCTGCTCCTGCGCCTGCGCGCCGCCGCCGTCGTCGGCACCGACGGCATCGAGGCGGACCTGCGCCGCCATCTCGACCTGCACAGGCGGCAGTTGGCCGAGTACGAGGAGATCGAGAAGCGGGACTTCCCGCCGGGCCTCGTCGCGGTCGAGGACCGGCTGCGGCACGTGGTGCTGCGCGCGGGCATCGAACTGGAGACGTTCTGGTCCCGGTGGCTGGAGGAGACGCTGACGGAACTCGGTCTCGACGCGGATCCTTCCTGAAGCCGGGACCGTACGACGCAGCGCTGCCGCCGCCCCGGCACGGAGCCGGAGCGGCGGCAGCTCTGTTGCGGACCTACGTCCGGTGGTGTTCGCCACGACGGCGCAGGAACGATGCGCCGCCCACGACACCGGAGGCCACCAGACCCCCGCCGACGCCGTACGCCAGCGTGCTGTGGTCCGCCGTGCCTCCGCCGAGCCCGCCCTGCACACCGCGCGCCGGGAGGGAGGTCGCCGAGATCGTCGGTGCCGAACTGACGGTGACGGACTGGCTGCCCGCCGGTGTGCGCCGGCCGGTGCACGTGACCGTCACCGTGTAGGTGCCGGGACTGACGTTCCGGAACGACGCGGAGCCGTTCCTGAGCGGGGCCTGCCTGCCCCGGGTGACGCTGGTCCGGCCGCCGGGCAGAAGCGTGACGGTGCCGCCGGTCCCGCAGGTCTGGGTGCTGACCTGCACAGTGGAGCCGTTGACCGTCACTGTGATCCCCGCGCCACCCGGCGGCCCGCCTGCGAACGCGGCCGGCACTGCCACACCCGAAGGAAGCGCGGCCGCCGCGGCGACAGTGAGCGAGGATCGGACAAGTATCTGATTAGCGCACATGACTCTGCCCTCCGGCGGCACGGGGGCGGTTCGTCGATGCCCCGCCGATGGTTGGCAATCGCCCGTGCAACCTGACGCCGAGCCAACTTGCGCGCCGGGCCGCTCGCATGTGGACAGGAGCCGGGCAGGTGACAGGTTCCTTCGTCCGGCTCACCCGCCGCGCTCAGGACCCGGTGGTGACGGCGCGCTCGGCCGAGAACGCGCCCCACGTCCCGTCCGGCAGCTGCGCGCGGATCCGCACCTTGTGCCGCACTCCGGCGTCCCGGCCCACGTAGAAGCTGTTCCGAGCCGTGCCCGCGGGCGGCGCGTCGCCCCACACGAGCGTGGTCGCGAGATGCCCGTCGAGGTAGATCCGGTACGCGGGAACGGTGCCTCCCGTGCGCGGCGGCGTCCACGACAGGTCGAGGTAGTAAGCCCCGCCCGCCCGGCGTGCGGCGACCCGGAAGTCCGAGGGCGCGGTGCCGGGGCCCTCGCCGGAGCCCTTCACGGTGGCGAGGCGCAGGGCCGGACCGGCCGGTGACGTGTTGTCGGCGGCGTCACGCGCCTTCACGGTGAACACGTAGGCCGTGCCGGGCCGCAACCCCGTGATCAGCGCCCGCGTCTCGCCGCCGCCGACGCTGTGGATCTTCGAGGTGCCCTGGTAGATGTCGTACGAGACGACGCCCTTGTCGTCGTGCGAGGCACCCCACGTCAGGGTCGCGGCCCGCGCCCCGTCCGCGTGGCCGCGCAGCGCACCCGGCCGCGTCGGTGCCGAGCGGTCCTCCGCCACGGCCTTCGGAGTCGTGACGGTCACCTTCGCGCTGAGCGGCCCGACCGTGCCGTCGGCGCCCTCGGCCCGCACGGAGAAGGTGTACGTGGAGCGGGGGCGCAGGCCCACGATGTCCACCATGTGCTGCTCGCCCGGCACCTCTTCGACCCGGGTGGCACCCCGGTACACCGTGAAGCTTCTGACCTCGGCGACTCCCTCGGGGCGGCTCCACATGACGTGCACGGAGGTGGCGGTGCCCGCCTGGGCGGTGACGCCGGCGGGAGCTGTGAGGGCGGGGCCCTGCCGGGTTTCGTCGCCGAGCAGGCCGCACGACGTGACGAGCAGCAGGGCGGCGGCGCAGGTCGCGTACGGGAGGGCGCGGTGGGGGGTGCGTCGCACGGGCAGGCCTTCCACTCGGAAGCATTGGTACAGACCTGTATGTCATGGGTGACGGGTTCACATCAAGAGGTCGTGGGCTGCACTCGTGCACGTCCGGCCCCCGAGCAGTGGCAGATGGATGCAACTGACCCCAGATTGGGTCTTTATGTTCCGCCGTCAGGGTTCCGTCGCGAAAGGCGCCTTCATGTTGCGCACCCGCCCCCTGCCCCTGGCCGCCCTCTGCGGCGCCACCCTGCTCGTCCCCGCGCTGCCCGCACTGGGCCACGCACCGGACGCGGCCGTGGAGCGCGCACCGCATCGCGTCTCAAGTGCGCGAGAAGGGTCCGTGAGAGCCGCCGACCTGCTGAGAAAGCTCAAAGGGTGTACGCGGATCTCGCACGGCCGCTATCGCAGTGACGAGGGCCGCCCCGCGACCATCCCCGTGTGCGGCAAAGGCGACGCCGTGTACTGGAAGGCCGATCTGGACATCGACTGCGACGGCCGCGCGAGCCGCCATTGCAGCCGCCGCACCGACCCGACGTTCACGGCCATGACCGCCTATCCGGACTCCAAGGGAAGGCAACTCAGCTCCGAGCGCCTCCCGTACGTCGTCATCCCCGGCGCGAGCCGCATCTGGCGCCCGGCGGCCTACGGCATCCGCGGCGGCACGCTCGCCGTGGTCCTCTACCGGGACAAGGTCCAGTACGCGGTCGTCGGCGACGTCGGCCCGAAGGGCGTCATCGGCGAGGCTTCCTACGCCACCGCGGTGAGCCTGGGCATCAACCCTCACCCCGTCCGGGGCGGCGCCCCCACCGACGTCACGTACCTGCTGTTCAAGAACACGATCGTCCGCCCCATCGAGAGCCATGCGGCGGCGGTGGCGCTGGGGGAGACGCGGGCGAGGAAGTTCCTGGGCGACAACTGAGCGCGGAATCACAGGGGTTGGGGTCACGGCAGTGGGGTGACCGTGGGGGCGCCGTAGCCACCGACCCCCTCCGTGCGTCGCCCCCGATCCGCTCACACCTTGCGGTACGTGTACGCCTCCGTGGCGGCCGCCTCGACCGCGTCCAGGTCCGCCCCGGCCGACGCCGTGACGACCGCCGCCACGGCTCCCTCGACGAAGGGGGCGTCCACCAGGCGTGCCCCGTCAGGGAGTTCGTCGCCCTCGGCGAGCAGCGCCTTCACGGTGAGCACCGCGCTGCCGAGGTCCGTGAGTACGGCGACGCCGGCACCCCGGTCCACCGCGCGGGCGGCACCCGCGATCAACTCGGCGCTGGTGCCCAGCCCGCCGTCCTCCGTACCGCCCGCCGGCGCCACGGGCGCGACCGTGCCACCGACCGCGAGACCTGTCGCGAGCTCAGCTACTGACTCGGCGACCGCCCGGCTGTGAGACACGAGCACGATTCCGACGAGCTTCTGCCCGCCGCTCTCCCCGCTCCCCGGCTCACTCATCGCGGGCCGCCTCGGCGAGCGCCGCCACCAGCAGCGCGGACGACGTGGCACCCGGGTCCTGATGCCCGATGCTCCGCTCGCCCAGATAGCTCGCCCTGCCCTTGCGTGCCTGCATCGGCGTCGTCGCGAGCGCGCCCTCCTCGGCCGCGGTGGCGGCGGCCTCGAAGGACGTACCGAGCGCGTCCACCGCCGGGACCAGCGCGTCGATCATGGTCTTGTCGCCCGGCGCGGCCCCGCCCAGCGTCATGACCGCGTCCACTCCGGCCCGCAGCGCGGCGGCGAAGTCGGCCTCGCTCACCTCGGGCGCGTCACCCAGCGCCTTGCCCGTACGGCGCAGGAGCGTCCCGTAGAGCGGGCCCGACGCACCGCCCACCGTGGAGATCAGCTGACGCCCGGCGAGAATGAGTACGGCACCGGGGGTGTCCGGCGCCTCCTTGTCGAGCGTGGCACTCACGGCGGTGAAACCGCGCTGCAGATTGCTGCCGTGGTCGGCGTCGCCGATCGGCGAGTCGAGTTCGGTGAGCCGGGCGGCCTCCCGGTCGACCGCGGCGGTGGCCGCCGTCAGCCAGCGTCGGAAGAAATCGGCGTCGAGCACGTCATCTCCTAGCGTTTTCGGGCGAGTTGGTGATGCTTCGGTTCGGGCGACAGGGGAACGGTGTCTCACATACCCCAGCGCAGGCCCGCCGTCCGCACCGGCGCGTCCCACAGGCGCAGCAGCTCCTCGTCGACCTGGCACAGGGTGACGGAGGCGCCGGCCATGTCGAGCGAGGTCACATAGTTGCCGACGAGCGTGCGCGCGACGGGGACCCCTCGTTCGGCCAGCACGCGGTGGACCTCGGCGTTGAACCCGTACAGCTCGAGGAGCGGCGTCGCGCCCATGCCGTTCACGAGGGCGATGACCGGGGACCTCGGCTCCAGGTCGTCCAGGACGGCGTCGACCGCGAAGTCGGCGATCTCCCGTGACGTCATCATGGCGCGCCGCTCACGACCGGGCTCGCCGTGGATGCCGATGCCCAACTCCAGCTCCCCGGGAGGAAGTTCGAAGGTCGGGCTGCCCTTGGCCGGCGTGCTGCACGCGCTGAGGGCCACGCCGAAACTCCGCGAGTTCGCGTTGACCTGTCGGGCGATCGACTCGACCCGCTCCAGGGGCTGGCCCTCCTCGGCCGCCGCGCCCGCGATCTTCTCGACGAACAGGGTCGCGCCGGTCCCGCGCCGGCCGGCGGTGTACAGACTGTCGGTGACGGCCACGTCGTCGTTCACGAGGACCTTGGCGATCTGGATGCCCTCGTCCTCGGCGAGCTCCGCGGCCATGTCGAAGTTGAGCACGTCACCCGTGTAGTTTTTGACGATGAACAGCACCCCGGCCCCACTGTCCACGGCGGCGGCCGCCCGCACCATCTGATCGGGCACCGGCGACGTGAACACCTCCCCGGGACACGCGGCCGACAGCATCCCCGGCCCCACGAACCCGCCGTGCAGTGGCTCGTGCCCCGACCCGCCCCCGGAGACGAGCGCCACCTTGCCCTCGACGGGGGAGTCCTTGCGGAGGATCACCCGGTTCTCGACGTCGACCACCAGCTCCGGATGAGCGGCCGCCATCCCCCGCAGCGCGTCGGCGACCACTGTCTCGGCCACGTTGATCAACATTCTCACTGGTACCTCCGAGTGACTTGGCGGTTGATGCGCGGGAGTGAGTCTTGCCTGGTCAGGTTGGGTGCGATGGATTCTGGATCTTGGCGGTTCCTGGTGGTTCCTGGTGGCGGTCGGTGACGGGGTTCGGCGGGGGCTGATGCTGACTCGATGCGGATTCTGATGACGGTATGTCAGACCGCCTCAGCGGCGGCCCACAGCCAGTATCGACGGATGGCTCGCGTCGAGCACTTGTTGCGGCCTGATCGGAGCGGCTTCGTCGTCGGGGTGTGGGGGAGCGCGTCTCCATGGGGCGCGGCGCGGCGGCGTGGCGACGTCTTTTCCGGGGTCCCGATGTGGCGGACTAGGCCCATCGCCCATCACAGTCCCGCCGGGGTCGGGTCTGCCACCTGGAGCCTGCGGCCGCGTTCGTCGTCGGTGTGCTCGACCACGTCACGCGGCCTGCGGTGTCCTGTGACAGCGAGAGTGCGTGCCGGGCCTCGCGGGTCGGCCCGAACTTACGGACACGGCCTACGGACACGACCTAACGCTTCCGCACCGCGCTCCAGAAGTCCGCTTCGGTGCAGTACAGGTCGCTCTTTTCGAGGAGGGCGCGCACGTCTTTCCAGCCGGCCTTGTCCTCCTCGAACTCTGAGCGCCTGAACAGAAAATGACAATCCGCCAGATCGAATCTTTCGGTCCGGTCGAACATCCGGGGCCTGACCCGTCGCTTCGCTCTCCCGCTGGATTCTCCGGTCACCGTGACCTCGGGCTCTGCCGCTCCGGGGGCGTACTGAATGACAACAGTGTCCTTCGGCTTGCCAGTGGCGCTGCCCGAGCGCATCTCTGTGCCGTGCAACTTGGCGTCGACGATCGAGAGCCGGGCGATATCCGTCCACGGGATCCGGGTCTGCACTCTCGACCTCCCACGCCGCACGGCCACCGTTACCCCGCGCGAGTCCACCGCTGCGGACTTCGTCCAGAGCAGCGGCCCGATGAAGCCGGCCACGAAAACATAGAGTCCGAAGAGCGTGCAGCCTCCAGCGACGATCCACCCCGCCAGGGGGTCGGAGCCGGTGGGCGTGGAGGCGGGGGACGCCATGGTTACGGTCCCGATCGCGATACCTCCCCCCAGAAAGAGAGCGCCGAAGACCACGGCGGGCACAATCATCGGGGTCCTGGGGACGCTCACCTCGGCAAACTGGTCGGGGCCGATCGGTCTCTTCCCGGCCGTCGGCTTGAGCTTCTTCCGTTTGGTCGGGCTGCGCCGGGGCTGCGGTGGGACCGGCACGGTCGGGGTGTAGGCGGTGGTGGGGTGTTGTTTCCGGATCTGGGTGAGGGCCTGGGCGGTCTGTGCCGCGGATGGCCGTTTTGTGGGGTCCGTGGCGAGTAACTGCTGGACGAGGTCGGCGAGTTGTTCGGGTATGTGGTCGATGTGGGGTGGTTCGAGGTCGAGGTGTTGGCGCATCCAGGCGGCGTATGTCGGACCGGGGAAGGGGTATCTGCCGGTGAGTAGGAGGTGCAGGGTGGCGCCGAAGGCGTACATGTCGCAGTGGGGTGTGGCCTGCTCGCCCATCCACTGTTCGGGGGGCATGAACGGGGCGGAGCCCATGACGGTGCCGGTCGCGCTGAGGGGTGCGGTGGCTTCCGCGTAGCTGGCGATCCCGAAGTCCAGGATCTTCGTCGTATCCCGTGGAAGGTGCATCAGGTTGGCGGGCTTGATGTCCCGGTGCACCACACCCTTGCCGTGCGCGTAGTCCAGTGCCTCGGCGACCTGGATCATCAACACTGCCGCACGCTCCGGGGCAAGCCCCCCGGGGTGCTCGGCGAGAAGGTCCGCGAAGGTACGGCCTTCCAGCCGCTCCATGACGAAGTACGGGTGCCCGTCGGTTTCACCGATGTCATGGACCACCGTGATCCCGGGATGCTGGAGCGCGGCAACGGTACGAGCCTCACGCCGCAACGACGTGATCAGTCCCGGATCGCTGCCCAATGCCGCGAGCACGATCTTCACCGCCACATCACGACGCAACTCCTCGTCACGCGCCGCCCATACCTCCCCCATCCCGCCACGCCCCAGCCGCTCGGTCAGCCGGTACCGCTCCCCCAACAACGCCCCCGAATCCACCCCGTAACACCTTCCACTCAACCCCGAACCACACCCAGCCCACCCCAAAGGCAAGAGTGAACCACCAACACCACCAGGCCGACAGACCCACGACTCCGACAACACGCCAGCCCCTGCAACGCGCGATCGTATTCCCGGAAGACCTTCGAACGGTGCCGGGCCCGACGACAAGAGGGCGGCAGGCACGCCCCGTCCGGACAACCGGCCTACACGACCTAGGGCCTGGCTCCGCGACCTAACTGACGGCAGTGCGCGCGGCTGCCAAGTGGTGCTGTCATTGACGCGCTGCAGAGATCAGGTCGTTGACGGCCTGGACAACCGCATCCGCCCGTTCCTCGTGTAGCCATCCGTGCCCTGCGTTGTCGAGAATCCGCTGCGCGCCGCGCGAAGACTCGGCGGCCATCTCCGCGTGCAGGGCGCACTTGTCCTTGTTGATCTCACGCAGCAGCTCCGGGGACCACAGGTGAGCCTGCGTCGCATCCTGCCCCATTGCCGTGAGCACGATCAGCGGCACGTCGGGGGTGGCCGGGGCGTGCCGGAGTTCGGCTGCGACCTTGCCGTAGAGATTTTGGTTCTCGCGCGAGGAGGACTGCCACGTGGCGAGGTGACGCTCGGCCAAGGGCTCGCGCACCGGCTCCGGCCAGGCGGCGAAGTGCTGGAGCATCTGGGCGCGGGCCTGCTCGTGCTGTTTTTCTTGGGCATCATCATGCTCGCGGGTACCGCCCTCATATCGGTCAACATCATGGTCGAAGACACCGTCAGCGGCGATGACTTGGCGACGCTGGTGATCTTCGGGGTTCTGACGATCCTTTTTCTCCCTCTCGCCTTTGTGGGGAAGATGTTCTGGAGGAAGTCCGTGGAGGTGGACTCCCGCAGGGTGACGGTGACCCTTCGCAAGGGGAAGTCGAGCGTGCGGATCAGGATCCCGTGGACAGACGTCGCCCGGATCTCGATCATCGAAGGCCGATTGCGCGGAAGGAGATGAGCGTAGGGCGTGGTTCCCCGGATCTCGTCGTCATGCAACGCGCCCCTGGAGCAGCGGAGCCCGAGATCGAGGCGGTCGGAACTCCCACCGCGAGAGCGAAGCGACTGGTCAGGCCCCGGATGTTCAGCCGGACCGAAGGGTTCGATGTGATGGGCTGTCAATTTCTCGCCGTGGAGTCGGAGTTCAGCGAAGACGAGGCTGGATGGGAAAGCGTGCGGAACCTCCTTAAAGGGAGCGACCTGTACTGCACCGAAAAGGACTTCTGGAGCGCGGTGCGGAAGCGCTAGGTCGTATCCGCAAGGTCCCGGTGTGCGCCCGAAGGACGCGGCCTGCGGCGAGAGTGCGTGCCGGGCGTCGCCGATTGGCAGGGTGCGGCAGCGCTCGGAAGGCCCTCGTGCGTGCGGCACCCTGGGTGTCAGTTGCTCGCCCGACTTCGCCCCGCCGGCAGGGTTCCGTAACGAGTTGGCCCAGGGGGACGGCTGTGTCTCCACCGACTACGTCAGTTGATTCGCGGCCAGTCCCTCTGCATCCCCTGGTGTCGTCACGTGGGTCGGGCTCTGCCACCTTTGGGTCAGGCCGGTCGCCTGAGGTCGCAGGGCGCGGCCGTCATCGCCTTGGTGAGCAACCGGAACGCGATGCCGACGGCCGCGCCATAGGCAAGGTGCGCTCCGAGGTCCAGGGCCACCACCTTCGCTCCGTACTCCCAGATCGGCTTGTAGAGACCGGCGACCGGCAGGAGAACGTAGTCGCCGGCGAACACGGTGATGCCGAACGGCACGCCGTACGCGGGAAGGGGTACCGGCAGTGATCCGGCCACGATGCCGTACGCGGCGCCCAGCCCCGTTCCGTAGCCCCAGTGGGCGACGGTGCTGATGAGCCAGGCCGAGCGGTCGGGGAGTTCACGTTGAGTGAACCCTTCGATCACCCGCTTGGCCACGTGCCCGGGGGCCGGTGCCTTCTCCCAGCCCTCGACCGGCGCGAATTCCCAGGCCACAGGGCTGTCCGTGCCGCCGCCACGGCGGTATTTCAGGTAGTGGACGGCGTCCAGGCACACGGTCCCTACGGCCCCGGCCAAGAGACCGGCCGCCACTGCCGCAAGCGGAGTCATCCTGGGCATCCTGGTCAACGGTGTACGCATGGCATGTTCTCCTGTCCTGTTTCACCAGCGAGGCCATCGCAGGACGAGTTGCTGACCACTGTCGACGTCGAAGGTCGCGCCTGTGACGGCGGTGGCGGTGTTCGTCATGAGGCGTACTGCCAGTGTGACGATGTCCTCCGGGCTGACAACTCGGCCCATCGGTGGCGTGGACCGTTGCTGCTTCCTTCGGCCCGGGCCGGCCGTCGAGGCCGGGGCCGCTCTCACGATCGTGTGGCCCTTCCGTGCCTTTTCGAGTGGGGTCAGGCGGAGGCGGCGTAACACTTGAAGAAGTACTCCACTCTGACGATCACGAGCCGGTCGAGCGAGCCGGACAGGAACATCCAGGGCCTCAAGGCCCGCCTCGACGGTCGCCAGGGCCGCACGCTCACGGCGCTCGCGGAGCCTGCGCCGGGCGGGGTTCTGCCGTGGGTTCCCCGTGCGTCAGATCTGGTCCGCTAGGCGCACGTAGTCGTAGTGGAGGGGGTCCCCGTCTTCGTCGAGGAACCGGAACAGCTCCACGCCGCTCAGTGCGCCCTTGGTGAAGCCGAGGATCACGTTCAGGCCGGACGCGTCGTGCTTGAGCTGGATCTGCCCCGGCGCCGGATCACATTCTCGCTGCCTCAGTGACGTGTCATGGAGGGGTTGTTGTCATCCAGGCCGGCGGCCATTTCCTTGATTTGCCGATCGTAGGTACCGGGGAAGCCGCTTGATCCAGGCCGCCGTACCCGCAGCTCTCCTCGGTACGGGTGCCTGCCAGAACCGGAGCTACTTTGCCAGCTTGCCGGTCGGCCTCACCGTGAACCAAGTGCCGTTCACGCCCTGGCCGTTGGTGTCGCCGGGCTTCTTGTCGCCGGTGAACCAGTAGAGCGGCCAGCAGTCGATGGAGAGCTGCTTCGTGCCGTCGGGGCGGGTGTACGCGGTGAGCAGCTTCGGGTTGATGCCCTTGATGTCCTTCTTGTCGACGAGCTCCGCCGGCTTCCACTTCTCCAAGCAGGCGCCCACGCAGTTGGACTTCATCGGCCAGGCGGTGTCCTTGGTGAAGCGATAGAGCGTACGTCCCTTGCCGTCGCGGATGATCGTGCCGTGCTCCGCGTCGTCGACCGTGGACAGTGCGGGCAGGTCCTCCGACTCGCTCGGAGCCTGCTGCGCCTGCGCCTTCGTGCCGTCGGGCGCTGCCGCGAACCAGGTGCCGCCGACACCCTGGCCCCGGGTCTGCCGGGGCGCCGTGTCCTGCGCGTAGCGGTACAGCGGCCGGCCGGCGAGCGTCAGCTGCTCCGTGCCGTCGGCGCGCTTCACCGAGCCGAGCAGCCCGGAGCCGATACCGCGGCCCGCCTTCGCGCCGTCCGCGAGCACCGGCGGCCAGGCCGCGGCGCACTCGCCCGCGCAATGGGATGCGGGCGGCTTCGGTGTGTCCTTGTCGAAGCGGTACAGGGTGAAGCCCGCGCCGTCCGTCACGACCGGGCCGAGCTGCTTGCTCTTCCAGACGCTGAGGCGGCCCGCCTGCGAGGGCTGCGCACCGTTGTTCGTCGAGGCGCGTTCGGCGGAGCCGGTGGTGGTCGCCGCCGTGCCCTGGGAGCTTCCGCAGCCCGCCGCCAGCAGGACCGCGGCGACCGTGAACGCGACCGGGACGGAGGTGGATTTACGCATGGGTATCCCTCTTTCGGGAATTCTGGGGGAAACATAATTCGCTGAAAGCGTCGAAGCGCTGAATTGCTGAGTAATGGACCGCCCCGGCAGCAGGGGAGGAGTCGGCCGACTGCCGGGGCGGAGTCTCTGGTCTCGGAATTACTTCCGGCCGGTCGCTGTCGCGTTCACTGGCACTGTGAAAACGGCCGCTGTGGCGGGGAGGTTCAATCCAGGAGACGATTCCGGGGGAAATCTGCGGGGGATTCTTCTATCGGTCGCGGGTCGCGGGTCGCGGGTCGCGAGTCGCGAGTCGTCAGACCCGCCCCGTACCCGCCCCCGCCAGCGTCTGGGTGGGAACCACCACCCGCAGGCCCAGGACGCCCAGGTCGACGCTGCCGTCGTTCTCCGCGTACCACCGCCAGTGCGCACCCGGTACGTCGCCGACCGTCAGCACGATCCAGCCGCCGCCCTCGGGCACGGAGAGGTCCGCGAGTGCTCTGGCCTCCTCGGCGGTCGGTGCGTTCTGGAGGACGATGAATCCCGTGACCTCGCCGGTACGGGCGGCGCCGCGCACCAGGCCGACGCCCAGTTCCTCGGCGGAGTTGAGGATCTCCTCGGGGGCCTTGCCCTTCACCTCCGACACGGAGCGGACCCGGACCAGCCCGTTGAGGCCGGGCAGCGCGCTCGCGCCCGGGTCCACCGACACCACCACCGTGCTCTGCCGCGGCAGTTCGAGCAGGCCGCGCACCAGCGCCGCCACCGTGTCCTGGGCGACGACGAGGTCACCGCTGACGCTGAGCGCGCCGTTGATCTGCCCGAGGTCCACCATGACCTGCGCACCCCGCTCACTCACCCCGATCCGGGCCAGGTGCGGCAGCGCGAGCGCCACATCGGCCGTCGGGTCGCCCTCGATGACGGAGGGCAGCCCGGCGCGCTCCCAGCGGTTCGGTTCGAGTGCGGTCCACGGCGCGGGCGCCGTGTGCGCCCCCGACACCGACGCCAGCAGCTTCGTGGGTTCGGCGAGCACGCTGTAGACCCGCACCGGACGCTCCGCCTCCGCCACATCAGCGGGGATCAGTTCGCGCAGCGCCTGCCGCACCATCACCGGCGTACGGGTGTCCGCCGCGAGCCGCCGCGCGAGCGCGCCCCGCCGGCGCCGCCGCAGCGCGAGCGCCAGACGGCGCGGCAGCCGCGGCCGCAGTACCCGGGAGGCCCGCGCGATCCCGGAGCCGGTGGCGCGCAGAGCCCGGCCGATCGGTCGCCGCGCGACGATCACCACGGTCAGCGCGGCCGCGCCGGCGACACCCCCGATCAGCCACGGCGACCCGAGTCGGTCGCCGAGCCCGGCGAATTGTCCCGGCCTCCCGCCGGCCGCGGCGGCGCGGGGCGCGGCGGGGGAGGCACTCTGCCCGGAGCGCTTCGCCGGGGCGGTGCTCTCCTCGGGCAGGACACCGAACTCCACACCGGGCCCCTTCGCGTCCTCCGGCAGCATCAGCGGGAAGCCCGCGGTCAACTGGTCGGGGCTCACGAAAGCGGAACCGTCCGGCAGCTGGCGCCCGCTGTTGAGGACCAGGATCTCCTCGAACCGGTCACCGTCGCCGAGGGTGCGCTCCGCGATCCCGAACAGCGTCTCCTGCTCGCCGCCGTTCTCCTGCGCGGACTTGACCACGTAGTACTTCGTGACCTCGTCGGCCTGGAGCGCGCGGGAAGGCCGCATCTGCATGGCGGCGAGCACCGTTGCGGAGTCCAGAGCCCGCACCGGTACGGAGCCCGCAGCCCGCGCCGGCGCGGAGCCCAGAGCCCGTACCGAGACCGGAGCCTGTACAGACCCCGGAGCCTGCGCCGGTACGGAGTCCAGAGCCTGTCCCAGCTCTGGAACCCGTACGGACCCCAGAGCCTGCGCCGATGCGGGCAGCGCAAGCCAGGTGACGGCCGCCAGGCCGCACACCGTCGTGACCCGTACCGCCATGACCCGTACCGCCGTGACCCGTGCCGTCGTGACCCGTCCCGCCATGTTCCACGGCGCCGGTCGCCGCGCTTCGTTCGTCGTCCTCGGGGCGTCGCGCATCTTTCTCGTCCTCCTCCGTACGGGGCCTGGTGACGCGCACTGCTGATGCGTCGGCCGTCACACGCGTACAACCCCGGGGCGGTTCAACGAGGTGAACCAGAACGTCGAACTCCTCGTGAGGAGGTGCCGAACGAGCGTGCAGCCGGGAGGAGTTGGAAATGGCGCGTCGGCATACCACGGGCTGGGAGGTGCTCGGGTTCGCTTCGGACCCGACCCCCGGGAACCCGGAGGCGATCAGAACACTGGCCCGGACCTATCTGGAACTGGGCGACGGAGCGGGCGAAGCGGTCGACCTGCTGCGCGCCGACGGGGCGCTGCGCCGCGGCAAGGGCCAGGCGATGGACGCCCTGAAAACACGGATCACCAAGGATCTCCCGGGGCTCCTGGAGAAGACCCGGGATTCCTTCCGTACCGCCGCGGGCGCCTACGACGAGTACGCGAACACCCTGACCGACGCCCAGGACCTGCTGGACCGGGCCATCGACCAGGGCCAGGAGGTCGCCACCACCGCGAAGACGGAGGTCCCGGACCTCGGGGAGGGCGCCACCCCGGAACAGGCCGAGGCCCACCAGACGCAGCAGGGCGAGGTGAGCGCCGCGAAGGAGGCACTGTCCGCCGCCGAGGAGCTCGGCCGCGCGGCGCGGCGGATGCGCGAGGACGGGTCCAACAAGGCCACCGTCATCCTCGATGACGCAGCCGAACAGGCCATCCCCGCACGGGACTTCATCAAGAAGTTCGGAGACTTCCTCGCGGACAACCCGCTGGTGGAGATCATCGCCGGTGTCATCATCGGCATCGTCGCCGTGTTCTTCCCGGTCATCGGTCTCATCCTGGGCGGGATCCTGTTCGCGGTCTCGATCATCCGGATGGTGTCGCAGGGCAAGATCGACGCCGGTGACATCATCATCGGTCTGCTCACCCTCGTACCCGGTGGTGTGCTGCTCGGCGGGCTCGGGAAGATCGCCGGGTTGGCGGGCAAACTGGCGAAGTTCGCGCCGTTCCTGGCCAAGGTGGGGAAGGGCGTCGGCACCGTTTCCGGGGCGGTCACGGCGGCCCTGAAGAACTCGACGTTCGTCCGCAAGATCATCGACCCGCTGGCCAAGGGGCTCGTGGGTCTCAAGGCGTCCCCCGGTCTGGCCCTCGGCGCCAAGTTCGCGATCGACGTGACCACCGAGTTCTCCCTCGGCTTCCTGGCGAGCGGGATCACGGCGGCGGTCGACGGGAAGAAGTTCGACGCGGCCTCGGCGGCCACGGGAGCAGCGCTCGGCGCAGCCACGGCCGGCGCCTTCACCCTGTTCGGCGGGACGAAGTTCGCCACCAGCATCAAGGACGCCTTCACCACCAAGGGCAAGTTCAAGAGCAACATCGACAAGGCGTTCTCCGCGAACACCTTCGGTTTCACCGAAGGCAAGTTCAAACCCGGCGACCTGCTGTTCGTCGACACCAAGGGCGCGCAGAAGACCGGTTTCCACGGCATCAACGGCTCGACCAAGTCGGACCCCACCACGGGCGAGGTCAAGACGAAGGTCACGACCCCGGACGGCGCCAAGACCGAGACCAAGATCACCCCGCCCGGTCCCAAGGCCGACCCGGCCGCGGCCCCCGACGGCCTGCCGGGGCCCGAGACGTCGACGACCACCACGACACCGGACGGGTTCACCTCGACCACCGCGAACGGCACCAACACCATCAAGAGCCCGGACGGGGACATCATCACCTCGAACGGCACCACGACGACGATCGACACCCCGGTCCAGGGCCCGACCACGAAGGAGAAGATCTTCGACGGGTTCGGCGGCGAGTTCGCGCCCGCGCACTCCGAAAAGCCCACACTGTCAACGGAGTTGGGCCCGGACGGCGGCTTCACGACCTCGGGATCGTTCGGCGAGGTCAACAAGGGGCCCGACGGCACCACGACGTTCAGCTCGCCCGGCGACGGCGGCGGTCCCACCCCGGAGTTCACCGTGAACAACAACACGGTCTCCACCCCGACCGGCCTCACCGTGACCGACAACGGCGGCTCCACGACGGTGGGCGGTGGTGGGCTCACCACGGACAACCAGAACGGTGTCAACTCGGTCTTCAACGGCCCCGCGGGGGGCCAGCCGGCGGTGACCCACAACCCCGCCGACGGCAACGTCGACATCAACTTCGGCAACACCACGCTCCACGGCAACACCGGGAATCCCGGGGGCGGATTCGCCCTGCCGGACGGCACACAGGCCACCGTCGGCAACAACGGCAGCGTGAGCGTCGTCAACGGCGACGGTGGCGGCCAGAACGTCAATCTGCCCCCGGCGGGCGCGAACGGCGCGGTCACCTTCACCGACACCAACGTCAGCACCAGCATCCCACCGGGCGGCGGCGCGACCATCACCACGCCGGACGGCGGCCCCGCCACCACGCTCGACAACACGGGGTTCACGGTGAACACCGGCGGCCCCACCCCCGACACGGTGCAGTTCAACGGTCCGGGCAACTCGCTCGACGTGACCCCGCCCGGCGGCCAGCCGCAGGTCTCGGTCGGCGCGGACGGTGGCATCACCACCGGCAACATCACAACCGACGGCGGTGGCGGCGGTACGGCCACCGGCGGCGGAGGGAACGTGGAGTTCTCGCCCGCCGACATCACGTTCAGCACGCCCGACAACGGAACGATCACCGTCAACCCACAGGGGCAGTTCGACGTGACCCCCTCCGGCGCCCAGCCGCAGGTCACGGTCAACCCGAACGGGGACATCGCCGTGGGCCCGAACGGCACGGCCCCGGTCACCTTCAACGGCCCCGACGGCACCGCCGTCACCACCACGCCCGGCGGCGGCCTCGACGTGACGCCGCCCGGCGGACATCCGCAGGTCTCGGCAGGCCCGGACGGCGGCGTCACCGTCGGCGGGATCACCACGGACGGCAAGGGCGGCGGCACGGCCACGGGCCCCGGCGGCAACGTCCAATTCTCGCCGCTCGACGTCAAGTTCAGCTCCCCGGACGGCACGACGTTCACCATCAACCCCAACGGCAAGTTCCACGTCGACGGGATCAGCCACGGCGCGGACGGCGTCACCATCGGCGGCTCGACGACGGTCAACAAGGACGGCTCGGCGAGCATCGCCCACGGCGGCCAGGAGATCCACGTCGCTCCCGACGGCACCATCACGGCCAACGACGCCCAGGGCAAGCCGGTCCCGCCGGCCATCGCGCAGCCGACTCCCGGAAACCCGGTGAACGCGGGCAACACCACCATCTCCGTGGACAACGCCGGCGGTCACTCGGTCACCGTCCATGGCCCGAACGGCGCCACGGTGACCGTCAACAACAACGGCACCACGACCGTCAACAACGGCCCCATCCAGGCGAGCCACGGCCCGAACGGCATCAGCGGCAGCGTGGGCACCGCCAACCCGGTCCAGGTCAACCAGGGTCCGAACGGTGTCACGACCGTCAGTCAGAACGGTACGTCGGTGAGCACCGGCGAAAAGGCTCCGACCACCGTCGGACCGCAGGGCGGGCCCGCCTCGGTCACCGTCAAGGCGCCGTCGGGCGACAACCCCGCCCAGGTCACCACCGCAGACGGCAGCACCACCAGCGTCCACGAGGACGGCACCGTCACCAAGTCCGCGCCCGGCGGAACCGGCAGCCAGACGGTCAACACGGGCGGCGCCGACAACACCACGGTCGCGGTCGACAACAAGGGCACCACCACCGTCAGCCATGGCCCGATCCAGACCAGTCACGGCCCGGACGGCACCGGCGGCAGCGTGGGCACCGCCAACCCGGTCACGGTCAACCAGGGCCCGGACGGCGTCACGACCGTCCAGCAGAACGGTACGTCGGTGAGTACGGGCACAGACGGACCGACCACCGTCGGACCGCAGGGCGGGAACGCCTCGGTCACCGTCAACCCGCCCGACGGCGACACCCCGACGCAGGTCACCACCTCCGGCGGCAGCAGCACCACCCTGACGGCGAACGGCGCCCAGACGGACGTCAACGGCAACAACACCGCGAACAGCACCATCAACGACAACGGCACCATCACCAACAACGCTCCGGCGGGCCCCAACAGCACCGTCACGACCGGGGCGAACGGCACCACCGTCGCCGACAACAACGGCACCTTCAGCGTGGACAACACCGGCACCGTCACCGACGGCACGGTCACCATCAACGCCAACACGGACGCCAACAACAACCCCGTGGCCACCTTCACCGACACCGGAGCCGGCGGTGCGCAGGCCGATGTCGGCACCAACGGCGTCAGCACCCAGGGCATCGACACCACGGTCAACGCGGGCGGCGATGTCACCTTCACCCACAACCAGACACCCGGCGGCCCGCCCACGACCGTCAACTCAGGCGCCGACGGCACGATCACCACAAAAACCCCCGACGGGGCCGAGGCGAAGGTGCCGCCGCCCCCGAACCCCGTGGGCGGTAACCCGGCCCCCAGCACGATCACCAACACCAACGGCGCCACCCTCTCGACGGACGGGCAGACCACCACCTTCAGCCACGACGGGTTCACGACCACCATCGGCAACGACGGCAATGGCCCGGCCACCACCACCGTCCACCACGACTCCGGCGTCAGCCACACCGTCGACAACAACGGCCAGGCCACAGTCCACAATTCGCCGAGCGGCGCCGGCATCACCGGCAGCAACACCCAGGTGACGGTGAACACCCCGCAGCAGGAGGGCTGGGGCCTGTTCGGCTCACCGGAGATGACCGGCGGCCAGAACACCCTGTCCAACGGCCCGGACGGACCCACGATCACCACACACGGCGCCGACCCGATCCACGAGCCCGGCAGCACCGTCGTGCACGGCCCGAACGGGGACGGAGGACCCGACGGCGAGTTCTCCGTCACGTACGGACCGGCCTCCGGCACCTTCGCACCCGGCGGCGTCACCAGCCTCGGGCCCTCCGGCACCCATGTCGACCCGGTCACCCACCTTCCGATCGACACGGCGGGCAACCCCGTCGGCAACAACCCCGGCGACACCACCATCAGCACCGTCACCGGCGACGGCAACAGCGGCATCACCGTGCCCACCCCCGGCGGCGGCCCCGTCGTCCACCACGACGGCTTCTACGGCGGCAACACCAGCGTCGACTCCAACAACACCACCTTCGGCAAGAGCCCCGGCGGCGCGGAGAACGCCGGTACGGCGGGCCAGAAGTCCAACATCCTGGACGGCCCGAACAACCCCATCAACCGCGGCCCCGCGCCGGGCCCCGAGACCTTCACGGTCGGCGGCAACGGCGGCGGTCCCTTCGCCGACATCCCGGTCGGCGGCAAGGGCAACTCCACCGTCCACGGCGGCCCGTTCGACGTGAAGGCCAACGGCGACGGCACCTTCGACGTGTCCGTACCCGGCAGCAACCAGCCCGGCGACACCGTCACCGTCGGATCCGACGGCAGCCTCACCGGGCCCGGTGTGACCCAGACGGCGCAACCCGGAGCGGGACAGGAGGGGCCCGCCGGACCCCCGCAGGCCACTTTCAGCAACAACGCCACCGTCACCGGCGGGCAGGCGCCCACCGTCACCCCGGACGGTGGTGGCGGCGCCACCACCACCTTCGCGGGCGGCGCCGCCACCACCACCGACCAGGCGGGCAACGTCACCATCACGCAGCACCCGGACGGCAGCACCACGTTCAGCAACAACGCGGGCGGTGAGAACACCACGTTCACCGTCACCAAGGACGGCGCGGAGGGCACCGTCACCACGACCGACAACAACGGCAACGCCGCCACGTTCGACGTCAAGGTCAACAACAACGGCTCCGTGCAGGTGAAGGACGCAAACGGCAAGACCCTCACCGAGGTCGACGCCAACGGCTCCTTCAACGAGCAGCACA
The DNA here is from genome assembly GCF_040645335.1 of Streptomyces sp. NPDC046821. Taxonomy (NCBI): domain Bacteria; kingdom Bacillati; phylum Actinomycetota; class Actinomycetes; order Kitasatosporales; family Streptomycetaceae; genus Streptomyces; species Streptomyces sp. NPDC046821. The sequence goes on along the minus strand of NZ_JBEYYB010000006.1, from coordinate 242,175 downwards.
CCCCGATCCACGACTACCACGCCTACGCGGGCGGCCCCACCTCCGTCACCGAGCTCCACGACTACGGCTACGAGGCCCTCACCAGCGTCATCAAGGGAGCAATCGGCCAGATCGTCAACTTCGGCTACGAGGTGGGCGCCAAGGGCGCCGACGCGCAGACCACCGCGGAGAACGGGGCCATCAAGCTCGGCTACGGCGTGGGCAATTCGCTCGCCGGCAAGAAGGTCGAGAACGCCCATGGATTCAAGACCAAGGGCCCCGAGGTGCCCCTCTCCTCGATTCCCACCAAAACCATCGGTGCCGTCAATTCCAACCAGGACACCGCATTGGCGAATCCGCCGGAAGAAGCCCCCATCAAAGTCTGAACCGATCGGCCGGACCCCTCGTGTGTAGGGCGCGGGTCCACGAACGGTCCACGAAACACCCGTCCTCACCACCGACTTGGAAACAGGAGACATACCGATGGCCGATTACATCGTCAACGACGAGAAGACCGGTGCCGCCGCCACGCAGACCATGAACGAGTACGAGATCGCGGTCGCCCAGCTCAACAAGATCAAGTCCGACCTGGACGCGCTCACGGCCGACGGCTACAACACCCCCTCGGCGAAGAACGACTTCCAGCCCTTCGTGCAGGAGTACACGGACAACTACGGCAAGGTCACCGAGGGCCTCACCGGCATCTCCGAGTACATCAAGAAGTACGGCGAGGGCATGACCCAGTTCGACACCGAGATGGGTTCGAGCCTCCGCAAGTGACCCCCCCAACCGGACATCGGCCGGGCCGGCCCCTCCCCTTCCCGGCCCGGCCGATGTCCCGCACAACCCGGTGACCCCCGTGCCCAAGGAGCACTGACGATGCGTCTGACCGTCACCGCCGTCGACCCGGAGCAGGGTCAGACCGCGGACATCATGATCGAGGCCGACCCCGAGGCCCCCGCGGGCGAACTCGCCGCACAACTGCACCGGCGGCTGCGCGGCGGCACCCCGGACACACCGCCCGTCCTGTACCACGGGGCCACCCCGCTCCCCGCCGACCAGCCGATGGCCACCGCCGCCCTGCGCTCCGGCAGCCTGCTGTCCCTGGACGCTCCCGCACCCGAGGCGGGCCCGGAGCCGGACGGCGTCGTGGAGCTGCGCGGCATCGGCGGCGCCGACGCCGGAGCGGTGTTCCGGCTGTCGCCCGGCGACTACGAGATCGGCTCCGCCGCGTCCTGCCGCATCCAGCTCCGCGCCGAAGGCCTCGCCAAGACCGCGGCGCGCCTGAAGGTGCGCGCCGACGGCACCGCGACCGTACGCTCCGTCGACCAGGACGGCGTCACACGGGACGGCACCGAGACGCGGGACTGGACGGACTGGCCGCTCGGCGGCGTCCTCACCGTCGGCCCGGCCCTGCTCGAACTGGCCGCGCCCTCCGTGCCCGACGCCGCACTCCACCCCTCCGACGACGGCGTGGGCCTCGACTACAACCGGCCGCCCCGGCTGCTGCCCCCGCCGGTCGACAACCGCTTCCAGCTCCCCGTACCACCCGGCAAACCCACCCGCAACAAGCTCCAACTCATGATGATCTTCGCGCCGTTGATGATGGCGAGCGTCTCGTTCATCCTCTTCAACAACCCCAGATTCCTGATCTTCGGCGTCCTCTCCCCGGTCGTCGCCCTCGTCTCCCAGTTCTCCAACAAGCGCCGGGGCAAGGAGAGTTACGAGGACCAGCTCAAGGAGTACGAGAAGAAGAAGGCCGCTCTGGAACAGGACGTGGACGAGGCGGTGCTCGCCGAACAGCACGCCCGGCGCCTCGCCGCCCCGGACCCGGCATCGGCCCTCCTGATCGCCACCGGCCCGCGCCAGCGCCTGTGGGAGCGCCGCTGGCGCGACGACGACTTCCTGCTGATGCGGCTCGGCGTCGCCGACCTGCCCGCCTACGTGGAGCTCCAGGACCCGGCCGAGCCGGAACACCGCCGCAGGGTCGACCGCACCACGCACTCCGTGCCCGTGACCGTGCCGCTGCGCTCCTCGGGCGTCATGGGAGTCGCCGGAGGCGAGAGTGCCGAGCCGCTGGTGCGCTGGCTGATCGCCCAGGCCGCCGTCCTGCACAGCCCCTCCGACCTGCGGATCTGTGTACTCTCCGGCACCGGCGGCGCGGACCGCTGGTCCTGGGTGCACTGGCTGCCGCACTGCGCGCCGCTCGGCGAGGACACCATCTCCCTCGTAGGCGCGAGCGCCGAGTCCGTGGGCCGCCGCATCGCGGAACTCACCGCCGTCATCGCCGCCCGGCAGAAGGCCGGCGACCGGGCACCGCGCGGCGGCGCCGTCGGCGAACCCGACGTCCTGGTCGTCCTCGACGGCGCCCGCAGACTGCGCTCCCTGCCCGGCGTCATCCAGATCCTCCGCGACGGACCGGCCGTCGGCGTGTACGCGCTGTGCGTCGACGACGAGGCCCGGCTCCTGCCCGAGGAGTGCCGCTCCGTGGCCGTGGCCGGGCCGAAGTGGCTGCGCGCCGAGCAGGACAACGCCGACCCCGTCGAAGAGGTCCGCATGGACGCGCCGACCCGCTCCTGGTGCGTGGGCGTGGCCCGCGCGCTCGCCCCGATCCGCGACGTGGGTGACGACGCCGACGAGAACCTGCTGCCCGCGTCCGCCCGCCTCCTCGACGTACTCGGCCTCGAACCGCCAACCCCCGACGCCGTCGCCGCGCGCTGGGTGATCGCCGCCCGCAGCACCCGTGCCGTGATCGGCGAGGGCGTGGACGGCCCGTTCGCCGTCGACCTGGCCGCCGACGGGCCGCACGGCCTGATCGCCGGCACCACCGGCTCCGGCAAGTCCGAACTGCTCCAGTCCCTCGTGGCGAGCCTCGCCGTCGCCAACCGGCCCGACGAGCTGAACTTCGTCCTCGTCGACTACAAGGGCGGCAGCGCCTTCGCCGAGTGCGAGGACCTGCCGCACACCGTCGGCATGGTCACCGACCTGGACACCCACCTCGTGGGGCGGGCCCTGGTCTCCCTCGGCGCCGAACTCAAGCGACGCGAGCACATCCTCGCCGAGGCCGGGGCCAAGGACATCGACGACTACACCGACAAGCGCACCCGCCGCCCCGAACTCGTCCCCATGGCCCGGCTCGTCCTCGTCATCGACGAGTTCGCCTCGATGGTGCGCGAACTCCCCGACTTCGTCTCCGGACTCGTCAACATCGCCCAGCGGGGCCGCTCCCTCGGCATCCACCTGATCCTCGCCACCCAGCGGCCCTCCGGCGCCGTCACCGCCGACATCCGCGCCAACACCAACCTGCGGATCGCGCTGCGCACCACCGACACCGGCGAGAGCCGCGACATCATCGACGCACCCGACTCCGGGCAGCTCTCGCCCCGCACCCCAGGCCGCGCCCACGCCAGGCTCGGCCACGCGGCGCTGCTCCCGTTCCAGACCGGCCGGATCGGCGGCCGCCGCCTCGACGCCTCGGCCACGGACGAGGACCGCCCCGCGCCGGTGCTCACCGAACTCCACTGGGAGGCACTCGGCGCACCGATGCCGAGGCCGGACACCCAGGAGGACACCTTCCAGCCGGTCACCGACCTGTCGGTGCTCGTCGACGCGGTACGCGACGCCGCCACCCAGCTCTCCGTACCGCCTGCCCGCCGCCCCTGGCTGCCCCCGCTGCCCGACACCCTCACCCTCACCGACCTGCCCACGCCTCCCGAGGCCTCCGAGGACGGCGGGCTCGCTCCGGTGGCGTACGGCCTCGTCGACGTGCCCACCGAGCAGACACAGCGTCAACTCGCCTTCGGGCCGGACGAGATGGGTCATCTGTACATCGTCGGCTCACCGCGCAGCGGCCGGTCCCAGACGCTGCGCACCCTCGCCGCCGCCCTCACCGGAGCGCACGGCTGCGCCGACGTCCACCTGTACGGACTCGACTGCGGCAACGGAGCCCTCCAGGCCCTCAGCGCGCTGCCGCACTGCGGTGCCGTGGTGGACCGGAGCCAGGTCGAGCGGGTGGCTCGCCTGCTGAACCGCCTGGTCGCCGAGGTCGGGCGGCGCCGCGAACTCCTCGGCCGGCGGGGCGTAGCCGACCTCACCGAGCTGCGCCGCGTCCTGCCCGAGGAGGAGCGGCCCCCGCACATCCTGCTGCTCGTCGACCGGTTCGAGGCGTTCGAGCGGGACTTCGCCAACTACGACCAGGGCAGCCTGATGGACGCCATGACCCTCCTGATGCGCGAGGGCGCGAGCGTCGGTGTGCACCTGGTGCTGTCCGGCGACCGCATCCTCGGCCAGAGCCGGTTCTCCGCCTCCACGGAGGACAAGCTGGTCCTGCGCCTCAACGACCGCTCCGACTACTCCATGGTGGGCCTCAACGTCCGCAACGTCCCCGAGGAGCTCCCGGCCGGCCGCGGTGTACTCGCCAAGGACACCGACAGCGCCCAGGTCGCGCTGATCCCCGGCGCCGACGGCACTGACGCCACCGGCGCGGGCCAGGCCCGGGCACTCGGCGCACTCGCCGAACGGGTCACGGAACGCGACGCCGACGTACCCGCCGGGCGCAGGCCGTTCCGTGTGGACGTCCTGCCCGACGAGCTGGACTTCGCCGATGCCCTCGCCCGCAGGCCGCAAAGCACCTCCCCGCTGTGGGCGATGATCGGCGTCGGCGGCGACGAACTCGCCGCCGTAGGCACCGACTTGTCACAGGTGCCGTCCTTCGTGGTCGCCGGTCCGCCGCGGTCCGGGCGGAGCACGGTGCTGCTCACCATGGCGAAGTCCCTGACCGCGTCCGGCACGAAGATCGTGGTGATCGCACCGCGCAATTCGCCGCTGCGCGGCCTCGCCGGACAGCCCGGCGTCGTAGAGGTCTTCACCGACGCCGATGTCGCGGTCGCCGACTTCCGTGCCGCACTCGGCAAGGTCGACAGCCCGGCCGGAGCCATCCTCGTCGACGACGCCGAGATGATGATCAACTCCGAGCTCGACACCGACTTCGTCGCGCTCGCCCGCGGCAGCGCCGGGGACGGCTGGGGCCTGATCGTGGCCGGCAACAACGAGGCGCTGCTCGGCGGCATCGGCGGCTGGCAGGCCGCCGTACGCCGTAACCGCTGCGGCGCCCTGCTCGCGCCCCGCCTGATGGGCGACGGCGAACTCGTCGGCGCGCGTCTGCCACGCGGCCTGATGGGCCAGGACAGCGAACCCGGCCGCGCCCATCTGCAGCTCGGCGACGGCCGCTTCACCACGGTCCGCGTCCCCGCGACGACGGCGGACTGACACCGACGGCACGGGGCACATGAAGAGGGCCCGGCCGTTCCTTCCAGGAACGGCCGGGCCCTTCGCGAGGCCGGCGCCGGTCAGGTGGCCGCCGCGCCGGCGGCCACCGGAGCCTCCTCGCCGAAGGCGAACGTCGAGGTGATGGCGTCGAAGAGGTCGCACAGGGGCTCGGCGAGCGGGATGTTCGGGCTGAAGCAGGTGATGATCAGGACCCGCTCACCACCGGGCACCGGCACGAACGTGTGCGTCACCACCGTCTTGTACGAGACGCCGTCGGAGATCTCCGTCTCCTCGATGCCGGACATCCGGCCGACCGGACCGACACCCGGCAGCGTCACCGTCGTGAGGGTCCGGTCGGTGCCCTCGCGGCGGCGGCCCCCGGCGGCCGAGAACTGCCCGGCGAGACCCTTCGCGGAGAAGTCCTCACCGGGCGGCGGCTTCACGCTGAAAATCATCAGCCCGGCCATCAGCAGGCCGTCCTCGTACATGGCCGTGGTGCCCGCCGCATAGACGGCGCCGCGCATCCGGGCGCCCTCCATGATGCGCCGCGCGCTGCGGAACGTGTGGTTGATGGCGTCCCGGGTCTCCTTCTGCGGAGCGTGCCGCAGCATCTCGGCGCGGCGCTCGGCGAGCGTGTCGCCGTGCAGGTCGTACTCCGTCCAGTCCTCCGGGATGGCGATCCCGAAGGTGTGCGAACCAGTGGTCATGGGACCGTTCTCCTCAGTTCGTTCCGGGCCGGGCCCGTGTCGGGCCAGGCGGATTGGGGGGAGCTCCTAGGAGTGCGGCCGGGGGCCGCCCCCGGCGGGTGTCGCGTCGCCGCCACCGCTCGGGCTGCCGCTCTCCTTCAGCGAGGAGCCCATCTTGGTGTCGAATTCGGCGAAGGCCTTCACGATGGCGTCGCAGCCGTCCTTGAGGTCCTTGGTGTTCCGCTTGACCTGCACGCGCCCGTCCTTCCACGCGTCGTCGAAGTCGGTGCCGGCGCGCACGAGTGGCGGGCCGACGTCCGCGGGGTTGTAGCCCGACGGCCGGGTGTCGATGAGCTCCACCACCCGGCCCAGCAGTTCACCGAGACGTTGCACCTCATCGCCCGGCATCTCGATCTCGGCCAAGGCTCCTCCCTCGTACGCGTCGTCCGGCGGGCACGTCCCGCCCCGCTCCACACGACCGTGGACGCGGAACGGTTCAACGGCCCGCCGGATCAAGGGCGTACAGGACAGCCCCCAGGCTCACGCGGACCTGCGGACGAGCTTTCCGTCGGGCGACACGGCGAACCACTCGCCGTCCAGGCCCTGCCCGTTGACGTCACCGGGCGCCATGTCACCGACGTAGTAGTACAGCGGCCAGTCCCCGTACGTGACCTGCACGGCACCCCCCGACTGCTTCGCCTCGCGCAGCAGCGACTTCTCGACGCCCTTGCCCGCGGCGGCGGGGGAGGGGCTGGTCAGCGCGGGCCATACGGCGATGCACTCCGCGTCGCAGTTGCTGGTGGCCTCCTTGTCCTTGGTGAAGGCGTACAGGGTGCGGCCCTGGCCGTCGACCAGGATGGAGCCGAGCCCGACATCCGCCACGGTGACCTGGGTTCCGGACGCGGCCTTGCGCGGCGCCTTGTGGCGTGCGGTGCCGCTGCCGGTGCCGTCGTCGCTCCCGGTACCGCAGGCGACAAGTCCCAGGGCCAGCGGGATGGCGAACAGCGCCTTGCGTGCGTGCATGGTGACGACCTCTCTCGTACGTCGTGAAAAGCGGCGGGGCGATTTCCCCGTGGCCCACACGTGCCGCCCGCCCCACGGGTTCAGCCCCATCCGCCAACGCCCGTGATCCCGAACGGCGTTGAACCGTTCGGGCAGTCCGTCCGTTGGTCGACGCGAAGGGCCCTCGAAGCCCAACTCCCGGAAGGACGAAAGACATGCGCAGGCTCACTGTCGCGGCGGGCGTCGCCGTGCTCGTCGCCGGTCTCACCGGCTTCGCCGGTACGGCCCCGGCGTCGGCCGAGGACGGCCCCGGCGCCCGGGTCTCGACGGCCGCCGCCGAAGCGGCGCGGGCACCGGCCGTCTCCCTGATCGCCACGCTCACCGGCGACCAGGGAGCGCGGAAGAAGAAGGGGCCCGCGGCGGGCGACAAGGACGGCAAGGCCGTCGCGCTCATCAAGGTCAAGGGCGACCGGGTCACCTTCGCCCTCACCTGGAACGGCATCGGCAGGCCGACACGCGGCCACCTCCACGAGGGCCGGGCCGGCAGCGACGGCGGGGTGAAGGCCGAGCTGTTCGGCACGACCATGCCCGCCTCGGTGAACTCCGCCGCCGGCCAGACCTCGATGTCCTCCGCCTCGCTCGCCCGACGACTGCGCACCGACCCCGGAGGCTTCTACATCGACCTGCACTCCAAGAAGTTCCCCGGTGGCGCGGTACGCGGACAACTCCGGCTCCTGGACAAGCCGGTGAACCCGCTCAGCATCATCAGGGGCGGCAGGTTGCGCGCGCTCGCGGACGGCGGACAGGAGGTCCCGACGGGCGGCCCCGGCACGGCGGGCGACCCCGACGGCCACAGCACCACCTTCCTGCACCCGAGGCCGGACCGTGTCGACTACTCCATGGCCTGGGTGAACATCGGGGCGCCGCTGGCCGGACAGATCCACGAGGGGGTGCTCGGCGAGAGCGGCGACGTACGGCTCACGCTGTTCGTCTCTCCCGTGCCGAAGAACGTCTTCGCGATCTCGGGCAGCGTCAGCACCCCCGACGCCGAGCTGATCGCACGCCTCAAGGGGAGCCCGACCAGCTTCTACTCGAACGTGTACACCCGTGGGTTCCCCGACGGCGCCGTACGGGGGCAGTTGTTCATGTGACGTTCAGCGGGCGGGAGTTGATGGAGGTTCAGTGGGTGGCTTGCGGGCAATCTTGCCTGACCGGGCCCCCGGTGCCACTCTGCTTCCGTGTGGATCAAGCTGCCCTCCTTCAAGTCCCGGCTGTTCTGGGGCATTTGGCCCGTATTCCTCGGGCTGGTCGCGTTCCTCGGTGTCATGACGTTCGTCGCCGACGGGGCCGTCACGGTGTCCAACGCGCCCGCCGACAGCAAGTACGTGGACATCGGGACCGTCGCGCAGGCCCAGAAGCCCGTTGCCGGACCTGACGCGTCCACCGGCTCGTACACCGTCGAATGTGGCCGCAACGAAGAGGGCCACTACAACATGGACAACGTGGTGATCTCCCCGGGCATCGTGAACGGCGCCCACCACACCCACGACTACGTCGGCAATCTCTCCACCAACGCCCTGTCCACCGACCGGAGTCTGGCCGCCGCCGGGACCACCTGCGCGGGCGGCGACCGGTCCACGTACTACTGGCCGGTGCTGCGCCGCCTCGACCGCACCGGCGAGGCCCACAAGGCCGGGCTCGGCGCCCACGGCAACACCGGCGAGGCCGTCACCGCGTCCTCGGTGCGGGTGGAGTACCGCGGCAACCCGGCCAGCTCGGTCGTCGCCATGCCCCGCTTCCTGCGGCTGGTCACGGGCGACGCGGTCGGGGCCACCACGCAGAGCACCAACGTCCGTGCCCAGTGGGGCTGTTCCGGCTACCCGGACCGCTTCTCCCGGAACTACGTGCGCTGCCCGCAGGGCAGTGGACCGACCCGCACCCTGGACTTCCCGAGCTGCTGGAACGGCCTCGCCACCGACAGCCCCGACCACCGCGGCCACGTACAGTTCCCCGCCGCCGACGGCACCTGCCCACGGGCCACGTTCCCCGTGCCGCAACTGCGCCTCACCCTCACCTACGAGCTCCCGGAGGGTACGGCGTTCGCCGTCGACTCGTTCCCGGAGCAACTGCGCGATCCCATCACCGATCACGCGATGTTCGTGAACGTGATGACCAAGGACCGCATGGCGGAGCTGGTGCGCTGCGTCAACGAGGGCCGGCAGTGCAAGTCCCGCTGACCGTAATGGTGATTCGGCACAGATCGGCCCAGGCATTGAACCGGTCCGGCCCGCCATCCGTGTCCAGCGCGTCGGCCCAGGAGAGGACGGAGAAAATGAATGGCGGCATTGTGGTCACGCAGTCGGCAGAGACAGGACACCGGTGACGAGGCACTGATCCGGTCCCTGTACGAGGAACACGGCAGAGCCCTGCTCGCGTACGCACAGCGCCTGACCGGCGACCGCAGCGCCGCCGAGGACGTCGTCCAGGAAACCCTGATCCGCGCCTGGAAACATCCGGACGCCCTGGTCAACGGCAAGGGCTCGGTACGCGGTTGGCTGCTCACCGTGGCCCGCAACATCATCACGGACCGGTACCGGGCCAAGGCGGCGCGGCCCACGGAGGTCGCAGAGTCGGTGACCACCCAGCCCGTCGAGCGGGACCACGCGGACGCGGTGGTCGACTCGATGGTCGTCATGGAGGCGCTCGACCAGCTCTCCCCGGACCACCGGGACGTGCTCGTGGAGATCTACTTCCAGGGCAGAAGCGTCGCCGAGGCGGCGAAGAAGCTCGGGATACCACCCGGGACGGTCAAGTCCCGGTCACACTATGCGTTGAAGGCCCTGCGGGACATGTATGCGGACAGACCGAATTCAGTGAAACTCGTGGCGTTGAAGGGGGTGGCGGTATGAGCACCAAGGAACACGACAGCGAACTGCTCGGCGCCTATGCCCTCGGCGCGCTCGATGAGCAGGAGGTGCGAACCGTCGACGTACATGTGGTGTCGTGCCAGAAGTGCCGCGACGAACTGGACGGGCTGCGGGAGATGGAGTCCGCGCTCGGCGAAGTGCCCCCGGAGGCGTTCCTCGACGGACCCCCGGAAGGCGGTGACCTGCTGCTTCAGCGCACGCTGAGGCAGGTCCGCAGCGAACGCGCCGGGCAGACGCTGCGGCGCAGAGCGGTCCTCGCCGCCGTCGCGGCCGTCGCGGCGGCAGCACTCCTCGGCGGCGGCGTCCTGATCGGCCAGAACACCGGCGAACGCGCCCCGGTGGCGGGCCCCCCGGCCCCCTCGGCCACGGCGCCCGTGCCACCGGCGTCGCAGCCGGCGGGCGTGAAGGTCCTGGAGGGCCGCAGTGCCTCGACCGGCACCGAGATGAGGCTCCGGGTGACCCCGGCCGCCGACTGGATCCGCCTCAACGCCTCGGTGATGGGCATCCCGGCGGGCGAGCGCTGCCGCGTGGTGGTCGTCGCGAAGGACGGCAGCCGCGAGATCGCGGGCAGTTGGCTCGTCGCCGACGAGAAGAAGGGCGCCAATCTCGACGGCTCGGCGGCCGTCCCCATGGACGACGTGGCGAAGGTCGTGATCGAGAACGACAAGGGCAAGGAGTACGTGTCCGTCGACGTCTGAACCCCTCGGCCCCCGAGCCCCCGGACCGGTGAGACGAAACGACCTCACCGGTCCGGGCGTTCGGGCAGATGTCGCCTAGGCGGTCTGAGTGTGCGGCCTCGTCACGGGGCGCGAAGCCCGGCGGCAGAGCATCCTCGCGACCGCGGCGACGATGCTGAGCGAGATGCCGGTCTCGGCACTCAGCCTCAACGAGCTCAGCCGCCGGGTCGGCCTCGCGAAGTCGAACGTGCTGCGCTACTTCGAGTCGCGCGAGGCGATACTCCTCGAACTGCTCTCCTTGCAGGCCCACGACCTGCTGGCGGAGGGCGTCGGGCAGCTCCCCGGCTGTATCGACGAGACCGGACCCGCCGCCACGCTCGAACGCTCCCTCACGCTCTTCCTGGTGGACCTGCTGTCCGACCCCGACCGGTGACGCGGGCCCGCCGCTCGCGCACTAGTGTCTGATCACCGCCGCCCGGACGCGGTGACGGTCGACCAGGAGGGTGGGCGGGATGGCGCAGCAGTTCGGTGACTACCAGCACGAGATCTACTTCAACGCGCTCGGGGGCGTCGTTCCCGAACTGCCCATGTCCTTCGCGGAGTTGGAGCAGCGGGCGAGTGCCGCGCTCTCGCCGTCCGTGTGGTCGTACGTCGCGGGCGGTGCGGGCGACGAGTTCACGCAGCGGGCCAACGTCTCCGCGTTCGAGCAGTGGGGGCTCGTGCCGCGCATGTTCGTCGGGGCGGCGCAGCGGGACCTGGCCGTCGACCTCTTCGGGCTCAAGCTCGCGAGCCCCCTGTTCATGTGTCCCATCGGCGTGATCGGGCTCTGCGGGCAGGACGGGCACGGGGACCTCGCGACCGCACGGGCCGCCGCCCGTACGGGAGTTCCGATGGTGGCCTCGACGCTGTCCGCCGACCCGATGGAGGACGTCGCCAAGGAGTTCGGGGAGACGCCCGGTTTCTTCCAGCTCTACACGCCGACCGACCGCGACCTCGCCGAGAGCCTCGTCCGCCGGGCCGAGGCCGCCGGCTTCAAGGGCATCGTCGTCACCCTCGACACCTGGGTCACCGGCTGGCGCCCCCGCGACCTGTCCACCGGCAACTTCCCCCAGCTGCGCGGCCACTGCCTCAGCAACTACACCTCCGACCCGGTCTTCCGCTCCCGGCTCCCCGAGGGCCGCGCCGACGACACACAGGCCGTCGTCATGCAGTTCGCGAGCGTCTTCGGCAACCCGCTGACGTGGGACGACCTCCCCTGGCTGCGGTCACTCACCAGCCTGCCGCTCATCGTGAAGGGCCTGTGCCACCCGGAGGACGTACGCCGTGCCAAGGACGGCGGCGTCGACGGGATCTACTGCTCCAACCACGGCGGCCGGCAGGCCAACGGCGGACTCGCCGCGCTCGACGCCCTGCCGGACGTGGTCGAGGCCGCCGACGGTCTGCCCGTCCTCTTCGACTCGGGCGTACGGTCCGGGGCCGACGCCGTGAAGGCGCTGGCCCTCGGCGCCACGGCCGTCGGCATCGGCCGCCCGTACGCCTACGGCCTCGCCCTCGGCGGCGTCGACGGCATCGTCCACGTACTCCGGTCCCTGCTGGCCGAGACCGACCTGATCATGGCCGTCGACGGTTACCCGGCGCTCGCCGACCTCACCCCACAGGCGCTGCGTCGCAGGCGCTGACCCGTGCGGGGAGGGGCGCGGCCCGGTCCAGTTCGACGGCGAACTGGGCACCGGCCAGCAGCGCCAGATTCGACACCCACAGCCACACGAGGAACACGACGACGCCCGCCAGGGAGCCGTACAGCCTGCTGTAGGTGCCGAGTTGGGACGCGTACAGCGTGAAGCCGGCCGAGGCGACGAGCCAGATGAACGAGGCGAGGACACCGCCCGGTACGCCGTGCCGCCACCCTCGGGCGGCGGGCGGTCCCGAGCGGAAGAGGACCAGCACGAGCAGCGCCACCAGACACAGCAGCGCGGGCCACTTCAGGAGGTTCCAGGCGGCGGCGCCCGCGTCCCCGAGACCGAGCCGGCGTCCGAGCGACTGCGCGAGGGAGCCGCTCAGCACGAGGACGAGGGCGCTGGTCATGAGGAGCGTGAGCAGTGTGCACGCGGTCAGCACGATGCGGTGGGCCTTGCGCCACACCGGCCGGGTGTCGCGCACGCCGTGCATCGCGTGCAGGGCTCTGCGGAACACGGCCGAGTAACTGGACGCCGACCACAGGGCGCTGACGGCCCCGCCGATCGTGACGGTGAGCGCCGCGGACCGTTCGTGCGCCATGTGGCGCAGGAGTTCGTGCAGGGCGGGACCCGACTCGGCGGGCGCCCACGCCGTCACGTGTGCGATCACCGCGTCCGTCGTGGCCGGGCTGACCAGGCCGATGAGCGAGACCATCACGAGGAGCGCGGGCAGCAGGGCGAGGATCGCGTAGTACGTCAGTGCAGCCGCCCAGTCGGACACGTCGTCGCGCCACATCGACACGGGTGTGCGACGCAGGGCGGCGGACAGCGGGGGCCAGAACGTCCGGGGTGGGCGGATGTCGGCGGTGGTGGCGTCAGCGCGGGTGGCGTCGGTGCGGGTGGCCGGGGCCGTCGGCCGCGTTCCCAAAGCGTGCTCGTCTCGGTCGGTGGGCGCACGGCGGTGTCTGCGGGAGAGTCGTCCGTCGGGCGCGGGGGCAGGGGCCGCGATCATCTCACCGCGGCCACTGCGCGTTTCGAGGCGGGGGAGGGCCCTGCGCCAGGCCGGGGGAGGGCCCCGACGCCGGTCAGCCGTACGCCGGACGTTCCGCGCCGCCCCGGTCAGCCGTACGCCGGGACGTTCCGTCCGGCGCCGGTCAGGCTTACGCCGGGATGTTCCGCGCCGGTGAGCCGTGCTCAGGGATGTTCCGCGCGGCCCAGTCGGCCAGCACGCGGGCGCAGTCGGCGACCGACTCGCGCCACGTCCGGGCCGCGCCGTCGCCCGCTTCGTCGCTGACGTGCTTGACGATGCGCAGCGGTACGCGGGCCTGCTGGGCGGCGGAGGCGAGCGCGTAGCCCTCCATGTCGACGAGCGGCGCGAGCTCGGCGAGGCGCGCGCGGGCCGCCTCGTCGGAGACGAAGGAGTCGCCGGTCGCGAGGGCGGGGCCGTCGTGGTCGGGCAGCTCGATGGGCGGACCGTAGGTCTCGCCGGTCAGCGACGCGAGCACCGCGTCGTCGAGGTCGTGCTGGAGCACCGAACCGATGACGTGGGTGCCGGTCCAGCCGGGGCGCAGCGCCCCGGCCGTCCCCAGGTTCACGATGCCCGAGGGGCGCGGGCCCCGGGCCAGGACAGTGGCGAGCGCGGTCGCCGCGTTGACCTTGCCCATGCCGGTGAGCAGCACGGGGAGGTCCGTGTCGAGGAACTGCGCCTCTTCCTTCACGGCCAGGACGAGAAGGGGGCGGCCGGCGGTCATCTCACCTATGAGTTCCATGCCGCAACCGTAGCGACGGCACTTCCGGCGCCCGGCAGCGGGGCGCGTAACCCCAGGTCAGCGGCCGCGTACCGCGCCACGGGCCACCGGGGTGAGCAGCATCCCGATGCTGAGCCCGACGGCCGCGAAGACGGCGGCGGTGCCGATCTTCGTCACGACGTCGGCCGAGGTCGTGAAGGGCTGCAGGACCACGACGAACGTGGCCAGGCTGACGATCCAGGCGAAGAACCGGCCGGGCTGCGGGGTGCCGAGGCACAGGAGGTACAGGAGCAGCGTCGCGGCGAGGGCCGCGGCGGCGGAGCCACCGGCCAGCAGGCCGGTCGACGCGTCACCCATCGCGCCCTCGCCCTCCGGCGCGAACACGGAGATACCGAGCACCCCACGGACGAGGAGCACCCCGGCCACGGCGGTCAGCGCGGCGACGATCGCGGTCATCACGCCGCCGGACCAGATCCGGCGGGCGTCGACGCGGGACTGCGGGCGCTGTGCCGCCGGGCCGTCGAGGGGCGACCCGTAGGGCGGGTAGCCGGTGTACTCGGGGTGCGTCGGGTCGGGACCGTAGAGCTGCTGGGAATCCTGCCCGTAGCCGGGGTTCTGGCTGTAGGGCGCACGCGGTGTCTCCATGAGGAACTTCCCACTCCGTCCGACGCTTCGATCAGGCCGACACATGATCGTCTTGACCAAGCGAACACATGATCACGGGCGGCGCGCGACCGGGAGGGGGCCGTACGGGCGACGGGGCGAGACGTTCTCGACGGTCCGGGCGAGGGTCCCTCAGGCGCGGGGCATGAGCGTGTGCAGCAGCTCCACGCACCGGCGCAGGTCCGGTTCGGGGGAGGCGTGGTCTTCGTCGGTGCCGAGTGACCACTGCTCCAGGGCGGTGCGGGCCACGGAGAGGGCGATGCCGGTGAGCAGCCGGGGCTGAGGATCGCCGGGCGGCGCGGCGATCCGCTCGGCCACCGCCTCCCGCACCTGTTCCTCGAAGGCGTCGAACCCGGCGTGGAGCGCGGCCCGCAGCTCGGGGTGCCGTTCGGCAATCCGGAAGGTGGCCCGGACCAGTTCGCGGTCGGGCACGACGCTGTCCGTGATGTGTTCGGCCAGTACGTCGACTAGTTCGGCGAGCGTGGCCCGGGGCTCCGGGTCACCGTGCGTGAGCCGCCGGCGGAGCGTGTCCGGCAGCGGGCGCGGGCTGCTGGTGAGCGCCGATTCCTTGCTCGGGAAGTAGTTGAAGAACGTGCGCTGGGAGATCCCGGCGGCGGCACTGATCATGTCGACCGTGACCCCGGCCGGACCGTGGGTCTCCACGAGCCGCACCGCCGAGGCGTGGATCGTGTGCTCGGTCTCGCGGCGGCGCCTCGCGCGAAGACCCTCGCCTGTGGCGGACGTCCGGGCCGGACTGGGCATGGCGACAGTCTGGCAGGTCGGGTGGCGGCGGCCCATAGCGGCTGGTGCCCCATGAGGCCCGCCACCGGTCCCCGTCAGCAACAGCCCTTAGTAATAACCCTTCTCGCCGTCCAGGAGTTCGCGGATCGTGTCCAGGTGACCGACGTGCCGGGCCGTCTCCTCGATCATGTGCAGCAGGATCCAGCGGAGGTTCGCGGAGCCGTCGCGGAAGTCGGGGTGCCGGCCCGCCCGGTCGAGGGGGTGCGCGGCGGTGATCTCGTTCGACCGCGCGTACTGGCTCCCGTACTCGTCGAGGAGCTGCTTGAGGGGAACGCCGTCGACGAGCATGTCGGCGTCCTCGGGGCCGTCGTCGAACTGGGGGCCGGTGGCCGGGCCGCCGAGGAAAACGACCTCGAACCAGCAGTGCTCGACCCACCGCAGATGCGACACGACCCCCGCGAGCGTCATCGCGGGGGAGTCGGGGAGGACGGAGCGATGGGCGTCCTCCTCGGAGACGCCCTCGCACTTCCACTCGACGACGGCGCGCTGCATGTCCAGCCAGCCGACCAACTGCGTGCGCTCGTCCGCGTCGTACGGCGGTCGTACGCGTCGTGTGCCAGGAGAAGTCATGGACGCCGACGCTACTGCCCGCATCGCCCCGGGCGCACGGGGTTTTCCCATGCGCGCGGGGCGGGTTCGCGGCGCCGTGAGCGTACGGCGGAGATCAGGCCGCGGGGCGCGTCGCGCGCTCCTGGGCGGCCGGGACCGCGGCGGGCCGTGGCTCGGGGCGGACCTGCGGGCTGGGAGGGACGGCCGGTGCGAGGGCGGGAGCGGGCGGAACGGCCGGCCATGCGGGGCCGGGCTTTGGGGTCGGCGGGGCCGCGGTGAGCGGCGGCACGGGCAGGCGTATTCGGCGCGGGGCGTCTATGACGTGGCAGTGCGGGGCGCCGAGGCGCTCGCCGAGCCGGCGGACGTCCCTCGGCAGATCGCGCCGCCAGGCCATCGAGACCACCGGCGCGAGCAGCGCCAGGGCACCCACGAGACGGCACTGGACGGTCAGGCGCAGGAGCGTGCCGCGGCGGCGCGGGGAGAGCGTGAACGAGTAGACCGGCGTCTGGGCGCCGAGCGGGTTCCACATGCGGTCGCCGCGGAAGACGAGGTGCTCCCCGGGCACGTACGCCACGCACTGGATCAGATGGTCACGATGGCGTCCGGGAAAGCGGTACGCATGGGCCACACCGGGTCCGACGGGCCCTTGGCTCTCGGCGACGGTGTCGACCCCGGAGAACCAGAGTTCAAGATTGCGTGCGTCGGACAGGAAGTCGTACACCTCTGTGACGGATCGGCCGATGTGGACGTCCACGGATATCTCGGGCATTGACGCACCTCCCCGGCGCCCGTCCGGTCGTCGGCGCGGTTGCCGACGGGTACCGACCCCACGGGCTCTACGTTCCAAACGTGCGTGCGGATCGGCTCCACGACATCTCGGGTTAGCCCGATCGGGTGAGGGGGTCTGCACGTACGGTGGTCGCCTGCCCGGGACGCCGCAGGCCATGCGGACCAGGGACGGAAGAGCTGCGCCGACGGCCGGTGCGGGGTCGCCCACGCGAGTGGGTCGTCCGGGGCGAACTAAACACCCGTTAAGCTGACGGCCGCTATGCCCCCGGGGCTACGGCCTGTACGCCCGTCGGAGCTCCCCCTTGAGCACCTTCCCGGCCGCCGAGGTCGGCAGCGCCTCCAGGAACCGGACCTCCCGCACGCGCTGGTACGGCGCGACGCGGGCGGACACATGCGTCATCAGCTCCTCCCCGAGCGCGGGACCGGCCGCCGGCGAGGCGTCGGGCCGGGCCACGACGTACGCCACCGGGATCTCGCCCGCGTCCGCCGACGGGACGCCGATCACGGACACCTGCGCGACGGCCGGATGACCGCTGATGATCTCCTCCAACTGACCCGGATAGATGTTGTAACCCTTGTAGATGAGCATGTCCTTGGCGCGGCCAACGATGTAGAGATGACCGCGTTCGTCGCATCGGGCCAGGTCACCGGTGCGCAGCCAGCCGTCGGTGAACTGCTCCGCCGTCAGTTCCGGGTGCCCGTGATAGCCCGCAGCGATCTGCGGGCCGCGCGCCCACAGCTCGCCCGTCTCGCCGTCCGGCACGCACAGGGAGGCGTCCGTGAGGTCACGGATCTCGACCTCGGTGTCGAAGACCGGCAGGCCGACGGAGCCGACCGGGACGAGGTCGTCGGGGTCGACGATCCCTGACGTGAGCGCCATCGTGGCCTCCGTCAGCCCGTACCCCTCGACGACACATGCTCGCGGGAACAGCGTGCGCAGCGCCCGGAGCGTCGTCGTGTCGATGGGCGCGGCGCCCGAGTTGACCGCGCGGACCGTGCGCAGGGAACGGCCTTGCGCGGAGGGGGCGGCGAGCAGGGCGTGGAACAGCGCGGGGGACCCGGCGATCTGCGTGGCCGCGAACTTCTCGGCCTGGTCGAGGAAACGCTCGGGGTCGAACCGCCCGTGCAGCACGACCATCGACCCGGCGAGTACGCCGATGGACAGCCCGACCAGGCCCATGGCGTGGAAGAACGGCGCCACGGCTATGGACGCTCCCTCGCCCGGCGCGGTGGTGTACTCGTTGGCCGCCCCGGGCACCGGATCGAGGAAGACGCCCCCGTCGGAGTCCACCGCGGGCAGTGCGGCGGCACGCCAGCAGGTGAACTGCAGGCAGTTCGCGACGACATGACGGTGTCGCACCTCAACTGCCTTGGACCTGCCCGTCGTTCCGCCGGTGAACGAGAGATGGGCGACGGCGTCGGGTGAAATCCGTGGGCCTGGCTCGGGGGCGGACGCCAGGAGTGTGGTGAGTGGAACGGTGCCGCCGACGGGAGCGGGATCGCCGGGCGCGGCGTCCGACGGCGGTACGAGGACGACGAGTTGGAGTCCGTCGGCTCCTGCCTCGCGGAGCGCGGAGGCCGTGGCGGGGTGCGTCACCGCGGCCCGTGCTCCCGCCTCGTCCAGCTGCGTGCGCAGGGCGGCGGGAGGAAGCGTCGGGTTCACGGGCGCCACGACCGCGCCAGCCAGAAGGGTCCCGTAGTAAGTCACAGGGAACCAGAGGGAGTTGGGCTGATTCAGCGCCACGACGTCGCCCTCGGAGATCCCGTGCTCGCGCAGTCCTCGCGCGAAGCGGAGCGCCTGGTCGTGGAGTTGCGCGAACGTCAGCGTCTGGTCGCCGTCGCGTAACGCGACACGGTCCGGGAAGCGTCTGGCGGAGCCGGCGAGGATGTCGGCGACGCAGGCCTCCGGGTAGGAGAGGCCGGGCGGCATACCTTTGGGGTGGCGACGGATCACGCGGCAACTCCCTTGTCGGTGGGGGCGACAGGTGCGACGGACGCGGTGCCGGAACAGGCGCGAGGTCAGAGCAGACGTGGTGCCGGAGCAGATGTGGTGCCGGGGCAGTCGTGGTGCTGGAGCGGGTGTGGCGCTGGAGCAACCGTCAAGCTACGGTCCCCGTCGACCCGTGTCCAGACCGCTCAAGCAGCGCGTGGTTGGGGGTCATCGCGGCGGTGCCCTCCGCGCACAGCCTGCCCGTGTCGTCCTCGACGGTCGCGCGGACCAGCGTCCGGACCCGGCCCGGCTTGAGCACGCGCCCGATCACCGTGTAGGTGGCGCCCGCCCGGACAGGGCGCAGGTACTCGACGTTCAGACTCATCGTGAGGTACGGCGTGAGCGGCTCGCTGCCCGACATCACGGCCACGCCGCAGGTCTCGTCGAGAGTGGTGGCGATGAAGCCGCCGTGCACGACGCGGCCACGGTTGAGCAGGGTCTCGCCGGGCGTCCAGGACAGCTCCACGATCCCCTTGCCGGCCCGGGTGATCCGCAGCCCGAACTGCGTGTACGGGACGTGCGGGGCGTGGTCCAGCTCCTCGGCGAGCAGACGTATGCGGTCGAGCCCGGTGCCGGTACCCCAGGCGTAGGCGTGCGTGTCATTGCTTCCGTGGGCACCCATATCGGCATCGTGCCAGCCCAGGAGGCGCGCGGGGCTGTGACGGTGGTCACGCGGAGCCCTCACCTGCCCGCGCGCCACAGGCACCGTCACGGAGTGACGACGGCGAAATCCGGGTCGTTCTCGTCGAGGACCGAGAGGAGGGTGTCGAGGACCTCCGTGTCGCCCGAGTGGTGGACGCCGCCGAGCCCCTTTCCGTCCAGTACGCGCAGGAGTTGGGGCTTGGTCAGCGTCAGCGAGAGGTCCGCGCCGTCGGCTGGACGAGTCGTACGGGTGTGGACCAGCACCCCGTTGTGCAGCGTCATCCGGTACATCTCCCCGAGGTCCGACACATGCCAGTGCAGGGTGAGCGAGTGGTCCCAGGCCCTCGGCCCGTCGACCCGGATCGCCAGCGAGTCGAAGAGCTGCTCGACGCTCAGGGCGGCGGCCATGCTGCCCGCCTTGAGGCCCGTCTTCACGACGCCGTGGCGCAGCTCCTGGGCGCCGGTGAGATAGCAGTTGCGCCAGGTCGCGTTCTCGGCGCCGTGCGCGAGCCGCTCGAAGGTCCGCGCAAGGAGTTCCCGCGCGTCGGTGCTGTCAGGATCGGCGAACACGGCGTGCCGCAACAGCTGCGCGGCGAACCGCAGATCCCCGTCCTCCATGTACGTACGCGCCTTGCCGAGGACCGTGTCGAGTCCGCCCATGCAGTCGACGTAACGCCGCGCGCTCTCGGTCGGGGTGTGCTCCCACAGGGACGCGGGATTGCCGTCGTACCAGCCCATGTAGCGCTGGTAGATCGCCTTCACGTTGTGGCTGACGGAGCCGTAGTAGCCGCGCGCGTGCCAGGCCGAGGCGAGCGCGGGCGGCATCTCGATCCGCTCGGCGATCTCCGCGCCCGTGTACCCCTGGTTGAGCAGGCGCAGCGTCTGGTCGTGCAGATACGCGTACAGGTCGCGCTGTTCGGCGAGGAAGGACCTGATGCGCTCGCCGCCCCAGGTCGGCCAGTGGTGGGAGGCGAACAGGACGTCCGCGTCGTGGCCGAACAGCTCGATCGCCTCGTTGAGATAGCGCGCCCAGATCCGGGCGTCGCGCACGACGGCGCCGCGCAGGGTCAGGATGTTGTGCAGGTTGTGGGTGGCGTTCTCCGCCATGCACAGGGCGCGGCGCTGCGGGAGGAGGAAGTTCATCTCCGACGGCGCCTCCGTGCCGGGCGTCATCTGGAAGCGGAACACGACGCCGTCGATGGTCAGTTCCTGCCCGGTGTGCCGGATCTCGATGTTGGGCGGGACGAGGCCCGGCGTGCCGGTGGACGTGGTGAAGCCGAGGCCCATGCCCACCAGACCCTCGGGGCCGCGCTCCAGGTTGGCGCCCGAGTAGTACATGCCGCGCCGCAGCATCGCCGTACCCGCGTACACGTTCTCCGCGACCGCGTTCTCCATGAAGCCGAGCGGGGCGACGACGGGGACGCCGTCGTCCGGGCCGATGACGCCGAGTACGCCGCCGAAGTGGTCGAGGTGGGAGTGCGTGAAGATGACGCCGGCCACCGGACGGTCGCCGCGCTGCGAGCGGTACAGGGCGAGCGCGGCGGCCGAGGTCTCGGCCGACACGAGCGGGTCGACGACCACGACGCCGTGGTCCCCCTCGATCAGGGTCATGTTCGAGAGGTCGAACCCGCGTACCTGGTACACGCCCTCGGTGACCTCGAACAAGCCTGCCCGCGCGCAGAGTTGGGACTGCCGCCACAGGTGCGGGTGCGCGGTGTCGGGGCAGTCCGCGTCGAGGAACGCGGTGTCGCCGAAGTTCCACACGACCCGCCCGTCCGCGTCCGTGATCGTCGCTGACGGTGGGGGAGCGAGCAGCCCCCGGTCCGCCTCCTCGAAGTCGGAACGGTCGGCGAAGTCGGGTGCGGGGGCGTCGGTCGTGGTCACGTCGGTCTCCCGAGATGTGGGATGCAGGAGGTGGAAAGTGTGTCGTCCGGCGGGGCGCGCGCCGGTCAGTCGCCGTCGAGGTGCCGTACCAGCACCGGCACATGGCTGTGCTCGATGTCCTTCACCGAGGTCACCAGCGTGACGGTGTGCTCCTGGGCCAGCTCGCGCAGCCGGTCGGTCTCCTCGACGCGGTCCGGCAGCTCCAGCTCGTCTCGGTAGCGGCGCTCGAACTCGGGGAAGCGGGAGTCCCGGTCCTCGTGGTACCAGGAACGCAGCTCGGCGGACGGTGTCAGCTCCTTCAGCCACTCCTGGACGTCGGCCTTTTCCTTGGACACGCCGCGCGGCCAGAGGCGGTCCACCAGGACCCGGACGCCGTCGTCGGGCGACGGCGGATCGTAGACCCGGCGGACCCGGAAGTGCGGCTCGTTCTTCTTGGTACGTTCGGTCATGGCCCCAATTGTGCTGACTTCGCACGCTTCGCGTCGGCCGTGACGGCCGGTCGGGCTACGGCGGCCGTCCGGCCCGTACGTCGTTCGCCTGCCCCGAGTGGTGGCGGCGCCGTCGCCGTGTGAACAGTCGGACATGACGCATGCACCCCATGAACACCGAACCCCGGCGGCCGGAGCGACCCGCGAGGACCAGCCGTTCATGCCGCAGGGACCGCTCGCACGCCTCGCTCAGTCCGTGTGGCAGGTCGTGCTCCTCGCGGGCACCGCCGCCCTCGTCCTGGGCGCCCTCGTCCTCGCCTGGCCCGGGGCCTCCCTGTTCGCCGCCGGAGTGCTCTTCGGCGTATATCTCCTGATCACCGGCGTCTTCCAGCTGGTGGCCGCGTTCGGCACGCACGTCACGACCGGGCTGCGCGTCATGGCGTTCATCAGCGGCGCGCTGTCGATCCTCCTCGGCCTCTTCTGCTTCCGCGGAGTCACGCAGTCCATCCTGCTGCTCGCGCTGTGGATCGGGATCGGCTGGCTGTTCCGCGGCATCACCCAGACCATGGCCGCCGCCTCCGACCCCGCCATGCCGGCGCGCGGCTGGCAGGGCTTCCTCGGCGTCGTGAGCGCGCTGGCGGGTGTGGTCCTGATCGTGTCGCCGTTCAAGTCCGTCGCCGTACTCACGCTGGTCGTCGGCTGCTGGCTGATCGTCGTGGGCGTCGTCGAGATCGTCACGGCGATCCAGCTGCGCGGCAAGGCGAAGCGGCTCCCGCAGGGGGTCTGACCAGCTGAACCGTGTGCCGGGCTCTACCGCAGGTCGAACTGGTACTGGTACGTCCGATGCGTCGGCGCGTAGCCGAGCGAGTCGTTCACCGCGCGCATGTACGTATTGCTGTCCGCGGTGTCCGTGAGGAGGCCGCCGAGATGCGGGTGGCGGACGCGGGCGCGGAGGATCGCCTCGGCCTTCATCCAGCGGGCGAGACCGTGCCCCCGGTGCTCGGGCAGCACCCCCGTTCCGTAGTGCTGCCCGTCGCCCGTGCCGTCGCCGGGGACGACGAGCTCGGTGAACCCCACGATGCTGCCGTCGGCGTCGACCGCCGCGACCGTGTCGAGCAGTTCACCACGCTTCTCGACCGCCGCCGCGGCGGCGCGGACGCGGTCGACGGTCCACTCGACCCTGCCGTAGTCGGTGTCGTCCATCGGCATGTCGTCCATGGCCCGGCGCGACGCGGCGAACGTCTGCGCCAGACGGTCCGGAACCGTCCCCTCCCACGCGATCAGCCGGTACCCGGCGTGGGCCGTGCCGGCCGTCCGCTTCAGGGCCGGCACGTCCGCGTCCGCGAGCGGCAGGCGCGCGTACGTCAGGCTCAGCACCCGGCGGAACCCGCGTGCGGCCAGGAACGGGTCGGCCGGTGACCCGTCGTCGGCCGGGGCGATGAGCGAACGCCGCCCGTCCTCCCTGGCGGCCGTCGTCGCCGCGTCCAGGAGCCGCGTGCCCACGCCCCGGCGGCGCTCCGCCGGATGGACCTGGAGGGACAGCTCGGCGAGATGCCGCTGCCCGTCCCGGTCGATGAGCCGCAGAAACGCGGACCCAACGGGATTCCCGTCGGCGTCGGACGCCAGCCAGGCGAGACGGCGGGAGTCGGGACCGCAAGCCGGGTCCGTCAGAGGAGTGAGGCGAGGCGTCAAGTGGGCTCCAGGCAAGGTGAGTTCAGGACCCGCAGAACGTAGCCGCCCGGCCCGCCGGCCGCAAAGGAATTGATCGCGCGCGGTCCGGAGGCGCGGACCGTGTTTGGGCGGCGGCCGTACGGCAACCCGTTCAGGATGCGGACCATGCACGGGGGCGTGAGCCCTGTTCGGAAGGAGCCGACCGTGACCGTCACCCCGAGCCCCCTGGTCCGGTTCCTGGAGGACCGCTTCGCCTGCGCTCTGGCCTGCGTCGAATGCGCCCGCGCCTGCGCGGCCCGCGTGAGCTTCGTGGCGCTCGAACCTGCCGCCGTCACGGGTGACCCCAGGGCCGCCTCGTGTCTGGAAGAGCACCTCGAGGAGCAGTGGCGCCCGCTGCGCGGGGGCGAGCTGCGCCGCCGGGCCCTGCTGTGCGTGGAGGTCTGCGACGTGACCGCCCGCCTCCTGTCCGAGGACTCGTGGCGCGACGAGCACACGATCCGGGTCCAGGTC
This sequence comes from Streptomyces sp. NPDC046821, assembly GCF_040645335.1. Taxonomy (NCBI): domain Bacteria; kingdom Bacillati; phylum Actinomycetota; class Actinomycetes; order Kitasatosporales; family Streptomycetaceae; genus Streptomyces; species Streptomyces sp. NPDC046821. The sequence goes on along the minus strand of NZ_JBEYYB010000006.1, from coordinate 218,285 downwards.
GAGTGGTGCCGGGCCGTCGCACTGGAATGCGCCCATGTCTGCGACCGCACCCCGGGACCGGAGTCGGACCTGTGCGGCGACGCGTGCCGCGCTTGTGCGCGCGCCTGTACGGAGTTTCTGGCGACGCTGAGCGAGGAGTGACGGGGCGCCTGACCGCCGAGCCGGGGTCGTGCCCGCACCTCTGTACGCCCCCGCCCAACGTCTCCGCACGCCCCCGGCCGGCCCCGACTTGAGACCCGCACGCCCCTGCCCATTCCCTATTTCTGAAACGCGTTCTACTGTGTGCGCCGTCAAGACCGGGACCCGGTGTGCCAGCGACCGCAGGAGGGGCCGTGCACCTCGAATACACGCCCGAGCAGCAGCAGTTGCGCGCGGAGCTGCGCGCCTACTTCGCGGAGCTGGTGCCGGACAACGCGTACGCCCGCTACGAGGATCCGGCCGCGCAGAAGCGGTTCTACCGCGAGACGGTGCGCCGGCTCGGGGCGGACGGCTGGCTCGGCGTCGGGTGGCCGAAGGAGTACGGCGGGCGCGGCCTCACGCCCATGGAACAGTTCATCTTCTTCGACGAGGCCGCCCAGGCGGGCGTACCGCTGCCGCTCATGGCGCTGAACACGGTCGGCCCCACGATCATGCAGTTCGGCACGGACGAGCAGAAGGCGTACTTCCTGCCGAAGATCCTCTCCGGCGAGCTGGACTTCGCGATCGGCTACAGCGAGCCGGACGCGGGCACCGACCTCGCTGCGCTCAAGACCCGCGCGGTGCGGGAGGGCGACGAGGAGACCGGCCACTACACGGTCAACGGGCAGAAGATCTGGACCACCAACGGCGACACCGCCGACTGGGTCTGGCTCGCGGTGCGCACCGACCCGGACGCCCCGCCGCACAAGGGCATCACCATGCTCCTCGTGCCGACGTCGGACCCCGGCTACTCGTGCACCGTCATCAACACCCTCGCCTCGCACGACACCACCGCGAGCTACTACGAGAACGTCCGCGTCCCCATGAACCGCCGCGTCGGCGAGGAGAACAAGGGCTGGCGGCTGATCACCAACCAGCTCAACCACGAGCGCGTGACTCTCGCCGCACACGGCACGATGGCCATCCGCGCCCTGCGTGACGTGCAGCGCTGGGCCATGGACACCAAGCTGGCCGACGGGCGCCGCGTCATCGACCTCGGCTGGGTGCGCAAGCGCCTCGCGCAGACCCACACCAAGCTCGACGCGATGAAGCTCCTCAACTGGCAGATGGTGAACGCCGTCCAGGACGGCACCCTCACCCCCCAGGACGCCTCCGCCGTGAAGGTCTACGGCTCCGAGGCGCGCCGCGAGGCGTACGGGTGGCTGATGGAGGTCGTCGCCGCGGCGGGCGCGCTCAAGGAAGGTTCGGCCGGCGCCGTCCTGCACGGCGAACTCGAACGCGGCTACCGCTCGGCCGTGATCTTCACCTTCGGCGGCGGCAACAACGAGATCCAGCGCGAGATCATCTCCTGGATCGGCCTGGGAATGCCCCGCGTACGCCGCTGATCACCGGAACCGGCACCGTCGCCAGGCGGCCGACCGTGGTGGACACTGACGGCGTGGGCGGAACCGGAACCGGACGGGCTGAGACGACGGATGCGGACCCGGGGCTCTTCGGCCCCGGGTCGGTGACCTGGCAGGTGCACGCGGACCCGATGATGTGGGTCGCCGGTGTGCGTGCCCTCTACTATCAGGCGCTCCTGCCCCGTGCCGTGCGCGGAGTCATGCAGAACTCGGACTTCAGGCAGGACGCCTGGGGCCGGCTCATGCGGACGGCGAACTTCGTCGGCACGACCACATACGGCACCGCCGAGGCCGCCGAGCGGGCCGGTGCGCGCGTGCGGAAGATCCACAGTCGCCTGAGCGCCACCGCCCCCGACACCGGGGAGCGGTACGGCGTAGACGAGCCCGACCTGCTCCTCTGGGTGCACTGCGCCGAGATCGACTCCTACCTCCATGTCGCACGCCGCTCCGGCTTCCGCCTCACGGACGCGCAGACCGACCGTTACGTCGCCGAACACCGCACCAGCGCACGCCTGGTGGGACTCGACCCCGACGGCGTGCCCGGCAGCGTCGCCCAACTCGCCGCATATCTGGAGGAGATGAAGCCGCGCCTCGCCGTCGGCCCGGAGGCGCGGGACGTCGACGACTTCCTGCGCCGCCCACCCGTGCACCCCCTCCTCGTCCCCGCACGGGCGACCCTCTGGCGACGCGCCTCGCACCTCGCGTACGGCTCCCTGCCGTCGTACGCCCACGAGTTGTACGGCAGGCCAGCGCCGTCGCCCGCCGCCGTGACCCGTGGACTGCGGACCACCGGCACACTCCTGCGCTGCGTTCCCGCACGGGTGCGCTGGCAGCTGCCGCCGAAGAACGTCCTGCGGGCCGTGGCGCGGCTCGGGCCCGGCAGCCGTCCGATCCGGTACCGGTGACCAGCCGGCCCGCTCAGTCCTGTGAAGGCGCCCACCCCACGGCCGTGATCCTCGCCGTGTCGGCCGGGCGGGCCTCGTCGAACACGGTGCGGCCGCCGTCGCTGACGCGGATCCCGTCGACGTACACCCCGCGCCCCACGTACAGCTGGTCCGTCGCGTAGCGCCAGCGGAGGCGGACCCGGCCGGCCTGGAAAGCTCCGAGGTCGGCGGTGAGGCGGTGCCAGACGCGGCCCGACCAGCCGTCGGCCGTGCCCGTGGGGTGGTCCTCGGCCGCCTCGCCCTCGCGGGTGGTCGTGAAGGGCAAGGGCTGCCAGGTGGCCCCTTCGTCCGGTGAAGCCTCCAGGTAGAGGAAGTCGGAGTGCGGCTCCGTGTCCCACCACAGGTCGCACGTGAGGCGCGCGACGGAGGACGTGAGGGCCAGGTCCGGGAGGGTGAGTGTGGCCGACTTGGAGCTTGCCATGCCGGAGAACCAGGCGGTACGGCCGCGGGCGGGGCGTACGGCGACGGCGCGGGCGAGGTTGTTCGCCGCGGCGACCCGGGGAGCGGAGCCGGAACGCCAATTGCGCACGGGGTGAACGGAGTTGCCGAGCACGATGAGGAACGAGTCGGTCGTCGGATCGAGCACGAGGGACGTGCCGGTGAATCCGGTGTGTCCCGCTGTGCGGGGCGTCGCCATCGCGCCCATGTACCAGTGCTGGTAGAGCTCGAAGCCGAGGCCGTGCTCGTCGCCGGGGAAGTCCTGGTTGAAGTCCGTGAACAGCAGTCGTACCGACTCCTCGGACAGGATGCGGGCCGTGCCGTACGAGCCGCCGTTGAGGAGGGTACGGCCGAGAATCGCCAGGTCCCACGCGCAGGAGAAGACGCCTGCGTGCCCCGCCACGCCGCCGAGCCCGTACGCGTTCTCGTCGTGCACCTCGCCCCAGACGAGGCCGCGGTTCAGGCCGGACCAGGGCAAGCGGGCGTCCTCCGTCGCGGCGATCTTCGGCTTCCAGGACGCGGGCGGGTTGTAGCGGGTCCGGCGCATACCGAGGGGGCCGGTGATCCGCTCGAGCAGGAGCACGTCGAGGGTCTTCCCGGTGAGCTTCTCCAGGACCAGCTGGAGGGAGATCAGGTTGAGGTCGGAGTAGAGGTACGTGGTGCCGGGCGCATTCAGTGGTGCCTCGTTCCAGATGAGGCGGAGCTGGCCTTCGCGCGTCGTCTCCTTGTAGAGGGGTATCCAGGCGCGGAACCCCGAGGTGTGCGTGAGGAGTTGACGGACCGTGATGTCCTGCTTGCCCGCGCCCGCGAAGTCCGGCAGATACGAGGCGACGGTGGCCCCGAGCTCCAGGGCGCCGCGCTCGATCTCCTGCACGGCGAGGAGTGACGTGAACAGCTTCGACACGGACGCCAGGTCGTAGACCGTGTCCTCAGCCGCCGCGATCTGCTGCTCGGCGGGGAACTCCACGCCCGTGTCGGTCTTGTCGTCGTACGCGGCGTAGCGCACCGCCATGCCGATCGGCTGATGCAGCGCGACCGTGCCGCCGCGGCCCGCGAGCAGTACGGCCCCCGCGTACCAAGGGTGTTTGGGGGAGGGGCCGAGGTACTTCTCCGCGTCGGCCACGAGCTGGCGCAGATGCCCCGCGATGAGCCCGGCCTGCTCCGCGGTCCCGCGGCGCAGGGTGCGCCCGTTCTCGTCCCCCTGGGTGTCCGCCGCGGCGGCCGGTCCCGCCGGGAAGGGGGCGATGGCCAGTGCACCGCCCAACGCCAGTACACCCGCGCCCAGTTGGCGGCGGCTGAGACCGCCGCCCGCTCCGTGCAGTCTGTCCGCCGCGCCGTCCGTCATGAACGAACCCCTTCTGAAAGAATCTTTCGGGATCTGGCTCAACGCATGAAACTTTCAAGTCACGTTCGGGTTCGTGTCAAGCATCGGAAATGCGTCGCAGAAATCTGACGCAGCATCAGAAACGCTCTTCCTTCGTTCGGACGAGTGCGGCATTCTGCGGCCATGCAGACGGAACTGAGCAAGAAACTGGGGATCGAGCACGCCATCTTCGGCTTCACGCCCTTCCCGGCGGTGGCCGCCGCCATCAGCAGGGCCGGGGGCTTCGGCGTGCTCGGTGCGGTCCGCTACACCGCGCCCGACGACCTGGCCCGCGACCTCGACTGGATGGAAGAGCACGTCGACGGCAAGCCGTACGGGCTCGATGTCGTCATGCCCGCGAAGAAGGTGGAAGGCGTCACCGAGGCCGACGTCGAGGCGATGATCCCCGAGGAGCACCGCCGGTTCGTCGCCGACACCCTTGCCAAGCACGGCGTGCCCGAACTCGCCGAGGGCGAGGCCTCCGGGTGGCGCATCACCGGCTGGATGGAGGAGGTCGCCCGTAACCAGCTGGACGTAGCCTTCGACTACCCGATCAAGCTCCTCGCCAACGCGCTCGGCTCGCCGCCCGCCGACGTCATCCAGCGCGCCCATGACAACAACGTTCTCGTTGCCGCGCTCGCCGGCAGCGCCCGGCACGCCCGGAAGCACGCCGAGGCGGGCATCGACATCGTGGTGGCGCAGGGGTACGAGGCCGGCGGCCACACCGGCGAGATCGGCTCGATGGTGCTCACGCCCGACGCGGTCGACGCCGTCGCCCCCCTGCCCGTCCTCGCGGCCGGCGGCATCGGCAGCGGTCAGCAGATCGCCGCCGCTCTCGCGCTCGGCGCCCAGGGTGTCTGGCTCGGCTCCCTCTGGCTCACCACCACCGAGGCCGACCTCCACTCGCCCGCCCTCACCCAAAAGCTGCTCGCGGCGGGCGCGGGCGACACGGTGCGCTCTCGCGCCCTGACCGGCAAGCCCGCACGTCAGCTCCGTACGGAGTGGACGGACGCGTGGGACGACCCGGCGGGGCCCGGTCCGCTCCCGATGCCGCTCCAGGGCCTGCTTGTCGCGGAGGCGGTCTCGCGGATCCAGAAGTACGAGGTCGATCCGCTGCTTGGCACTCCCGTGGGGCAGATCGTGGGGCGGATGAACGAGGAACGGAGTGTGCAGGCGGTCTTCGACGATCTGACGCGGGGGTTTGAGCGGGCGATTGACCGGGTGAACCGGATCGCGGGGCGGTAGCGGGTCGCGGGGGTGCGGGTGTGTTGCCGGGTGCGGCATTCGTCGTGGCTGGTCGCGCAGTTCCCCGCGCCCCTGGAAGGCGTGCGCTGCGCGCAGCCTTCATCGGAGAGATGCCGCCCGAAGGGCGTGCATCTCAGGGGCGCGGGGAACTGCGCGACCAGCCCCCACCCACCCGCACCTACCCCCCCGGCACAGAACAGCCCTCCGAAGGAAGGACCCCCCATGCCCAACCAGACCGCCCCGAACGGCTTCTGGGCGCAAGCGAACGCCGACCCCGACCGCATCGCCCTCGTCGCCCCCGACGGGGAGGAATGGACCGCCGGCCGGCTCCACGCCGACGTCAACCGGCTCGTGCACGGGCTGCGCGCCGCCGGGCTCGAACGAGGCGACGCGTTCGCCGTCGTCCTGCCGAACGGCGTGGAGTTCTTCACCGCGTACCTCGCCGCCGCCCAGGCCGGTTTCTACCTCGTCCCGGTCAACCACCACCTCGTCGGCCCCGAGATCGCCTGGATCGTCGCCGACTCGGGCGCGAAGGTCCTCATCGCGCACGAGCGCTTCGCCGAACAGGCCGTCGCCGCCGCCGACGAGGCCAAGCTCCCCGCCGACCACCGGTACGCCGTCGGAACCGTCGACGGATTCCGTCCCTACGGTGAACTCCTCGACGGACAGCCCGAGTCGGTGCCGGACGACCGCACCCTCGGCTGGGTCATGAACTACACCTCCGGCACAACCGGCCGCCCCCGAGGCATCCGCCGCCCACTCGCCGGCAAGCTCCCGGAGGAGTCCTACCTCGGCGGCTTCCTCGGCATCTTCGGCATCAAGCCGTTCGACGACAACGTCCACCTCGTGTGCTCGCCGCTCTACCACACGGCCGTGCTCCAGTTCGCGGGCGCGTCCCTGCACATCGGTCACCGCCTCGTCCTGATGGACAAGTGGACCCCCGAGGACATGCTGAGCCTCATCGACACCCACAAGTGCACGCACACGCACATGGTGCCGACCCAGTTCCACCGCCTCCTCGCCCTGCCGGAAGCCGTCAGGAACTCCTACGACGTGTCGTCCATGCGGCACGCCATCCACGGCGCCGCGCCCTGCCCCGACCACGTCAAGCGCGCGATGATCGACTGGTGGGGCCACTGCGTCGAGGAGTACTACGCGGCCAGCGAGGGCGGCGGCGCCTTCGCCACCGCCGAGGACTGGCTGAAGAAGCCGGGTACGGTCGGCAAGGCCTGGCCCATCAGTGAACTCGCCGTGTTCGACGACGACGGCAACCGGCTCGCCCCCGGCGAACTCGGCACCGTCTACATGAAGATGAGCACCGGCGGCTTCTCGTACCACAAGGACGACGACAAGACGAAGAAGAACCGCATCGGCGACTTCTTCACCGTCGGCGACCTCGGCATCCTCGACGAGGACGGGTACCTCTTCCTGCGTGACCGCAAGATCGACATGATCATCTCGGGTGGTGTCAACATCTACCCCGCCGAGATCGAGTCCGCGCTCCTCACCCACCCGGCCGTCGCCGACGCGGCCGCCTTCGGCATCCCCCACGACGACTGGGGCGAGCAGGTCAAGGCGGTCGTCGAACCGGCCGAGGGCTACACGGCCGGGGAGGCACTCGCCAACGAGATCCTGGCCCACTGCGAGACCCAACTCGCCGGCTACAAGCGGCCCAAGAGCGTCGACTTCATCGAAGTCATGCCGCGCGACCCCAACGGCAAGCTCTACAAGCGCCGCCTGCGCGACCCGTACTGGGAGGGGCGCACACGCGCCATGTGACAAACGGGGCGGTCCGAGTCCCTAGGGGACACCCGGACCGCCCCGCCGCGTGTCTCAGCCGCGCACCCGCACCACCTTCAGCGCGGGCGACCGCATGATGTCCTTCTCGCAGAACCGCGACGTCACCCACTCACCCTTCGAGAACAGCCGCGTCTGGTCGCTGTAGTGCGGCGAGTTCGGGTTCTGGGACTGGGAGTACGTCAGCAGCGTGCGGGCCACCGGGCAGCGCCCGCCGTCCCAGCCGACGGCCTGGATGTAGCTGGAGCCGGTGACGACCTCCGTGTAACCACCGGCCTTCGCGTCCCACACCGGCTCGACCTTGTTCCACACACCGAGCGACTCCGTGCCGCCCTGCATCGGGATGCGCTCGCCGCCCCGCACCACGAACTGATGGGCGCCGAGCGGCTCGTCCAACCCGATCCCCGCCGCCCGCAGTTCGCCCACCGCGTCGGCGAGCGCCGTCGCGAATCCGGGCGCGTCCGTGTCGAGCGTGTTCGGCGTACGTACCGGATCGGTCGCCGAGAACGGCACCTTCCACAGCTTGGCACTCGGCACGGCCGCCGTGAACTTCCGCCAGAACCGGTCGAACAGCAACGCCCCACGACTCGACGTCGTCATGGCGTGATCCCACTTCCCGATCACGCCACAGGCCTCTTGTACGTCAACGGTCTTGCCATCACTGCCAGTTGCCGTACCGCCAGGCAGCGCCGCGCACGCCCGCGCCACATCCGCAGCCGCCAGATCACCCGCGGGAACCCGGTCGGTGAACTGCTGCCGTTGGAGGTCACGGACCGTCAGCCCGCCCTTGTGCGCCATGGCCGAGACATCCTCGACGGCGCCGCGCGTACGCATCGACCGCTGCGTGCCGATCGTCCCGAAGACCCGCTCGTAACCCGTGACCGGCCGGTCGGCGTTGGCCAGCCAGGCGCTGTCGTTCGAGTTTTCGGCGTACGGGGCGTTCTTGAGGACCGGCATCTTCGACGGCCCGAAGATGCCCGGCTGCACGGCATCCTTGTCGGAACCGAGCGCGCAGTCGCTGCGCGAACCGTCTAGCACGGCCACCCCGGCCGCCGGATACGTGACCTGGCCGAGCGGGGTCGAACAGCGCGTGGCCAGGTCGTCCGTGATGCGCGGAAGCACCTGCGACTGAGTGAAGAGTGAGTGCCCGGACGCGTCGGCGGCGATCGTGTTCACCCACGGCAGCCCCTGCGTACGCCGCAGCGAGTCCAGCACGTCGTCCGTGGAACGCGCCTTGCTGAATCCGAGCGCCGTGTCGGACGCGCGCAGGTTGAGGGCGTTCGGGTCGTTCAGCGCGTACGCCGTCGAGGCCGTCCAGGGCAGGGGCAGTGAAGCCCCGAGCGAGTTCACGACGGGCCCATAACGCGTCCACCACTGGGTGTGGGTCACCGGGGCGCCGTCCTTGACCGGGACGGTCACGGTCCGCTGCGTCATGCGCTCGGGCCGGCCGTCCACGAGGTACGAGGTGGGGTCGGTCGGGTCGAGGGTGAGTTGGTGCAGGTTGAGCGTGACGCCGGTCGCGACCGTGTGGCTCCAGGCGATACGGGAGTTGTGGCCGATCGAGATCGTCGGCGAGCCGAGCAGCGAGCCGCCCGAGACGTTCAGCTCGCCGGGGATCGTCTGCTGCGACTGCCAGAACCGCCGGCCGCCCTGCCAGGGGTAGTGCGGGTTACCGAGGAGCAGACCCCGGCCGTTCGCGGTGGCCGCACCGCTGAACGCCACGGCGTTGGAACCCATGTCGGAGTCATCGGCGGAGAACAACTCGCGTGCGGCTGCGGCTACTTCGGACTTGTCCGGCGTACCGGTCGAGGCGGGCGCACCTGCGGCCGGCGGCTGTGCGGCCGTGATGCCGTCGGCGCCGCGCCCCTGTCCGCCGAGCACGGCGAGCGCGAAGCCGTGCGCCGCGACGTCGAGCGTCGTCACAGGGCGCACCCAGTCCGCGCCCTTGCACGCCGGGTCCGTGATCTTGTTCTGCTTCAGCCACGCGTTGTACCCGGCGGCGAAGCCCCGCATCGTCTCCTTGACCTCCCGGCTGGGGCCGGCGGGCGCGGGTTCGGCGAGCAGCTTCTCCACCGTGCCCGCCTCCCGTACGCCCCGGAAGTACAGGTCGCTGGAGAGGTTCTTGGTGGCCGAGGACAGCGAGCCGTCGGGGGCCGCGTCCGGCCCGAAGTAGCGCGAGCGTTCGCCGCGCACGGTGAGGAACCCGTCGGCGAGAACGCACACCTGGTCCTCGGCCTGTGCCCACCCGGTGCCGAAGCCCAGGTCCGCGTAGTCCTTGGCGACGATGTGCGGAATGCCGTACTCGGTGTACCGGATCGTGGCGGACAGGCCGCCGCCGCGCGGGTTGTTCCCTGGTCGGCCTGGGCCGTCGGCGGCGGCCGACGGGAGCGAAGCAGTGGTGCTGAGCGCGGTCAGCAGGGCGAAACCCATGACCGCGAGGCGTCTCGGGCGCGTGCGCATCGTGCTCCCAACTGCTGTGAGGACAGAGGCAGTTGAGCGTACCAACGGGTATGCGTGGCGGAGCGGGATCCGGCGGCACCTTCCGGCCCACGTCACCTGCCTTGATTTCGGGTCGGCGGGGGCACAGGATCACGCCATGACGGGAGCAGGCAAGGAACGAGATGTACACGCGAGCACGGTCGACGGGACGCTGCGCCGCAGTGCGCGACGCACCCCGGACCGGGTCGCCGTCCGCTACGGCGCGCGTACCTGGACGTACGCCGAACTTGACGAGGCGGTCTCACGCGCGGCCGCGGTGCTGCGCGGACTCGGCCTCGAACCGGGCGACCGCGTCGGCGCCTACGGGCACAACTCCGACGCCTATCTGATCGGCTTCCTGGCCTGCTCACGCGCCGGGCTCGTGCACGTGCCGGTCAACCAGAACCTCACCGGCGACGACCTCGCCTACATCGTCGGCCAGTCCGGCAGCACGCTCGTCATGACCGACCCCGACCTCGCCGGCCGACTTCCGGCCGGTGTGCGCACCCTGGCCCTGCGCGACACTGACGACTCCCTGCTCGCCCGCATCCCGTCCGCCGCGCCGTACGACGGCCCGCAGCCGGACGGCGACGACCTCGTGCAACTCCTCTACACCTCCGGCACGACGGCGCTCCCCAAGGGCGCGATGATGTCGCACCGCGCACTCGTGCACGAGTACGTGAGCGCGATCCACGCCCTCGGCCTCAAGGAGACCGACCGGCCCGTCCACTCGCTCCCGCTCTACCACTCGGCGCAGATGCACGTCTTCCTGCTGCCGTACCTCGCCGTGGGCGCCCAGAACACCATCCTCGACGCGCCCGACGCCGCGAAGATCTTCGACCTGGTGGAGGCGGGCGACGCCGACAGCCTGTTCGCGCCGCCCACCGTCTGGATCGGCCTCTCCCAGCACCCGGACTTCGCCCACCGCGACCTGAGCGCCCTGCGCAAGGCCTTCTACGGCGCGTCGATCATGCCGGTGCCGGTCCTGGAGCGGCTCCGCGCACGGCTGCCCGGACTCGCCTTCTACAACTGCTTCGGCCAGAGCGAGATCGGCCCGCTCGCCACCGTCCTCGGACCCGACGAGCACGAGGGGCGCATGGACTCCTGCGGGCGGCCCGTCCTCTTCGTCGAGGCGCGGGTCGTCGACGACGACGGCAAGGACGTGGCCGACGGCACGCCGGGCGAAGTCGTCTACCGCTCACCGCAGTTGTGCGACGGCTACTGGGACAAGCCGGAGGAGACCGAGGCGGCGTTCCGCGACGGCTGGTTCCGCTCCGGTGACCTCGCGGTCCGCGACAGCGAGGGCTACTTCACCGTCGTCGACCGGGTGAAGGACGTCATCAACTCCGGGGGAGTGCTCGTGGCCTCCCGGCAGGTGGAGGACGCTCTCTACACCCACCCGGCGGTCGCCGAGGCGGCCGTCGTCGGACTGCCCGACGAGCGCTGGATCGAGGCCGTCACCGCGATCGTCGTCAGCAACGCGGACGTCACCGAGGCGGAACTCATCGACCACGCCCGCGAAATGCTCGCCGCGTTCAAGGCCCCCAAGCGCGTCGTCTTCGTCCCCGAACTCCCGCGCAACGCCAGCGGGAAGATCCTCAAGCGGGAACTGCGGGATCGCTTCGCGACGACGGACTGAGCGTGCGGACGAGCTGAGCTCGCGGGCTGGACTCGCCGACGGACGGGCTGAGCTCGCCGACGGGCTGGGCGCGCCGACGGACTGGGCCCGCGAATAAATGGGGCGCGCGGCCGGCCAGGGCCCTGTTACGGTCTCCGGCATGAAGCGACGTGCCGCTGCCATGACGACGACGCCGGAGAGTGTCCCGGCGCGCTGACAGCTGTGCTTGTCCGAAGCCCCGGGGCGATGGCCCCGGGGCTTCGCCATTGGGGTCACTCGCCCGCAGAACCGCGAGGAGAACCCCATGAGTGACCAGCAGCAGACCCCCGCCCCAGGCGCCCACCGCCACGACCACCGCAGGCTCGGCCGTGAACTCGGCCTGTTCGACACCGACCCCCTGATCGGCGCGGGCCTGCCGTACTGGCTCCCCGACGGCGCCGCCGTACGCCTCGCCCTGGAGGACTACATCCGCACCGCCGAGCGGCGCGCGGGCTACCGGCACGTGTACTCGCCCGTCCTGGGCAAGCGCGAGCTGTACGAGATCTCCGGGCACTGGGCGCACTACAGCGACGACATGTTCCCGCCCATGGACCTCGGTAGCGAGCAGGTCGTCCTGCGGCCCAGCCTGTGTCCCCACCACGCGGTGATCTACCGCTCCCGCTCCCACAGCTACCGCGAACTACCTCTGCGCATGGCCGAGTTGGGTGCCATGTACCGCTCCGAGCTGTCGGGCGTCCTCGGCGGACTGACCCGCGTGCGGTCCATCCAGCTCAACGACGCGCACATCTTCTGCACCCTCGACCAGGTCGCCGACGAGGTCGCGGCGGCCCTGGAGATGATCCGCGCCGCGTACAAGGCGCTCGGGATCGACGCGGCCCGCTACCGGCTCTCCCTGCCGGGGCCGGGCGGAAAGTACGTCGCCGCACCCGAGAAGTGGAAACGCTCCACCGAGCTGCTCACCGACGTCCTCGACCGCTCGGGCCTCGCCTACGAGGCGGCGGATGGGGAGGCCGCGTTCTACGGCCCCAAGATCGACGTCCAGGTCGTCGACGGCGCGGGGCGCGAGTCCACCCTGTCCACCGTCCAGGTCGACTTCCACCAGCCTGAGCAGTTCGACCTGCACTACATCGGCGCGGACGGCGCGAAGCACCGGCCGGTGATGGTCCACCGCAGCGTCATCGGCAGCGTGGAACGGGCGGTGGCGCACCTCGTCGAACAGCACGGCGGCGCCTTCCCCGCCTGGCTCGCCCCGGTCCAGGTGGCGATCCTGCCGATCTCGGACGCTGAACTCCCGGACGCGGAGGCCCTGTTGGGGCGGTGCGTGGAGCAGGGCCTGCGCGCCGAGATCGCCGGCCCGGAACGCGGCACCCTCGGCGCCCGAGTCCGGGAGAGCCGGCTCGCCCCCTACCAGGCCGTGATCGGCGCGAAGGAGGCCGCCGAGGGTCATGTGGCCCTGCGTCTGCGTGACGGCCGCCGGCTCGCCCCGCTCCCGGCCGAGGAGGCGCTGGCCCGGATCTCGGCACGGGTCGAGGCGTACGCGGGTGAACTGTGGGACGACGTGAGCTGACCGCCCACGGGAGGGCCGGGGGAGGGAAGGTGCTCACCGGGGAGGCGCCAGCCGGAGAGGTACCCACCGGGGAGGTGCCTGCCGGAGAGGCGCTTACCCTTCCTTCCCCCGCAGGTCCACGATCCGCTTGATCTTGCCCACCGAGCGTTCCAGCGTCTCCGGGTCGACGACCTCGACAGCCACCGAGACACCGATGCCGTCCTTCACCCCGGCCGCGATCGCGCGGGCGGCGGCGGCCCGGTCCTCGGGGCTCGCGTCGGCGCGGGCCTCGGCCCGGATCGTCAGCGCGTCCATCCGGCCCTCGCGCGTCAGGCGCAGCTGGAAGTGCGGCGCGACGGCCGGGGTGCGCAGCACGATCTCCTCGACCTGGGTCGGGAAGAGGTTCACGCCGCGCAGGATCACCATGTCGTCGCTGCGGCCGGTGACCTTCTCCATCCGGCGGAACGCGGGGCGCGCCGTGCCGGGCAGGAGCCGCGTCAGGTCCCGCGTCCGGTAGCGGATCACCGGCATGGCCTCCTTGGTGAGCGAGGTGAAGACCAGCTCACCCTGCTCGCCGTCGGGCAGCACCTCGCCGGTGAACGGGTCCACGATCTCCGGAAAGAAGTGGTCCTCCCAGATGTGCAGCCCGTCCTTCGTCTCCACGCACTCCTGCGAGACGCCGGGTCCCATCACCTCGGAGAGGCCGTAGATGTCGACCGCGTCGATCGCGAACCGTTCCTCGATCTCGCGGCGCATCTCCTCGGTCCACGGCTCGGCCCCGAAGACGCCCACCTTCAGCGACGTACCGCGCGGATCGACACCCTGCCGCTCGAACTCGTCGAGGATCGTGAGCATGTACGAGGGCGTGACCATGATGATCTCCGGGCGGAGATCCTGGATCAGCCGCACCTGGCGCGCCGTCATGCCGCCGGACGCGGGGATGACCGTACAGCCGAGCCGTTCGGCTCCGTAGTGGGCGCCGAGGCCGCCGGTGAACAGGCCGTAGCCGTACGCCACATGGACCTTGTGGCCGGGCCGGGCGCCGGCGGCGCGGAGGGAGCGGGCGACGAGGTCGGCCCACATGGACAGGTCGTTCTCCGTGTAGCCGACGACGGTGGGCAGGCCGGTCGTGCCGCTCGACGCGTGCAGCCGACGCACGTCGGCGTCGGGTACGGCGAACATCCCGAAGGGGTAGTTGTCGCGCAGGTCGGCCTTCGTCGTGAACGGGAACCGGGCCAGGTCCGCGAGCGAGCGGCAGTCGTCGGGGTGCACGCCCGCCCGGTCGAAGGACTCGCGGTAGAACGGCACCCGCTCGTACACGCGGCGCAGTGTCGCCCGCAGCCGCTCCAGCTGCGCCGCCCGCAGCTCCTCCGCGCCGAGCCTTTCCCCTGCGTCCAGCAGCTCTGTCATGTTCGACCGATCGTTCGTTCGGTTGATCTGTCCAGGGTCAGTAATGCAAGGGGCGGGGGTGTGCGTCAAGGGGGGTGCGGGGAATCTCGCCGTCCAGGGCGCGCGGGGCCGGGCCCACGTGGGAGTGTCAGGCCTGGCCCGCGTGGACGTATCAGGCCTGGCCCCGCGTGGGATGTATCAGGCCCGGCCCGCGTGCACGTACGGCGTCGTCGTGCTCAGCGCGGCGAAGCCGAGGCGTTCCAGGATCGGGCGGCTCATGAGGGAGGCGTCGACCTGGAGGTAGCGGTGGCCGCGCTCGGCGGCGATGCGGGTGCGGAACGCGACGAGGCTGCGGTAGATCCCGCGCCCGCGCCACTCGGCGACCGTGCCGCCGCCCCATAGGCTCGCGAAGTCCGTACCGGGGTGCAGCTCCATCCGGGCGGCGCTCACCGGGGTGTCCCCGGCCATGGCGAGGACCGCCGGCACGGCGTCGGGGTCGGCGGCGAGCTGGGTGAGGAGCTGGTGCCGGGTGAGCCCGAGGCGCCTGCCGAACGCCTTCTCGTGGACGTCGGCCATCATGTCGACGCGCGCCTCGTCCGTGACGGGCAGCAGCCGGATCCCGTCGGGCGGCGACACATCCGTGGGCAGGTCCGCGATCTCGGCCACGAGGAGCGTCTCGACCGGCTCGGCGACGAACCCGGCGGCCGTGAGGCGCTGCGGGAGATCGTGCGGCAGGTCGTGCCCGTACAGCTTCCACTCGAACTCGCGGCCCAGTTCGGTGAAATGGCGCACCTGGGCGGCGATCGCGGCATCGGCGGAGTCCTCGTCGAGGTCCGACCAGAGCACTCCGCTCCAGCCGTCCCCGGGTTCCGTCCGCCGCACCACGCCGTCCACGCGCTCGACCCGCACGCCGGGGGCGTCGGGCCCGGCGTCGCGTCTCAGCTGGCGGTCGAAAAGGGCCAGTACCTCGTCGTGATCCATCCGGTCACTTCAGCACCGGGAGGGTGGCCCGGCAACCGGGTTTCTCCGTTGAGAATCACGCCCCGGACACGCCGGAAGCCGGCCTCGAGGCCACCGCCCCGAAACCGGCTCCACGCCGCTGACCTGCGAGCTTTACGCCCCCTCCGCCGCCACCGCCCGCGCCCACCGGTAGTCCGCCTTGCCGCTGGGCGAACGCTGGATCGTGTCCGTAAGCACCAGCCGGCGGGGAATCTTGTAACCGGCGAGCCGCGTACGGCAGTGCGTCTGTATGTCGTCCAGCGAAGGCCGCTCCGCTCCCTCGCGCAGCTGCACGACCGCCGCCACGTGGTTGCCCCACTTCGGGTCGGGCACGCCCGCCACCAGCGCGTCGTAAACGTCAGGATGCGACTTGAGGGCCTGCTCGACCTCCTCCGGGTACACCTTCTCGCCGCCCGTGTTGATGCACTGGGAGCCGCGGCCGAGGACGGTGACCACACCGTCGTCGTCCACCGTCGCCATGTCACCGAGCAGCACCCACCGCTCGTCGCCCTTCTGGAAGAACGTCTCGGCGGTCTTCTTCGGGTCGTTGTAGTACCCGAGCGGGACATGTCCGCGCTGCGCGAGACGGCCGGGCTCACCGGGCGCGACCGGCTCATAAGTCGCCGGATCCACCACCTGCGTACGGGAGTTGACCCGCAGCCGGAACCCCTTCTCCGGGCCCGAGTCGGCCGTCGCCGTGCCGTTGAACCCGGACTCGGAGGAGCCGAAGTTGTTCAGGAGCATCACGTTCGGGACGAGCTCCTGGAACTGCGCGCGCACCGTGTCCGACATGATCGCGCCGGACGACGAGACGCTGAACAGGGACGAGCAGTCGGTGCCCTTGAGCGGCCCGTTCAGCGCGTCGATGAGGGGCCGCAGCATCGCGTCCCCGACGAGCGACACGCTCGTCACCTTCTCCTTCTCGATCGTGCGCAGGACCTCTTCGGGCACGTACTTCGAGTGGACGACGATGCGCTGCCCGAAGTTGAAGCCGATGAAGGCGGTCAGCGTCGAGGTGCCGTGCATCAGGGGAGGGGTCGGGAAGAACGTGATGCCGTCACCGCCCGCGGCGACGCGCTCCGCCAACTCCTCCGGGCGGCTGATCGGCTCACCCGTCGGGGCGCCGCCGCCGAGACCCGAGAAGAACAGGTCCTCCTGGCGCCACATGACGCCCTTGGGCATACCGGTCGTGCCGCCGGTGTAGATGATGAACTGGTCGTCGGCCGAGCGGGGCGCGAACCCGCGCTCCGGCGAGCCTGCCGCCTCCGCCTCCCTGATGTCCACGGCCTTGAGGGGCGGGGCACCGGCCGGCGGGGTGCCGACGCGCACGAGGTGCCGCAGCTTCTCCGTCCGGGGAAGGACGGCCGCGACGCGCTCCGTGAACTCCGCGTCGAAGACGAGCGCTGCGAGGTCCGCGTCTTGGTAGAGGTAGACCAACTCCTCTTCCACGTAACGGTAGTTGACGT
Source organism: Streptomyces sp. NPDC046821 (assembly GCF_040645335.1). Classification (NCBI taxonomy): domain Bacteria; kingdom Bacillati; phylum Actinomycetota; class Actinomycetes; order Kitasatosporales; family Streptomycetaceae; genus Streptomyces; species Streptomyces sp. NPDC046821. Next base: position 201,461 of record NZ_JBEYYB010000006.1, on the reverse strand, counting down.
TCACCGGGACGATCCTGGCCTTGAGACAGGCCAGTACCGTCTGGAGGTATTCGATGCCGTTGTAGAGGTGCAGGCCCAGGTGTTCGCCCGGCTTGATCCCGTTGTCGATCAGGTGGTGCGCGAGACGGTTGGCCGCCTCGTCGAGCCCGGCATAGGTGAGCCGCCGCTCGACGCCCGTGCCGGGGTGGTCGATGTGTACGAGCGCCTCGCGGTCGGGGACCACGTCGACGACCGACTCGAACAGGTCGGCAATGTTGTACTCCACCGCTCCTCCTGACTCAGGGCGCCATATCGATATGGCCGTATCTCGATGGGCCGTCATCACAGCAGAGCCGTACGGAACAAGGAAGGGCCCCTGCCCAAGAAATCTGACTGAGTGTCAGGAAACTATTGAACTGACCACCCGCCTACTGCAACCTGTTCTCGTTCATCCGGGACGTACGCGACGGATCCGAGACGGGAGTACGGCAATGGGTGGGACGGAACAAGGGACGGAACACCTCACGGTGCGGCGCGAGGGAGCCACTCTGGTACTCACGCTCAACAGGCCCGAGGCCAAGAACGCGCTCTCCCTTCCGATGCTGGTCGGCCTGTACGACGGCTGGCTCGCCGCCGACGCGGACGACGACATCCGCTCGATCGTCCTGACGGGCTCGGGCGGCAGCTTCTGCGCGGGCATGGACCTCAAGGCCCTCGCGGGCAAGGGCATGGCGGGCCAGGGGTACCGGGACCGGATGAAGGAGGACCCCGACCTGCACTGGAAGGCGATGCTGCGCCACCACCGGCCGCGCAAGCCCGTGATCGCCGCCGTCGAGGGGTACTGCGTGGCGGGCGGCACGGAGATCCTCCAGGGCACCGACATCCGCGTGGCCGGCGAATCCGCCACGTTCGGGCTCTTCGAGGTCAAGCGGGGACTCTTCCCCATCGGCGGCTCCACCGTGCGCCTGCCGCGCCAGATCCCCCGCACGCACGCCCTGGAGATGCTGCTCACCGGACGGCCCTACTCCGCGCAGGAGGCTGCCGGCATCGGACTCATCGGCCACGTCGTCCCCGACGGCACCGCGCTCGACAAGGCCCTCGCCATCGCCGAGCAGATCAACGCCTGCGGCCCCCTCGCCGTCGAAGCCGTCAAAGCCTCCGTCTACGAGACCGCCGAGATGGCCGAGTCGGACGGCCTCGCCGCCGAACTCAAGCGCGGCTGGCCCGTGTTCGACACCGCCGACGCCAAGGAGGGCTCCCGCGCCTTCGCCGAGAAGCGGGCGCCGGTGTTCCGGCGGGAGTAGTCACGGGTCACCGACCCGCGTACCCCCTCCGGCTCCGCACGCCCCGTCCCATACCCCCTGCACCCACAAGGAGCCCCGATGACAGCCGCGCCCGAACCGGACGTACTCCGCGCTCCGCTGGTCGTGGAGTTCCCCTTCACCCGCTCGCTCGGACCCGTCCAGAGCGCGTTCCTGACCGGCCTGCGCGAACACACCGTCCTCGGCGTCAGGACCAGCGACGGCAGGGTCATGGTCCCGCCCGTCGAGTACGACCCCGTCACCGCCGACGAACTGCGGGACATGGTCGAGGTCGCCGCCACCGGCACCGTCACCACCTGGGCCTGGAACCCCGAGCCCCGCCGGGGCCAGCCCCTCGACACCCCCTTCGCCTGGGTCCTCGTACGCCTCGACGGCGCCGACACGGCGATCCTCCACGCCCTCGACGCGAGCGGCCCCGACGCCGTGCGCACCGGGATGCGCGTCCGCATCCGCTGGGCCGCCGAACCCACCGGCGCGATCACCGACATCGCCTGCTTCGAGCCGTCCGAAGACGCCGAGGAAGCCGGTCAAGTCGCCCCGCACTCAGGCGAGTTCACGGACCCGGTGACCGGCATCGTCGCCCCCGCCCGCCTGGACTACACGTACTCGCCCGGCCGAGCCCAGACCGCGTACATCAACGCCCTCGCCGACCAGCGCATCGTCGGCGAACGCTGCCCCTCCTGCACCAAGGTCTACGTCCCGCCGCGCGGCGCCTGCCCCACCTGCGGCGTCGCCACGACCGACCGCGTCGAGGTCGGCCCGGCCGGCACGGTCACGACGTTCTGCATCGTCAACATCAAGGCCAAGAACCTCGACATCGAAGTGCCGTACGTCTACGCGCACATCGCGCTCGACGGCGCCGGCCTCGCCCTGCACGGCCGCATCGGCGGCATCCCGTACGACCAGGTGCGCATGGGCCTGCGCGTCGAACCCGTGTGGACCGAGGGCGGCCGCTACCCCGACCACTACCGGCCCACCGGTGAGCCGGACGCCGACTACGACACGTACAAGGAGCTGGTGTAGATGCGAGAGGTGGCGGTCGTCGCCTTCGCGCAGAGCGACCATCTGCGCACGACGGACGAAGTCTCCGAGGTCGAGATGGTCATGCCGGTCCTGCACCAGGTCCAGGCGCAGACCGGCCTCAAGGCCAGTGACATCGGCTTCACCTGTTCCGGCTCCTCCGACTATCTCGCGGGCCGCGCGTTCTCCTTCACCATGGCCCTCGACGGCGTCGGCGCCTGGCCGCCGATCTCCGAGTCGCACGTCGAGATGGACGGCGCCTGGGCGATGTACGAGGCCTGGGTGAAGCTCCTCACCGGCGAGGTGGACACGGCGCTCGTCTACTCGTACGGCAAGTCCTCGCCCGGCTCGGTGCGCGATGTGCTGACCCGGCAGCTCGACCCGTACTACGTGGCCCCGCTGTGGCCCGACTCGGTCGCCCTCGCCGCGCTGCAGGCACAGGCCCTGATCGACGCGGGCGACACGGACGAGCCCGCGCTCGCCGGGATCGCCTCCCGCAGCCGGGAGTCGGCGGCGGCCAACTCCCATGCGCAGCTGAAGGGTTCGGTGCCGCAGGGTGACTACCTGGTGCGGCCGCTGCGCAAGGGTGACTGCCCGCCCGTCGGCGACGGCGCCGTCGCGGTGATCCTCGCCGCCGGTGACAAGGCGCGGGAGCTGTGCGAGCGGCCCGCCTGGATCCGCGGCATGGACCACCGCATCGAGGCGCACTCCCTCGGCGTGCGCGACCTCACCGACTCGCCGTCCACGCGGCTCGCCGCCGAGCGGGCCGGGGCCTTCGAGCGGCCGGTGGACACCGCCGAGCTGCACGCCCCGTTCACCTCGCAGGAGGTCGTCCTGCGCAAGGCGCTGAAGCTGGGCGACGACGTGAACGTGAACCCGTCCGGAGGGGCGCTCGCCGCCAACCCGGTCATGGCCGCCGGTCTGCTGCGGATCGGCGAGGCCGCCGCCCGTATCCACCGCGGTGAGTCCGACCGGGCGCTCGCCCACGCCACGTCCGGCCCCTGCCTGCAGCAGAACCTGGTCGCCGTCCTGGAAGGGGAGCCCCGATGACAAAGATGAGCAAAGAACCCGTGGCCGTCGTCGGTATCGGCCAGACCAAGCATGTCGCGGCCCGCAAGGACGTATCGATCGCCGGACTCGTCCGCGAGGCCGCCCAACGCGCCCTCGAAGACGCCGAGTTGACGTGGGCCGACATCGACGCCGTCGTCATCGGCAAGGCCCCCGACTTCTTCGAGGGCCTGATGATGCCGGAGCTCTATCTCGCCGACGCCCTCGGCGCGGTCGGCAAGCCGATGCTCCGGGTACACACGGCCGGCTCCGTCGGCGGCTCGACGGCACTCGTCGCGTCCAACCTGGTCGCCTCCCGCGTCCACCGGACCGTCCTCACCCTCGCCTTCGAGAAGCAGTCCGAGTCGAACGCGATGTGGGGCCTGTCGCTGCCCATCCCCTTCACACAGCCGCTCCTCGCCGGCGCCGGCGGTTTCTTCGCCCCGCACGTGCGCGCGTACATGAAGCGCACCGGCGCGCCCGACACCGTCGGCTCCCTCGTCGCGTACAAGGACCGCCGCAACGCGCTCAAGAACCCGTACGCCCACCTCCACGAGCACGACATCACCCTGGAGAAGGTCCAGGCGTCGCCCATGCTGTGGGACCCGGTCCGCTACTCGGAGACGTGCCCGTCGTCCGACGGCGCCTGCGCCATGATCCTCACGGACCGGGCCGGGGCGGAACGGTCACCGAAGCCGCCCGCCTGGATGCACGGCGGCGCCATGCGCAGCGAGCCGACCCTCTTCGCCGGCAAGGACTTCGTCTCCCCGCAGGCCGGCAAGGACTGCGCCGCCGACGTCTACCGGCAGGCCGGCATCACCGACCCGCGCCGCGAGATCGACGCCGTCGAGATGTACGTGCCGTTCTCCTGGTACGAGCCGATGTGGCTGGAGAACCTCGGCTTCGCCGACGAGGGCGAGGGCTGGAAGCTCACCGAGGCCGGCGTCACCGAGCTCGACGGGGACCTTCCCGTCAACATGTCGGGCGGTGTCCTCTCCACGAATCCCATCGGCGCCTCCGGCATGATCCGCTTCGCGGAGGCCGCGCTCCAGGTCCGCGGCCAGGCCGGAGAACACCAGGTCGACGGCGCGCGGAAGGTCCTCGGGCACGCCTACGGGGGCGGCGCGCAGTTCTTCTCGATGTGGCTCGTGGGGGCGGAGGCGCCCACGTCCTGAACCGGCTCGCCGCAGCGGCCTGTCCGGCACGCGGACCGGTCGCTAGGCTGGCGGACGGACGACGAACCGGGAGGAGCACGGACGTGGCCGAGAGCACCATCGAGCAGCAGCCGCTCACGGGTTGGGACAAGCCGGATCTCGACCTGAGCAGCGCGGACTGGCATTCGAGCAGCAAGGGCGTGGGCGATGTCCAGATCGCCTTCGTCGAAGGCTTCATCGCGATGCGCAACGGCGGCAGCCCGCAGAACCCGTCCCTGATCTTCACGCCCGCGGAATGGGGCGCGTTCGTGCTGGGGGCACGCGAGGGCGAGTTCGACCTGACCTGAGCGGGTCCCTGCGGGGGCTCCTCGCGGTGCCGGCCTCCGACACGTGACCTGCGGTCCTGCCCCCTCGCCCCGCTCTGCGCGAGGGTGGGGGCAGGAACATTCGATCGTGCCGGAGGTTGGACATGAGCACCCCGCGCCCCCTGCCCGTCGTGGCCGCCGTCGACGGATCCGAGGACAGCCTGCGCGCCCTGGAATGGGCGCTCACCGAGGCCGTCCGGCGCGGGGCGCCCCTGCGGATCGTCCATGTGCGCCAGTACGCCCCCTGGACCCAGCCCGGCGTCCTCGTGGCGGGACCCGAGCCGGCGGACGACCGGGTCATCGACGAGGTCCGCGCCTCGCTGGCCGGACGCGACGGTCTGCCGCCGGTGGAGTACGTGACCCGGGAGGGCGCTCCGGCGGCCCTCATTCCCCAACTCGGCCTGGACGCACAGCTGTTGGTCCTGGGTTCGCGGGGTCGCGGCGGGTTCGCCAGTCTGCTGCTCGGTTCGAACGGCGTGGCGACGGCACGTGACGCCGCCTGCCCTGTCGTCGTGGTGCCGAGGCCGGGGCGTGACGTGCAGGGCGACGACGACGCACCGCCCGGACCGCGGGTCGTCGTCGGCGTGAACGTCGACGACCCCGATGACACCGCCCTCGCCTTCGCCTTCGGTCAGGCGGAACGGGGTGGCGCGCGGCTCCAGGTGATCGCCGCCTTCCCGTGGCCGGCCCTCGCCTGGTCGACGTTCGGCGACTTCACACCCACGACCGTCGACCAGGACGCGGCGGAGAGCGAGACGCTGACCTTGGCGAACGCGGCGGTCGCGCGGTGGCGCAAGGCACACCCGGACGTACAGGTGGACCTCTACGTGGCCCCGGGCGACGCGGCCGGCCACCTGGTCGAAAACTCCCGCGAGGCCGCCCTGGTGGTAGTAGGCCGCCACCGCCGCCGCCTCACGAGGCCGGCCCCGATGCTGGGCTCGGTCACCAATGCGGTCCTCTTGCACGCGGCAAGCCCGATCGCGGTGGTACCGCCGGTGCCGGGCGGTGAGTCGTAGCGGTCAGAGGAGCACCACACATCCGCGTGCGGCGAGGGCATCGAGGAGCGCGGTGAGCGCATTGTCGGCCAGAGGGAGGTCCTCCAGGCGAGAGGGTGGGATCTAATGGATTCGCGGGACCTTACCATTAGCCCCATGAGCGACATCAGCACCGGCGCGCACGGCACGCAGCTTGCCCTCGATCTTGCACTCACCATTCGGCACGACGGGCACGGTGGTGTCGCGGATGATCTCGAACGGGCCGAGGGGCTGACCGCTTGGGTGCGGGAGCGTGTTGGTGCGCTGCCGGAGGCGGGCGGGTTCGTGGCGGATGTGGTGGCGGTCGACGCTGTGCGTGAGTTGCGGGCCGCCGTCCGTGCGCTGTTCGCCCATGCCGTGCGGCCCGCCGCGCCCAGCTCCGCCGATGCTCATCGGCTGCTTTCCGTGGACGAGGCCGTGCTGCGGGTGAACGCGGCTGCGGCGCTCGCCCTGGCCGTGCCGGTCCTTGCGTGGGACGAGGGCGCCGACCCCGTCGTGCGCCAGGAAGCGCAGGGGTCCGCGCTCGATCTGATCATCGCGGCCCTGGCCCGTGCCGCCGTCGGATTCCTCGCGAGCGACGACCGCGAGCGGCTGCGCGCCTGCCACGCTCCCCGCTGTGTCCGCTACTTCCTCAAGGAGCACCCGCGCCAGGAGTGGTGCAAGCCGTCCTGCGGAAACCGTGCGCGTGTCGCCCGTCACCACGAGCGCCACCGGGTGCAGGCCTGACGGCCCGACCCGGACCATCGCCGTAACGGTCACCGCACCCAGCCGTGCCCGCGCGAGCCTGAACGCGCCGTGCCGGAAGACACATCACCGGCCCCGCATTCATCGACCCCACATGCCCCACTCACCGGCCCCACACCTCCCCGCCCCGCACCCCTCCCGCGCGCCCCCGCCCGGCCAGGGCCCCGCTCCGCGGAACGCCGTCGTGCACGTACCATTGCCGCATGTCCTTCCTCCGCCGACGCAGCTCCGCCACACCCGCGGGTCCTGACTTCGATGTCCTCGCCATGGACCCGGGTGACTGGCCGGGCAATCTCGGCGCGGGTCTGCTGCCCGCCCCCGACGGCAGCTGCCAGGGCGTGTTCCTGCGCTACGACCTGTTCGGTGGCCGCGGCCCCGCGATGATCATCGGCAACCTCCCCGAGGGCTCGCCCGCCCGTGAGGTGACCGAGGGCGAGATCCCCTTCGAGGTCGCCCAGCTGCTCCTGGCGCTGGAGAACGACGAAGAGGTCACCGTCGTCGACACCGAGGACGTCCCCGTGATGCAGGGCGACAACCTCCTCATCGTGCGCCGCCTCAAGCTCTCCGAGAGCCGTATCTCCTGCGTGCAGTTCGACCGCAGCGACAACGTCCTCGTGACGATCGCGGCCTGGGACCGTCCCATCACGGACGACCTCTACGCCCTCCTGAAGCCCCTGCCTCCCGAGCTGTTCCAGCAGGGCTGACAAGCCAAGAACGGCCGGGCCCGGATCTGCTCCCCGCAGATCCGGGCCCGGCCGTTCCGCTGACTGGCTACGCGGCCGACTCCACCACATTCACGTCCGCCGCCCGCACGTACGCGATCCGGTGACCGAACTGGATCTCGTAGTAGACGTCGTTGCCCCGAACCACCCGGTGCGACGTCGTGTCGAACGTCGGCGAGTAGAAGTACTCACCGTTCGTCCGGCCCCCGAGCACGTACCGCTGCCCCTCGAGCAGCTTGTACGGGAGCGGGGTGATCGCCTGCGGGGTGATGCCCGCCGGGTACGCCTCCTTCTCCGGGTAGGCGCGCCCGTACACCGGGACATCGGTGAGGCCGGGCTTCGGCTCGACGACGAGGCCCGCCGCGTTCAGGGCCGTGGGCTGCTTCCTCGGGTTCTTGAACCAGGCCTTCTGGCCGAGGTACCAGACCGCCGTCCAGTCCCCGTCGCGCTCCGCGACCGCGTACTGCTGGCCGGTCGACAGGCGCGCGCCCATGTCGTTCACGCCGGTCGTCGAGGGTTCACCGCCGGGCCGCAGACCGATGTCCTTGATCAGCGGAGCGTCCTCGCTGGGCTCGGTGTAGACGCGGACCGCGCTGGAGCCATGGGGCTCGCAGGTGTCGCCCGCCTTGACGCAGCCGGTGTACGTGGGCCGGTTCACGGCGTAGTCGGGATCCACGGTGACGAGCCCGCCCCGCGGACCCGCCGACGGCTCGAACGGCTTGCCCATCAGCGTGAAGTAGTGCGCCCAGTCCCAGTAGGGGCCCGGATCCGTGTGCATCGCCTTGATCCCGGCGGGCGTCGTCCCCGGCACGGTGTCGTGGCCGAGGATGTGCTGCCGGTCCAGCGGGATGTCGTACTTCTTCGCCAGGTACTTCACCAGGCGCGCCGAGGCGCGGTACATCTCCTCCGTGTACCAGGAGTCGGGCTGCGCGAGGAAACCCTCGTGTTCGAGGCCGACGGACTTGGCGTTGACGTACCAGTTGCCCGCGTGCCAGCCGACGTCCTTGGCCTTCACGTGCTGCGCGATGTGCCCGTCCGTGGACCGCAGCGTGTAGTGCCACGCCAGATACGTCTTGTCCTGCACGAGCTTCAGCGTCGTGTCCCACGACCCCTCGGTGTCGTGGACGACGATGTAGTCGATGCTCTGGTCGTTGGGCCGGTCCGCCAGGTCGTGGTTGCCGTAGTCGCCGTCCCCGAACTCCTCGTAGGGGGCCGGCACCCACTCGCAGGACACGGTCCGCGGACACTCCGTGCCGGTCTCGTCAGAGGCACGCAGCCCCATGCGCCGCACCTGCGCCGCGTCGGGCTTCACGCTCCGGTCGGCCGCGAGGTTCACCCGCTGCCCGGCGTCCGTCGTACGGCGCTCGCCGTCGTGGATCACGGCGAACACATCGTTCGCGTACGTCGCCGCCGTGGCGGTGTCGTCGGCACCGGAGAACTTCGCGACCGCGCCGTACCAGTCGGCGGGGTTCGAGCTGAAGGGCTTGCCGAGGGACTTCTGCGCCTCGGCGAGCAGCGCGGCGCCACCGCGCACATTGGCCGCGGGGTCCGTGCGCAGCTCCTCGGGAGGGATGCCGCTCAGCTCGGCAGCGCGGGGCAACGACTTGAGACGGGCCGGGAGTTGGGACTCGCGCGGCACCTTCGTCGTAGGAGCGAGCGCCCGTCGTGAGGAGTCTCCGCGCGGATCGCCCTCGGCCTCGCTGTGCGCGGCCGCCCCGGCGAGTGCGGCGCGGGCGTCGGTGAGGTGCATCGGGCCGTAACCCCCGGTGACGCTGGGCGCACCGTCGTGCGCGTCCCAGCGGGACTGGAGGTAGGACACACCGAGCAGGACGCTCTGGGGCACCCGGTACTCGGCCGCCGCGGTCGCGAACGCGCTCTGGAGCCGTGCCGACGACGCCTCGGCGGCCGCGTCGGGCGGCGCCGCGCCGAGGAGGGGGAACAGGAGGGCCGCCGTCGCGAGCGTCCCCGCCGCACGGGCCGCCTGGTGGGTTCGTCTGCGGGCGGCCGGCGAGCGGCCGTTGGTGGTCGAGGGCAAAGCGGCCTCCTGGGAACGGTCCTGGGACGGATGAGCTCGACGGGAGTGCGGGGGCGATCGTGGGTCAGTGGTACCGGCTCCCCGACGATCCGTCAATCATGCTCAGCGCGGGGGATTTCCCATGTCAGGGCGTGTTCCGCGGGCTTTCGCCGGGCAGGCCCCACCGCCTGCGACGCGTCAGTGGAGTGGACCAATGTCCGTATAGGGGAAGCGGGTTCACCGTGTCGGCGGACGGCAGAATGGCCCGAAATCACCCACGTACTCCACCTGATCGGAGGATGCTCCGCGCGAGTGTTCCCGGACCGCGACCGGGCGCCCCCGGAAGGGCCACGTACACAGAAAGAAGTCCGCGGTGCGCCCCTGTCCTGGCGCACCGCGGACCCCTGTCTCCGTCCCTCCCGATACCGTCCCTCCCGATACCGTCCCTCCCGATACCGTCCCTGTCTCTTCGTCCCGTCAGCGCGTACCGACCGCCGCGCGCACCGCGCGCCGGGCCAGCTGGCAGTCGTCGTGCAGCCGCCGCAGCAGCAGCCGCTGCTCCTCACCCGTCGACACGGCACCCTGCGCCGCCGCCGGACCCGTGGCCTGCATCGACCGCTGCACGGCCGTCTCGTACGTCCGGATCTCCCGCGTCAGTACGAGCATCAGGTTCACCAGGAACGCGTCCCGGGCCGCCGGGCCGCCGGACTGCGCGAGCTGGCTGATCTGACGCCGCGCCACCGGCGCGTCACCGAGCACCGACCACAGGGTCGCCAGGTCGTACCCCGGCAGGTACCAGCCCGCGTGCTCCCAGTCCACGAGCACCGGGCCCGCGGGGGACAGCAGGATGTTCGACAGGAGCGCGTCCCCGTGACAGAACTGGCCCATGCCCTGGCGTCCCGACGAGTGGGCGATGCCGTGCAGCAGCTTCTGCAGGTCACCCATGTCCCGGTCGGTGAGCAGCCCGAGATCGTGGAAGCGGGAGATCCGCTCCGCGTAGTCGAGCGGCGCGTTGAACGTACCGGCCGGCGGGCGCCAGGCGTTGAGCCGGCAGATCGCGCCGAGCGCGGCCCGCACGTCTGCTCGGGGCGGTGCCTCGGCCGGGTGCCGCTGGAGGGCGGCGGCCCGGCCGGGCATCCGCTCGATCACCAGCGTGCAGTTGTCGGGGTCCGCGGCGATGAGCCGCGGCGCCCGGACCGGAGGCCGGTGCCGGACGAACGAGCGGTATGCCGCTATCTCGTGCCGGATCTGCTCGGTCCAGACGGGCGACTGGTCGACTAAACACTTGGCGACGGCGGTGCTGCGTCCTGTGGTGCCGACGAGCAGTACGGACCGGCCGCTCCTGCGGAGCACCTGAACCGGGTTGAACTCCGGGCAGATCCGGTGCACCGAGGCGATCGCCGTGCGCAGCTGCGCGCCCTGCGGACCGGACAAGTCGAGTCTCCCGCTGAGCGGTTGAGTGCCGATCCCCGGAACACGCCTGGTCCGAGGGGCGCCCAGCGCCGCGGCCGCAGTTCGCGCGGGGTCGAGATACGGGCCGCTGCCCGCCGCGTGTGCCTCCCCGGCGCGGCCGTTGCCGCGGGCCGGAGGCCGGGCGTAGAGCGGCCGGGGCGGGGCGGACACGGAGGACGATGCTGCGTACATGGGGAACAGATCCCTTCGTGTGCCTGCGAGTTGACCGGCGCCCACCCGCCCCGGAGCCGAGGTGCACCCTGGGGAGTGAGCCGCGGCAACCGGGTCGGGGTGGCGCATTCCTACCTGACACCCGGTGCCCACTGGCACACCATCTGGCGCACCCTGGCGAACCCTGGCGAATAGTCGCTCCGCAACTGACAGAGGGTTACTGTCGACTCAGCCGAGAACCTGGGGGCTTGACGTGAACGGACAACCCAACACCCGCCTGAACGACCTGTTCGGCCTCGCCGGCTGGTCCAAGGGGGAGCTCGCGAGGCTGGTCAACCGGCAGGCGGCGGCCATGGGCCACCCGCAGCTGGCGACCGACACCTCACGGGTGCGGCGTTGGATCGACATGGGAGAGATCCCGCGCGATCCCGTGCCACGGGTGCTGGCGGCTCTGTTCACCGAGCGGCTCGGCCGTGTCGTGACCATCGAGGATCTCGGTCTGGTCCGGCAGGGGCGCACGGGGAAACGGCGAGCCGACAAGGGTGTGGAACACCCCGACGGAATGCCGTGGGCGCCCGACCGGACTGCTGCGGTCCTCACCGAATTCACGGGAATGGACCTCATGCTCAACCGACGCGGCTTGGTGGGCGCGGGTGCCGCGCTCGCCGCAGGATCTGCACTCAGCAGCGCCATGTACGACTGGCTGCACACCGACCCGGCTCTCGCTGCCGACGCTCCACGTACCGACAATCCCCTGCACGCCGACCCCGCTGGGTTCGACCGCTACGAGGCCGCCCCCATCGGGTCGCAGGAGATCGAGGAACTGGAGCGCTCGGTCGAGGTGTTCCGGGCCTGGGACGCGGCCCGCGGTGGCGGTCTGCAGCGCAAGGCTGTGGTGGGCCAGCTCAACGAAGTGGGCGGCATCCTCAGCTACCGGCACCCCGACCACCTCCAGCGACGCCTGTGGGGCGTCGCCGCCAACCTGGCCGTCCTCGCGGGCTGGATGTCTCACGACGTCGGCCTCGAACCCACGGCCCAGAAGTACTTCGTGATCGCCGCGCACGCGGCCCGTGAGGGCGGCGACCGGCCGCGCGCCGGGGAGGCCCTGTCCAGGGCGGCCCGTCAGATGGTGCACCTCGGCCGGCCCGACGACGCCCTCGACCTGATGAAGCTCGCCAAGTCCGGCTCCGGCGACGAGACTCTGCCGCGCACGCGCGCCATGCTCTACACCATCGAGGCCTGGGCACAGGCGTCGATGGGCAAGGGCCAGGCCATGCGGCGCACGCTCGGCCAGGCGGAGGACCTCTTCGTCTCCGACAAGGGCGATGTCCCGCCGCCGAGTTGGATGCAGATGTTCGACGAGGCGGATCTGCACGGGATGCAGGCCCTGGCGTACCGCACCCTCGCCGACCACGAGCCCGCCGCGGCGAACACGGCGCAGCGCCACGCGCGCGAAGCCCTCGCGCTGCGGGTGGGCGGCCGGCAGCGGTCGCAGATCTTCGACTACATCTCGCTGGCGTCGGCGCTGTTCATCGCCGACGACCCGGAGCAGGCCGACCGGTACGCACGCCTCGCCCTGGTGTCGATGGGCGCCAACTCGTCTCACCGCACATGGGACCGGCTCCGCGAGATGTACCGCCTGACCGGCCAGTACGCGGGCTACCCGAAGATCGTGGACCTGCGCGAGGAGATCGAACTCGTCCTGCCGAAGGCCCAGGGAGGCAAGCGCGCCCAGGCATGAGCCTGGGCGCGTGGCGCCCAGGCGGAAACGGGGGATGGAGGAGACGGGGGGGGACGATAACTCGGCGGCGTCAGGCCGCGTCAGGAACCGATCCTGGCGATCAGCAGACACGCGTCGTCCGCGCGCTCGGAGGTGGCGAACTCCTCGACGACCGTCCGCACGCAGTCCTGCGCGGTGGCGGCCCCGGCGAGCCGTGGCGCGAGGTCGAGGAGCTTGTTCGCCGCGGCCTCGCCGGTGAGGTGGGGGACCAGACCGTCGGTGTGCAGCAGCAGGAGATCACCCGCGCGGAGCTGCTCCTCGGCCTGCCCGTACTCGGCCCCGCGGGTCGCCCCGAGGAGTACGCCCTCCGGCGCCGTCAGCGCGCGGCCCACCCCGTCGCGGAACAGCAGCGGGGCGGGGTGGCCGGCCTGTGCCCAGGTGAGCATCCGGGACCGGGGGTCGTAACTGCAGCAGACCGCGCTGCCCAGCGTGGGCTGCGCGGAGCTGTCGGCCAGCTGGTTCAGCCAGCCCATCAGCTTGTGGGGCGGGGTGCCCGAGACGGCCATGCCGCGCATGGCTCCCAGGAGCATGGCCATGCCGGAGGTCACGGCCACGCCGTGCCCGGTCAGCCCGCCCACGCTGAGCAGTGTCTGCCCGTCGGACAGCTCCAGCGCGTCGTACCAGTCGCCGCCCGCGGGCTCGTTCGTGGACGACGGGAGGTGGTGGGCCGCGAGGTCGAGGCCCTGCGGCGCGCCCTGGGAGTACCGCAGGGAACCGCCCCACGGCGGAAGGACCGCCTCCTGGAGCTGGGCGGCGAGCCGCTGCTCCGTCTGCTCCCGGTGCCGTCGGCGCTGCAGCGAGTCATGGGTCTCACGCACCGTGCGCTCGGTGCGGCGCAGTTCGCTGACGTCGCGCAGGACCGCCCACATCGAGGCCGTGGACCCCTGCTCGTCGAGCACGGGCTCGCCCATCATGTGCACCGTCCGCGCGGTGCCGTCGGGGCGCACGACCCGGAACTCGCCGTCGATCGGCTTCCCCTCGATGAGGCAGTCCGTCACCATCCTGGTGAGCATGGCCTGGTCATCGGAGTGCACGACGGACGGCAGCTCGTCGAGGGTCAGCGGGGGAGCGTCCTGGCTGCGGCCGAGGATCTCGTACAGCTCCCCGGACCAGCTCGCCTCGTCCGTGAGGAGGTTCCACTCGGCGCTGCCGACGCGGCTGAGCAGGGATTCACCCTGGGGCGCGGCGGCGTCACGGGCCTGCGGGACCAGGGTGTCCACGGTCGGGCGCGGCAGTCCGTCGCGCAGCTGCGCCAAGTGCGTGTCAAGATCGCTGAGTTGGTGCACCGCGAGCTCGTACAGCGCGCGCTGCCAGCGCCGCTCGGGGTCACCGTCGTCCGAGATGGCCTCGCGCCGCACCGCGTCCACGTCACCGAGCAGCCGACGTGTCTGTGAGATCAGCGCGTCGACGGAACCGGGCTCCGGCGGTTGAGCGGCGGGGCGGTCCATGAAGGCATGGGGCGGCATGACGTACTCCGATACAGGCGCGGTACGACCAAGACTGACGGAAGGACCGGTATTGACTGTGGCACAGCTGGGCAAGCGCCGTAAGGGCTTTGGCAACACCTGACGCGGTGATGCTTCTGACATATGCCTGAGTCCTCCCGGCGGCGCGGCCGGGATACGGAACCGTTCCATCGGGTCCGACAGCACCCGTCCAGCAGGGAGCACGGGGCCGTTGGCCAGCGGAAAACCCAGGTGGCGCGGGGTGGCGACAGGCCGGCCGGCGACGCCGAGGACGACGGCCCGGCCCTCGCCGGGGGCAAGAGCCGGGCCGTTACTACTGCGTCAGTGGGACTGGTGATGCGCCGTCAGCGCACCTCACCGGTGGACGTGTCGACCACCTTTTCGACGATGGTTTCGAGCACCTGACGATCGTCTTCCGCCGTGCCGCGGGCCGCCGGGTCGCCCGGGTAGGTGTCGAACAGCACGTGCGTGGCGCCGAGTTCGGCCAGGGCGTGCAGATCACCGCGGATCTGGTCGACGCTGCCGTGGCCGAGCGGGCGGTCCTCCGTGTCGGGCCGCTCGTCGAGCACGATCTGGAGCCGCGGTACGAGCTCCGGCACCGGACGCCCGGCCTCCTCGGCCGCGGCGGCGAGCACCGGCAGCTTCGCGCGCAGGCCCTGAAGGGTCGGCATGAACGGGTGCCAGCCCTCGCCGAGCCGGCCGGCCCTGCGCAGCGCGGCGGGGGAGTCGCCGCCGACCCAGACGGGAAGCTGCGCGGAAGCGGGGGCGGGGGTCGTGCGGATGCCCTCGTAGGAGACGTAACGCCCCTCGAAGCTGCACGGGTCCTCGGTCCAGGCTGCGCGGATCGCGGCCAGGTACTCGTCGGTGATCGCGCCGCGCTCCTCGAAGGGGACGCCCAGCGTGCGGTACTCCGCGGCCGACCAGCCCACGCCCGCGCCGAGGATGAAGCCGGCGTCGTTGAGCTGGTCGATGTTGGCCGCCATGCGCGCCGTCTGCAGCGGGTGCCGGTACGGGATGACGGTGATGGTGGTGCCGAGCTGCAGCCCGGGGACGCGTCCCGCGAGATGCGCCGCCAGCACGAACTGGTCGTAGAACGGGGCGGGGTACACCTCGTGCACGTCGGGGGTGACGGCTATGTGGTCGGAGATCATCGCGAACGTGAAGCCGAGCGCGCGGGCGTCCGTCGCCTGACGCTCGAGGTTTCGCGGGGTGGTGCCGGGGCCGAAGTTCAGAAGGTTAACGCCGTATCGCATGAGCCCCAGTCTCGATGATCATTACGGCGATTGTCGAACCGGGGGTAACCACGGCACCCCTCAACTGCCGTGGTCGGCAAGGACGTCGGTGGGCCGAGCGGTGTCACCTACAGTGCGATGGCCGAAGGCGCCGGGCGCGGGCGCCGGTCACATCGAGCCGAAGGACGCGTATGTCGCGATTCAGCGAGGTCAAGTTCAAAGCCGTCACGTCGTTCCAGCGGCGTCTCGCCAATCCGCTCTCCACCCGGATGCCGGGCCAGATCCTGCTGGAGACGACGGGCCGCACATCCGGGCTGCCCCGGCTGACCCCCGTCGGCGGGCGTCTGATCGGGCGAGAGTTCTGGTGGGTCTCCGAGTACGGCGAGAAGTCGCAGTACGTGCGCAACATCCAGGCCGACCCCAAGGTCCGGGTGCGCATCAACGGGATGTGGCACACCGCCACCGCCCACCTGCTGCCGGACGACGACGCCCGCGCGCGGCTCAAGTCCCTCCCGTCGTACAACAGTGCGGTCGTTCGGGCGCTCGGTACGAATCTGCTGACCCTCCGGGCCGACCTCGACGACTGAGGCACGCCGTGCGCGTGGGGTGCCTATGGCGCCCGGCGCGCGTGGGCCGATCGGTGTGATGACCGGGCCAACTGACCTGCAGAGTAAAGAAGTTGACCTCTCAAGATCCGCGCCGGTCGGATGGTCGGATTCGGTGACGGCCCGTCACTCACGGCGCTCGAATGGCTACACTTGCGCGGCGCGTCACGCCGGGCAGCACGTCCGGCCGTACTCCGGAAGGCCCCCGCATGACAGCCCGTTCAAAGTCGCTCTCGCCCCTCCCCGAGCGGGTCGGCACGCTGCAGGTCAGCGCCCGGCACCTGCACAGCGGCGGCGCCGGGCCGCTGGAGAGCAGCCGCGCGGGGGCGGGCGGCGACGTGTACGGAGTGGTCGAATCGCCCTTCGGCACCCGCCTGTTAATGGGCGATGTGATGGGCAAAGGGCGTGAGCTCGCCCGGACGGCGGACAGCGTCCTGAGAGCCTGGCGCGATCTCGCCTTCTGCGAGGCGAGACTCGAGGGCGTCGCCGTACGGCTGCACGCGCTGGTCGCGCACTCGGACGAACCCGACCGCTTCGTGACGGCGACCCTGCTCAGTGTCGAGCCCGACGGCTCCGCCCAGCTGGTCTGCTGTGGGCACCCGCCGCCCGTCCTCCTGCGCGACGGGTCCGCCGTGCACGCGGCGGTCCCCGCGCCCGCGCCCCCGCTCGGCCTCCTCGACCTGCACTCGGGCTGGTGCGCGGCCCAGCCGGTGCCGGCCACGGCCTGGGAGTGCATGTTGCTCTATACGGACGGGGTCAGCGAGGCGAGGGATGCGCGCGGAGTGTTCTACCCGCTGGCGGAACGTGCCGCCGCACTGCCGACCGAGGTCCTCGACGACTTCACCGGCGCCCTCGCCGCCGACCTGCTCGACTACTCGGCGGGCGCGCTCCAGGACGACGCGTCGCTCCTCGCGGTTCGGTCGGCCGGCTAGGCCTTTCTGAGGGCGGGCCGGGGTCAGACCTTCAGGATCCCCGCGCCGTCGGCCTCGGCCAGGACCTCGTCCGCGCGGACGCGCGTCGGCTGCCACAGCGTCGTCAACGGCTCCCAGACGCGCAGTCCGTGCGGCTCGCCGAGCGACGCGGCGCTGAACTTGCTGCCGTTGTGCTCCGGGTTCGCGGCCACCACGATGTACCCGACCGACCGCGCGTCGCCCCCGCTCAGGGAGACCGACCGCACGGCCGCGTGGGCGGTCTTCCCCGCTTCGAGCGTGTACGGGGCGTCGCCGGAAGGCGGGTACGGGACGGCGGCCCCGTCCAGATTCCCGTAGGCGATGAGCGGGATGCTGTCGACCAGGCAGGTCTGCTTGGTGTGGTTCTTGACGGTCAGGTACAGGACGTTGTCCTGGCCGGAGGGGGTGGCCCGCAGGGTGAGCGCGTTCTCCGCGCACACCTCGGGGGTGGCGGCCGGGGTGGCGTCGGCCGGCCCAGTGGGGGCGGACACGAGCAGCGCGGCGGCGGAGGCCGCCAGAACGGTGCGTACGAGCATCTGTGTCTCTCCCGGCGAGCTGGGGGATATCGCATTTCACCCGAAACAAACCGAAACAACGCTTAAGGAGCGTATCCCGGAAGGGTGTGCCTCTGCCTGTCGCGCGGGGTGCGGCCAGGCTTGTCGCGACCGTAGGTGTGGTCGTAGGCGTAGGTGCAGTGCGCGCAAAGTTTGCAGTATGTGCAAGAATCTTTGGTGTGACGACATCAGGCATAGCGACGGCGGCGGAAGCCAGGGAGCAGCCCCTCAAGGACCAGGCCCCCGTCGAAGGGCTGCGCGCCCGGCGGCGGCGCCGGACCCGGGCGGACCTGCACGCCGCCACCGTCCGCCTGACCCGTGAACACGGCATCGAACACGTCACCGTCGAGATGATCAGCAAGGAGGCCGGCGTCTCCCCGCGGACCTTCTTCAACTACTTCCGCACCAAAGAGACCGCGCTCTTCTCCTGGCACGGCGGTCTGACGGACGCCGAGGCCGACCAGTTCGCCGCCGCGCCCGGCCGCGACGCGGACTCCGTACTGCGCGACCTGGGCGATGTCTTCGCCCTGCACGTGGATGAGATGGCGCCCGACCCCGGCATGTTCGAGGACGTCATCGCCGTCGTCGAGAACGTGCCCTCCGCGCTCGGCGCGTTCCTCGCCGAGTGCGACGCGGTCGAACGGAACCTCGCCCGCGCCATCGCCCGCCGCACCGGCGACGCCCCCGACGGACAGAGCGTGACGCTGCTCGCCGGCATCGCCATGACCGCCGTACGCGACGGACTCATGCGCTGGGGCCACGACAAGCGGCACTGTCAGGGCCCGGCGGCCTCGGTGAGGGACTCCTTCACCGCGCTGCGCAAGCTCTTCCCTTCACCAACGGGTGCTTCTCCGGCCGGTGTCGCGTGCGCCACCCCCGGCCGGGAGGCCTGACGCCCGGCTCGCGCCGCGCTCACCACGGCTCGCATCGCCGGTCCGCGCGCCCCCTGCGCCCCCGGCCCCCACGCGACTCCCCACCCCTCCCCGAGACTCCCCGAGCGGCGACCGCTCTGCGCCGCGCATCCCATCCCTTCACGTACGGAGACCCGAGCATGACCCACGCCCCCGCGCAGGCGGGCACCGGACCGGCCACCGAGGACGGCCTGGCCAAGCCGCACAACTTCGGGCTGATCTTCGCGGCGCTGATGCTCACGATGCTGCTCGGCGCGCTCGACCAGACCATCGTCAGCACGGCCCTGCCGACCATCGTCGGCGAACTCAACGGCATCGAGCACATGGCGTGGATCACCACCGCGTACATCCTCGCCGCCACGATAGGTATGCCGGTCTACGGCAAACTCGGCGACCTCATGGGCCGCAAGAACATCTTTCTCGCGGGCATCGCGCTGTTCCTGATCGGCTCCGTGGTCTGCGGGCTCGCCCAGGACATGGGCACCCTCGTCGCCGGGCGCGCCCTCCAGGGCCTCGGTGGCGGTGGCCTCATGATCACCTCGCAGGCGATCATCGCCGACCTCGTACCGCCGCGTGAGCGCGCCAAGTACATGGCCCCCATGGGTGCCGTCTTCGGTCTCTCCTCGGTCGTCGGGCCGCTGCTCGGCGGCTGGTTCACCGACGACCTCTCGTGGCGCTGGGCGTTCTGGGTCAACCTGCCGCTCGGTGTCCTGGCGTTCTTCGTCGCCGCGATCGCCATCAAGATCCCGCGCGAGGCCGTCGAGGTCACCCTCGACTACCTCGGCACCGCCCTGATGGCCGCGGCCGTCACCTGCACCGTCCTGTTCGCCAGCTGGGGCGGCACGCAGTACGAGTGGTCCGACCCGCTGGTCATCGGCCTGGGCGTCGGCGCGATCGTCTCGTGGGCGCTGTTCTTCCTCGCCGAGAAGCGGGCCACCGAGCCGGTCATCCCGCTGCACCTGTTCCGCAGCCCGATCTTCAACGTCGCCACGCTGCTCGCCATGATCGTGATCGGCCTCGGCATGTTCGCGATCGTCGGCTACATGCCGACCTACCTGCAGATGGTCTACGGCAAGACGGCCACCGAGTCGGGGCTGCTGCTGATCCCGATGGTCATCGGCATCATGGCCACCGCCCTGCCGTCCGGCGCGGTCATGAGCAAGACCGGCCGGTACAAGACCTATCCGATCGTCGGCACCGCCATCATCATGGTCGTCGCGTTCCTCATGTCCCGCCTCGAAGTCAGCGACCCGGTCTGGCTGGTGTGCCTGTACGTCGGTCTCGCGGGTGCGGGCGTCGGACTGATGATGCAGACCCTCGTCCTCGCCGTCCAGAACGACTTCCCGACCTCCGAGGTCGGCACGGCCACGTCCGCCAACAACTTCTTCCGCGAGATCGGCGCGACGCTCGGCACGGCCGTAGTCGGAGCGGTCTTCGCCGGGCGGCTCACTGACCAGCTCGCCGCGCGCCTGCCGGCTCAGGCGGCGTCGAAGGTCGGCGACAGCGACTCGCTCACGCCCGCGCTCGTCCGCGCGCTCCCCGCGGACCTGCGGGCCACGGTCGTCACCTCGTACCAGGAAGCACTCGTGCCGATCTTCCTGTATCTGATGCCGGTCTTCGCGGTCGGCCTGGTCCTCGCCCTCGCCCTGAAGGAGAAGCCGCTCGCCGACAACGACGACTGGCACGCCCAGAACGGGGCGGCGGGGCCGGACGGCGAGAAGGAGAAGCAGCTGGAGCCGACGGGCTGAGCTGAGGCTTCGTACGAAACGCGCCCGCCGGAGTTCATTCCGGCGGGCGCGTTTTGGTGTTCCTAGGGCGCGTCGACCCAGGCGCCGTCGTGCATCAGGTCGCGGCCCGCGATTTCATT
This sequence comes from Streptomyces sp. NPDC046821, assembly GCF_040645335.1. Taxonomy (NCBI): domain Bacteria; kingdom Bacillati; phylum Actinomycetota; class Actinomycetes; order Kitasatosporales; family Streptomycetaceae; genus Streptomyces; species Streptomyces sp. NPDC046821. Next base: position 181,072 of record NZ_JBEYYB010000006.1, on the reverse strand, counting down.
GGCCTCGCGCCAGGCCTGGATCCGCCTGGGCGTGATGCGGAAGTACAGGTAGGGCGAGGCCAGGGTGCGCGGGTCGAACCCGGTCTTCTCGGCGAAGGCGTCACCGACGCCGTCCGGGAGCTCTGCAGCCGTCAGCGTCTGCGCCGTGCCCTCGATCATGACGACGTCACGCGTCGGCCCGACGGCGAGCCGGGTCCGGCCCGTGTCCCGGAGGTTGCGCCCCGTGGGACTGGCCGCCGGGGTGGCGACCAGCAGCGTGGACCCGTCCCACAGGAACGACAGCGGGACGAGATACGGCGTCGCGCTCTCCTCGTCGGCTGTGGACACCCACACGTCCTCATCGCGTTCGAGCCGATCGAGGGTGTCCTGCTTGCGCTGCTCAGTCGTGCGGGCCGGTGGCATCGGCATCTCCCTGTCGCATCGGGCGGATCACTCGCGTCGTGGTGCTGACACGGTTATGACACGCCACGGCGCGGAAAGGTGACCGATCGGCGAAGACAAGCCCGGCTCAGTGCGCCGGCTCTCAGGCCGTCAGTGCCGCTCGGGCCGCGTCGAGTGCCTCCGGGGCCGGGCGGTTGAAGGGGAGCTTGCCGAGCATGACCGCCATGCCGCACGTGTTGCTGAGGCCCGAGTACACCAGGCCGGAGGCGACGCCCGCGGCGACCAGGCGGCCGCGCGGGGCGCGGCGGCCGAGCGCGAGGCCGAGCAGCACCAGGGAGCCGGCGGCGAAGCGGACCTGGCGGTCCATCGCCCACACCTTGCGGCCCTGCGCCGGCGCGGTGTTCACCGGGAGACCGTCCGCGGACCAGCCCTGCGTGCCGCCCTCCAGGCCCACCGCCTCGATCCCGGCCTCGGCGAGGCGGTCGCAGGCCGCGGCGGACCGCTGGCCCGCCGCGCACACGACGACGATCCGGCGCTTCTCGGCGGCGGCACGCAGCTCCGGGAGGAGCGTGTCGAGGTGCTCGGACGGGATGTTGAGGGCGCCGGGGACGTGCCCGGCGGCGTACTCACCCGGTGCCCGGACGTCGATCACGAGCGTGTCGTCGGCGGGGCGGGCGTGCAGCTCGGCGGGGGCGAGGGTGCTGCTCATGCGGTGGGGTCTCCTCGTACGAAGCGGGCTTCTCGGCGGAGTGGTGCGGGGGCCCGAGCGTTCCAGCATACGGGTAGGGGTATCGAACGCGGGAAAATCGTCCGTACGGGGCGGGAAAGGCGACGGGGGTTGTCCGGATTCCGGGCCATGCTCGATCGGCGGGGTCATGGAGGCCTCGGCTGGGGCCAGGAGGGTCTCGGGAGGGGCCCGAGGGTTCCTTTCCGCGGTCAGGGAGGCGGGCGGTTCGATGACGTGGGAACTCGGGAGCGGTGCGTCCCGGCTGGACGGCAAGGTCGCGCTGGTGGCGGGGGCGACCCGTGGCGCGGGCCGGGGGATCGCCGTGGAGCTCGGCGCGGCCGGGGCCACCGTGTACGTGACCGGCCGCACCACGCGGGCGCGGCGCTCGGAGTACGACCGGCCGGAGACCATCGAGGACACGGCGGACCTGGTGACCGAGGCGGGCGGGCGTGGCAACGCGGTGCCCACCGACCACCTGGAATCCGCCCAGGTCAAGGCGCTCGTCGACCGCATCGCGGCCGAGCAGGGCCGGCTCGACGTCCTGGTCAACGACATCTGGGGCGGCGAGCACCTCTTCGCCTGGGACACCCCGGTCTGGGAGCACGACCTCGACAAGGGGCTGCGCCTGCTGCGCCTCGCCGTCGAGACGCACGCGATCACCAGCCATCACGCCCTGCCGCTGCTGCTGCGCAACCCGGGCGGCCTCGTCGTGGAGGTGACCGACGGCACGGCCGAGTACAACCGGGACAACTACCGCGTCTCGTTCTTCTACGACCTCGCCAAGAACTCCGTCCTGCGAATGGGCTTCGCCCTCGGGCAGGAGCTGGGCCCGCGCGGTGCCACGGCGCTCACCCTCACGCCCGGCTGGCTGCGCTCGGAGATCATGCTCGGCCACTTCGGCGTCACCGAGGAGAACTGGCGCGACGCCCTCGACGAGGTCCCGCACTTCTGTATCTCAGAGACACCGTTCTACGTGGGCCGGGCCGTCGCCGCCCTCGCCGCCGACCCCGAAGTGGCGCGCTGGAACGGCAGGTCGACGTCAAGCGGGGAGCTGGCCCAGGTGTACGGGTTCACGGACGTCGACGGGAGCCGGCCCGACGCGTGGCGCTACCTCGTCGAGGTTCAGGACCCGGGCAGGCCGGCGGACGCGAGCGGGTATCGCTGACGGGCGCCGCCGCTTATGGGTGGGATCGCTCACGGAACGGGTGGCCCAGGCTCGGATTCCGCTCACGGAACATGCGTGGGCCCGCGTTCAGATCTGCGCCGGCCACACCTTCGTACCGCCTCCGCGCCACTCGACCAGCTCGGGGTCGTCGAGCCGGAGGTCCTCCATCCCGGCGCGCCGCATCAGCACGAGCACGTCCTCCTGGCTGGTCGCGAGCCCGGCGTCCTCGCCTCGGATGGTCACGCGCCGCCCGCCGGGCTGGGAGGCGTGCACGACGACAGGGGGAAAGCCTTCGGATTCGTCCATCATGGTCCTCAGCTTCCGCGACGGGATTCACCTCCGCACCCGGACAGGCGCCGGTGCGCGCAACGCTTACGCGCGGAGGGGGTGCCCGCGTACCGGATTCGCCCCAAATCACCCTGTATGGGCGCCAGTCGGGCCCGCACCACCGGCCGCACGGCCGACAGGGGGACCGGTTACGGTGCTGTCGTGTTGAACAACCAGCAGGACAACGGGGCAGAGGCGGTGACCGGGACCGCGCTGCTTCTCGCGGCGGCTCCGGCGAACAAGAGCTGCCTCATCGACGCGGCCTCGGTACTGCCCGCCCTGGCGGCCGTACCCCCGAGCGCGCTGGCCGGCACGGCCGCCGCGACCGTCGTCGAACTCGCCGACCCCGTGGACCCGCAGACGGTCCTCACACGCGTACGCACCGCCGCCGCGGCCCCCGGCCCCCTCACCGTCTACGTGGCAGGACAGCTCCACCTGGACACGCGCCAGCGCCTCCTCCACCTCGCCCTCGCCCGGACCACCCCGGCGACCCTGCGCTACACCGCCCTGCCCTGGCACTGGCTCACCGGCGAACTCGCCCTGCGCCGCCCCGACACCACCACCGTCGTCCTCGATGTCGTGGCCGACGCGGAGGCGTGGGAGCAGGTGCGGGCGGTCGGCCTGGGCCTCGGCCCGGGGATTCGTGTGTACGGGCGCGTGGCCCCGCCTCCGCAGCGCCGCAAGGTCGCCGCCCCCGCCTACCTCCGGTCGTACGCGTCGACATGGCGCGACGGCCACCGCCCGACGCCGGCGCAGTTGCACGCCCAGGCGGCGGGGGAGTCGGGTCCCGCCGACGCGCTGTTCCTCGCGGTCGACGCGGCTCGTACGCCTGTCGCACCGGCTCCGGCGCCCGAACCGGTGACCGTCGAGCACGCCCCCGGCGCCCCTGCCGCTCCCGACGCCGACCCGCACCCCGCGATCCTCGCCGCCGCTCAGTCCGGGCGGCACGGTGAGGCCGCCGCCCTGGCCGCGATGTGGGAGAGCGACGCGCTGCGCACGCACGGCGCGGGTTCACCGGAGGCGCTGCACTGGCTGGAGGTGCGCGCCGACCTGGCGCGGCTCGCGGAGGAACCGGCCCGCAGCTGCGAACTGTGGATGGCGGCGGCCGAGGCCCGTCTGGCGCGGGGCCAGTCGCCGGCCGACGAGGACGTTGAGGGCGCCGTGGACCGGGCCCACCACCAGTGGGAACAGCTCGGCGACGAGGCGCGGGCCCGCGCGCTCGCCCCGTCCCTGACCCGGCTGCGTCACGCGGTTCCCGGCAGGCGCCCCGGCGCGCTGGAGGCGATCGGCCGCCGCATCGAGGCGATGGGGAAGGCGCCGGTGGCGCACTGAGCGGTGCCGTCTCCGGCGACGCCCGGAGCGCGACGAATTCCCAGGCCCGGAGGCCGAAAACGGGAATTCTCCGAGGGGCTTCTTCGTTTTAAAAAATGTAGACGCTGACGCAACTGTGTCGGCGCATTCTGAGCCGCCCCGACCGTGATCCCCCGTCGCGGTCGGGGCTCTCCCGTCTCCGCACCCCGCCCCGAGCAGTCCTCGCACCCGGCCCCGAGCAGGAATGCTCCCCCCTTCAGCAGGACGCGCCCTGACTCCCCGCCGACAATGGAGGCAAAGGTCACCGCGAGCTCGCCGGCCGAGCCCCGGCATCACTAAGGAGGCGAGCGTGGACATCGACGATCAAGGACGGGGCGACGACGTCTATCAGCCCGACGGGTCCGAGGTGCAGGACGACGAGGGTCTCCTCGATCAGGAGGACACCCTGATGGGCGGCGGTGTCACCGACCCGCTCGACGAGGGGTACTCCCCGCCCGAGCGGCCCTGGGGGGTCGAGCACACCGGCGTCACCTGTTCGGAGCAGCGGCACGGTGAGTCGCTCGACGAGCGGCTGTCCGAAGAGGTCCCCGACGCGGCCTTCCCGGAGGGGGACGGCATAGGCGACACCTGGGACACCGACGGAGAACCGCTCGACGACGAGGTGGGAGCCACGCGATCAGGGAGGCTCGTGGCGCCCGACGAGGGGGTGCGCGAGGACGACGACGCCGAGTTGTTCGCGGAGGACGTCGGCATCGACGGCGCAGCCGCGTCCGCCGAGGAAGCCGCGATGCACCTGGTCGAGGACGTCCGTAGAGGACGCGACCCACGGCGGATCACCGACTGACCGCGCTGACAGCGCTGACCGCATTGACCGCGCTGACCGTGCGGGCGGGTTGGGTCCGGCTTACGGTGACGGAAGTCAGCCGACCGTAGACGCACCTGCGCACACCTGGGCCAGCCCGGCGGGAGAGTCAGTGACGCAACCGCAGCCTGTCATCGCGCCGCACACGACAGCGGCCGTATTCCTCGTGATGACCGTCGTCCCCGGCGCCGAACAGCGGGTCCGGGACGAACTCGGCGGTCTGAACGGGCTGGTGCGTTCGGTGGCGTTCCGCTCGCCCGACTCCGTCCTGACGTGCGTCGCCGGCATCGGCTCCCGCGTCTGGGACCAACTGTTCGACGGACCGCGCCCCGCGGAATTACACCCCTTCCGTGAGCTGACCGGCGACCGCCACCACGCCGTCGCCACCCCGGGGGACCTCCTGTTCCACGTACGGGCGCGGCGCATGGACCTGTGCTTCGAGCTGGCCGGCCACCTCGCCGGGCGGCTCGGTGACGCCGTGAACGTGGTCGACGAGGTGCACGGCTTCACCTACTTCGACGACCGCGACCTGCTCGGCTTCGTCGACGGCAGCGAGAACCCGACCGGCGAGGCGGCGCGCGCCTCCGTCTTCGTCGGCGACGAGGACGCCCCGTTCGCGGGCGGCAGTTACGTCGTCGTGCAGAAGTACCTGCACGACATGGCGGCCTGGAACGCCCTGTCCACGGAGGAGCAGGAGAAGGTGATCGGCCGCTCCAAGTCGGACAACATCGAGATGTCCGACGAGACGAAGCCCGCCGACTCCCATGTCGCGCTCAACACCATCACCGGCGACGACGGCGAGGAACGCAGGATCGTCCGCCAGAACATGCCGTTCGGGACCGTCGGACGCGGCGAGTTCGGCACGTACTTCATCGGCTACGCGCGCACCCCGGCCGTCACCGAGCAGATGCTCGAGAACATGTTCATCGGCAGCCCGCCCGGTAACACCGACCGGATTCTCGACTTCTCCACCGCCGTCACCGGCAATCTGTTCTTCGTCCCGACGGCGGACTTCCTCGACGACCTGCCGGATCCGCCCGCCGTGCGAGACGCCGCCAGGGAACGTCCCGCCCCCGTCGCCACGCCCGAGCCGGTCGCCGCCCCGTCCGACGGCTCGCTGGGCATCGGCGGCCTCAAAGGAGCCCCCGCGTTATGAACAACCTGCACCGCGAACTCGCCCCCATCAGCGACGCCGCCTGGGCGGAGATCGAGCAGGAGGCCGGCCGCACGTTCCAGCGCCATGTCGCCGGACGCCGTGTCCTCGACGTCACAGGCCCCGACGGCCCAGAACTCGCCGCCGTCGGCACCGGCCACCTCCGCTCCGTCACACCCCCCGCCCCCGGCGTCACGGCCCGCCTGCGCGAGGCCCAGCCGCTCGTGGAACTGCGCGTCCCGTTCACCGTCAGCCGCGAAGCCGTGGACGACGTGGCGCGCGGCTCCGACGACTCCGACTGGCAGCCGGTCAAGGACGCGGCCCGCACCATGGCGTTCGCCGAGGACCAGGCGATCTTCGACGGGTACGCCGCCGCGCAGATCGCGGGACTGCGCGAACGCACCTCCAACCCGGTCCTGAGCCTCCCCGCCGAGCCCCGCGACTACCCCGACACCATCAGCCGCGCCCTCAGCGCGCTGCGCCTCGCCGGCGTGGACGGCCCGTACTCGCTGCTGCTCGGCGCGGAGGCGTACACCGCCGTCAGCGAGACCACCGACCACGGCTTCCCCGTGTCGGGCCACATCGCCCGGCTCCTGGACGGCGAACTGATCTGGGCGCCCGCGATCAACGGCGCGTTCGTCCTGTCCACCCGGGGCGGCGACTACGAACTCCGTATCGGACAGGATCTGTCCATCGGCTACTCCTCGCACGACGCGACCGGCGTCGAGCTGTACTTCCAGGAGACGCTGACGTTCATGGTCTACACGGACGAGGCGGTCGTCGCGCTCCGTGCCTGATACCCCCTGACAGCCGGGGCCCACGCGGCTAAAGCCTCCACGCGGCTAAAGCCCCCACGCGCTAGAGCCCCGGCGCGCCCCACACCGGGAACCACCGCTCCAGATCCTGCTCGATCCGCAGATCGTCCCCGACGACCGCGCGGATCCGCAGTTCGACCGAGTTGTCGCGCTTCTCGCCCGGCCGTGGCGCGAACGGGTAGAACGTGCCCCGCTTGTACAGGTACACCAGGGCCAGCGCCTGCCCCTCCGCGTTCCGGAAGCCGACCAGGGAGCACAGGAGCTGCGGGCCGAATCCGCTGCTCTCGAGGGACGTGTTCACGGCGTGCAGATCGCCGACGAGCGCGGGCAGGTCGGAGGGCGGGCGGCGGGACAGGAGCCAGGTGTAGCCGTACTCGTCCTGGCTGAACTCGACCGTGGCGTCCCGCTCGGTGTCGGCGTTCAGGAGCTCCCCGACCTCCTCACGGATCCCGTCGAACGCGGTGCCCTCCACCGACGTGAAACACACCGAGCCCTGCCCGGTGGGCACGAACCCGGCGGCCGCCTCCAGAGTGACCGCCGCCGACGGGAGCCCGAACAGCTGGTCCAGGTCCGGCGGGGCGGGCCTGGTGCGTCCGAGCAGGATGTCCAGGAATCCCATGGCGGTCCCTTCGGGCGCTCAGGCCGGACGGCCCAGCTCGGCGGAGATCGCCGCGAGCTGGTCGAGCCGCTTCTCGAGCGACGGGTGGGTGGAGAACAGACCCGGCAGCGGGGAGTTCTTGTTGAGCGCCGGGATGAAGTAGAACGCGTTGAACGCCCGCGCCGTCCGCAGATCCTTGTTCGGGATGCGCGCGATGTCGCCTTCGAGCTTCGTCAGCGCCGAGGCCAGTGCCGACGGACGGCCGGTGAGCAGCGCCGCCGCACGGTCGGCGGCCAGTTCCCGGTACCGGGACAGCGCCCGGATCAGGACGAAGCTGATCGCGTAGACGGCGACCGAGACGCCCACCACGATGCCCAGGATCACCAGTGTGTTCTGGTCGGTCCTGCGGCGGCCGCCGAGCATCTCGGAGTAGAACGCGAACCGGATGACGATGCCCGCGATCACGCCGAGGAACGAGGCCACGGTGATCACGGCGACGTCGCGGTGCGCCACGTGGGACAGCTCGTGCGCGAGGACGCCCTCCAGCTCGTCGGGCTCCATGCGGCGCAGCAGTCCCTTGGTCACGCAGAGCACCGCGTGATCGGCGTTGCGGCCGGTGGCGAACGCGTTCGGCAGGTCGGTCTCGGCGATGGCGACCTGCGGTTTCGGCATGTCGGCCGTGGCACACAGCCGGTCGACGACGCCGTGCAGCTGAGGGGCCTCCTCACGCGTGACGATGTGCCCGTGCATGGCGTACAGGGCGATCTTGTCGGAGAACCAGTACTGCGAGATGAGGAAGCCCGCGGCGACCACGATGACCACGAAGGTCGACTTCAGCAGGACCAGCAGCGCGGCGATGAACGCCACGTAGAGCAGGCCCAGCAGGAACACCGTGAGCAACATGCGCGCGGTCAGCTGCCGGTCCGGCCTGAACCGGCGCTCTCCGGCCTTGAGGGTGGTTGCCACTGCCGTCACCGCCTTTGCTTCGCAGCGGCGCGCTGTGCCGTGGGTTCCGCTCACATCGAGCGGAACCCACGACTCGTGCGCTCACCTTCCACGATGCCACTTTCCTGGCGTCTTTCGACCAGTAGGGCACGGAAGGTGTCAGTTCTTCGTCAGTCCCCGCCACAGTTTGCGCGCCCGCCGCAGCTGGGGCCCGGCCGTACGGCGCAGCGGGACGAGCAGCGGCTCGACCTTGGCCGCCGTTCCCTGCCGCTCCCACACGGTCTGGAGGCGGCCCGCGCCCCTGCCCTCCGGCTCGACCGTGACGGCGTGACCCGAGATGTGTCCGCGGTGCCGGGGGAAGTCGAGCGGCGCGAGCAGGGGGCCGCTGTTGCGCTCCCCGCGGTGGGTGAGGGTCAGCGCGGGGTGGCGGGTTCCGGCGAAGCCATGCGGGGGCATCTTCACGGATCCGAGGTCGAGGCGGACCGACCCCTCGTAGAGACCGGGGCGTACCGCGTCGAGGCGGAACGACGTGCTCAGCCCGCGGCCGGCGGCGAGTCGCAGGGTGGCCGCGACCGGGCCCACCGGGAGCTGGAGCCCGGGGTCATAGGTCCGCACCGCCAGGTCGAGGGTCGCGCCGGGGCCCTGCTCGATCCGGGTGATCTCGTGGCGCAGGAGCGCCCGCGAGAAGCGACGCGTCGTCAACTCCAGGTCGCTGACGTCGAGTTCGGACTCCAGGGCAGGATCGGCCGGGAGCGAGTCGCCCCAGAACACCCGGCCCGCCTCGTCCCGCGTCACCTCGCGCGGGGCGACCGCGCGGCCGAGCGAGCGCGCCGCGAGCCGTGCCTCGTCCAGACGCCCCGACCGCAGCAGGCCGAGCAGTACGCGCTGGTCACGCGGCAGACGCGCGTAGGCGGCGGGCGCGAGCGTGTCCAGGTAGGGGCACATCTCGTCGGCGAACTGCTTGATCCAGTCCGGGTCGCGCTGCGGCAGGTCGCCCGCGTACATGCGGACGTCGTGCTTGAGGAACTTGTAGTCCTTGTCCGGCCGCAGCCCCTCCTGGCCGTGCTCCGCGAGGAACGTGTCGATGAGCCGGGCGACGCCGACCCGGTCGCGCACGTTCTCGATGCGGTGGCGCTGGTTGGAGATCGACAGGGCGTCCTCGGCCTCGTACGGCGAGATGTACCAGCGGTACACCGGCTCCGGGACGACCGTGAACGAGCGGGCGAGGCAGTAGGCCTGCGCCGAGAAGAGCTGGTCCTCGTAGTGGATCTTGACCGGGAAGCGCAGGTCGCAGCGGTCGATGAAGTCCCGCGTGTACATCTTGTTCGTCGACAGGTGGTCGAAGAGGAACTCGGGGCTCTCCTGGATGCCGCGTACGGTCCGCTGTTCGGCGAACAGATGCGGATGCCAGCGCGTGACGCGGCCCGTGTCGGTGCGGACCCGGTCCACACCGCCCATCGCGAAGTCGGCGCCGCTGCCCTTGAGGGCTTCGAGCAGCGTCCGGGCCGCGTCCTCGGGCAGCTCGTCGTCACTGTCGAGGAACATCAGGTACGGAGCGCTGGACGCCTCGATCGCCGCGTTGCGCGGAGCGCCGCAGCCGCCGCTGTTCTCGGGGAGCCGCAGGAACCGGATCCGCGAGTCCTGCGCCGCCAACTCCCTCGCGACCTCAGGGGTGTTGTCGGTCGAGTGGTCGTCGCTGATGATGATCTCGACGTCGCGCAGGGTCTGCCGGCGCAGCGAGGCGACGGCACGCGGCAGCCGGTGCGCGTCGTTGTGGACGATCACCGTGAGGGTGACTTCGGGAGCCATGGATGTGGATTCTCCGGGAGAGTGGGGTTCCGGGCGTTCGGGTCAGTGCGAGGCGTGCGACGCGCTCTGGCGCGTGGCGGGGATACGGGCCGCGCTCGCGGCCTCGGCAGGCGTCGGCGCGGGCGTGCGCTCGGCGACCGGCACGACCGGCGGCAGCCGGGTCTCGCCGAGGAACACCCGCCGCACGACGCGCTCGGCGGCGTTGCCGTCGTCGAACTCGCAGAACCGCTCCCGGAACCGGTCGAGCCGCCGGGCCGCCTCCGCGCCCTGCCACTCCCCGCTCAGCAGCGCCTCCTGAAGCTCGTCCTGCGTGCGCGCGACGACACCGGGAGCCTCCTCGGTGATGTCGAAGTACACGCCACGGGTCGTCGCGTACGTCTCCCAGTCGTCGGCGAACACGAGGATCGGCCGGTTGAGGTTGGCGTAGTCGAACATCAGCGACGAGTAGTCCGTCACGAGCGCGTCCGACGCGAGTGCCAGCTCCTCCACGCTGTCGTGGTCCGACACGTCGATGATCGAGCCGTCGCGGTGCAGCGCGTTCAGCGGTGAGGCGCCGCGGTCGTAGAAGTAGTGGCCGCGGACCAGGAGTTTGAAGCCGGGGCCCAGGGTGCGGGCGAAGCGCTCCAGGTCGATGCGGGGCGTCCAGCCCGCCTCGTGGTCGCGGTGCGTCGGGGCGTACAGGAGTGCGGTGGTGCCGGGTTCGAGGCCGAGGCGGGCGCGGGCGCGCAGCACGTCGTCGGCCGTGGCCCGGTAGTAGATGTCGTTGCGCGGGCTGCCGGTGTCCAGCGACGTGAAGCCGACCGGGTACGCGCGCTCCCACACCTCCGACGAGTGGCGGTTCGCGGAGACGCTGAAGTCCCAGCGGGAACAGCGCGCCAGCAGCGCGTCGTAGTCGACACCGCGCGAAGTGGCCGGGTGCGCGAGCTGGTCGACACCCATGCGCTTGAGCGGGGTGCCGTGATGCGTCTGGACGTGGATCTGGCCCGGCCGCTTGACCAGGGAGTCCGGGAAGTTGACGTTGTTCACGAAGTACGTGGCCCGCGCCAGGGTGTCCCAGTAGCCGCGCTCACCGGGCGACACCACGGTGGTGCCCGGCGCCACGAGCGCGCGGCCCGCGCGGCGCACCGTCCACACCTGCCGGATGTGCGGGGCGAGTTCGGTGAGCTTGGCGGAAATGGCGGCGGGGTTGCAGGTGACACCCCGGTCCCAGTACGCGGAGAACACCGCGAGGTCCGGGTCGAGCGGAGCCTTCGAACGGGCCTGGTAGAAGAGCCCTTCGGCGCGCCCCTTCGCGCCCTTCTTGGCCGCGCCCACCGCGCCGAGCAGCCGTCGGCGGCTCCGATTCGCCTGCTGGAGCACGGGGTAACCGGCGTAGTTGTCGCGTTCGAGCAGGGCGTGCCGGATCCCGGTGAGACCGTCGGGGCGCCGGTAGTCCTCCGGCCGGTGCCGGGTGAACTCGGCCGAGGCGCGGTGGAAGAACCGGGCCCGGTCCGCGCGCGGCAGCTCCTCTCCCGCGACCACCGCCAGGTAGTGACGGACCATCAGGTCGAACAGCGTGTTCCGCACGGCCGTTTCCTCGGCGTACGCCAGCAGCAGCTCGTAGTCGTCGAAGAGCTCGAAGTACGGATCGGCGGGCACGGCGGAGCGCCGGTCGCCCGTCGGCTCGTGACGCAGCACGCAGACGTGGTCGAGGCAGGCGACCTCCTCCGCGGCCAGCAGGCTCCCGTACGCGGCGAGCGCCTCGTCGGGGCCTTCCCGCTCGAACAGGTCCCGGTGCGCCAGGTGCAGGTCCCGCCGGATCAGGCGGTTGGCGAGGACACGGGCGGTACGCAGCAGCCACGGGCGCTGTGCCAGGGGAGCGGCCGTGCGGCCGGCCCGCGCCAGGCGCCAGCTGTCGCCGCCGGGCGTCCGGTCGCCGCGCCAGTCGACGCCCGCGTGGTCGAACAGCAGGACATCGGGCTCACCGGCCTCGGCCAGGCGCTCGCCGAGCGCGTCCAGCGCACCCGGCGTGAGCTCGTCGCCGCCGTCGAGGAACAGCAGGTACCGGCCGCGCGCGAGCTGCGCACCGGCCTCACGCGCCGCGCCCGGCGATCGGGGCTCGGTCAGGCGCAGGGCGCGTACCGAGGCGTGCTCGGCCGCCAGCTCGTCGGCGATGGAGCCGGTGAGGTCGGTCGAACGGTTGTCGACGACGATCACCTCGGACTCCAGGGCCGCCCGCTGGCCGAGCAGACTGCCGACACCGGCGCGCAGCCGTCCCTGGGCGTTGTGGGCGGTGACGACGAAGGTGACGTCGGGGCAGGTCATGTGGGGTCTCCGGCGGGACGAACGGGTGTGGTGGGGGTGGCGGGCTGTGTGGGGTCGGGGCGGGCGGGGAGACGGTCGCGCAGGACGCGTCCGGCCCGTGCGCCCGCGATGCGCAGGGCTCCCCGGACGCCGGGCGCGACACGGAAGGCGAGCGAGCCGTCGTGCGTGGCGTACGGCTGGAGGAGTACGAGGATGCGGCGCGGGTGGGGCACGGCGACGCGACGCAGGCCCGCGCGCACGGCGCGCACGGTGGTCTCGTTCACAGAGCCGTCCCGGAAGTGGAGGCGGGCGCGTACGTCCCATGCGGCGACGGGGCCGGAGGCGGTGAGACCGGCGAGTTCGAGGCCGTCTATGCGGGCGGTCCAGCTGCCGGGGGCATTGGTGGGGCAGGAGGCGTCGCCGGGCGCCGTGGGGGTGGGCGCGTGGGCGGGTATCTGCGTGTCGCCGTCGGCCCCCGTCGTGGCGGTCCACGTCGCGCGGACCGTCAGGCCCACCCGGTCCGTCGCCCGGTCCACCAGTTCCAGCTCGACGCTCTCGGGCCCGGCCGCACCCAGGCCGCCGTACAGGTCGTGCAGGGTGAGGTCGACGCGGGTGCGCGCGCCGGGGGTGACCTTGGCGTCGACGGTGACGGGCAGGTCGCAAGCGGCGAGCGTGTCGAGCCCGGCCAGCTCCGTGGGTAGCGTCTCGGACCACACCGGCGCGCCCGACGGCCCGACGGCGTACGGCGGCAGCAGCCGTCCCGGCTTCCCCGCGAGCGCCGCGAGCCGCCGCAGGCCGTCGTCCGGCAGCGGGCCCGGCGCGGCCAGCACCGTCAGCGCGGCCCAACGCGCGGGCGCCGAGGCCGAGTTGACCGCCTGCTCCATGCGCGCGTCGCCTTCGAGGAGTGACCGCGTGTCGCGCCACCAATCCTCGCGGTAGTCGGGGGAGCGCAGCGGCAGCTCCCGCAGGTACATGCGCAGGTCGTGCTCCAGGAACCGCACGCGCGCCGCGTCCGCGAGCAGGCCGTGGCCCCCGTGCTCCAGGGTGTGGACGGCGAACCGCTGGGCCGCGACCCGGCTGCGCCAGTTGCCGATCGTGTCGCGGGCCAGCGAGATGGACAGCCGACGGGCCTGGCGGCGCACCTGCCACACGTAGACCGGATCGGGCACGACCACGAGCCGCGCGGCGGCGGCGTAGAGGCGGGCCGTGAAGACGAAGTCCTCGTACGGGAACCTGCCGTCCGGGAAACGGATGCCGTGCCGGTCCAGGAACTCGCGCGCGTACAGCTTGTTCACGGAGACCGTGTCGCGCAGCAGCTCGGGGCAGGCGGACGTGTCCTCGTGCAGGGCCTCGGCCTCGTAGAGCTGGGGCTGCCAGCGCACCTCGCGCCCGTCCGGGATCTCCCGGCGCAGGCACGCGCCGGCGACGACGTCGGCGGAGTGCAGGGTGGCGGCGCCGAGCAGCCGGTCGATCGCTCCGGGCGGGAGCACGTCGTCGCTGTCCAGGAACATCACCCAGGGCGCGGTGGCCAGCCGCAGGCCGGTGTTGCGGGGCGTTCCGCAGCCCCCGCTGTTCACCGTGTGGTGGACGACCCTCACGCGGGGGTCCTTGCGCGCGATCCGGTCGAGGACCTCGCCGGTGTCGTCGCCGGACGCGTCGTCCACGGCGATGACCTCGGCGACGTGCTCGCCCTGGGCCAGCGCGGACCGCACGGCGTCAGGTACGTGCACGGCGTCGTCGTGCGCGATCACGACCACGCTCACTCGCTGTGTCGGCTGGTGTCCATCTGTCAATCGCACGGCAGGACGCTAATTGCGGCCGGTGAGAGGGGGCCTACGGTCTGTCAAGAGATGGTTGTGAGACGGGTAAGAGGGTGATCAACGGCAGGGGTCCCACCGGCGTGGGGCGCGGGGTCCGTCCGCTCACGGAGGTAAGGAATTCCGCTCAGCGGTCGCTCGCCTCTTCCCGCGGCTCGTACGGCGTGTCCAGGTCCAGGGAACTGATCACCCGGCGCCCGGTCGTCCGCCGCGGTGTCACCACCAGCCACATGTTCCGGTCGCCGCCCGCCCAGGGCGTCGAGTACGCGAGCTCGGCCAGCTCACGCGCGGTGGCCGGGTCCCGTACGGCGGTCGCGGGGCCGACGACGAGCACGCTCCAGCCCTCGCTCATCGCGTCGTCGATCCGGTCCACCTCGAACGCGACGACCTGGCCCTCGGCGGCGGCCGTGACGGTACCGGGATCGGTACGGAACGCGATCGAGCCGTCACGGGCGACCGTGTAGTTCACGGGCAGGATCAGCGGCCCGTCGGCCCGCTGGAGACCGATCCGGCCCACCCCGTGCGTGGACAGGAGGGCCCGGCACTCCTCCTCGGACAGCTTCACGAGGCGGGGCGACCGGGACGCGTCGGCGACGCCGGGCGGCGTCTCGTACGTGCCTCCGGCGAGCTCGTCCGTGGTCGTGTTCAGGGCGTCCGCCAACCGCGTGACGAACCCGCTCCCCGGGCGGGCCGGCTGGGTCTCGACGTAACGCACGTAGGACTCGGAGGCGCCCACGCGCTCGGCCAGCTGCGGGACCGACAGGCCGAGAGCTTCCCGCCGTGTCGCCACACGCCGCCCGAAGTCGCTGCGCTGAACCTCCACGCCGTCGGATGCCCTCGGGGTCCCGGCCATCGTTCACACTCCCTGTCTGCTTCCCCCGCCACGGACATTTCCGGCACCACCACCATGCGCCGAGCCGTGCGGGGCAGCCACCGCGCGCCGCCGGGAACGTGCGCGAAGTGCAGGCCCGCCGGAGGTGTGACGCGTACACGTCTGGACCAATCCCGCCCGGGCCTTCATCGTGGGCACCGGTTGTGACCCGAAGTGCGTACCCCGTGTGAAGGGATCCGTATGACGTTCTCCGTCGGCATCGTCGGTGCCGGGCAGTTCTCCGGGCAGTTCGCCAAGTTGTTCCACGCTCATCCGGGTGTGAGCGATGTGTACGTCACTGATCTGCTGCCCGAGCGGGCCGAGCGGCTTGTCGGTGCTGAGGGGCTTGCCGGGACGTTTGTGTCGTTCGACGCCATGCTCGAGTCCGATGCTGTGGACGCCGTCGCCGTGTTCACCCAGCGGTGGACCCATGGGCCGCTCGTCCTCAAGGCGCTGCGGGCCGGGAAGCATGTCTACTCGGCCGTGCCCATGGCGGTCAGCCAGGACGAGATCGCCGCCATCGTCGGTGCCGTGCGTGACACGGGGCTGACGTACATGATGGGCGAGACCAGCCAGTACAACCCCGCCACCGTGCACGCCCGCAACCAGATCGCCGAGGGCGCGTTCGGCCGGCTCTTCTACGCCGAGGGCGACTACGTCCACGACATGGACCTCGGGTTCTACGACGCCTACCGCTACAGCGGCGGCCCCGGCTGGAAGGCCACCGCCAGCTATCCGCCCATGCTGTACCCGACGCACTCCGTCGGCGGCGTCCTCGGCGCCTGGCAGACCCGCGCCGTCAGCGTCTCCGCGATCGGTGTGCCCGACGAGCGGGGCGACGGCGTCTTCGACAAGGAGATCAGCCAGTTCGGCAACGATCTGTCGAACGCGACCGCGCTCTTCGAGGTCGCCGGCGGCGGATCGTTCCGTACCAACGAGTTCCGCCGTGTCGGCTACCCATCACACATCAGGGAATCGCGTTTCCGGTTCTTCGGGACGGACGCCAGCATGGAGCAGCTCGCCACCGTCAGCTTCTGGCAGGACAAGAAGGGGGTGCGGGACATCTCCGAACTCCTCCTGCCCAAGCCGACGTTGGCCGCCGACGACCCGTCGCTCCAGCACATCTCGCCCGCCCTCAGAGACGCCTTCACCTCCGGCTCCGCCCCCGTCCACGACCGCGCCCGGCTCCCCAGGGTGTACGACCACATGCCCAACGGCCATGAAGGGAGCCACCACTTCCTCGCCGACGACTTCGTCACCGCCGTCACCACGCGGACCCTGCCGCCGGTCAACGCCTGGGTCGCCGCCCGCTACACGCTGCCCGGCATCATCGCCCACGAGTCGGCCCTCCGCGGCGGTGTGCGCCTGGACATCCCGGACTTCGGTGACGCTCCCAACTCCTTTTGATCCAGGGGGATATGAGAAAGGGGGAGGTGGTCGCGAGCCCCGTGCGCGCCAGGAGTAGGGTGCGCGCACCATCAAACGGGGCGACACCACGGAGGACAATTCGGTGACCGAGAACAAGAAGACGTGGCGGACGTCGGGCGCTCTCATAGCGGCCGCCACGGCAGGTGCGTTCGGCGTGGGGCTCTTCGCGGCCCCCGCCCAGGCGCACACACCCGTATGGGAGGTGACCTGCTCCCAGGTCACCCTCGACCTGACCAGGTACGGGACCAAGGCCGACAACACGGTGAACGTCACGGTGGACGGAAAGGACCTGCTGCCCACCGAGTCGTTCAAGGGGGAATTCCACAAGAAGCTCGAACTCCCCGAGCACAGCAAGGAGTTGACCGTCCGTCTCGTCGTCAAGGCGAGCGACGGCGACCAGTACTCGCGCGACGAGACGAAGACGGCCCCGGTGTGCGCCGACACTCCGAAGCCGTCGGACACCCCGAAGCCGACCCCGACCGAGTCGAGCCCGGCCGAGTCGAGCCCCGCGCCGTCCGCTTCGGCGCCGAGCACCGAGCCCAGCACGGCCACCAGCTCCGCGGCCGCCGTGCCGTCGGCCAAGCCGAGCACCGGCTCGGGTGACCTCGCCGAGACGGGTTCGTCGAGCGCCACGCCGATCATCGCCGGGGCCGCGGCCGTGGTGATCGTGGCGGGCGGCGGCCTCGTGTGGGCGACGCGCAAGCGCCGCGGTTCCGCGCGGGGCTGAGAACATGTGTGGGGGCGGACCGTTCCCGGTCCGCCCCCACACGCGTACGCACGTGAGAAGTGAGGTGGCCATGGCGGCCGTCCGCGAGGGGCGCACCCCGGAGGACCGGAGCGCGCTGGTCATCATCCTGCCCGAGGCGAACCCGCTGCTCGAAGCCGCGGCGCAGGTCACCCCGCACCTCGTCAGGAAGGGCCTGCCCGCCCACGTGTCGCTGCTCTACCCGTTCCTGCCCACGGAGGAGGTGACGGCCGGCGTCGACGCCGAGGTGCGTGACCTCGCGGCATCGCTGCGCACCGTCGAGACAGAGCTGACGGACTTCGCCGAAGCGCCGGGCTTCGTCGGCATGGCCGTACCCGCGCTGCGCCCCCTGGCCGACGCGTTCTACGCACGGTGGCCGCACATCGCGCCCTACGGCGGCCGGTTCGGTCAGCGCCCCGAACCGCACGTCACGCTCGTGACGGGGGCGAGCCCCGAAGAGGCGGAGCTCGTACGGGAGAAGGTGCGGCCGCTGCTCCCGCTGCGGGTGACCGCCTGGCGCGCGGACCTGGTGGTCCGCACCGACCGGGACTGGCGGCTGCGCCTCACGGCCCCGTTCGCCGCCCGCCCCTGACCGGCTGCTCTGTCGCTTTTAGCGCTGGTACGGGTTCTGGCCGTATGCCTGGCCCGGCTGCTGCTGGCCCTGCGCCGGGTACGCGGCGGGCGCGGCGGCCTGCGCGAGAAGCGCCTCGGCCTGCTCCTTGGCGATCTGGTGCTCGATCCCGCAGAACGTGCACTGCGACCGGTACTTGGTCGAGATGGGGAACAGCGGGACGAAGAACAGGGTGAACTTCGTGACGTACTTGCGCAGCGCGTGCGCCGCGGGGTTGCCGCAGTTGCCGCACACGAACGTGAGCATCGCGAGCTGGTACAGATATCCCCGCGTACCGAAAATGATCATTGCTGGCCTCTCCCGACCCCGACCGGTGATCCGCCGTCTCAAGGGCGGCTTCCGGTCATCGTAAAGGTCGGCGGCAGCGGTCCTTCCGCCGCCCACGGCCTACGGGCGCCCAAGGGGAAGGCCCGCGCGTGGGGCCGCGGGCGCCAACGGGGAAACCCGCTCCTGCCGAGGCCCTGTCCGGGCATCTGATTGCCATGTACTGTTCAATCGCGCGTGACTCCGTCTCCCCGCGGACGAAGTTCTACGCGCGCAGACTCGACGCCCGTACCACCTTCATCCCACCCCTCACGGAGGTATGACGGATGCTCGGATCCAGACGTCCCCGCCGCCGCGTCGCCTGCGCGGCCGCCGTCTTCGGAATGCTGCTCGCCGGCGTGACCGCAGCCCAGGCCGGCGCCACACCGGCCATGACCGGTAGCCAGGCCGACGCCGCACCGACCGGGACCGCACCCCAGGCCCACGCCGCACCCGCCGCCCTCGCGACCCCCCACCGCGTGCTCTTCGACAACACCAAGGCCGAGACCGCCGGCAACGCCGACTGGATCATCGGCACCAGCCAGCCCGACCCGCTCGGCCAGAAGGCGAACCCGACGGCCGAGACCGACTGGACCGGAGCCATCTCGGCCTGGGGCGTCGGCCTCCAGAAGACCGGCAACTACTCGCTCAAGACGCTGCCCGCCGGAAACACCATCACCTACGGGACGTCGTCCGCGCTCGACCTCAAGAACTTCGACACGTTCGTCCTGCCCGAGCCGAACGTCCTGCTCAGCGCGGCCGAGAAGACCGCCGTCATGACGTTCGTGAAGAACGGCGGCGGCCTCTTCCTCATCTCCGACCACAACGGCGCGGACCGCAACAACGACGGCGCCGACGCGCTCAAGGTCATCAACGACGTCATGACCAACAACAGCGTCGACTCCACCGACCCCTTCGGCTTCTCCGTCGACGTGCTGAACATCGCCACCGACAACCCGAAGGCCATCACCTCCAGCACCGACCCCGTCATCAACGGGTCGTTCGGCAAGGTCGGCGGAAGCATCATCCGCAACGGCACCACGGCCACCCTCAAGCCGGCCGACAACCCCGCCGTCAAGGGTCTCGTCTACCGCACCGGCTACTCCGGCAACACCGGCGCCTTCTTCGCGACCAGCACGTTCGGCAGCGGACGCGTCGCGTTCTGGGGCGACAGCTCCCCGATCGACGACGGAACCGGCCAGCCGGGCAACACCCTCTACAACGGCTGGGACGACCCCGCCGGAACGGACGCGGCCCTCGCCCTCAACGCCACCGAATGGCTCTCCGGCGCGAGCGGCAGCAGCGGAGGAGACGGCGGCGGCACCACCTGCACCGCCGCCCAGATCCTCGGCAACCCGGGCTTCGAGTCGGGCGACACCACCTGGACCGCCTCCGCCGGCGTCATCACCAACGACCCCGCCGAACCAGCCCGCACCGGCACCTACAAGGCCTGGCTCGGCGGCTACGGCACGGCCCACACCGACACCCTCTCCCAGACGGTGACCATCCCGACGGGCTGCGCGGCGACCCTCCGCCTCTACCTCCACATCGACACCGCCGAGACGACCACCACCTCCGCGTACGACACCCTCAAGGTGCAGGTCCTCAACAGCGCCGGCACCGTCCTGTCGACGCTCGGCACGTACTCGAACCTCGACGCGGCCTCCGGCTACGCCCTCAAGACGTACAACCTGGGCGCGTACGCGGGGCAGTCCGTGAAGGTGCAGCTCACCGGCACCGAAGGGTCCAAGCTCGAGACGTCCTTCGTCGTCGACGACACCGCGCTCAGCGTGAGCTGACCGGTCCCGGGTCGCCCGCCAACCACCCGTACAGACAATCGAGTTGCTGTGGCAGACTGCGTGATCACAGTGATTCCCCGGGCCGGGGCGGACGCGGGCGACCCGGCCACGACACGCCTCCTCCCCTCCGCCCTCGCGCTACGGAGTTCGTCATGACGGCAGCACCCAGCCCCCGGATCGACACCAGCAGGCCCCACCCGGCCCGCGTCTACGACTGGCTCCTGGGCGGCAAGGACAACTACCCCGTGGACGAGGCGGTGGGGGAGCAGCTGCCGCCCGAGGCGAAGGACGCGGCGCGCCAGAACCGCGAGTTCATGCACCGTGCCGTCGCCTGGCTCGCGGCCGACGGCGTCGACCAGTTCCTCGACATCGGCACGGGCATCCCGACCGCGCCGAACCTGCACCAGATCGTGCAGAAGATCCGGCCCGCCTCCCGCGTCGTCTACACGGACAACGACCCCATCGTCCTGCGGCACGCCGAGGCCCTGCTGGTCAGCCACCCCGAGGGCATGACCGACTACATCCAGGCCGATGTGCGCTCGCCCGCCGAGATCCTCGACCACGCCCGCAAGCTGCTCGACTTCGACCGGCCGATAGCGCTCTCGCTCATCGCGCTCATGCACTTCATCTCCGAGAAGCAGCAGCCGTACGAGATCGTCTCCACGCTGCTCGACGCGCTGCCGTCCGGCAGTTACCTCGTGCTGTCGCACGCGTCGTCCGACATCTTCCCGGAGCTGTCGGAGCAGATCACGGCTGAGTACGCGAAGGGCGGCATCGAGCTCGGGTTCCGTTCGCGCGAGGGGGTCAGCCGCTTCTTCGAGGGGCTCGAACTCGTGCAGCCCGGCCTGGTGACGGCGACGGAGTGGTACCAGGGCGACGCGCCGCGCCAGGAGAACGGCGGAATCTACGCCGGAGTGGCCCGCCTGCCGTAGAGCGGCCGAAAAAAGCTACTGGTGCAGCGTCCAGGGGGAGAGGATCTCCCGTTGGGCGCTGCACTTATTGTTCGGCCATGGCTGGAGAGACAGAGAAGAACGGTGCGCTGCTCGACACGCTGCGCGAGCGGCTGAAAGAGCGCATCTACGCGGCGATCACCATGGTCGCCGTGGTCGTCGGGCTCGCGCAGAACCCGCACACGGAGCACTGGACCGCCGCCGTCTACGTGGCGGGCACGGCGGTCGGCCTGTGGCTGGCCACGCTCGTGGCGGACGTGCAGTCGCACCGGGTGGTGAACAAGGGATTCCCGGACCGCGCCGAGGTGCGGCACATGCTGTTCGTCTCCAGCCCTCTGCTGTCCTCCGCCGCGGGCCCGCTGCTGATGGACGTGCTGTCGGCGGCCGGGGTCCTGCATCTCACCACGGCCTTGTGGACCGCGGTCGGCGCGGACATCGCGGGGCTCGCCCTCTGGGGTTTCGCGGGCGGCCGCCGGATGGGCGGGGGGCTTCTCGTGTCGTGCCTGGCCGCCGGGGTCGACGCGGCGATCGGCCTCGGAGTCGTGGGGGTGAAGCTGGTCGCCGGTCACTGAGCGCGAGAGCGGGCTGCTGCCAGCCGTACGCTCAGTGACCAGACCGGCCGGGCCGGGAGTCGGCCCGCCGAATCAGCTCACGACGGGAGCCGCATCGGCGGGCGTCAGCGCGTTCGCCCCGTCGAACAGGAGGGTCAGGGCCACCTTCCGGTAGTGGCGCACATGCCTCAGCGCGCACGCGGCCGCCGCCTCCGCGTCGGCCGCGGCGATCGTCTCGTACAGGCAGCGGTGCTCGTCCCACACCGAGCTGGGGTCGTCGATCTGGTGGAACAGCCAGTGCAGCCGGCCCTCCAGAGGTTCGAGGGTGGCGGCGAGGAGTTCGTTGCCCGCGATCTCGACGATGTGGTGGTGGAAGGCGGTGTTGGCATGGGAGACCCGCTCGGGACGCCCGGCGAGCGTGGCCTTGCGGGCGCTCTCCAACAGGCGCTTCAACTGACGTAGTTGGGTCTCGTCCGCGTTCTCCGCGGCGCGCCGCGCGGCGAGCACCTCGAGGGCCTCGCGCATGTCGAAGAGGTTCACGACATCCTGGCGCGAGAGCTCCTTGACGACGATCCGCCGTGGTGAGAGGGCCTGGAGGAAACCCTCGCTCATCAGGATGCGGATGGCCTCGCGCACCGGGATCCGGGAGACACCGAACTCCTCGGCCACATCCCGCTCCACCAGGCGGTCGCCCGGCTTGAGCCGGCCGGTGATGATCCGGTCGCGGATCCCCTCGCAGACCTGATCGCGCAGCCACACGGTCCCGGTCAGGGGTGTGGCGCCCGGCGTCTGGGCCTGTGTCATCTGTCCTCCCCGAAAAGTTGCTCTTACGGTATACCAAACGCTTGACGAGGCCCTGGAGTTCCCTTCATTGTTTGGGATGCCATAACGCGGAAGTTGCACGTCAGCACGTACCCGATGTCTGCCGAATAGAGGGTCCGCCATGTCGCAGGTCAACCCAAGCTCCACCGCAAGAGAGAGAGCCGAGACCGATGGAGGGTCCGCCCCCTCCGCCGTCCGGCCCTCCCGCACCCGCTGGAAGGTTTTCCTCCTTCTGCTGGGCGTAGTCTCGCTCAACTACATCGACCGCGGTTCAGTCTCCGTGGCATTGCCGCTCATCACCAAGGACCTCCACCTCACGAAGGAGGTCACCGGCTTCGTCCTCAGCGCCTTCTTCTGGACGTACGCCCTGATGCAGATCCCCAGCGGCTGGCTCATCGACCGCTTCGGCCCCCGGTACATGGCCGGCGGCGCCTGCGTCGGCTGGGGCCTCGCGACCGGTCTGACCGGCATGGCCTCCGGCGTCGGTTCCCTCCTCGGGTTCCGCCTGCTCCTGGGCGCCGTCGAGGCCCCGGTCATGCCCGCCGGCGGCAAGCTCAACGCCACCTGGCTGCCCGCCAAGGAGCGCGGCCGCGGCGCCGTGCTGATGGACGGCGGCGCGCCCCTGGGCTCCGCGCTCGGCGGCATCGCGATCTCCGGCCTCATAGCCTGGACCGGCAGCTGGCGCATCAGCTTCGTCATCGCCGGTATTCTCACCGCCGCCATCGGCATCTTCGCCCTCTGGTTCCTGCGCGACACCCCGCGCGCCCACCGCGGTGTCAACCAGGCCGAGGCCGACTTCATCGAGCGCGCCCACGCCTCCGAGGACGCCGAGGTCGGCACCGACAAGCGCAACCCCCTCAGCGCCTACCTCAAGTACCGCTCCTTCTGGGGCATGTGTCTCGGCTGGATGGGCTTCAACGGCGTCTTCTACGGCATCCTCACGTGGGGCCCGCTGTACCTGTCGGAGTCCAAGGGCTTCGACATCAAGACCATCGGCTGGTCGACCCTCGCCATCTTCGGCGCCGGCTTCGTGGGTGAGCTCATCGGCGGCTGGATCTCCGACCGCTGGCAGGCCGCCGGCGCGAGCTGCAACCTTGTGATGCGCACCCTGATGGGAATCGCCGGCGTTGCCGTAGTCGCCGGACTCCTCGGTGTCATCCTCGTCCCGGACGCCATGACCGCCGTCGCGCTGCTCTCCGTCGTCCTGTTCTTCCTGCGCTGGGCCGGCCTCTTCTGGTCCCTCCCGTCGATCCTCGGCGGCCGCGCCAACGCCGGCGTCGTCGGCGCCGCCATGAACCTCTCCGGCAACATCGCCGGAATCGTCACCCCGATCGCCGTCGGCTTCATCGTGGGCGGCACCGGGTCCTACACCTGGGCTCTGATGTACTTCGTCGGCGCAGGTGTCCTGTTCACCCTCTCGTCCCTCGTCATCGACTACTCGAAGAGGCTTGCCACCGGATGACCAACAATCCGCCCCGTCTGGGAATGCTCACCCCGTCGTCCAACACCGCCCTTGAGCCGGAGACCTACAAGCTCCTGCACGGCACGGACGCCGCGACCGCCCACTTCGCCCGCGTCCCGGTCACCCGCATCGCCCTCGACGGCGACAGCGACTCGCAGTTCGACCTGGAGCCGATGCTCGCCGCCGCCCGCCAGCTCGCCGACGCCAAGGTCGACGTGATCGCGTGGAACGGCACCTCGGGCTCGTGGCTCGGCATCGAACGCGACCGCGCGCTCGCCGCCGCGATCACCGCCGAGACCGGCATCCCCGCGACCACCTCCACCCTCGCGCTCCTCGACGCCTGCAAGGCCTACGGCGTCACCCGGCTCGGACTCGCCGCGCCCTACACCCAGGACGTGTGCGACCAGATCGTCGCGACGTACGCCAAGGAAGGCATCGAGCTCTCCCTCGCCGAGCCGTTCGGTGAGGACGACAACGAGGCCTTCGGCCGGATCCCCGCCGCCGACGTCGCCCGCCAGATCGAGCAGGCCGCCGAGGGCGACGTCCACGCCGTCACCGTCCTGTGCACCAACGTGCACGGCGCCGGCGAGGCCGAGCGCCTCGAGAAGACCCTGAACATCCCGGTGTTCGACTCGGTCACCGTCACCCTCTGGAAGGCCCTCGACCTCGCGGGCGCCGCGCCCAAGATCACCGGCCACGGCGACCTGCTGCGCTCGGGCAGCCTGCGGGCCCTGATCCAGGACACCCTCACCGGCCTGCTCGCCGAGACCGGCGCCGACCGCACCACGTTCCGTGTGGACCTGCCGGAGCACGACCTGAACGTCGGCATCACCGCAGGTGAGGCCCTCGGCGAGGGCGTCCGCTCGATCCGCCGCGACTCCTCGCTCGACCAGCGCCGCCTGAACACCGTCGAGTGGCTCGAAGAGCACCGCAAGACGCTGATCCAGCCCCACTTCCGGGACGCCCCGAACCCGCCGCAGGCCCTGATCGACGTTTACGGCGTCAAGGCCCAGACGCTCGCCCCCGTCGAGACCGGCGGCGACATGACCGGCTGGATCTCCGTCCACAGCCTCTCGGAGCGCGAGTGGACCCCGGCCGACCTCGCCGCGGTCGACGCCGCCGTCATCCGTATCCGTTCCGCCCTCTGACCGAAGGAACCGTTCCCATGAAGGACATCAAGATCGCACTCGGCGTCGACGTCGACGCCGTCGCCGGCTGGCTCGGCTCGTACGGCGGCGAGGACTCGCCCAACGACATCCAGCGCGGCGTCTTCGCCGGCGAGGTCGGCACCCCCCGCATGCTCAAGCTGTTCGAGCGCTACGACATCCGCACCTCGTGGTTCATCCCCGGCCACTCGATCGAGACGTTCCCCGAGCAGACGCAGATGGTCGTCGAGGCGGGCCACGAGGTCGGCGCGCACGGCTACTCGCACGAGAACCCCATCGCGATGACGCCGCAGCAGGAGGAGGACGTCCTCGCCAAGTCCGTCGAGCTCATCGAGCAGTTCACGGGCCGCAAGCCCAAGGGCTACGTCGCCCCCTGGTGGGAGATGTCCGAGTCGACCGCCGCCCTGCTCCACAAGTACGGCTTCAGCTACGACCACTCGCAGAACTACCGGGACTTCACCCCGTTCTACGCCCGCGTCGGTGACTCCTGGACGAAGATCGACTACAAGGCCGAGGCCAAGGACTGGATGAAGCCCCTCATCCACGGCCAGGAGGTCGACCTGGTCGAATTCTGCGGTAACTGGTACGTCGACGACCTGCCGCCCATGATGTTCAACAAGCACTCCCACAACAGCCACGGCTACGTGTCCCCGCGTGCCCTGGAGCAGGACTGGAAGGACCAGTTCGACTGGGTTCACCGCGAGCTCGACTACGCGGTCATCCCCGTCACCCTGCACCCGGACGTCTCCGGCCGCCCGCAGGTGCTGCTGATGCTGGAGCGCTTCATCGAGTACGTCCGCGGGCACGAGGGCGTCTCGTTCGTGACCCTTGAGGACGCGGCCGACGACTTCCGCCGCCGCTTCCCCTTCGAGTCCAAGGAGCGCCCCGTCGACATGCGATGACTTCCGCCGGGGCCGAGAGTCACCTAGGGTCTTTCGTTTGGATCACGCCGGGCTCGCGGGGCCTGATCCAAACGAAAGACCCTGGAGGACCGACGGCCCTATCGCGGAGGTACCCATGACCACGTACGTACTGATCCCCGGAGCCGGCGGCTCGGCCTGGTACTGGCATCTCGCCGGTCAGGAACTGAGCCGCCGGGGGCGCGACGTGGTCGCCGTCGACCTCCCCGGCCCCGACACCGGGGCCGGACTCGCGCGGTACGCCGACGTAGTCGCCGACGCGGTCGGTGACCGCACCGATCTGGTGGTCGTGGGGCAGTCCCTCGGCGCGTTCACGGCGCCGCTCGTCTGCGTGCGGCTCCCCGTGTCGCTCCTGGTCCTCGTCAACGGGATGATCCCGAAGCCGGGCGAGACGGCGGGCCAGTGGTGGGAACACACCGGCCATGAGGCGGCCCGCCGCGCGAACGACGTGCGGGAGGGCCGCGACCCCGACGGGGAGTTCGACCCGGTGACGTACTTCCTGCACGACCTGTCACAGGAGCTGATCGACGAGTCGGCCGACCACATGCAGGACGAGTCCGACGCGGCCTTCGCGGAGCCGTTCCCCCTCGACGTGTGGCCGGCGGTGCCTACCCGCGTGATCGCAGCCCGCGACGACCGCCTTTTCCCCGCCGACTTCCAGCGCCGGGTGGCCCAGGACCGGCTCGGCATCACCCCCGACGAAGTCCCGGGCGGACATCTGGCGGCGCTGAGTCACCCGAAAGAACTCGCCGACCTCCTGGAGTCCTACGTCCGCGAGCTCGCCTGACAACTGCCGGCCGGACCACACGCGGGCCACGACCGTCGTAGCGTCGATGTCATGACGCAGCATCTCTACGGCCGGATGTACCTCACCGCCTATGACACCGCCGCGCACGATCTCTACGACCGCACGCGGACCGGCTTCCTGCTCCGCGCCGCGGTCCTGGCCGAACTGGCGATCCGGGGGAACGTCGTCGAATCCGACGGGAACGTGTCGGCGGCCCGGCCGGGCCCGACCGGCGACCCGGTCCTCGATCTGGCCCTCGGCCACATCGCGCAGGACCGGCGCGGCTGGAAGTCCTGGATCAGGCACGACCGCAAGGAGACCCTGCACGCCGTCGAGGACCGGCTCGTCGCCCAAGGGGTGCTGGACGTGGCCGAGCGGACGAAGCCCTTCGGCCGGACCCGGCGCGTGGTCACCGTACGGGACGCGTCCGCCGTCACGTCCCTCCAGGCCACGGCCACCGGATTCCTGCACGGCACCGGACCCGTCGAGCAGATCGACCCCGCCGACGCCGCACTCGTCGCCCTCGCCGCCGCCGGAAGCATCCGCTCCGTCGTCTCCCGCGCCGACGCCCACGCCCGCAAACATCGCATCGAAGAACTGACGGCACGCCTCGACACATTGGCCCCCGGCCTGGGCAAGGCGATCGGCGGCCTCGGCGTGACGATGGTGGCGGCGCAGGGCGGGATGGGCGGAGGGTGACACGGCTGATCCGAGCCGTCGCTCGCACGGGACCATCGCTCGTGCCGCCTGGGAAAGGGCGGGCGCGTGACGGGGGGGGCGGGTGAAGGGGGAGGCACCAAAACCCGTCCGAATGTGAGCGGTTACTACCCGCCGCACCACCGCCGCCATAGTAAAAGACAGTAACTTCACGGGCCCCCTTGCGGGCGGGTAGCAAACGCTTACATGCTGTCGCGCAGCCGGCACGCCCCCCGATGTCCTTTCCTCTCACGGGAGTTCACCGATGCGCCCTGCCCGACGGCCCCTTCTGTCCCCGGCCGCCACCGCACGCCCGTCCGCCCTCCTGGCCCCCGGCCGCCGCGCCGTGCTCGCCGGCCTCGTCGGCGCCGGGGCTGCCGCCTTCCTCGGGACGGGCACCGCCGTAGCCGACGCAGGGGCCCCAGGTCCCGGCGGCGACACCCTCCTGATCAAGGCGTTCGCGGACGCCGAGACGGAACGCAAGCGCCTCGCCCGCTCGCTCCGCGCCAGCGACTTCATTCCCACGGGCCGCTACGCCCGGCCCGGCACCCCCGTCACTGTGACCGTCCGCCCCGCCGGCGACGCCGTACCGACCCTGCACATCGGCACGCACGACGGCTACAACCCCGACACCACCATCCGCAGGCCCCGTCCCTACCCGCTGCGGCCCGGCCGGAACACCGTCACCGACGCCCACGGCGGCCCCGTCTACCTGAGCTTCGCCGGGCACGGGCAGGCCGCCACCGTCACCTTCGGGGCGGACACCGCGCGCATGGCGGCCTTCGAGCTCGGACGCACCGACGAGGCCACGTTCCAGAGGCAGTTGGACGAGATCACCGACGTGCCGTGGGTGGAACTGACCTCCGGTCATGCCATCCTCACGCTGACCCGCGAGGGCGCGCTGCTCTACCGGGGTGAGGACCACACCGCCCTGATGCGGCTCTTCGACACGGTCATCGAGTCCCACGCCCGCATCAGCGGACTCGACGGAAGCGGGCCGCTCGACAAGCCCAAGGCGGGCCGCTACGTCTTCCACGAGGTCAGCGTCGTGCCGAGCGGCGTCGGCGCGTTCGCGTGGCACGGCTACAACGGCTTCCCCCGTGCGTACATGGACCGCCTGTGCACCGTGGACGGGCTCGCCAACCGGGGCTGGGGTCTCTACCACGAGCTCGGCCACCTCCATCAGCAAGGTGCTTACCAGGCCGACCAGTTGACCGAGGTCACCGTCAACATCTACTCCCTGGCCGCGCAGCGCACCCTCGGCCAGCCCACCAACCTCCTCACCGTCGACCCCAAGACCGGCCTGAACTACTACCAGACCGCCCTCGCCAAGCTCGGCACCCCCGGTCTGGCCTACGAGAAGTCCTTCGGTGCGTACGAAAGGCTGGTCCCGCTGCGGCAGTTGGAGCTCGCCTTCGGGGAGGACTTCTGGCCGAAGCTGCACCAGCTCGTGCGCGCCGAGCACCAGGACGACGCACCCGTCGAGGACTACACCAACGACCCCGTCATCAACGGCCGCCAGTACCTCGCCCTGGCCTCCTACGCGAGCCGCGTCGCCGGCCACGACCTGACCGACTTCTTCGTCCACAAGTGGGCCCTCCCCATCGACGCCGCGGGCGTCGACGCCCTGGCCGCGCTGAAGCTGCCGCAGCCGCCCGTGGACCCCAGCACGCTCACCGACTGACCCGGAAGCCGTACCCCACAACGAGATCCGAGGAGAGACGATGAAGCTGTCACGTCTGGCCACCGCCGCCGGAGCCGCCGCGCTGCTCACCCTGGGCGCCGCGGGACAGTCCTGGGCCTCCACGCCCACCGTCCGCTGGTCGACGGGCGCCCCCACCCCCGTCACGAAGCTGACCCTGCCGATGTCGTTCGAGTCGGCCCCCGACGCGTCCGGCATGTACTTCGCGTACCTCCTCACCATGGAGAGCGGGACCCGGCCGTACGCGGGCTTCCAGCCCAAGCCGGCCGTCAACGGCAAGCCCACCCTCCAGGCGATCTTCAGCTCCTTCAACGCCAACGCCACGACCACCGACAGCCACTGCAAGTACGGCGCCGACGGCGGCGCGGGCGTCAGCTGCGCCGTCCAGTTCCCGTACACCAAGGGCACGATGTACGCCGTCGAGCTGGAGCGAGTCAGCGACGACGGGACGACGCAGCTCATGAACGGTGAGGTCGTCAACACCGCGACGGGCGCGAACGTCGCGCACATCGGCAGTTTCCGCCTGCCGATCGCCTCGGGCCGGTTCAAGGCCTCCGACCAAGGATTCATCGAGCCCTATCTGACGGCGGGCTGCTCACAGCAGGTCAAGGTCACCTATGGCAAGCCCGTCGGGACCGAGGCCGGCACCAAGTACACCGGCAGCCTCCCCACCGTCACCGACCCCGCGTCGGGCAGCTGCCTCAGCAGTACGTCCACCGAC
Source organism: Streptomyces sp. NPDC046821 (assembly GCF_040645335.1). NCBI lineage: Bacteria > Bacillati > Actinomycetota > Actinomycetes > Kitasatosporales > Streptomycetaceae > Streptomyces > Streptomyces sp. NPDC046821. The sequence continues at coordinate 151,325 of NZ_JBEYYB010000006.1, read as the reverse complement.
ACCTCGGCCGGACGCCAGGTCACGGTGACGGGTGACAAGTTCACGCCCTGAAGCTGACCCCGTCACGTGAAGAGGGGCGGGCGTGACCCCCTATCGTGGGGGGCATGTCCGCCCCTGAACTGATCCGTATCGTGTCCCGCGACTCGCCCATGGCGCTGGCCCAGGTGGAACGCGTACGCACCGAACTCGCCGCCCTCCACCCGGAGATCCGCACCACGGTCGTCCCCGTCAAGACGACCGGCGACAAGTGGATGGGCGATCTGTCCCTGGTCGAGGGGAAGGGGGCGTTCACCAAGGAGGTGGACGCCGCCCTGCTCGCCGGTGAGGCAGACCTCGCGGTGCACTGCGTCAAGGACGTCCCCGCCGACCGGCCGCTGCCCGCCGGCACGGTGTTCGCCGCGTTCCTCAAGCGGGACGACATCCGGGACGCCCTCATCCACCCCGGCGGCCTGACGCTCGCCGAGCTCCCGCCCGGCACGCGCATCGGCACCTCGTCCGTGCGGCGCATCGCCCAGCTCGCCGCCGCGTACCCGCACCTCGAATGCGTGCCGATGCGGGGCAACGCGAACCGGCGTCTGGAGAAGCTCGCGGCGGGCGAAGCCGACGCGCTCCTGCTGGCCGCCGCGGGCCTCGAACGCATCGGGCGGACCGACGTGATCACCGAGATCCTGTCGACGGAGGTCATGTGCCCGCCGATCGGCGCGGGGATCCTGGCGCTCCAGTGCCGTGAGGGCGACACCGAGCTGATCGACACGATCTCCGGGCTCGGCGACCCCGACGCCTACCGCGAGGCGAACGCGGAGCGCATGTTCCTGCACGTGCTCCAGGGCCACTGCAACAGCCCGATCGCCGGATTCGCCAGGGCGGAGCGCGGCGGCGGCCTGTCGCTGCGGGCCTGCGTGTTCACGCCCGACGGGAAGACCGTGATCAACGCGCACGAGTGGGCGGGTCCGCTCGACCCGGCGACGCTCGGCACGTCCGTCGCGGTGGCGCTGCTGCGGCAGGGGGCGCGTGAGCTGATCGACTCGATCGCGCACTGACAGATCGAGTTCCTGAGTCATTGGGCCCCCGGCGCCGATCTCGCGCCGGGGGCCTTGTGCTGCCGGGGGGGACCCGTTATCCGGCAAAGCCCGCCGCGTACCCCCAGAACTCCCGCATCAGCGGCGGCGGGACGGGCCCGGTCATCTCCACCTGCGTGAGCAGGACGCTGACCGTGCCCGTCGACGGGACGAGGTGCGCCGACGTGCCCGTGCCGCCGACCCAGCCGTAGCGGCCCGGCACGTTCCACGGGTCGACGGGTGCGATGTCGACCGAGCCGCCGTAGCCCCAGCCCTGCCCTTCCAGGAACAGACTCGCGGCCTCGCGCTGCGCGGGCGTCAGCTGGTCCGTCGTCATCTGCCGCACGGCGTCGGCCGACAGCAGACGCCTGCCGCCGACGGTCCCTTCCGCGAGCAGCATCCTGGCGAAGGCGTGCCAGTCGTCGACCGTCGAGACGAGACCACCCCCACCGGACGCGAACTTCGGCAGGCTGCTCCACTGCCCGTCGCGGGTGTCCGCCACTTCGAGCCCGCCCTCAGGACGCGGACGGTACGACGTGGTGAACCGGTCGAGCTTGCCCGCCGGCACCTCGAACCCGGTGTCGGCCATCCCCAGCGGCTCGAAGACACGCTCGGCCAGGAAGTCCGGCAGCGTACTCCCCGACACCCGGGCGATCAGCACACCCTGGATGTCGGAGCATGTGTTGTACAGCCATGCCTCACCGGGCTGCCCGAGCAGAGGGATGTGGGACAGGTCTGCCATCCAGTCGTCCGGCGGCGGTACGAGCAGCGGCCTGAGGGTGTTCTTCTGCAGGGCGAACAGCGGCTGGACCGCAGGCAGCGAGAAGTCGGACGGGAAGCCCCACCCCGCGCGGGACGTCAGCACGTCGGCCACCGTGATCGGGCGGGCCGCGGGGACCACGTCGTCGGCCGGGGCGTCCGGTGCGCGGACCACGACCGGCTCCGCGATCTCGGGCAGCCACCGGCCGACCGGGTCGGCGAGCGCGACGCGTCCTTCGTCGACCAGCATCATCAGCGCCGCGGCCACGACAGGCTTGGTCAGGGAGGCGATCCGGAAGATCGAGTCCCGCGCCATCGGAGCGCCGCCGTCCACATCGGCCGAGCCGACGGACTCCACCCGCACCCGGTCACCCCGGGCCACCAGAGCCACCGCTCCCGGCAACGAGCCGTCACGGACGCGCGGCGCGAGAATGTCCTGCAAGCTGGTCATCGGTCCACCTTCTTCAGTGTGTGGTCGAAGGGAAGACTCCCCGCACGGCGCGGAATCATCGGTCCGGGCGCGCCCGCCACACCCGAAAGACGGCGGGCGGGAAGCCGGATGAGCGAAGAGGCGACAGTCATGAGGCCCTGGCGGTTCGTGATCTGGTTCGGCACGATCAGCCTGCTCGCCGACTGGGTGTACGAGGGCGCCCGCTCGGTGACCGGCCCCCTCCTCGCCTCGCTGGGCGCGTCGGCGGCCCTCATCGGCATCGTGACCGGGGCGGGGGAGGCCGCGGCTCTCGTCCTGCGGCTCGGCTCGGGGCCCATGGCCGACCGCAGCGGCCGGTTCTGGGCCTGGGCCATCAGCGGCTACGCGCTGACCGTCGTCAGTGTCCCCGTGCTCGGTGTGTCCGGGGTGCTGTGGGTGACGTGCGCTCTGGTGATCGCCGAGCGCGTCGGCAAGGCGGTGCGCTCACCCGCCAAGGACACACTCCTGTCCCATGCGACGGCGGCCACCGGGCGTGGCCGGGGCTTCGGCGTGCACGAGGCGATGGACCAGGTGGGAGCGCTGCTCGGCCCGTTGACGGTGGCCGGGATGCTGGCCCTGACGGGCAACGACTACGCGCCCTCGCTCGGGATCCTCGCGCTGCCCGGCATCGCCGTGCTCGCCGTGCTGACGTGGCTGCGCCGGAAGGTCCCCGACCCGGCGGCCTACGAACGCGCCGTGACCCCCGAGGCCGCACCGCAGGAACCCGGCGCCCGCCTGCCCCGCGCCTTCTGGGTGTACGCGAGCTTCACCGCGGCCACCATGACGGGCTTCGCGACGTTCGGCGTGCTCTCCTACCACCTGGTCGCCCGCGGCCTCCTGCCGACGGCGGCCGTCCCCCTGATCTACGCGGCCGCGATGGCCGTCGCCGCGGTCGCGGCCCTCGCCACCGGGTGGATGTACGACCGGGTCGGGCCTCGTGTGCTGATCGTCCTGCCGTTCCTCTCGGCGGCCGTGCCCGCGCTCGCGTTCACCGCGTCCCTCACCCCGGTCGTCCTCGGCTCCCTCGTGTGGGGCGCGGCGACCGGCGTACAGGAGTCCACCCTGCGGGCGACCGTCGCCGACCTCGTGGCGCCCGGCCGCAGGGCCACGGCGTACGGGGTCTTCGCGGCGGTCGTGGGCGCGGCGGCGTTCGCCGGAGGCACGCTGACCGGGGTGCTGTACGACGTGTCGATTCCCCTGCTCATCACCGTCGTCGCCGCGATCCAGGCCGCCGCCGTCGCCCTCCTCGCCCTGAGCGGAGGGATGCTCCGCCACGCGTGAGGGACAAGGCCAACCACTCGGTGGTCTTTCCCAGTTGACGCGGGGGCCGGGTGACCGGCGGATGTTCCGCCACACGCGATGAAAGGATTGCGCCGCACGTCTCGGCGCGGGCGGTGGGTAACGCATAGGCTCTGCGCCATGCTGCACCTCGTCGATGCCCCCTCGGGCCGTCCTGTAGCTCCCGTCATGCATCGGAGCGTGGTGCGCATCGGTGTGCCCGTGCGGCTCCCTGGCGGCGGCGGGACACTCTCCGACGTACGGGCGATGCTGACCGCGGACGTCCTGACGCGCGTCCTCGAACTGGCGGGAACCATCGCGTACACGGGCCTGATCTGCCCCGACGGGTCCGACGAGCGGCGCGAGGCGCTTCAGGCGCGGGCCGCGGAGCTCGGGATGCACCCGGCCGCCGCGCACGGCGACGAGCATGGCACGGCGCAGGAACTCGGCGGCCCGTTCGCCGTCCGGGTCGTCGACACCCACCAAGCGGCGAACGAGACGGACGAGGCGGGGGACGTCATCCGTATCGCTGTCGGCGACACCCACACCGTGGAGCGCGCCACGGAGCGGAGCGACGACCCGCTGTCGCTGCGCCTCGCACTGCTGACCCAGCCGCGTACCGAGCCCTTCCACCTCACGCCGCACGCCGTGTCCGCCGCCCACCACACCCTGCTGCGTTGGCGCCACGCGGTGGCCACCTGGGCGGACAGCCCGTCCCGGCCCATGCCGGGCCCGGCCCGTGACAGCATCCGCGACTGCCTGGAGGACGACCTCGACGTGCCGGGTGTGCTGCGCACCCTGCACCGCCTCGAACACTCCGGCGACGCCCCGGCCGGCGCGCTCTTCGAGACGTTCGCGTACGTGGACCGGGTGCTCGGCCTGGACCTCGTACGCGACGTCGGCCGGGGCCCCGCGCCGCCCCGGCCGCTCACCTGAGACGGTCACATGTTCTTGGCGCCCGCCTTGATCGCCTCGCGGATGCGGGTGTACGTGCCGCAGCGGCAGATGTTGCGGATCTCGTCGAGGTCCGCGTCGGTTATCTCACGGCCGGCCTCGGCCGCCTGACGCACCTTGGCCACCGCGGTCATGATCTGTCCCGGCTGGCAGTACCCGCACTGCGCGACGTCGATGTCGAGCCAGGCCTCCTGCATCGGGTGCAGGTCCTTGCCCACGGTGGCGGGCAGGCCCTCGATCGTGGTGACCTCGTCCTCGGCGCCGATCTTCGACACCGGCACCGAACACGGATTGAACGCCTTGCCGTTGATGTGCGACGTACAGGCCTGGCAGACACCGAGGCCGCAGCCGTACTTGGGTCCCGTGACGCCGAGCAGGTCGCGCAGGACCCACAGGAGCCGTACGTCGTCCTCGGCCTCGACCGTGATCTGCTCGCCGTTGAGCTTGAAGGTGTGACTGGGCATGAAAGGGAACTCCTCAGAAGGCGCGGTCGAGACCGTCGGTGGGGGACTGCGGCGTGGACGGTTCGAGCGGCAGCGGGTCGAAGGAGAGCGTGGCGTGGTTGATCGGGAAGCTGGTCGGCAGCGTGCCCGTGGCGCGCGCGTACGCGCAGGCGATCGCGGCGAACGCGGGCGCGACACCCAGCTCGCCCGCCCCCGAGGGCCTGTCACCGCTGGACGGCATGACGATGACGCGCAGCTCGGGCGGGGTGTTCCACTGCCGCGTGTAGAAGTAGTTGTCCCAGCTGCCTTCGAGCGGGATGCCGTCCTTGAAGTGCAGGCTGGACGTCAGCGCCATCGCCAGCGCGTCGTTCAGGCCGCCCATCATCTGGGCCTCCACACCACGCGGGTTGATGGCGAAACCGGCGTCCACGACCATCAGGGCCCGGGTCACGCGCGGGCCGGTCACACCGTCCCTGACCTTCCGGTTCACCGTCTCGGGCCGGCAGTCGATCTCCACGAGTGTGGCGACCGCGCCCCGGTACTCGGTGTGCAGCGCGATGCCCTGCGCGACACCGGCCGGCAGCTTCCTGCCCCACTCACCGGCCTCGGCCGCCTTGTCGAGGACGGCACGCAGCCGCTCCTCCTTGACGAACTCCCGCCGGAACGCGACAGGGTCCTTGCCCATCTTGTCGGCGAGCTGGTCGACGATCAGCTCCCGCGCACACGCCACGTTGGGCGAGTAGATGTTGCGCATACTGCCGGTGTTGAACTTCAGCGGCACCTCGTTGAGGAGCTGCGTGACGGCACCGAAGTTGTACGGCGTGGACTGCGTCAGCTGGAAGATCGTCTCGGCGAACGTGAGGTTGCCCGCCACCGGAAGCTTCGCCGCCGTCGACGTGATCATCTCGCCGAGCCCGTGCCCGAAGTCGGTCTCGGAGCTGGTGTGGCGGTGCTCGTAGCTGAGGACGTTGCCGAGCGCGTAGGTGGCACGCACCCGTGAGACACACATCGGGTGGGTCCTGCCCTGCCGGAAGTTGTCGGTCCGCGACCACGACAGCTTGACCGGCTTGCCCATCTTCTGCGAGATCTCCGCGGCCTCGGCGGCCACGTCGTGGAAGAGGTGCCGGCCGAACGAGCCGCCGCCCTCCACCACATGCACCTTGACGGCGGTCAGCGGCAGCCCGAGCCGGGCCGCGATGTCGCCCTGCGCCACGATCGGCGACTTGAGACTCGCCCAGATCTCGGCCCGGTCGGACCGCACGTCGGCGATCGCGTTGTCCGGCTCCAGCGGGCTGTTGCTGGCGAACGCGAAGGTGAACTCCGCGTCGATCTTCTTGGTGAGGAGCGGTGGTACGACCATGGGCAGCGTCGCCGCCTTGAGCTTGGCGAGGACGGTGGCGTCCGACTCCTTGTCGACGGTGCCGGGGCCCCACGTCACGTCGAGCGCCCGGAGCGCGTCGATGCACTGGCCGAACGTCTCGCCCCGGACGGCCACGCCGTGCTTGAGCGTGGCGACGTCGGTGATGCCGGGCATGGCCTTGACCGCGGCGGCGTTGGCGACGGACACCACCGTGCCGTTGACCGTGGGCGGCCTGCGCACCATCGTCGGCTTGGCGTCGGGGACCTGGATGTCCATGCCGAACTTCTTGCGTCCGGTCACGATGTCGCGCGCGTCGATGCGGTTGCGCGGGGTGCCGAGCACCTTGAACTCGGACCGGGCCTTGAGGTGGGCGCCGACGGTGACGGTGACCGTGCTCGCGGCGGCCTCGGCCAGCGACCCGTACGTCGCGCTCCGGCCCGAGCTGTGCTTGATCACGCCGTCCGCGGTGGTGAGTTCGGACTCCGGCACGCCCCAGCGCAGCGCGGCCGTGGCGACGAGGCGCTGCCGGGCGACGGCCGCCGCCGACCGCACCGGGAGGTACATGCTGCGCATCGAGTTGGAGCCGCCGGTCATCTGGTTCATCAGGAGTTCCGGGCGGGCGTCGGCCAGCGACACCCGCACCTTCTCCAGCGGGAGGTCCATCTCCTCGGCGATCATCATGGCGACCGCGGTCGTCATGCCCTGGCCGACCTCGGCGCGCGGCACCGCGAACGAGGCCGTGCCGTCCGCGTGCACCTGGACCGAGATGAGACCGGACGTGGGCGCCGCCGCCAGGTTCTGCATGTCACCGAGGTCGAACAGCTCCTCGGGCTGCGGCAGCGACGGCACCGCCGCCTCGGCGGACTCACCGCCGGCCGCGTCCAGACCGATGCGTGCCGCGACCGCGAGCGTCGGCGCGGCGAGCAGATACGCCAGCACCCTGCGCCGTCCGGGACCGCCGGGGCGGTCGGGTTCCGCGTGGTCTCCCACGGGTTCGCGTGGCGAACGGCTCGGTTCTGCCATGAGGTTGCCTCCCGGCGCACTGATTGAGTTGATCAACCGGGCAGCTTACGGCAACTGGGGGTAACCCCATACCGGTTCAGCGCAGCGGCACGTCGAGCCGAGCCTTGCGATGGCTGAACGTGACGAGCGAGCGCGGCCCATGGCAGCTGCCGAACCCGCTCGCACCGACCCCGCCGAACGGCAGCTCAGGGACGCGGAGTTGGGCGTCGGCAGCCCGAACCCGAGACCGCCCGAGGACGTCTCCTCGGCGAGACGGCGCCGGGTGGTCTCGCTCTCGGTGAAGGCGTAGAGGGCGAGCGGCTTGTCGCGGTCGTTGATGAAGGCGATGGCCTCGTCCAGGTCAGCCAATTCGACGATGGGCAGGACTGGGCCGAAGATTTCTTCCCGCATGACCGGCTCGTCGGGCTTCACGCCGGTGAGGACGGTGCGTGGGGTGAGCCGACTCTGGAGGTCCCGCAGAGCCGGGTGGCCCGTGCCTGAACTGGGGTGCAGGGCGCCACGTGTCACCGCTCCGTGAGCGGTAGCCGCATGTACGTGTGTGCCGGGTCGGTGGGGGCGTCGTGCGGGGCGCCGTCGACCATGACGTCGGCCCTGTCCCGGGTGCGGTCCTCGGCGAAGTGGCGGTCCTCCTCGGCCATCCATACATGCCACTGCGGCAGCGCGTCCTCGCCGTCGCGGACGAGTCCTCTGCGCAGGCGTTCCGTCTCGCCGGTCTCGATCCACACGGCACACGTGAGCCGCCCGGCGACGGCGCGGCGAGCCGACGACACACCTTCGATGACGAGTGCCGGGGCGAGGGGCACGTCGTGCCACTCGGCGAGTTCACGCCGGACCCAGTCGTACCGCTGATACCGGCCCGCCGAGCCACGCTCGAGGGGTCCGAGCACCTGTTCCTCGAGGCGGGGCCACCAGCCCACCTGGTTGTCCCACGAGGCGAAGTCGTCGGTGTGCACGATCTGGGCGGAGCCGAGGGCGCGGGCCAGGTGCTCGGCGAACGTGCTCTTGCCCGCGCCGCCCGGCCCGTCCACTGCGACGAGCCGGACCGGGCCGCAACGTGGTGGCTCCGCCAGAATGCGGGCCGCCAGTGCCAGGTAGGTCTCGGGTCTGGGTTCCATGGCTGTGCACGGTAGCGGCGGACCCACCGGCCCGGCCGGGCATTTTTGTCCGCCCGCGCCTCCTCGCACCCCGCTGCCTCCGCGCCGCCGCCCGCTGCTCCTGGCAGCCCCGTTGCCCCTCACCGCTCATGGCTCCGGAGAGGGGCAGACGGCCGCTTCGTCGTGCCGGCGGGTACCCCATGTGTCACGCGCCGGCCGGGGCGGTCTCCTTGGCGGGGTCGGTGCCGGAGTCCTTGGTGGTGTTCTCGGCGGGGACGGCCGGCGGAAGCGAGGTGTAGAACACCGACTTGTTCTGCTTGGTGCGCTCGGCCTGGCCGCGGGCGACGAGCGACTCAAGGGTGTTGCGCACGACGGTGCCGCCCGCCTTGCGGTCCGGGTGGGTCTCACCGAGCGCCGCGGTGACCTCGGCGGCCGAACGCGGCTCCGTGCTCGACGTCAGGAGGGCCAGGACCAGCTCCCGCAGGGTGGGCGCGCCCGGCGTCCGGGTCTTCGCCGCGGCAGGTGCATTCTTCGCTGCGGCGGCCTGCTTGCCCGTCGCCTTCTTCGCGCGCTGCTTGGGCGCCGCGCTCTCGCCCTTCGGCTTACGTGCCTTGGGGAGCCCGACGGATCGTGCGGCCTTCGGCGCGACGGGTGTCACCCCGGCCGGGACGTCCCCCGGCACCGCGAGCGCCTCACGCATCCCCACCAGCAGCGTGCGGTCGTGGTCGAGGGTCTTGAGCTGCTCCTGGAGGGCGGTCAGTTCGGCGTTGATACGTTCCTGTTCCTTGGCGTTGCGCTCCAGGTCGGCCTCTACCTGTGCGGAGTACTGGGACTTGAGCGTGTTCCTGTCCGTCATGACTGCCCGCTTCCTGTGGTCGTGGGGCTGTGTTGGTGCCGAAGGTTACTCACACCACATACCCCTGTGCATCGTGCTTCGACGCATTGCCGCTGGACATCGCAGGTGGGTTGCACCATGAACGGCCCGGTCGGCACCTCAGGTGTCATCCGTACGACGTGATTAACACCCGTACGTGGAAAGCAGGTTGGGCCACACATGGCCGGCGTGGCATCCGGTGCCGTACACCACGTACGAGATCGGTCCGGCGGGCCCGGGACGGCGGGGCCGGGAGAATTCGGAACGTCCCGGCCCCACCTCGCATAAGCTGCATCGATGAGCATTCTTGATGACGCCCGCCCGGGAATGAACCCTGAGATCCGGCCGCAGGACGACCTGTTCGGCCATGTCAACGGTCACTGGCTGGACACCGAGCCGATCCCCGAGGACCGCTCGAGCTGGGGCCCCTTCGTGCAGCTCGCCGACACCGCCGAGGAGCAGGTCAAGGCGATCATCGAGGAACTCGCCGCGGGAGCCGAGGCGACCTCGGCCGACGCCGGCGAGGCACGGAAGATCGCCGCCCTCTACGCCTCCTTCATGGACGAGCAGGCCATCGCGGCCCTCGGCCTCGCGCCGGTGCGCCCGCTGATCGACGAGATCGCGAGCATTTCCGACCTGCGCGCGCTCGCCGCGTTCCTCGGCCGCCTGGAGCGGGTCGGCGGCTCGGGCCTCTTCGGCTCGTACGTCGACACCGACGACCGCAACTCCGACCGCTACCTCGTGAACATCGTGCAGGGCGGCCTCGGCCTGCCCGACGAGTCGTACTACCGCGAGGACAAGTTCGCCGAGGTCCGCGACAAGTACCTCACCTACCTCACCGACCTCCTGACCCTCGCCGAGCACGCCGACCCGGCCGGCGCCGCCCGCAACGTCCTCGCCATCGAGACCAGGCTGGCCGCGGGCCACTGGGAGCGCGCCGAGACCCGCGACGTCCAGAAGACGTACAACCTCACCGCCCTGGACGACCTGAAGACGCTGGCCCCCGAGTTCGACTGGCACGGCTACGCCGCCGGGTTCGGCGGCAGCGACGCGACCATCGCCGAGACCTGCGTCCGGCAGCCGTCGTACCTCTCGCACCTCTCCCAGGTCCTGACCGAGTTCCCCGTCGAGCAGTGGCGCGACTGGACGCTGGTCCGCCTGCTGCGCTCCTCCGCGCCGTACCTCTCCGACGACTTCGTCCAGAACAACTTCGACTTCTACGGCCGTACGCTCAACGGCACCCCGGAGCTGCGCGCCCGCTGGAAGCGGGCCGTCGCGTTCGTCGAGGGCGCGATGGGCGAGGCCGTCGGCAAGGAGTACGTGGCCCGGCACTTCCCGCCGGCGTCCAAGGCGATGATGGACGAGCTCGTCGCCAACCTCCTCGAGGCCTACCGCCAGTCGATCGCCCAGCTCGACTGGATGACCGACGAGACGAAGGAGCGGGCGTACGAGAAGCTCGCCACCTTCCGGCCCAAGATCGGCTACCCCGACAAGTTCCGCGACTACTCCACGCTCCAGGTCACGGCCGACGACCTGCTCGCCAACGTGCACGCGGCGACCGCGTTCGAGACGGACCGAGAGCTCGCCAAGATCGGTTCGCCGGTCGACCGCGACGAGTGGTTCATGCTGCCGCAGACGGTGAACGCGTACTACAACCCGGGCACGAACGAGATCTGCTTCCCCGCGGGCATCCTGCAGAAGCCGTTCTTCTCGCCCGACGCCGACGCGGCCGAGAACTACGGCGGCATCGGCTCCGTGATCGGGCACGAGATCGGCCACGGCTTCGACGACCAGGGCGCACAGTACGACGGCGCGGGCAACCTGAACGACTGGTGGACCGCCGCCGACAAGACCGCGTTCGAGGCCAAGTCGAAGGCCCTCGTCGAGCAGTACGACGGCTTCTCCCCGCGCAACCTGCCCGGCGAGAACGTCAACGGCGCGCTCACCGTCGGCGAGAACATCGGCGACCTCGGCGGCCTCACCATCGGCCACAAGGCGTACGTCATCTCCCGCGGCGACACCCCGACGCCGGAGCACGAGGCCACCGACGGTTCCCAGCGGCTGTTCCTGAACTGGGCGTACTGCTGGCGCACCAAGCGGCGCAAGGAGCAGGAGCAGCAGTACCTGACCATCGACCCGCACTCGCCGCCGGAGTTCCGCGCGAACATCGTGCGCAACCTGGACGAGTTCCACGACGCGTTCGGCACGGCGGCGGGCGACGGGCTGTGGCTGGACCCGACGGACCGCGTGCGCATCTGGTAGCGCCTGACGCGTGCCCGTGGCCCGTTCCCTCTTGGAGGGGACGGGCCACATGCGGTTCATGTGCGTTCGGCGGTACTCCGGTCGCTGCGGTCCGGCGCCGAACCTAGCGTTCCCAGCGGCAAGGGGCATTTCTGTCGATCACGGATATCACGGACACGTTTCGTGAGTGCCTCTTGCGGATCTGGAGGATTCACGTGCGTTCCATATATGCCAGGCATTCCAAGCAATCGATACGTGCGGCTTCGGCGGCGCTGCTCGCCGCCGCCGTGCTGTCCGTGGCCGCACCGGCTGCCGGGGCGGCCGACGGCGCTCCCGGCGACATCGGTCTCAGGGGCAGTGCGCAGGGCGACGTCGGCCGAAGTGACGTCGGTCTGAGCGACGTCGGTCAGGTCGACAACCGTCCGGCCGCCAGTGGCCGTGATGACAGTGGTCGGAGCGACGGAGACGGTGGCCGCGGTGACGCCGGTCGCAATGACGGCGGTGGCAACGGCCGAGGTCGCGATGACTCCGGCCGTGGCGACCAGGGCCGCGGTGACCAGGGCCGCGGTGACCAGGGCCGCGGTGACCAGGGCCGCGGTGACCAGGGCCGCGGTGACCAAGGCCGCGGTGACCAAGGCCGGAACGAGCAGGGTCGCAATGACCAGGGCCGCGGCAACCGGGATCGTGACGACCAGGGCCGCGACGACCAGGGCCGCAACGACAACCGCACCTCCGAGGGCGTGCCGCGGGGTGTGCGGGGCGGTGTCGGCGGCAGTATCGCCCAGGCCGACCCCAAGCAACTGGCCGCGGGCAGCGCCCTCGTGGCCGGTGCGCTCGGCGCCGGTGTGTACACCCTGCGCAAGCGGCGTTCCGGCATGCGGCATTGAGTCCAGGCTCGTTCACGGGTGTGCCGGGACCGCCACGGCGTGGTCCCGGCACACCCTTCGCCGAGCTTACGGAGCCTGCCGGCCCCCCGGAGTCGCCCGTACGCGTGCCGTGCGGGCGGCCTCGCCGACGTCGCCTCGGTGCAGCGGGCCGTGTCCCGGGAGCAGGGTGTCGGCCGCGAGTCGCTCGATGACGTGCAGGGAGTCGCGAGTGCGGGCGCGGTGCGTGTCGAACATGGTGGGGAGCAACTGCGGCCCGCGCGTACGGGAGATGGGATGCCCGGTGACCAGGCCGTCGCCGGAGATGACGATGCCCGCGTCGGGCAGGTGGTAGGCACAGTGACCCGCGGTGTGTCCGGGCGTGTGGACCGGGACGGGGCGGCCCGGCAGGTCGAGGGCACCCTCGTTCGGGAACGGCTCGGGACGGCTGACGCGGACGTCGGCCGTGCCTCCGGAGCGCACGGCGTGGACGGCCCACGGGATGACACCCGGGCGCCAGCTGTTGCGCAGGACCCGGCCGATCGAGACCTGGTGCAGGAACTCGCGCCGGGCGTGCGGTACTTCGGCGGGGTGCGCGTACACGGGGGCGCCGAAGGTGTGGCTGAGGTACTCGGCGTTCCCGAGGTGGTCGGCGTGCGCATGGGTGAGCAGGACGGCCGTCACGGCCTCGGGGGAGTGGCCCGCCGCGGCCAGTGAGTCGAGGACCTGTCGGCGGTCGCCCGGGTAGCCGGAGTCGATGAGCGTGACGGCGTCGCCTTCGCTCAGGATGACCCAGTTGGTGTTGCTGCCGTGGACCAGGTGAACGCCGGTGGCGGCGTGGACGAGGGTGTCTTCGCGCATGACGGACAGCATCTCGCGGGACGCGGCGTCGGACGCGAACTACTGCGGTTTCGGTGCCGCCGCCTCCAGCGCGTCGACGCTGCCCGACATGACGGTGCGGATGTGTTCCGTGAGGTGGTCGGTGGGCCAGTCCCACCACGCGAGCGCGAGAAGGCGCTCGACGTCGGCGTCCGAGTAGCGGCGGCGGATGAGTTTCGCCGGGTTTCCGCCGACGATGCCGTAGTCGGGCACGTCGTCGACGACCACGGACCCCGAGGCGATGACCGCTCCGTGCCCGATGCGTACGCCGGGCATGACCATGGTGCCGTAGCCGAACCACACGTCGTTGCCGACCACCGTGTCACCCCGGCCGGGCAGCCCGCTGATCAGGTCGAAGTGGTCCGCCCACGAACCGCCCATGATGGGGAAGGGGAACGTCGACGGGCCGTCCATCCGGTGGTTGGCGCCGTTCATGATGAACCGCACACCCTCGCCCAGCGCGCAGAACTTGCCGATGACCAGCTTCTCCGGCCCGTAGTGGTACAGCACGTTCCGCGTCTCGAACGCGGTCGGGTCGTCCGGGTCGTCGTAGTACGAGAACTCGCCGACCTCGATCAGCGGCGAGGTGACCAGCGGCTTGAGCAGGACGACACGCGGCTGTTCCGGCATGGGGTGCAGCACGGTCGGGTCGGCGGGAACGAAGGCCATACGGGATCGGATTCCTCACGTAGCAGGGGCTGTGCTCGGTCAGTCGGTCTCCGACTCCAGGGCGGCGCGCGTCGCCGGGCCGTACACCCCGGGTTCGTCCCCGTTGATCCCGCGCGCGAGCTGGTAGCGCTTCACGGAGTCCGCGACCTCGGTCGTGTAGTTGCCGTCGCGCGGGCCGGTGTAGAGGTTCAGCAGGATCAGCCGGCGCTGAAGGTTCTTGACCTGACCGCCGTGGCTGCCGACGGACAGGGAACGGGAGCCGGGCGCCGGAGGGCCGACGGACCGCGATACGGACGGGTGCTGGGACGGTGTGTGTGCCGGGGCCGCGGAGGTGGAGGTGTGCGCCGAACTGTCCGATGACGGGGAGGAGTTGGCGGATGCGGCGGCTTCGGAAGCCGTGGACGACGGGTCCACGGACGGGCCGGCGGCGGCCGTGCCGTCGCTGCTGTTCACGGGGGAGGGGGAGGCGGAAGGGGCCGCCCCGGACCCGGTCGGTACGGGCATCGCTGACCCGTCCGCCGTCGACACGGTCTGACTCGGACCGGCGTCGGAGTCGAACACCCCGCTCGCCACGGTGACGGCGACGGCCGCCCCCACCCCGACCACCGCCGCCCCGACGAACAGCCATGGCTTACGTCGCGCACGTGCCCTTCGCCGACGGCCGCCCCCGCCGACAATGCCTAGGTCGCCGAAGACTTCTCCGTCACCAGCACCCGCCGGGGCCGGCCCCTCGAAGAGCAGCAGATCGTCCTGGGCCACCGCCGCGCCGGACTCACCAGGTGCGGCCACCTGCCCGAAAACCGGCCCGGCCTGGGCCGGGCCTGCCGGGGCCGAGCTCGCCAAGACCGGGTTCGCCGCCTGCGCGCTCGTCGCGCACGAGCACGACGGCTGCCGGCCGTCAATGGACCCGGCCCCGCATATGGGGCATCGCTGCGCACTCACTTCTTGTTCGCCCCTCCTCCGAGCGCGCACAGCATAGGCCGATGATCTGGTGAATTGCCCATTCCGGATCGTCGGACCAGCCGGAGCTACGCTCGTCGCGACGCCGTCATGTGTAAGCCACCACCCTGCCGGCCGTGACCTGGGGAGGGTTGGGGAGCAGTGACGCGAGTTTGTCCCGCACGAAGTCCGCGGCCTTCGAGATCGATTCCTCGGCACCGGCCTGGTTCTGGAAGACGCTGGTCGAGACCATCACTCCGTCCCCCGCGTCGATCCAGTAGTAGGCCACGAAACCGGAGACCTGGCGCATGAGCGGCACGAACTCCTCGTCCACGAGACGTCCGGCCGCGGCCGTATCGGTCACCCCGTCGTACCGTCGGACTGCTGCGTACATGGGCAAGCTCCTCACGGTGTTCTGAGTTCGTCGTCTGCTGACACGTCGTACCCCTGCGACGGCCTGCGGGCTCATGCCGGGTCCGGCAATCACCTGAAGGGTCGCCGTGGGTGATCCCAACGGCGGGGTGCGGGGCGCCGTGGCTGAATACCGGTGCGTTCCCCGCTCGCCGGGCGCCTTCCGGGTGTTACCTGTTCGTGTCGGCCACGGCCGTCGTCGTACCGTCATGATCGTCAGCTCCAGACCCGCTTCTCACCGAAACGGCAGGAACGCACCATGAGTACCACGCACTATGACGTCGTCGTCCTGGGCGCCGGGCCCGGTGGCTACACCGCGGCCGTGCGGGCCACGCAGCTCGGCCTGAGCGCCGCGGTCGTCGAGGAGAAGTACTGGGGCGGCGTCTGCCTGAACGTGGGATGCATCCCGTCCAAGGCGCTGCTGCGCAACGCCGAGCTCGCGCACATCGTCACCCGGCAGGCCGACACGTTCGGCATCCGCGTCGACGGGCAGGTCAGCTTCGACTACGGCGAGGCGTTCCGGCGCAGCCGCAAGGTGGCCGAGGGCCGCGTCGCGGGCGTGCACTACCTGATGAAGAAGAACGGCATCACCGAGTACGACGGCCGGGGCACGTTCGTCGACGCGCACACCCTCCGGGTCGACCTCGCCGCCGGCGGCTCCGAGACCGTCACGTTCGGGAACTGCGTCATCGCGACCGGCGCCACCACCCGGCTCCTCCCGGGCACCGCCCTCAGCGACCGCGTGGTCACCTACGAGGAGCAGATCCTCACCGAGTCGCTCCCCGACTCCATCGTCATCGCGGGCGCCGGAGCGATCGGCGTCGAGTTCGCGTACGTCCTGCACAACTACGGCGTCAAGGTGACCGTCGTCGAGTTCCTCGACCGCATGGTGCCCACCGAGGACGCCGACGTGTCCAAGGAACTCGCCCGCCAGTACCGGAAGTTGGGCATCGAAGTGCTCACCGGGACGCGCGTCGAGTCCATCGACGACAGCGACCCGGCGGCCAAGGTGCGCGTCACCGTGTCCAAGGGCGGAGAGCAGCAGGTCCTGGAGACCGACAAGGTCCTCCAGGCCATCGGCTTCGCACCGCGCACCGCCGGTTACGGCCTGGAGAACACCGGCGTACGCCTCACCGAGCGCGGCGCGATCGACGTGGACGGCCGCGGCCGCACCAACGTCCCCCACCTGTACGCGATCGGCGACGTCACCGCGAAGCTGATGCTCGCGCACGCGGCGGAGGCCATGGCGGTCATCGCGGCCGAGACGATCGCCGGCGCGGAGACCATGGAGGTGGACTTCACCATGATCCCGCGCGCCACCTACTGCCAGCCGCAGGTCGCCAGCTTCGGCTGGACCGAGGCGCAGGCCCGTGAGCAGGGCTTCGACGTGAAGGTCACGAAGTTCCCGTTCACCGCCAACGGCAAGGCCCACGGCCTCGGTGACCCGGTCGGCTTCGTCAAGATCATCAGTGACGACAAGTACGGCGAGCTGCTCGGCGCCCACCTCATCGGACCCGAAGTCACCGAACTCCTCCCGGAGTTGACGCTCGCCCAGCAATGGGACCTCACCGTCCACGAGGTCGGCCGCAACGTGCACGCCCACCCGACGCTCGGCGAGGCCGTGAAGGAAGCCATCCATGGGCTGGCCGGTCACATGATCAATATGTGACCGGACCGGGTCCGCCGGGGTACGGGATTTGACGGTGACTCAGGAGTCTTTCAGGGGACCGTTTCACGAACGCGCCTCCTTGAGTCGCATCGTGAACCACAGCGCGGGATCGTCCGGGAGTGCGTATCGCTCGGTCTCCACGAATCCGTGCTTCTCCGCGAACCGCACCCCGGCCACGTTGGACGCGAGGATGACCGTCTCGACGGCGGCGGCCCCCAGCTCGTACGCCCGCTCCAGGCCCTTTCGGTAGAGCAGTTCGCCGAGGCCCCGGCCGCGATGCTCGGGGAGCACCCGGGCGATCACCGTGGCCGTGGCGGTGTCGTCCGCCGGCGGGCGCACCGTCGAGCACCCCACCAAAGTGTCGCCGGTGTAGGCGACTTGGAGATGATTGCGCCCGACCCGCTCCCGTACGTCGTCCAGGGACAGCGGGTCGGCCGGGATGATCAGGTTGTGGACGTGACGCCAGTCCTCGATCTGAGCGTCGCCTCGTACGTCCTCGATGCGGAGGTCTGTGGGGAGATCGCTGTGGAGATCATTCATCGCAGCAGGAAAGCGTCCGCGTAGTCGCACGTCAACTGCATATGAGGCACGTGCCGCATGTCCTGAAGGGAGTACTCGGAAAACTCGTGTGCGCCAGCTCGACGCGAAGCCCGAGGTCCCGGAACCGCGGCACGGCCCGACTACCCGGCGAGTTCCGTCCAGTCGGGCTCCGGCCGCTCCGTGAGTGACTGCTCGGCCCAGATGATCTTTCCTTCGAGGGTGTAGCGCGCCCCCCAGCGTTCGGAGAACTGCGAGACGAGGAAGAGCCCGCGCCCGCCCTCGTCGGTGGTGCGCGGGTGCCGCAGATGCGGAGCGCTCGCGCCCGCGTCGGAGACCTCGCAGATCAGCGCGCGTTCCACGATCAGGCGCAGGCGGATCGGCCCGTCCGCGTACCGGATCGCGTTGGTGACGAGTTCGCTGACGACCAGTTCCGTCGTGAAGGCGAGTTCGTCGAGGCCCCACTCGGACAGTTGGTCGGTGACCTTCTTACGTGCGTCGGCGACCACCGCAGGGTCGCTCTCGACGTCCCACGAGGCGACCTGCCCGGCACCGAGCCGGCGCGTGCGCGCCATCAGCAGGGCCACGTCGTCGGAGGGCCGAGCAGGAACAAGGGCGTCGACCACGGCAAGGCAGCGGTTCTCCAGCGACGGATCGGCCCGTTCCAGGACGTCCCGCAGGCGTTCCCGGCCCGCGGCGAGGTCGGGCTCGGGCATGGGCTCGCGACCGGGTCCGTCCTGGCCGGCCTTGAACAGACCGTCCGTGTACAGGGCCAGCACACTGCCCTCGTCGAGCGCGAACTCGGCCGCCTCGAACGGCAGGCCACCCGTACCGAGCGCGGGCCCGACCGGGATCTCGGGAAACGTGACCGCACCGTCCGGCGCGACCAGCGCCGGCGCCGGATGCGCGGCGCTCCCGACGGCGCACCGGCCGCACACCGGGTCGTACACCACGTAGAGGCAGCTCGCGCCGACGGCCTGGTCCGCGGGGCTGCGGCCGCCCTCCTCGCGCGGGCCTCTGCTGACCAGGTCGTCGAGGTGGGCGAGGACTTCCTCCGGTGGGAGGTCCAGATCGGCGAGCGTCTGCACCGCCGTGCGCAGCCGCCCCATCGCGGCGGCGCCGTCGATGCCGTGACCTGGGACGTCGCCCACCACGAGCGCGACCCTCGCGCCGGACAGCGGGATGACGTCGAACCAGTCGCCGCCGAGGCCGGTCAGCTCGTCCGCAGGGCGGTAGCAGGCCGTGACGTCCACCGCGTCCTGCTCCGGCAGGTGGCTCGGCAGCAGACTGCGCTGGAGCACGAGGGCCGCGTCGCGTTCGCGCGTGTAGCGGCGGGCGTTGTCGACACAGATCGCGGCGCGGGCCACGAACTCCTCCGCGAGCGCGAGGTCGTCGGCGTCGAACGGGTCGGGCCGGTCCCGGCGGAAGAAAAGCGTGACACCCATGGTGATCCCGCGCGAACGGATCGGCACGATCATCATCGAGTGCACCCCGAGCTCCACGAAGGAGGGCGCCTGACGCCCCTTCCCGGCGGCCGCCCAGTCCTTCGCCCCGGGATCCATCCGGGCCTCGTGCCACGCCACACCGCTGCTCAGCACCCGCACGGGCGGGGAGTCCACCGGATAGCGCGCCGTGTCCCGTATGCCGATGACGGTCTCGGGAATCCCGTCCCGCACGGACCGGTGCCCCGCGCGCCGCAGCACGATGGTCGTCGTGTCGCCCGGCGGAACAGCCGCCGGCTCCGCCCCTTCGAGCACCGACTCCAGCAGATCCACCGCCACATAGTCCGCGAGCCCGGGAACGGCCACGTCGGCCAGCTCCTGCGCGGTCTGTACGACGTCCAGGCTGCGGCCGATGTGCTCACCGGCCCGGCTCAGCAGGGCGAGGCGCCGCCGCGCCATGTACCGCTCAGTGATGTCCATCGCCGTGTAGTACACGCCCAGCGGATTCCCGTTGTCGTCGCTGAGCGGCGTGAACGACATGGCGTGCGCGGTCTCGTGGTGGGGCGTCGAGCGGACGCGGCCCACATGCTCGTAGCCCACGACGCCTTCGCCCGTCTCCAGGACCTCGCGCATCTTCGCCTCGAGCCGTTCGGCGTCGAGCCCCGGCTGGATGTCCGCCAGCCTGTGTCCGAGGCGCTCGTGCGCGGGGCCGCCGCCGTACAGCTCCAGCGCCGCGTTCGACCACACGTACCGCAGATCCGTGTCCACGATGGCGATGCCCAGCGGGGAGCGCGTGGCCATCTGTTCGAGTACGGAACGGCTCATGGCCCAGCCCGGCGCGCCGTCCATGCCGGAGACGAGCGCGATCCAGCGGGTGGGCCCGGGGCTGTTCTGCGCCTCCACGACGCGCACCATCACGGGGACCTGGTGCCCGTCGCGATGTATCGCGGTCAGGAGTCCCGACCAGCAGCCGTTCCGCAGGCATCGCTCGGACAGCTCGGGGAACCGGGCCGCGTCGGCGGGCAGCAGCAGCTCGGCCGCCTCCCGGCCGACCACGTCGGCGGCCTCGTACCCGAGCAGCCGTGCGCCTCCGCCGGACCAGCCGGTGACCACCCCGTGAGTATCGAGGAGCACCGGCGCGGCGTCCGCCACGTCGAAGCCCTGCTGGCCGGCATCGCTCCGCTCGCTCGTCCCCACAGCGACCCGCTCCGTCCTGAGAGTGGCCTGTCCCTCGCGTCCCATTCTTCACCTTGTGTGACGAGTACGGCGCCCGATCGCGGCGTCGCGCGCCCCTGGGATCCCCCTATCCCGCCCCTGGCCTGCCGGTTTCCCCGCCCGGAAAACCAGGGGTGCCCGCCATGAAAATCAGGGGTGCCCGCCGACGTTTCCTGCCACGATGACGGCCCGCCGCATCCGCCCCGGAGGAACTCATGCCCCGCGCCGTCACGCTCATCCGCTCCTCGTCGCTCTCGGACGTCGCCGAGTACGCCTACGCGGCCACGGCCCCCGCCGAGGCACGCCTCGTCTTCCTCGCGGGGGCGTGCCCGCTCAATGAGGACGGTTCGACAGCGGCCGTCGGCGATTACGCCGGTCAGGCGGCCAAAGCCGTGGAAAACATGCGCACGGCGCTCGCTGATGCAGGCGCCACGCTCGACGACGTGATCAGCACCCGCGTCCTCGTGGCGTCCACGCGTCAGGAGGACCTGGTGGCGGCGTGGAAGGTCGTCCGCGACGCGTTCGGCGACCACGACGTGCCCAGCACGCTGATGGGCGTCACGGTGCTCGGGTACGACAAACAGCTGGTCGAGATCGAGGGCGTCGCGGCCGTGCTCGACTCCTGACGGACGCCGGCGCACGTGCCTGTACGCGCGGCCCGGCCCGTGGTTACCGCCGCCCTCGGCGACGCCACTAGAGTGCGTCCATGCCCGGTGAAATGGTGCCCGAACGCCGCGATCTGCGTGCGTCGCACGAGGACCGCGACCAGGTGGTGGAGCGGCTGACCGTCGCCGCGGCCGACGGCCGGCTGACCACGGAGGAACTGGACGAGCGGCTGGAGGCCGCGCTGACGGCCCGTACCTACGGAGACCTGGCGGCGCTCCTCGCCGACCTCCCCGAAGCCGGCCGCACGTGGGCCGCCGGAATCGAGGCCGCCGCCCCGAAGGACGTGTCGCGGATCGTCGTCGGCAGCGCGAGCGCGAGACGCGACGGCGACTGGGTCGTCCCGAAACGCCTGGAGATCGAGTCGCGAAGCGGTTCCGTCCTGCTCGACTTCACCCGGGCCGTCATCTCGCTGCCCACCCTGGAGATCGAGGTGGCGGTACGCAGCGGATCGGTGACGCTGCTCGTGCCGCCGGACGTCGTCGCCGACGTCGACGACGTACGGGTAGGCAGCGGCAGCGTGCGCCACCAGGCACAGGCGGACCCCGGGACATCGCCCCGGCTGCGGATCCAGGTGACCGGCGAGGTCGGCAGCGGGAGCGTCACGATACGGCCGCCGAGGCCGTCCCGGCGGAGCTTCTGGCAGTGGTTGCTGCGGCGCCCCCGTCCGGCGCCGACGCTGTCGCGGTTGCCGGGGGCGGGGTAGGGCGCGGGTTTTGACTGCGGGCCGTGTGTGGCTTGTCGCGCAGTTCCTCGCGCCCCTGTGGGGGCGTGGTCCATGGCAGGTCAATCCGCTTGCCGTGGCCGGTTCTTGGCCGTGAGGATCACGCTATGCCCACCTTCACCGCCCCCGGCGCTGTCGCGGTTGCCGGGAGGGGGGTAGGGCGCGGGTTTTTGACTGCGGGCCGTGTGTGGCTTGTCGCGCAGTTCCCCGCGCCCCTTCGGGGGCGCCGCCCGGGGCAGGCCAATCCGCTTGCTGTGGCCGGTTCTTGGCCGTGAGGATCATGCCATGCCCACCTTCACCGCCCCCGACGGAACCCGCCTCGCCTACCACCCCGTGGGCGACGGCGAGCCGCTGATCTGCCTGCCCGGCGGGCCCATGCGCGCGTCCGCGTACCTCGGGGACCTCGGCGGCCTCGCGAAGCGGCGCCGGCTCGTCCTGGTCGACCTGCGCGGCACCGGTGACTCGGGCGTCCCGGCGGACCCCGCCACGTACCGCTGCGACCGGCAGGTCGGCGATGTCGAGGCGCTGCGCGTCCGGCTCGGGCTCGAGCGGATCGACCTGCTCGCGCACTCGGCGGCCGGTGATCTCGCCCTGCTTTACGCGGCCCGGCATCCACGGCGCGTCCGAACGCTCACGCTGGTCACCGGCCGTGCGCGGGCCCTCGGCGTCGACTTCACCACCGAGCAGCGCCTCGAAGCGGCCGACCTGCGCGCCGGAGAACCGTGGTTCGCGTCCGCCCGCGAGGCCTTCGGCAGGGTGTGGGACGGCTCCGCGACCGACGCCGACTTCGACACGGCGACCCCGTTCTTCTACGGGCGCTGGGACGCCGCCGCCGAGGCGCACGCGGCCGGAGAGGTCGGGCAGACCAATGAGGCGGCTGCGGAGGTCTACGCGTCCGCCGGAGCCTTCGATCCGGAGGTGGCGCGCGCCGCGTTGAGCGGCTGGGATGCGCGGGTTCTCGTGCTGGCGGGGGAGCGGGACGGGGGCCCGACGCCCCGGGTCGCCGCCGGTATCGCCGAGCTGTTCCCGCACGCCCAACTCGTCGTCCAGGAAGGGGCGGGCCACTTTCCGTGGGTGGACGATCCGGGCCGGTTCACGGAGACGGTCGATACGTTTCTCGGTGGCGGGTGACATCAACTGCTCGACGGTTCGCCACTGTTGTCGAGTCGATCCGACTCGACCGCCTCCAACTGGCGCCGCAGATAGGACCGTTCAGGTTCCGTAGGGGCGAGGTCCAGCGCCCGGCGGTAGGCCTCGGCCGCCTCCCGATTCCGCCCGAGCCGGGCCAGCAGGTCGGCCCGTGCGGCCGCGTACGGGTGGTGGTTCCGCAACTGCGGCTCGTCGGCGAGTGCGTCGAGCAGCGCGAGGCCCGCCTCGGGCCCGTCGCGCATGGCCACCGCTGCCGCCCTGTTCAGCCGGACGACGGGAGAGGGGGCGAGCGTCAGCAGGACGTCGTAGAGGGCCACGATCTGGGGCCAGTCGGTGGTGGCCGGGTCCATGGCCTCGTCGTGCAGCGCGGCGATCGCGGCCTGTACGCCGTACGGGCCGGGCGGGCCGCCGGTGAGCGCGGTGACGACCAGGGCGCGGCCCTCCTCGATCATGTCGTGGTCCCAGCGGGTGCGGTCCTGGTTCTGGAGGAGCACGGGCGTGCCGTCGGCGTCCGTGCGGGCGTCGTGCCGGGCGTGGGTGAGCAGCATGAGCGCGAGCAGGCCCGCGGTCTCGCGCTCGGCGGGCAGCAGCCGACGCAGGATGCGGCCGAGCCGGATGGCCTCCTGGGAGAGGTCGAGGCGCTGCAACAAGGGCCCGGCCGTGGCCGCGTACCCCTCGGTGAAGATCGAGTAGACGGCCTGGAGCACGCCGGGGAGGCGTTCGGGCAGTTCGTCGGGGCGGGGGACGCGGAACGGGATGCGGGCCTGGGAGATCTTCTTCTTCGCCCTGACCAGGCGCTGGGCCATGGTCGGGACCGGCACGAGGAAGGCGCGGGCGACCTCGGGGGTGGTGAGGCCGCCCAGGTAGCGCAGGGTGAGGGCCGTGCGGTCCTCGGTGGCGAGCGCGGGGTGGGCGCAGGTGAAGAACAGCTGGAGCCGTTCGTCGGGGAGGTCGTCGCCGGTGCCCGCGTCGGCGGGTGGTGCCGGGTCGGCGCGTTCGGCCTCGGCCTGGAGGACGGCGAGCCGGGCGGCGTACGCCTGGTCGCGGCGGAGGCGGTCGACGGCCTTGCGCCGGGCGGTGGTCAGGAGCCAGGCGCCGGGCCGTGCCGGGACCCCGTCGGCGGGCCAGTGCACGAGCGCCGCCTCGACGGCCTCGGACGCGACCTCCTCGGCCAGGTCGAGGTCGCCGAAGCGACGGACGAGGGAGGCGAGGAGCCGGCCGTGTTCCTCGCGGAACACCGACTCCACGCCCGCGGTGACGGCTGCGGCGGCGCGGGTGCCTTCCTCGTCCATCGCCGGTCAGCCGAAGTCGGCGACGGGCCGCACGACGACGGAACCGCTGCCACGGGATCCCGGACAGCGGGCCGCCCAGTCGAGCGCGGCGTCGAGGTCCGGTACGTCGATGACGTAGAAACCGCCGAGGACCTCGCGGGTCTCGGCGAACGGGCCGTCGGTGACGGTCCTCTCTCCGGCCGGGCCCACGCGGACCGTGGTGGCGGTGACGAGATCGGCCAGGGACTCGCCCGAGACGAAGATCCCGGCGTCCTTGACCTCCTTGTCGTAGATCATCCAGTCCTCGACCGTGCACTCGGCGGCCCCGCCGCTCTCGTCGACGGCACCGGCCTGGATCAGCAGCATGTACTTCATGGTCGGACTCCTGTCACTTCGATGGTGCTCCTGTGCGGCGAAGTGCCGCACACCATGACGACGAACAGGATGCCGCCCGATCGACACGTGACCTGAAATTTTTTCGGGGCAGTGCGGGCCACGACCGTCAGGCCGGCGACGTCGTCCTGCTGTGCGCCAGGACGAGGGGGACGCCGGCGCAGGGCAGCAGGCGCAGCCCGTCCCGGGCGGTGCCGTCCGCGGGCCCGGCCAGGACGGCGGCGAGGTCGTGGTCCCGGGTGAGGTCCTTGGTGAGAGCGCCGACGAGGTGGCCGGGGTCCGTGGAGGCAGCGACGCGGCCGCGGGCGTTGACCAGGCGGGCCGGCCCGGGAAGGCGCTGGAGCAGTGGCATGACGACCGCCTCGAAGCGCCGCAGGTACACGTCGGCCGCGGCCACGCCCATGAAGCGCCCGCCGACCGTCACCGGCGCGGACAGGGTGAGGCTGTACTCGTCGGAGCAGAGGTAGTCGACGTAGGGGCCGGCGACCGCCCGCTGCCCGGTGTCGCGGGGCAGCGTGAACCAGTCCCAGTGGGTGTAGTCGGAGTAGGCCGAGCGCTCCGGGTCCAGGTCGAGGAGCAGTGGCTGCACGGACCCGTCCGCGGCCTTCTGCCACCACTCCAGCCAGGCGGGTACGTCGTCGAGCAGCCCCGGCGCCGCGACGAAGCCGATACCGGACACGAGGTCGTACCCGGCGAGGCGGTCATGCAGGCCGGGGCGGAGCGAGGCCAGGTCGCCCGACTCCGGGCGGCGGCCCTCATTGAGGACGGCGGAGAGCAGTGACTCGATGTCCGCGCCGGTGGCCCCGACGGCGTCGAAGACTCCTTCGAGCGCGTCGCGTACGCGCGCGGCCGCGTCTGCTGCCGACACGTCGTCAGGCAGTGCCGGCCCGGCGCTCGCGGGACGGGGGTTGCTGCCCATCGGGGGCCTCCTTCGGACGGGGACCGCGCACGCCGTCGGCAGGGCCGAGGCGGAGCTCGATCAGACGCGCCATGGAGGTCTGCACGCACTGTTCGGCCAGGTCCCTGGCACGGTCGTCGGCACCATCATGCACGGCGGAGATCACGGCGCGATGACGGTCCGCGGCGTCCTGAAGGCACTGGTCGTCGTGGAGCACGAGCCGCAGCAGCGCGCCGACTTCGGTCTGCAGGGTGACTTCTTCCCTGGTCAGACGGGCGGACTGGGCGGCCGCGGCCAGCTCGACATGGAAGCGTCCGTAGACGCGGCTGCGGGTCCCGGAGTCCTTCGCGTCCACCAACTCTTCGACAGACCTCTTCAGTTGGCGCAGATCGCCGGGCTCCGTACGCCGGGCCGCGAGGCGGGCGGCGGCCCCGGAGACGGCGGCCCAGTGGTCGGCGAGATCGCGCAGCTCCTCGGTGCTCCACTCGGCGAGACGGGCCAGGAGCCGTTCCTCGGCGGGACCCTCGGGCACGGTGACGAAGCTGCCCCCGCCGCGCCCCCTGCGCGTGGTGACCAGACCGCGCTGGCGCAGCGCCATGAGGGCTTCCCGCAGGGTCACGGTGGAGACCCCGAGCTGGGCGGCGAGGTCGCTCTCGCCGGGCAACTGCTCGCCGTCGGCGAGCAGCCCGAGGTCGATGGCATCGCCGAGCCGGCGCACCACGGCGTCGACGCGGGCGAGCGTGTCGACGGGCGTGAAGACGGTTCTGCGGACGCCGGTTTTGTCGCGGTTCACGGTCACCACCTTGCCACTTGGCACAGCCTTTACCTCGGCGGGGCCTTGAAATTAGAACTATGGCTTCATATGTTTACGGTCAACTCCCCACGCACCAGAAAGGTTCCCGCCCATGGAGGGAATGGCCGTCCGGCTGCAGAACTTGCGCAAGACCTTCGGCAGGACGGAGGCTGTGGCCGGGGTCGACCTGGAGATCGCGGACGGCGAGTTCTTCTCGATGCTCGGGCCCTCCGGCTCCGGCAAGACCACCGTGCTCCGGATGATCGCCGGCTTCGAGGCGCCCACCGGCGGCACCATCGAGCTCGCCGGCGCCGACGTCACCCGCCGGGCGCCCTTCGAGCGCGACGTGCACACCGTCTTCCAGGACTACGCGCTGTTCCCGCACATGACCCTGGAGCAGAACGTCGCCTACAGCCTCAAGGTCCGCAAGGTACCCAAGGCCGAACGCCTCGCCCGCGCGCGCGAGGCCCTGGCGAGCGTGCGCCTCGCGGACCTCGGCACCCGCCGCCCCGCCCAGCTGTCCGGCGGCCAGCGCCAGCGCGTGGCCCTGGCCCGCGCCCTCGTCGGCCGCCCGAAGGTGCTCCTGCTCGACGAACCGCTCGGCGCCCTCGACCTCAAACTCCGCGAGCAGATGCAGGTCGAACTCAAGGCGATCCAGCGCGAGTCCGGCATCACCTTCGTCTTCGTCACGCACGACCAGGAGGAGGCCCTGACCATGAGCGACCGCATCGCGGTCTTCAACCAGGGCCGCGTCGAACAGGTCGGCACCCCGGCCCAGATCTACGAACGCCCCGCCACTCCGTTCGTCGCGGGCTTCGTCGGCACCTCCAACCTGCTCTCCGGCGACGCGGCCGAGCAGGTCGTGGGGGACCGGGCGACGTACAGCGTCCGCCCGGAGAAGATCCATGTGCTCAAGGAGTCCGCCGCCGCCGAACCGGAGCACGCCAGTGCCACCGGCACCGTCGCGGAGGTCGTCTACCTGGGAGGCGCGACCCGTTTCCTCGTCGACCTCGACGCCGGCGGCCGGCTCACCGCCCTCCAGCAGAACCTGGAGACCTCGTCCGAGGACGTGGCCGCCCTGCGCGGCTCACGGGTCAGGCTCCAGTGGCACCGGCGGCACAACTTCCCGGTCCCCCATGGCCCGTCGACCGCCGACCCGCTGGCCAAGGACCCGGCACGTTCCTGACTCGCGCGCAGCGCCGCGAACCCGTACGACCCGAATCATCCGACCGCCCCCCACCCCGTGGAGAACCCCGTGCGTCTGACCCGAACGTCCCGAGCAGCGGCCGCGCTCGGCGCCTTGCTCCTCGCCTCCGCCTGCGGCTCGTCGGACACCGCCGGGTCGCCCGGCGGCAGCGACTTCACCCCGCCCAAACTCTCCGCGCGGAAGAGCCTCGGCAAGGGCGAGGGCCAGGTCAACCTGATCGCCTGGGCCGGCTACGCCGAGGACGGCTCGAACGACCCGAAGGTCGACTGGGTCTCCGGCTTCGAGAAGCAGACGGGGTGCCAGGTCAACACGAAGACCGCGGGCACCTCCGACGAGATGGTCAGCCTGATGAAGACCGGCCAGTACGACGCGGTCTCCGCCTCCGGCGACGCGTCGCTGCGGCTGATCGCCTCGGGCGACGCCGCACCCGTGAACACGAAGCTGGTGCCCAACTACAAGGACGTCTTCGCCGGCCTCAAGAACCAGCAGTGGAACTCCGTCAAGGGTGTCTCCTACGGCATCCCGCACGGCCGCGGCGCCAACCTCCTGATGTACAACACCAAGAAGGTCTCCCCGGCCCCCGACTCCTGGTCCGCGGTCTTCGACCAGGCCGCCGCCCACCGGGGAAAGATCACCGCGTACGACTCGCCGATCTACATCGCGGACGCCGCCCTGTACCTGATGAAGACCAAGCCCTCCCTCGGCATCAAGGACCCGTACGCCCTGGACCAGAAGCAGTTCGACGCGGCGGTCGCCCTGCTCAAGGCGCAGAACAAGAACGTGGGCGAGTACTGGAGCGACTACCTCAAGGAGGTCTCGGCCTTCAAGAGCGGAGACTCCGTCGTCGGCACCAGCTGGCAGGTCATCCTCAACACCGCCCAGTCCGAGAAGGTCCCGGTGAAGGCCGTCCTGCCCAAGGAGGGCGCCACCGGCTGGTCCGACACCTGGATGATCGCCGCCAAGGCCAAGCACCCCAACTGCGCCTACAAGTGGCTGGACTGGATCATCTCGCCGAAGGTCAACGCCCAGGTCGCCGAGTACTTCGGCGAGGCGCCGTCCAATGCGAAGTCCTGTGACGAGACTGCCGACAAGAACCACTGCGCCACGTACCACGCGGCCGACGAGGCGTACTGGAAGAACGTCCACTTCTGGACCACGCCGATCGCCCAGTGCATCGACGGCCGCAAGGACGCCACTTGCGTCCCGTACGCCAAGTGGGTCCAGGCCTGGACCGAGATCAAGGGCTAGGACCTGCCGCCGATGACCGACACCGCGCCTGCCGCCGGACCCGTCCGGCGGCTCGCCGGGGCCCTGTACCGCCGTCCCCGGCTGCAGTTGTCCCTGCTGCTCTCCGCGCCGCTGGCCTGGCTCGTCCTCGCCTACCTCGGCTCCCTCACCGTCCTGTTCCTGTCCGCGTTCTGGACCACGGACTCCTTCACCTCGAACGTCGTGAAGATCTGGAACACGGACAACTTCACCGCCCTGTTCACCACCGACGTCTACCGCCAGGTCGCCCTGCGCAGCGTCGGCGTCGCCCTCGCGGTCACCGCGCTGTGCGTACTGATCGCGTTCCCGATCGCGTTCTACACGGCCCGTATCGCGAACCCCCGGTGGCGGCCGCTCCTCGTCGTCGCGATCCTCACCCCGCTGTGGGCCAGCTACCTCGTCAAGGCGTACGCGTGGCGGCTCATCCTCGCCCAAGGCGGCCTGCTGGACTGGGTGTTGGGGCCGTTCGGCATCAAGGGGCCCGGTTACGGCCTCACCGCGACGATCCTCGTCCTCACCTATCTGTGGCTGCCGTACATGATCCTGCCGATCCACGCCGGACTCGAACAGCTCCCGGCGAGCCTCCTCGACGCCTCCGCGGACCTGGGCGCCCGCACGGGCCGCACCTTCCGCTCCGTGGTCCTGCCGATGATCCTGCCGTCCGTCGCGGCCGGCTCGGTCTTCACCTTCTCGCTCAGCCTCGGCGACTACATCGCCGTGCAGATCGTCGGCGGCAAGACCCAGCTGATCGGCAACATCATCTACTCCAACATCACCCTCGACCTGCCGCTCGCCGCCGCGCTCGGCACCGTCCCCGTGGTGATCATCGTGCTCTACCTGCTCGCGGTGCGCCGCACAGGGGCCCTCAGCAGCCTGTGACGCCCCCAAGTCCCCGAAGTCCCGGGCCTAGGGCCGCCCGACGGCCCTCCGGACCACGCACAGCGAAGGTCACTCCGATGAATCTCTCCCGCCCCGCGCGCATCGCCCTGCGCGTCGCCGCCGCGCTCGGCTTCGCGGTGATCTACGTCCCGCTGCTCCTGGTCCTCGTCAACTCCCTCAACCCGGACCGCAGTTCGGGCTGGCCGCCGCCCGGGCTCACCTTCGACTGGTGGACCGATGCCTGGCACAGCTCCGGCGCCCGGGCCGCGCTGTGGACCTCCGTCAAGGCGGGGCTCGGCGCGACCGCCATCGCCCTGGTCCTCGGCACGCTCGTCGCCTTCGCCTGCCAGCGGTTCAGGTTCTTCGGCCGCGACGCGATCTCCTTCGTCGTCGTCCTGCCGATCGCCCTGCCCGGCATCGTCACCGGCGTCGCCCTCAACACCGCCTTCCGCACGGTCCTCGAACCGCTCGGCGTGGGCCTCGGCCTCTTCACCGTCATCGTCGGCCACGCCACGTTCTGCATCGTGGTCGTCTTCAACAACGTCATCGCCCGGCTGCGACGGATGCCGGGATCGTACGAGGAGGCCGCCGCCGACCTCGGCGCGCACTCCTTCCGCACCTTCGTCGACATCACCTTCCCGCTCGTGCGCTCCGCCCTGGTCGCGGGCGCGCTGCTGGCCTTCGCGCTCTCCTTCGACGAGATCGTCGTGACGACCTTCACCGCCGGGCCCGGCATCCAGACCCTCCCCGTCTGGATCTTCTCCAACATGGCGCGCCCCCAGCAGGCCCCCGTCGTCAACGTCGTCGCCGCAGTCCTCGTCCTGCTCTCCGTCATCCCGATCTACCTCGCCCAGCGGCTCTCCTCGGACACGGCATCCGGCAGCCGTATCTGAGCCGCGCGAACGTCCGCGGGCGGTGTCTGGGAAGGCGCCTTCGCCAGGAGTGGTGTTCGATTGCCGGGTGAGGCAGAACATCCCGCCGGGCGACCCCCTCGTCGCGCTCCTGGACCGCGTACGCCTCAGGCTGCGCGGCCTCACCGAGGGGGAGCCGGCCTCGTACATCCCGGAGCTGAGCAGGGCGGACCCGGAGCTGTTCGGGATCGCCCTGTGCGCGCTCGACGGGCAGGTCTACAGCTGCGGTGACAGCGACGTGCCGTTCACGGTGCAGTCGGTGTCGAAGCCCTTCGTGTTCGCGCTGGCCCTCGCCGACCAGGGCCTGGAGGACGTCCTCGCGCGCGTCGGCGCCGAGCCCAGCGGCGAGGGCTTCAGCTCGATCCGCCTCGAACCCGGCACCGGCCGCCCGCCCAACCCCATGGTCAACGCCGGTGCCATCGTGACCAGTTCACTCGTCGCGGGGGCCACCCCGGACGAGCGTTTCGCCCGCATCCTGGAGGGCCTGAGCGCCTTCGCGGGCCGGGATCTGACCGTCGACGAGGCGGTCTACGCCTCCGAACGCGCCACCAGCGACCGCAACCGCGCCCTCGCCTACCTCATGCACAACGCGGGATCCCTCACCGGCGACGTCGAGGAACAGCTCGCCGTCTACTTCCGCCAGTGCTCCGTGCTCGTGACCTGCGACGACCTCGCCGTGATGCACGCGACGCTGGCAGGCGGCGGCACCAACCCGCTCACCGGCGAACGGGTACTCGCCGCCGGCCACGCCCAGCACGTCCTCGCCGTCATGGCCACCTGCGGGATGTACGACGCGTCCGGGCAGTGGATGCTGCGCGTGGGCCTGCCCGCGAAGAGCGGAGTCTCCGGCGGGATCGGCGTCGCGCTGCCCGGCCAGTTCGGCATCGGCGTGTTCAGCCCGCCGCTGGACGAGAAGGGCAACAGCGTGCGCGCCATCGCCGCCTGCCACCTGCTGTCGGAACAGTTCGGGCTGCATCTGATGCGGGGCACCGGCACCAGCGTCCGCCCGCTCCCGCCGCGCTCCCTCGACCCGGGCCCGCTGCGCTCCCTGCGCCACCGCCCTCGCGACCAGCGCGCCGCGCTCGATGAACGCCCCGACCGCATCCGCGTCCACGTCCTCCAGGGCGACCTGGACTTCGCCACCGCCGAACAGACGCTGCGCGCGGCTCGAGATCTCCCGCCCGCCGCCCGCTGGTTCGTCCTGGACCTCGCACGGGTGGGCCGCATCGAACCCGTCGCGGCGGACCTCCTCCGCGCCCTCGGCCATGACCTGCGCGAACGCGGAATCCGCATGGTCATCGCGGACCCGTCGGCCCGCCCGGTCACACACACCGAAGACGAGTACGCGGACCTCGGAAGCGCCGTCGAATCCTGCGAGGACGAACTCCTCGCGAGCCTCGGAATCGACCCCGCGGCACCGGTTCCCCTGACGTCCAGCGACCTGTTCGGCAAGGCCGGCGAGGCGGCGGCGAGCGCCGTGTCCGACTGCTTCGGAACGCTGTCCCTGCCGGCGGGCGAGACGGTCGTCCCGCCGCGCGCGGAGCCCGTGGTGCTCTGGTACGTGGAGTCAGGGCGCCTGGCGGTGTGCGCCCACGCGTCCCGGCCGGGGCCACCGGGGCGCACCTGGTCGGCGGGCCCCGGCGCGGCGCTCACCCCGGCGGACTTCCACGCCCGACTCGGTCAGCGCGTCATGGCCGAGCGGGACTCGGTGTGCCGCACCCTGACCGCGGCGGACCTGCTGCGGCTGCGCGACGCGGTCCCGGCGGCCGCCGCCTTCCTGGAACGCAGCCCCCTCGACGGCGCGGAAACGGTGGACCGGCCAGAGGGGGCGTGACGGACAGCTGCCGGAGGGGCGTGACGGACAGCTGAGGAGCGGTTGCGGAGAGGTCAGGAGGACTGGTCGCCGGACTTCGCCGCGCGCTGAGCGTTCCGCTCCTTGATGCGGGCCGCCTCCTTGCGGACGTCGGCCTGCGTGGCGCGCTCCTGCTGGAGCCACTCGGGGTTGTCGGTCTTGATGGTCTCGATCTGCTCGGTGGTGAGCGCCTCGGTGACCCCGCCGCGGGCGAGACCGGAGATCGAGACGCCGAGCTTGGCGGCGACCACGGGCCGGGGGTGCGGGCCGTTGCGGCGCAGCTCCTGCAGCCAAGCGGGAGGATCGGCCTGCAGCGCGTTGAGCTCGCTGCGCGAGACGACACCCTCCCGGAACTCGGCGGGGGTGGCCTCGAGGTACACACCCAGCTTCTTCGCCGCGGTCGCGGGCTTCATGGTCTGGGCGGTCTGGTGCGACGTCATGGTGTCCAGGGTATCGACTGCGTGCGATGGCTCCGACCACGGACCGGTAACCTGGCGGCGTGACAGGCTCGGATGTATCCCCTTCGTTCCGGCTCGCGTATGTCCCGGGAGTGACACCCGCCAAGTGGGTGCGGATCTGGAACGAGCGGCTGCCCGACGTTCCCCTGACCCTCATGGCGACGCCCGCCGACGAGGCCTCCGATCTCCTCCGGGACCGGGGCGCCGACGCCGGCCTCGTACGGCTGCCGGTCGACCGGACCGTCCTCAGCGCGATCCCCCTCTACACCGAGACGACCGTGGTCGTGGTCCCCAAGGACCACATCGTGGCCGCGGTCGAGGAGGTGTCACTCGCCGACCTCGCGGACGAGACCGTGCTGCACCCCCTCGACGACACGCTCGGCTGGGAACAGCCGCCGGGGCAGCCCGCGTTCGAGCGTCCCGCGACGACGGCCGACGCCGTCGAGCTGGTGGCCGCCGGGATCGGTGTGCTGCTGGTCCCGCAGTCCCTCGCCCGCCTGCACCACCGCAAGGACCTCACGTACCGTCCGCTGACGGACGCCCCCGAGTCCCAGGTCGCGCTGTCCTGGCCGGAGGACGAAACGACGGACCTCGTCGAGGAGTTCATCGGCATCGTCCGCGGCCGTACGGTCAACAGCTCGCGTGGCCGTACGAAGACCCCGCCGCAGCCGAAGAAGCCGGCCGCAGGAAAAAACCCGCGGTCCGGAGGCGCCAAGGCGGGTGCCAAGGGCGGCGCCAAGCCGGGCCCTAAGGGCGTGGCGAAGGGCGGCCCGAAGGGTGGGGCGAAAGGCGGGGCGGCCAAGGGCGGTCCCAAGGGCGGCGCCAAGCGCGGGAAGCCGCGCCGTAAGCCGTAACGGGGCCTGCCTTCCCAGCGTCCGCGCCGCGTGATGACGGCGACGCCATCCCGGCTTGTCTCCTCGGCGTACGTCGACCTTCGGGTCCACGTGCGGCCGAGCGGGAGCCGCCACGGCTGACGGCGAAGGAGTGACGCGAAGGCCTGAGCGCCCGAGCGGCCGGCTCTCGCGGGAACTGCGCGAGGCGGGCTGTTCGGGTGACGGGCCCTAGGGGGAGGCCCTGAGGATGATCCCCAGGGGGCGGCCTCAGGGGGATAAACCCCCAGGGGATGGACCCAAGGGGCGCCCGGCGTGAAACGCCGGGGCCGGGAGGTGTCCCCTAGAGGCCGCGTACGCCGCTGTTGAGCGCGGGTGCGGACGACGGGGCCGGCGGCTGCTGGCGCGGAAGCGGCGCCGGCATCACTCGTTCCAGGTCGCGCAGGGTCTGTTCGGCGGCGGCCCGGACCTGGGCGGGGATGTCACCGCGTTCCTGGATGAGCCGGCTGTAGATCGGAGCTTCGTGCTGTGCGGCCCACACGTCGAGACTTCCCTCTTTCCTTGGCTTGTGACGCCCCCGGCACCGGAGGAATCAGCCAGCGAGTCTACCGGTGACGCGTCCGGCCCCGGGCAGGTGTCCACATCGGAGGACGTGGAACCCTCCGAGACGATATAAGGGCTCGCGGTCCGACGCGCCGGGCGGCCGGTACCGGTTCGGACACCACCCGATCACGAAATGTCCGCCGGCCGTGGCCCGGCGAGCTCGCGGCGACCTCGCGCTGACCCCCGTTCTGCTCCGGAGAGTGACGATGGGCCGTGCCGCCCGTTCGGCGGCACGGCCCCGCGACGTTCACCGCGTCGGCGGTCTCAATTCCCGGCCGGCGCCTAGCGGATGACGGCAGCGAGAAGCCCCCGCGTGGCAGACGCGGGGGCTCCTTCAGGCTCAGGTCAGGAGCCGTCGTGCGCCATGGAGTCCTGGACTCCGCGGGCGTGGTCGCGGGCTTCGCCCATGGCCTTCTTGGCTTCGCCCTTCGCGTGTTCGGCCTTGCCGGCAGCCTCCCTGCGGCGGTCGCCGGTGGCCTTGCCGGCCGTCTGCTTGGACTTGCCCTTGACCTTGTTCATGCTGCCCTTGTCAGGCATTTCGACTCCTTTGTCGTGAGGGGGTCTTGCTCCTCCAACGTAGGACGGCGCAGCCGGAGCCGCCCGCCGAGCGATTACGCTGCGTGACCTTCAGGGGTGTCGGGCAGGTCCGGTCGCGGCGGGGTCCGGTCCGCGTGACGCGGACCGCGCGGACCGTGACGCGCGAGACGGGGTGAGCCGGATCTCGTCATTGCGCAGGCCGATCGCCAGGGGGTGGCTGCGCTGCCGGCCCATGCGCCCGCCAGGCCCGAGGTTCGGCGTCGTGGCGTGGGCAGCGTCGCCGAGAAGCGCGACGCGGCCCACCTCCGCGTACTGCCGCACCCGGCAGGCGCTGCTCACCGCCCTCGTGCGGCGGCTGATGGAACGCGACCAGGCCGAACTCCGGGCGTCGGGAGCGGAGTTGCCGCCGCTGCGGGACGCGGGCCAACTCGCCTTGCATCTCTGCGAGTTCGTCGAGCGGCGGCTCGCGCCGGGGGAGGGGGCGGCGCTCGCCCGCTCGGTACGCGTGCGCCACCCTGAGCCGCACGACATCCTCGTCCCCCGCGAGAACACGGCGCGCGACGCCGTACGGGACTTCCTGGCCCCGTACGGCGTCGCCGACCCCGAGGACCGCAGCCTCACCCTGCTCGCCTGCGTCGACGGACTGGTGGCCGGAGGTCGCGGGGTTGGTCGCGGTGGCGCTGCGCTACGCCGCAGGGCGCCCGCTCATCCCCCGACGTACGCCGCCAAGTGCTCCCCCGTAAGCGTCGACCGGTCCGCGACCAGCTCCGCAGGCGTCCCCTCGAAGACGATTCGGCCGCCGTCGTGGCCGGCGCCCGGGCCGAGGTCGATGATGCGGTCGGCGTGGGCCATGACCGCCTGGTGGTGCTCGATCACGATGACCGACTTACCGGAGTCGACGAGCCGGTCGAGCAGGCCCAGCAACTGCTCCACGTCGGCGAGGTGCAGACCGGTCGTCGGCTCGTCGAGCACGTACACGCCGCCCTTCTCGCCCATGTGCGTCGCCAGCTTGAGGCGCTGCCGCTCACCGCCGGACAGCGTGGGCAGCGGCTGCCCGAGCGTCAGGTAGCCGAGTCCGACGTCCGCGAGCCGGTCGAGGATCTTGTGCGCGGCCGGCGTCTTCGCCTCGCCGTCCGCGAAGAACGCCTCCGCCTCGGTCACCGACATCGCGAGCACCTCACTGATGTCCTTGCCGCCGAACTTGTACTCGAGTACCTCGGCCTGGAACCGCTTGCCGTCGCACTCCTCGCACACCGTCGACACCCCGGCCATCATCGCCAGGTCCGTATAGATGACGCCGGCGCCGTTGCAGGTCTGGCAGGCGCCCTCCGAGTTGGCGCTGAACAGCGCCGGCTTCACACCGTTGGCCTTGGCGAACGCCTTGCGGATCGGGTCGAGAAGGCCGGTGTACGTCGCCGGGTTGCTGCGCCTCGACCCCTTGATCGCCGACTGGTCGACGGTCACCACCCCCTCGCGGCCCGACACCGAGCCGTTGATGAGGGAGCTCTTGCCCGACCCGGCCACGCCCGTCACCACGGTGAGCACGCCGAGCGGAACGTCGACGTCGACATTCTGGAGGTTGTGCTCCGTCGCGCCGCGGATCTCCAGTACGCCGTCGGGCTCGCGCACCGTCTCCTTCACCTTGGCGCGGTCGTCGAAGTGGCGGCCGGTGACCGTGCCGGAGGCCCGTAGACCCTCGACCCCGCCCTCGAAGCAGATCGTGCCGCCCGCCGTACCGGCGCCGGGACCGAGGTCCACGACATGGTCGGCGATCGCGATCGCCTCCGGCTTGTGCTCCACGACGAGCACGGTGTTGCCCTTGTCGCGCAGCTGGAGCAGCAGGTCGTTCATCCGCTGGATGTCGTGCGGGTGCAGACCGATCGTCGGCTCGTCAAAGACGTACGTCGTGTCGGTGAGCGACGAGCCGAGGTGGCGGATCATCTTGACGCGCTGCGCCTCACCGCCCGACAGGGTGCCCGCGGGCCGGTCGAGCGAGAGATAACCGAGGCCGATCTCGACGAACGAGTCCAGCGTCGCCCGCAGGTTGGCGAGCAGCGGGGCCACCGACGGCTCGTCGAGCCCGCCGACCCACTTGGCCAGGTCGCTGATCTGCATCGCGCAGGCGTCCGCGATGCTGATCTTCTTGATCTTCGACGAGCGGGCCAGCTCGCTGAGCCGGGTGCCGTCGCAGTCCGGGCACGTGGCGAAGGCGATCGCGCGCTCCACGAAGGCACGGATGTGGGGCTGCATCGCCTCGACGTCCTTGGAGAGCATCGACTTCTGGATCCTCGGGATCAGCCCCTCGTACGTGAGGTTGACCCCCTCGACCTTGATCTTGGTCGGCGCCTTGTGGAGGAGGTCGTTCAGCTCCTTCTTGGTGTACTTGCTGATCGGCTTGTCCGGGTCGAAGAACCCGGAGCCGATGTAGATCCGGCCGTACCAGCCGTCCATGCTGTAGCCGGGGATCGTGATCGCGCCCTCGCTCAGCGACTTGCTGTCGTCGTAGAGCGCGGTCAGGTCGAAGTCGGATACCGAGCCCCGGCCTTCGCAGCGCGGGCACATGCCGCCCGTGACGGAGAAGCTCCGCCGCTCCTTCACTGTGGCGCCGCCGCGCTCGACGGTGACCGCGCCCGCGCCCGACATGGAGGCGATGTTGAACGAGTAGGCCTTGGGCGAGCCGATGTGCGGCTTGCCGAGCCGGCTGAAGAGGATGCGCAGCATCGCGTTGGCGTCGGTGGCGGTACCGACGGTGGAGCGCGGGTCGGCGCCGAGACGCTCCTGGTCGACGATGATCGCGGTCGTCAGGCCGTCGAGGACGTCCACCTCGGGCCGGGCGAGGCTCGGCATGAAGCCCTGCACGAAGGTGCTGTACGTCTCGTTGATCAGCCGCTGCGACTCCGCGGCGATCGTGCCGAAGACGAGCGAGCTCTTGCCCGAGCCGGAGACACCGGTGAACACGGTCAGGCGGCGCTTCGGGATCACCACGCTGACGTCCTTGAGGTTGTTCACCCGGGCGCCGTGCACGCGGATCAGGTCGTGGCTGTCGGCGGGGTGCGGCTCGGACGCCTGCGCCTGCTTCCTCGTGGCCATACTCATCATGTCTCCATCTGCGTCTGTCACGCGGACCGTCTGTCACGCGGACCGTCTGTCACGCGGACCGTCTGTCATGCGCGATCTGCTGTGCGGCCCCTGTCACGCGGCCCACCGGTCGGTGCGGACCGCGCCCGCGGTCTCCGTCCGCGTCGCCGGCTCGATCCAACCAGCTTCGTGCCGTCCGTCCGACCCGATTTCCCGCATCCGCGGCGGGCCCCCGAGGCCCCGCAGGTCAGCTGTCCTGGAGCAGCCCGAGCACATTGCCGTCGGGGTCGGTGAACGTCGCCACCAGGCGGCCCCCGCCGACGTCGTGCGCCGCCTCCTTCACCGCGCCGCCCGCCGCCGTGACCTCGGCGAGCTTCGCCTCGATGTCCGGTACGTGCCAGTAGGCGACCGGCCCGGTCATGCCCTGCGAACCGCCGCCCGGCACGAGCCCGATCTGCTGGCCCGCGACATCGAAGCCGACGTAGTACGCCGACTCGACCTGCGGCTCGGTGCCGAGCAGGGCCGCGTACACCGGCTTGGCCTTCGCCACATCCGTGACGGGGTGCAGCACGGTCTTGATTCCCTGGGTGGAAGAGCTGGTCATGATCACTCCTGAATGACGTGGGTGGGGGTCGCGGACTCCCGTGCGGGGCTGTCCACGCAGTTCAGGCTAGGCGCGGCGTATCTCCGGCGCTTCTCCAAAACTGCTCGGTTGCGACCGGCTCTGCGAGTGCGACCGGCCCGCCCCTCCGACGGCCTCGTGCTCGCCCCTCCGACCGCCCCTTCGTCCACCCCGCGCCCCTCCACGGAGTCGTGCTCGCGTTCGAGGGTTCCGCGCGTCGGGTGGACCCTGGCCCGCTGACGACACCAGGGGGCCGCTGAGGCGTTGGGGTTGCCGAGGAGCGGGTGCAGTGACGGTTCTGCACAGAGCTGGAGCGGGTCACGGACGGGCGGTCACCGTCGGAGGACAAGGGGCAGGACAGTGCGGAGAGTGGCGGACGTGTGGACACTCATGGGCGGCGACGGCGTGCCCTCGGCCGACGGTGACGGGACGCCCGCGCGCCTGGTCGGCCGAGAACACGAGTCGGAGACGCTGCACACGCTCCTCGAGAAGCAGCGCCTGGTGACCGTCGCCGGCGGGGTCGGCGTGGGCAAGAGCCGGCTCGCCGCCGACGCGGTCGCCGAGGCCGCCGCGCGCCGCCCGGGGACGCGCCTCATGCTCGTACGCTGGCCGGAGGCCGGGCAGCCCGGGGCGCCCGAGTCGCTGACCGCGGCGGTGATCGAGGCGGCGGCCGGGATCCGCGGACGGCGCGGCGCCACCCTCGCCGACCGGCTGCGCGCCACCGACGTGCTGCTCTTCCTCGACGACATCGACCCCGTCCACGCCGAGTGCGTGGGCCTGGTGCAGACGCTCCTCGAGTTCGTGCCGACGCTGCGCGTCCTGGTGACCGCGCGCCGCCCCCTCGGCCTCGGTGCCGAAACGGTCCTGCGCCTGAAGCCGCTCGCGGTCGAGCCCCCGGCCGGGCAGCGGACCGCACCCGCCGTCGAACTGTTCCTGGAGACGGCGGCCGCTGTGCGGGAGGGCTTCACGGCCGACGGCGCGGACCTGCGGGCGGTCGCCGACATCTGCCGGTCCCTGGGCGGCCTTCCCCTCGCCGTCGAACTGGCCGCGCGGCAGGTCGTGAACGGTGGCGGTCGGGAGGCCGTGAACGGAGGCGTGCGGGAACTCGCCGGCCGG
Organism: Streptomyces sp. NPDC046821; assembly: GCF_040645335.1. Lineage (NCBI taxonomy): Bacteria > Bacillati > Actinomycetota > Actinomycetes > Kitasatosporales > Streptomycetaceae > Streptomyces > Streptomyces sp. NPDC046821. Next base: position 111,898 of record NZ_JBEYYB010000006.1, on the reverse strand, counting down.
CTGCGGGAACGCCAGTGCTGGCTGAGCGCGCCGGACATGGCCGTACCCCGGCACCGTTCGCTCAGGGACGCCGTCGCCGCGGCCTACGTGCTGTGCGACCGTGACGAGCGGATCGTGTGGGCCCGCGCCAGCATCCTGCCCGGCGCCTTCGACGAGTCGACGGCCGCGTTCGTCTGCGCGGGCGGCGGCCTCGAACCGGCCCGGGTCCCCGCCTGCCTGGCCCGCCTCGCCGCGATCGGCGTCCTCACCCCCGTACGCGACCCCGGCGGCATCCGCGAACCCCGCTACCGGATGACCCTCGTCGCCCACGACTTCGGCGGTGAACGGCTGCGTGAGGCAAGGGAGTTCGAGGTCGCCGCCGAGCGCCGTGCGATCCACTTCCAGCGGGTAGCCGCCCTCGCCGAGAACCTGTGGAGCCTCGGCAGCCAGCCACAGGCCGTACGCCTCGTCATGGAGGAGGCCGAGGGGCTGAGCGCCATGCTGGCGTACGCGCCCCGGCAGCCCGAACTCGCGGCCGCCGCCCTGGAGTCCGTCCTGAACCTGTGGTTCTGGTGGGCGGTCTACGACCGGGTCGACGAGGGGCGCCGCCATCTGCTGCGGCTGCTCCCGATGTGCCGGGAGGACGGGCTCCTCACCGCGCGCGGCCTGTGCCTCACGGCCTGGCTCACGGCGTACGGGGACCCGTACGGGGCGAGCGAGCTGCTGCGGCACGCGTGGCCGGCCGCCGTCCTCGCGGGGGACGACGCGACCATCGGCAGGATCGCGCACGTCCAGGGAATGCTCGCGCTGCACCGAGGTGATCTGGAGCGGGCCACCGAACAGTTCCAGGAGGCGGCCCGGACGATCCCGCCGCAGGCGCCCGGGGGGCTGTCACCCGTGGTGAGCCTGGCCGCCCTCGCCGTGACGCAGGCGGGCCGCACGCCCCGGGCGGCGCGGCGGAGCGCGCGCAGCGCCCTGCGGCAGCCCGGCATCCGAGGCGACGCCTGGGCCTGCCTCGTCGCGCGTTACGCCCAGGCGTTCGTCGACCAGAGCGACGGCCGCAGCGCCCGGGCCCGGCAGCGCGCGCACCGCGCACTCGCCGCCCTCGACGACCGGCTGCCCGCTCCGCACGGCTGCCGGGCCCTGCGGGATCTGCTCACGGACATCGACCGGGGGAGCCGGAGCGACGGTGTGCCGTCGGCGCTGGTGCCGCGCGGGCGGGCGGCCGTCTCGCTGTCGGCGCTCGTGGGGAGCGGTGTGCCGGGGTGACTTTCAGGCGGCAGACAGAATAGACGGGCGAGGACCGGAGGTCGTGGGGCCCTCCGGTCCTCGCCCGCCTCATTGTGGGGGGAGGTGATGGTTGATCAGAAAGGCTTCGTCGGCAGGTACTTGCCGTCGAGGGTGATGACGGCGCGCTCGCCGCCCTCGGGGTCGGCGACCTTCTTCACGTCGAGCTTGAAGTTGATCGCGCTGATGATGCCGTCGCCGAACTGCTCGTGGACGAGCGCCTTCAGCGTGGTGCCGTAGACCTGGAGCATCTCGTAGAAGCGGTAGATCGTCGGGTCGGTCGGGATGCCGCCGGGGATCGATCCGCGGGTCGGGATGGTCTGGAGCAGGAGGACGGCGTCCTCGTCGAGGCCGAGGAGGGCCGCGACGGCCTCGGCGGAGGCCTTCGGCAGGGCGTGCTGGCCGAGGACGGCGGCGGTGACGAAGGCCGGCGACAGCTCGGCGGCGTCGGCGATCTGCTGCCAGGTCAGGTCCTTGCGGACCTTGGCGTCGACGGCGGCGACAGCGAGGGACTCGCGGGCGGTGGGGTCGAACTGGGCCTGCGGCATGTTCTGCGTTCCTTCTCTCTCGTCGGCGCCCCGTCCGTGGCGCCCTGATGGCGCCGCGGTGGTGGCGTCGTGGCTTCCGGCCGGGTCGGCCGGAAGACGCGGTGGTTCCGCGGGGTGTGTGGTTCTGGTGGGTGGGGCGGGTCAGGCGGCGACCATGGTGGCGCCGATCTTCTCGACGTCGCCGGTGGCGATGTCGAAGACCCAGCCGTGCAGCGTCAGCGTGCCGTCCGCCAGGGCGCGGGCCACCGCGGGGTGGGTGGCCAGGTTCTGGAGCTGGGCGGACACGTTCGCCCGGACCAGGGCGATGACACGGTCGGCGCCCGAGGTGTCGGGGCCGGCCGCGGCGCGTGCCTGGGCGGCGTCCGCGTGGCGCAGCCAGTTGGCGATGACCGGCGCTCCGCTGAGGTCGTGGCCCTCCGCGAGGGCGGTCATCGCCCCGCACGCGGAGTGACCGCACACGACTATCTCGCTCACGTGCAGCACGGACACGGCGTACTCGATGCTCGCCGCGACACCGTCGGGGCCCGACGTGTAGGCGGGGATCAGGTTGCCGGCGGTGCGGATGACGAACAGGTCGCCCGGCTCGCTCTGGGTGATCAGTTCGGGGACGACGCGGGCGTCCGAGCAGCCGATGAAGAGCGTGGTCGGGCTGTGGGTCGTGGCGAGCTCGGCGAAGAGCCCGGCCTTCGCGGGAAAGACGTCGCGGTGGAACTGCGCGAGGCCGTCCGAGATGTTGTGCACGGGTCGCTCCCTTCGATGACTGCCTGCCCGGCGGGCTGACGGGATCCACCTTGCACGACCAGCCCCTATAGCGTCCAAGACCTGATGACCATGACTGCGATTGATGGCATCTATAGGTGCTCCTATAGTCGGGGTATGGGCCCTGAACTACGTCACCTCCGCTATCTGACCGCGGTGGTCGAGCACGGCAATTTCACCCGGGCGGCCGAGGAACTGCGCATATCCCAGCCGACGCTGTCGCAGCAGATCAAGCAGATGGAACGGGCCGTCGGAGCGCAGCTCCTCGACCGCAGCGGGCGCACCGTCCGCCCCACGGACGCCGGCGAGGTCTACGTGTACTTCGCGAAGCGCGTGCTGAGGGACATGGCCGCCGCCGACCGTGCCGTCCTCGATGTCGCGGACCTCTCGCGCGGACACTTCCGCCTCGCGGTGACGCCCACCTTCACCGTCTATCTCATCGGCCCCCTCGTCGACTCGTTCCGCAGCCGCCACCCCGGCGTCACCGTGGATGTGCGGGAGATGACGCAGGACCGCGTCGAGGCGAGTCTGCTGGCCGACGAACTCGATCTGGGGATCGCCTTCGAAGGGCCGTACCAGGCGGGCATCTCCGCCACGGAGCTGTTCACCGAGCGGCTGAGTCTCGTCGTGAGCACCGGCGGTCATGAGGTGCGGGGCGACCGCCCGCTGCCGGTGCACGAGCTGGCTGACCGTCAACTCGCCCTGCTCAGCGGTGACTTCGCGACACGCGGTCACATCGACGCCTATCTCGCCGCGCACCGCGTCGAGCCGCGCGTCGCCGTCGAGGCCAACAGCATTCCGGCGCTCACCGAGATCGTGCGGCGCTCCTCGCTGCTCGCCACCGTGCTCCCCGACGCCATCGCCGACGACCACCCGCACCTGCGGCCCGTACCCCTCGATCCGCCGCTGCCCGCCCGCACCGCCGTGCTCCTGCGCCGCGAGAGCGCCTACGAGAGCGCGGCCGCGCGCGCCTTCACCCGGCTCGCCCACGAGCTGGTCGATGAGCGGGGGTACGGGCGGCCCTGACGCGTCCGCGGAGACCTACTTACCGAGGGGTAGGCCAAGGCGCCCCCCTTGTTATACGGTCCGTCTAACAAGCGGGCGGGTGGCCCTTGCCTGGCCCCCGTCCACCTGGGCTGACCTGGTGTCTTCGCAAGAACGCGCACGTCTGATCCAAGGAGCCGCAGCATGGCAAGCAGCACTGTTCGGCCGGCATCGCACGATCTCCCCGACGAGCGCGGCGTCTCGGCGCGGCTGCTCGAATCGGCCGCCGTGCTGGCGTACGACCCGGCCACCGAGGTGGACTGGGAGACGCCCCTGGACAAGGACTTCCACGGCGCGAGCCCGGAGTGGAGCACGCTCTACGGCACCGCCTACTGGGCCGAGCTGACCGAGGCACAGCGCAAGGAGCTGACGCGACAGGAAGCAGCATCGGTGGCCAGCACCGGCATCTGGTTCGAGATGATCCTCCAGCAGATGGTGCTGCGCGACATCTACGCGAAGGACCCGACGGGAGCCGACTTCCAGTGGGCGCTCACCGAGGTCGCCGAGGAGTGCCGGCACTCGATCATGTTCGCGCGCGGCGCGCAGAAACTGGGAGCCCCGGCCTACCGGCCGCACCGGCTCGTCCTCGAACTCGGCCGGGCGTTCAAGACGGTGGCCTTCGGAGAGGCGGCCTACGCCGCGATCCTGGTGGCCGAGGAAGTCCTCGACGTCATGCAGCGCGACTGGATGCGCGACGAGCGCGTCGTGCCGTTCGTCCGCACGATCAACAACATCCATGTCGTCGAGGAATCACGGCACATGAAGTTCGCCCGCGAGCAGACACGCAAGCGCCTCACCGGCGCGGGCCGCGTCCGCCGCCACATCAACGCCTTCGTGGTCGCGATGGCGTCCTACTTCATCGTGACGAGCATGGTCCGCAAGCAGGTCTACGAGTGCGCCGGACTCGACGTCGAACGGGCGGTGATCGAGGCGAAGGCCAACGAGCACCACAAGTCCATGATGCGGGCGAGCTGTTCGGGCCTTATGGAGTTCCTGGCCTCCGCACGGCTGCTCACCCGGCCGGCGCTGGCGTTCTACAAGCGTGCCAACCTCATCTGAAACCACGTGAGTTGACGACATGACGTACGCCATCACCCAGACCTGCTGCAGTGACGCGACCTGTGTCGCCGTGTGCCCGGTCAACTGCATCCACCCCACCCCCGAGGAGCGGGCGTTCGGCAGCACCGAGATGCTGCACATCGACCCCGAGACCTGCATCGACTGCGGCGCGTGCGCCGACGCCTGCCCCGTCGACGCCATCTTCCCGGTCGACCGTCTGTCCACGTCGCAGCGCGAGTACGCCGAGATCAACGCCGCGTACTACCGCGACGCCGAGCGGGAACCGGTCGACGACAGCCCCAACTTCCATACGTGGGGCACCCCTTCGTTCCCGCGCGTCCTGCCGTCCGACCTCGCACCGCTCAAGATCGCGGTCGTCGGCACCGGACCGGCGGGGATGTACGCCGTGCAGGACCTGCTGCTGCACACCAACGCGGAGGTCACCCTCATCGACCGGCTCCCCGTGGCCGACGGCCTCGTGCGCTACGGCGTCGCTCCGGACCACCCCGCCACCAAGAAGGTCGGCGAGACCTTCGCCCGGTTCCACGGCCACCACCGCGTACGGATGCACCTCGGCCTCGACGTCGGCAACGACGTCACCCCGCAGGAGATCGCCGACCACCACGACGCGGTCGTCTACGCGGTCGGGGCCGCCGCAGACCGCCGCCTGTCCGTCCCCGGCGAGGATCTGACCGGCAGCATCTCGGCCCGCACGTTCGTCGCCTGGTACAACGCGCACCCGGACGTGCCGCACGACGCGATCGATCTGTCCGCCGAGCGCGTCGTGGTCGTCGGCAACGGCAACGTCGCCCTCGACGTCGCCCGTATCCTGCTCGCCGACCCGGACACCCTCGCCCGCACCGACATCGCCGACCACGCACTGAAGGCACTGCGCGCCGGATCGGTACGCGAAGTGGTCCTGCTCGGCCGCCGGGGCCCCGAGAACGCCGCGTACACCACGTCGGAACTGCTCGCACTGAAGCACGTACCGGGCCTCCAACTGCTCGTCGACGACCACGATCCCCGCACCGGCGAGGCCATCGACGCGGCCGGTCCGCACGACAAGGCCGCCGTCCTGCGGGGCGTGCCCCGGGGCACCTTCGACGCGGAACGGGCACCTGCACCCGGGCGGCGCATCGTGCTGCGGTTCCACAGCGCGCCGGCGGAAGTGCTCGGCACGGACCGGGTCGAGGGCGTACGTACCGAAGGGGCGTCGGGGGAGCGGGAGATCGCGGCGGGCATGGTGCTGCGAGCGATCGGCTATCGCGGGGGACCGCTGGCTGGTCTCCCGTTCGACGAGGCCACCGGCACCGTTCCGCACGAGGGCGGACGCGTCACAGGGATGCCGGGGACGTACGTCGTGGGCTGGATCAAGCGCGGTCCGAGTGGCGGCATCGGCGCCAACCGCACCTGTGCGGGCGAGACGGTCACGACGCTCCTCGCCGACGCGGTGGCGGGCGCTCTACCGAAGCCGTCGTACGCGCCGAAGGCCTTCCACCGGCTGGCTAGGCGCCGTAACCGGCGCGTCCTCGGCGCGAAGGGTCTGGCGGCGATCGAACGGGCGGAGACTGCGCGGGGGCGGCAGGAGGACCGGCCCCGGGTGAAGCTGGCGACGGTGGAGGAGCTGGTGGCTGCGGCCCGGCGGGGGCGGGTGCTGCGGTGAACCGGTGACGCTTATGGGTCTACCGGCGCGTCTGAGCACTTCGGCCAGGGTGCCCGCGTCAGGGCGAGACAGAGTCTCGCTCCGGACGGGGTGCACGGGTGAGGGCGAGATAGAGGCCCGCCGCCACGACGATCCCAACCGGCAGCGACAGGTCCGCCCCGCCTGCGGCCCGGGCGATCGGGCCGGTGTAGAGGTGTGTATCGCTGCACAGGAAGGCGACGGCGAATGCGGTCAACAGGGCAATCGCACCTGCCCAGTTGACGCCGCCGGTGTACCAGAAGGGACTGTCCCGGCTCTCGTCCGTCAGCTCCCGGCCGTCGTAGCGGTTGCGGCGCCACAGGATGTCGACGGCGTAGATCGCGATGCTCGGGCCGAGGAGCGCCACCATGATTTCGAGGATGTTGCTGACGGTGTCGAGGAAGTCGGAGACCAGCAGTGCGTACAGCGTCATGGCCACGCCGAGCGTGCCGTCCAGAATGACGCTGCGGGACCTGCGGATCCTGACGCCGATCGACTGGAGGGCGAGGCCGGAACTGTAGGCGGTCAGGGCGTTGTTGCAGACGGCGCCCAGGATCACGGCCAGAAGGAACGCCGGCTTGAACCAGGTCGGCAGGATCGTCTCCAGAGCTGTCTGGGGGTCGTGCATATCGAGTGCCGTGGCCGCGAGGGCGCCGAGTGCGGTGAACAGGACGCTGGGCACGAAGCCGCCGAGCGCGGTCCAGCCGGCGACGGCCCCCGGGGAGGTCGTGCGCGGCAGATAGCGGGCGAAGTCGGCGCTGTTGCTGTACGAGAGCGGCGCCGAGGCGACGAGTGTCGTCCCTGCCATCACGGCGGACCACAACTCGACTCCGTTGAGCGGGTGTTGGGGCTCGTATCCCCAGTCGACGTGGCCGAGTACGTAGCCCGCCAGGACGATGAAGACGGCGGTCAGGGCCAGGGTGAACGGCAGATACAGCTTCACGATGGTGGCGTGGCCGTAGACGCTGATGGCGAGTGTCGCGGCGGCCAGCGCGACGATGATGACGACCTTGACGCCCGTGCTCGGGGCGATACCGGCCCTGGCCGCGAGGCTGAACGCGGCGAGCGATGCGGCCGCCCAGCTCAGCGCCAGATAGCAGACCGACACGAACCAGCCGGTCAGGGCGATGTTCGCCCGGTTGCCCAGGACGCCGAACATCGCGCGCATGACGACCTGGCTCGGAGTGCCGGACGCCGGACCGCTGACGGCGACCAGGCCGACGAACGCCCAGAACAGGTTGCCCGCCACGATCACCCCGAGGGCCTGCCACAGGCCGAGGCCCATCAGGATGAGGGCGCCGCCGATCACGAGGCTGAGGTAGCTGACGTTGGGCGCCGCCCACACGGCGAAGAGCTCGCGGGCGTGGCCGTGCCGCTCGTCGTCGGGGATGAAGTCGATGCCGTGCGTCTCGACGCGTCCGGCCTGGTCGGCGGGGGGTGGAGGTGCCGGCTCCGGGTCGTCTGGGATCGTGGGAGCCATGCAGTCCTCCGAACAGGCGAGCACGGGAGCCGACTTGTCTATTGGCCGCAAATCCAATAGTGCGCCCGCGGTGCGGTCGAACACCTCACCTAAGCGGGTGCGGAAGTCTCCGGAGGCCCGCCGCGCCGAGATCGTCTCCGCCGCCGCGACGATCGCGCTCACGGAGGGCCTCGAAATCATCACGATGCGCCGGGTCGCGGACGAGCTCGCGGTGCGCCCCGGCCTGATCAGCCACTACTTCCCCGTCGCGGAGGACCTGGTCGCCGAGGCCTTCGGCGTAGCGGCGACGGCCGAGCTGGACGACCTGATTCCCGCCGACCGGACCAAGGAGGACGCCCTCGCGGACCTGGCCCGGTTCTTCCTCCGTACGACGGGGGAGCGCTACGACGGCATGAGCCGGCTGTGGCTCAACGCCCGCCATCTGAGCCGCTACCGCGACACGCTGCGCGACCGCGTCGGCCACCAGGAAGGGCGGTGGCGCGACCGCCTGACCCACCTCATCCGCGACGGTGTCGAGGCCGGGGTCTTCCGTACGGAGGACCCGCTGCTGGCGTCCATTCAGATCCTGGTCGTCCTGGACGGCCTCGGCGCCCACGCCAACACGGAACGCGGCAACCGGCCTCCGGCGGTCACGGGCATGGCCGTCGCGACCGCCGAACGCGAACTTGATGTGCCGCGCGGGACTCTTGCCGAGCTGATGGCTGCCCCGCACATCGCGGATCGGTCGGGCACGCGCGAGCCGTCGGGTACGCGCGAGCCGTCGGGCACGCCCGAGCCGGAGTGACGGTGGGGGCCCCGGAGTGACGGCGGGGCCGGTCCGATCAGGCCGTCAGCCCAGCCGCGCCGTCACACAGCGCGAGCGCCACTGCGGGTCGGCCGCCAGGTCGAGGCCGGTCCACGCCATCGCGAGCGCCCCGTCCAGCACCGCGGCGTCGCCCGCCGCACCCGAGACCTCCTCGGCGAACTGCCGGGTGTGCGGCATACCTTGCGCGCCGAGCACGCCGAGCATGGGGTGGATCGCGGGCATGACGTGGGTGACGTTGCCCATGTCGGTGGAACCGCCCGTACCCACCGCGTTCTGCCCCGGCGTCACCTCACGGCCGGTGGCCCGCAGGTTGCGCGCGTAGGCGTCCATCAGGGACGGGTCGTGGCACAGGTCCAGGTAGTCGGGCTGGATCCGGCGGACCTCCATCGTGGTGCCGGTGGCGAGCGCGGCGCCGCGGAAGCAGTTCAGGACGCGCTCCTTGAGGTCGCCGAGTTCCTCGCCGGTGGGGGTGCGCACCTCGTACTCGAGCACCGTCCGCTCGGGGATGATGTTGGTGCGCTCGCCGCCGTGCCGGACGATGCCGGCGACCCGGTAGCCGTCCCGCAACTGCTGGCGGAGCTGGCCCACCGCGACCTGGGCGACGACCGCCGCGTCGGCTGCGTTGAGCCCGCCCTCGGGGGCCGCGGCGGCGTGCGAGGCGCGACCGGTGAAGGTGACCTCGAAACGGCCCACCGCGTTGCTGGAGCCGCGCGGGTCCACCATGTCGACGGGGGAGGGGTGCACCATCATCGCCACGGTCACGTCGTCGAAGGCACCGCGGTCCAGCATCAGCACCTTGCCGCCGCCCTCCTCCTCGGCCGGGGTGCCGAGCAGCTTCACACGGAAGCCGAGCTCGTCGGCGGCGGCTGCCAGGGCGATCGCCGCGCCCGCGCCGGCCGCGCAGATGATGTTGTGGCCGCAGGCGTGACCTATCCCCGGCAGCGCGTCGTACTCGGCGCACACCCCGACCGTCAGATCACCGCTGCCGTACGTCGCCGTCAGCGCGGTGGGCAGGTCGCACACCCCGCGCTCCACCGCGAACCCGGCGTCCTCCAGAAGCGCCGCGAGCCGCTCCGCGGACCGGACCTCCTCGAAGGACGTCTCGGGGTCGGCGTGGAGTTCGTGACTGAGCTCCAGCAGCCGGTCCTTGTACTCGTCGAGCCGGGCGGTGACACGGTCGCGGAGGGTCGAGTCGACTGTGGGCATGGGGGAGGTCCTCCACTCGGGGTGAGTGCGTGAGCGGAAAAGGAAACTCACCGTTTCCTTCCGCGGCATTCATGTGTACCAGCTCACCGGAGGCCTGGCTATGAGTCGAAGAGCCGCTTCCACGCGCTGCCTTATGGGGGCTCCGGGGCGGGCGATTTTATTTAGGGAACTTCCCGTTTCCTATTGACGGGAGCGCTCACATGCCCCGAAATGGAACGACATGGCGAGCACAGCGCGGCCGGCAGGCCGACCCCGCAGCGAAGAAGTCCGTGACCGCGTCATCGGCGCGGCCGAGAAACTGCTCGACGAGAGCGGCTACCTCGGAGTCACCATGGACGAGATCGCGGTGCGCGCCAAGGTGTCCAAGAAGACGCTCTACCGGTGGTGGCCGCACAAAGTCGCGGTGATCGCCGACGTGATGGTGGCCCGCGCCGACGTACGCACGGTCCCCGATCTCGGCGACACCCGCGCCGAACTGCTCGTCGTCTGCGACTACATCGACGACTTCAGCCGTGCCCAGGACGTCTTCAGTACCCTTTGTCTGACGGAGGCGGCCACCGAGGAGACGACGGTACTCCGGTCGTTCCTCGACGTGGTGCTCCACCGGCGGGACCAGGCGCGGGCCGCGGTACAGCGCGGTATCGCCCGCGGCGACCTGCCGGCGGACGTGGACGCCGACGCGCTCCTCGACCTGTGGAACGGGTTCTTCGTCTACCGCAGGTCGTTCCGCCCCGCACCCGTCCGTGAGGACACGGTGCACCAGCTCGTCGACATGGCTCTGGCCGGACAGGTACCCCGCCTTCCCGGACAGCGCACGGACGGCACCACCGGCTGAGCCCACCCGCACGCGCGACCCGGGACCACCCCACTCCGGCCACGCCTTCATCTTCATCCGCTCACGTTCATCCGCTCACGTGACCCGGGACCACCCCACCCCCGGCCACACCTCCATCCGCTCCTTCGCACCTCGTCCCCCGGGGCGGGCGCCCCGCCCGTACCCGAGTACGCCTTGGAGACCCCGCAATGCCCCGAAGCGCATCCCCAGGCAGCCTGTCCCCGTCGACCGCGTCCACCGCCTCCGTCGTCGGCTTCCTCGTCTTCATCGAACTGTGCAGCGGCATCCTCCAGGGCGCCGTGCCCGTCGTCGTCCCCCTCATCGGCAACGACCTGCACGTCAGCGCCGGTGACCTGAACTGGGTGAACAGCGTCTTCCTGCTGGTCGCGGGCATCTCCGTACCCCTGCTCTCCCGGCTCGGCGACATCTACGGACACCGGCGGATGATCCGGATCACCATGCTGATCGTCGTCGTGGGCTCGGTGATCGTGGCCACCGCGAACAGCTTCGGCGTCCTCCTCATCGGCCGGGCCCTCCAGGGCGTCTTCGCCTGCTGGCTCCCGCTCGACTTCGCCATCGTCCGCGACCGTGTCCAGAAGGAACGGGTCGGCGCCGCCATCGGGATGCTCGTCGGCGCGCTCACGCTCGGCGCCACCCTCGGCACCCTCGGCATGGGAGTGCTCTCCCGCGAGGTCCACAACGTGCACGGCCTGCTGCTGCTCCCGGTCGGCGCCATTCTGCTCTGCCTGCCCGTCGCGTTCCGGCTGATCCCCGAGTCGGTCACCCGCGCCGTCTGCCGCATCGACTGGGCCGGCGCCGCGCTCCTCAGCTCCGGTCTCGCCGCCGTCATGTTCGGCATGGCCATGGCCAAGAACGCGGGCCTCGGCACCACAGCCGGCGCCCTCGCCCTCGGCGCCGTCCTCCTCGCCCTGTTCGTCCGTACCGAGCTGCGGGCGCCCCAGCCCCTGGTCGACGTACGCCTGATGGCCCGCCCCTCCATGGCGCTGCTCTACGGGCTCAGCTTCCTCACCGGCGCTGTCCTGTACGGGGCGCAGACCGCCAACCCGTCGTTCTTCGCGACGCCGCGCAGCCTGGGCTTCGGGTTCGGGATGTCGGCGTTCGGCATCTCCCTGCTCGCCGCCGTGCCCCTTGTCGCCATGGCGGGCGCAGGCGCCGGTGCCGACCGCGTCGTCCGCCGCTTCGGCCCGCAGCGCACCCTCATCGGCGGCTTCACGCTGGTGGCGGCCGCGTACCTGGGCATGGTCTTCGCCCACCACGCTCCCTGGCAGCTGGCCGTCCTCGGAGGCGTCAGCGGCATCGGTATCGGCACGGCCATCGCCACCCTGCCCACGCTGCTCATGCGGCACCTGCCGGCCGACCAGACCGGTATCGGTACGGGCATGTACAACACGCTCAAGACCCTCGCCGGGTCGATGGCGGGCGCGGCGTTCGCTGCCGCCATGAACCGCCTCGTCGTGGACGCGCACGGCACCCACGTGGCCTCCGAGTCCGCGTACGTCACGGTCTGGGCGTCCTGCGGCGCGCTCGCGCTCCTCGGCGTGGTCGTCGCCCGCCGCGTGGGCCGCACGCGAAGCCGGGCCGAGGGCAGGCCCGCTGCGGAGGCGGCACTGGTGGCGGCGGTCGCCGCGGACTGATGCCGGGAGGACGAGTGGGGCTCAGCGGCCCAGGGTGCGCGCGGCGATCTCCGTTCCTCCTCCAGGGGTGATCAACCCGAAGGGTTGCTGAGGCGTAGCTGGACGTCGACCTCCTGGTCGCCCGAGACGCTGCCTACCTTCTCCATGGCGAACGCCGTGCCAAGGGTCCGGCACACGCGTTCCACGGCCACGGGGCCGCCCTGGAGTTCGGCCGTCACGGTCCCGGCGAGGACCATGGCGGAGACCTCGGCGGGGGAGTGGGCCACGTGGAAGTGGCCCGTCCACGCGGCGGGACGCGGGCCCTCCTCGCCGTGCGGGACGGTCTCGCCCCGGTCGGATTCGAAGTGGTCGCCCAGCAGATGGAAGACCGCGTCGGCGTCCGGCGCGGAACAGTCGCAGAGCACGACCTCCACCTGATCCCGGGACGACGCCTCCTCGGGGGAGGCCGTCGAAGCTGATGCGCTGTTCACGTCGTTCTCCGTTTCTTTCTCTCGGCGCGATGCCCTGTCAGGGGGCCGCGCCTCCGTCGTCCCGCAGATGCAGATGAAGGTTCACCGGCGCCAGCGGCCGGAGTGCCGGGCCCTGGAGCACCGTCCCGTCGGTGGCGAAGCGCGAACCGTGGCACGGGCACTCCCACGTCGTCTCCGCCGCGTTGAACGCGACGAGGCACCCCAGATGCGTACAGCGCGCCGACACGGCGTGGACCGTGCCGTTCTCGGCGCGGTACACGGCGCAGCGGTGTCCGTCGATGTGCACCACCGCGCCCGACCCGGGCGGGATGTCGGTGACCGAGTCGACGTGCGCGGTGTGCAGCCGGTCGGCGACGAAATGCCGTGCCACACCGGCCTGTTGCCTCAGCAGCGCGGGCGCCTCCCGCACCGTGCTCCACACGCGGCGCGGGTCGTACAGCTCGGCCCACGGCACGCTCCGGCCGGTGATCATCCCGGTGAGCATCTGCCCGGCCAGCACGCCACTGCTCATGCCCCAGCCGCCGAACCCCGTCGCCACGTAGGCGTGCCGGGCGCCGGGATGCAGGGGGCCGATCATCGGGATGCCGTCGCCGGAGTCGTTGTCCTGGGCGGCCCAGCGGTACGCCGTGTGCTCGACGGCGAAGTGCTCGCGCATCCACGTGTCGAGGGCCGCGAAGGACGCCGCCGCGTCACCCGTCCCCGGCGTGAAACTCTCGCCGGTCACGATGAGCAGCCGCCGGCCGTCGGCCCCGTACGGCGCGGTGCGCACCGACCGCCGGCCCTCGTCCTCCGTGATGAACATGCCGGGCGGGCCGGGACCGCAGGCGAGCGGGGCGGCGACGACGAGTTCGCGCCGGGGCTGGAGACGCGCGAACAGCAGCGCCCGGTCGAAGATCGGGTAGTGGGTGGCGACGACGACGTCGTGCGAGGTCACCGTGTGCTCCGCCTCGGTCGTCACCGTGCACGGCCGGCCGCCCATCATCTCGACCACACGCGACCGCTCATGGATGACACCGCCCCGGGCGACCAGATCCGCGGCCAGCGCCAGCAGATACGCGCGCGGGTGGAACTGCGCCTGGTCGTCCACCCGCACCGCCCCCGCCACGGCGAAGGGCAGGCCCGTGTCCTCGGTGTACCAGGCCGGGAGCCCGGCCGCGCGGGCCGCCTCGGCCTCGACGCGCAGCGCCTCCGTGCCTTCGGGACGCACCGTGTAGGTGTACGCCGGAGCGCGCTCAAGGTCGCAGTCGATCCCCACCTCGGCACAGATCTCCGCCACGCGTTCCACCGCGCCCTGCTGGGACGTCGCGTACTGGCGGGCCGCCTCCTCGCCGTGCACGCGGCGCAGCCGCTCGTACACGAGGGTGTGCAGCGCGGACACCTTGGCGGTGCTGTAGCCCGTGACTCCCGCCGCGATGCGGTCGGCCTCCAGGACGGCGACGGTCCGGCCGGCGCGCGCCAGCTCCCACGCGGTGCTGAGGCCGGCGATCCCGCCACCGACCACGGCCACGTCGACCTCGACGTCCTCGGCGAGGGGCGGATAGGCGGTCGTAGGACTGGAGTGCATCCAGTACGACTCGCCCCGCCCCGGAAGGTCCAGTCTCGGCGCCACCGTCAAGGCCTCCTTCGCGTCGCCTCGTCGCCTTGTCGCCCGAGATCGGGTTCCCGCGCCGCGCTCCGTAAATCATGGTGACGGCGATGACGTCGGGGCGCGCGCCGAGTGCGCGACGCGGACGCGAGAACACGCGCGGAGGGGATCGCGGTGTCCTCGCGCCCCGCGGCCACCGCTCGACTCATCCCGGCAGCGGCCGCTCCCCGCCGACGGCCACCCCTTGCTCCCGCAGAGGACCGGGGCGGCGGGCGGAGCTCTCGCCCCTCCACCGGACGGCCACCGCGCCAAGGCTGCGCGAACCCGCCCGGCCTCTGCTTCCAGTGTCCTCCCGGGGGCCGGGCGGGTCGCGTCCTCCCGGATATCAGGCCGCGGGCACTCCGTCGGCCGGCTCGCACTCCTGGCAGGCCTCCTCGCGCACCCGCGCACAGCTGTGGTGGATGAGCCGCGAGACATGCATCTGCGAGATGCCGAACCGCTCGGCGATCCGGGCCTGTGTCATCCCCTCGAAGAACCGCAGGTACAGGATGGTCCGCTCCCGCTCGGGCAGATGCCGCAGCCCCGGCTTCGCCGCCTCACGGTCGGTGATCAGGTCGTACGCGGAGTCGGCCGCGCCGAGCGCGTCGACGAGGCTGTGCCCGTCCTGACCCGCCGGGGACAGCTCGGCGTCGAGGGACAGCGCGCTGTAGCTCTCGATCGCCTTGAGCCCGTCGAGCACCTCCTCCTCGGTCAGCCCGGTGTGCGCGGCGATCGCGCCGACGCACGGCTCCGGGCTGCCGGGCCGCTCGATGAGGTCCCGGCGCGCCGAGCGCACCTTGTTCCGCAGGTCCTGCACCCGGCGCGGCACGTGCACGTCCCACATCCGGTCGCGGAAGTGCCGGCGCAGCTCGCCGGTGATGGTGGGCACGGCGTAACACTCGAAGGGGCCGCGCTCGGGCCGGTAGTGGTTGATCGCCTTGACGAGGCCCATGGCGGCGACCTGCTCCAGGTCGTCCATGCTCTCGCCCTTGTTGCGGTAGCGGCGGGCGATGCGGTGCGCCATGGGCAGCCAGGCCTCGACGAGCAGTTCGCACAGGAGCTCCCGCTCGGGACCGTCACCCAGGTCGGCCATCCGCGCGAACGCGGCCGACGTGTCGGGGGCGTCGTCGTGGGGGTGGCGGGAGGTCCGTCGGCGCTGGGTGGTCGTACCCGCAGTGATGTCAGTGAGCATCGCGTTCGCTCCTAGGCGGTGTGCCGGCGCGTGGCCGCGGTAACGGGCACCGGCATCCATCAGGAGCGGAACGCCGCTCGCGGGTAGGTGCCTCCGGTCCGAAGCATCGACATGCGACTGCACTTCGATTCTGCGACCGGCGATGCCCAGGTGGCTAGTCGGAGCGTCACGCCGTCACAGCACGTCAGGGGCGTTCTACGGACGGTTTCCGTGGCGCGGGCATGTGAGGGGTGCGGTACGAGGGGTACCCGGCCATGGGCAGCGCTGACCGAGTCCCCCAAGCAGTGGAAGGGGGCGCCTTTTCATGAGCGGCAAGTTGATCTCCAGACCCGGATCGGACGGCGCCACGTCACAGCACGTACTCGGCTCGCCTTGCTGGGTGAGCCTCGCGGCCCGCGACCTGTCCGCCTCGGAGGCCTTCTACGGGGCGGTACTGGGCTGGACGTTCCGCGCCGCCGCGCTCGGGGAGAAGTTCTCGGTGGCACTCGCCCACGGGCGGGCCGTCGCGGGCATCGGGGCGGTCGCACCGGCCCTGAAGGTCCCCGTCGCGTGGACCCCGTACTTCGCCGTGGCCGACGCGGACGTGACGGCCGGCCGGGTCATCGAGCGCGGCGGCACCGTGGGCGTCGGCCCGATCGCCTTCCCGACGGGCAGGGCGGCACTCGTCTCCGACCGCGCCGGCGCCGTGTTCGGCATCTGGGCCGGCCGGCTCGTCCGCGACTTCACGCAGTGGCGCCGATCGGCACCGCTGTGGCTGCGCCTGATCACGGTCGACGCGTTCGACGCCGCGATCTTCTACGGCGAAGTCCTCGAGTGGACGAGCCCGGGCTGCTGCGACGTGCGGTACGAGGAAGGGGCGGTCGTCCTGGTCTGCGGCGGGGAACCGGTCGCGTCCCTGGGCGGCGGAACCCCGGAACCGGCCGGCGGGAACGCCCTGAGGCCCCACTGGCAGATCCGCTTCACCGTCGACGACACCGCCGAGTGCGCACGCGCCGCCGTGGCGAACGGCGGCACGATCACCGGCGAGGCGATGGACGCGGAGGGCGACTACGTGACGGTCCGCGACCCCGAGGGAGCCGAACTGGTCCTCTTCACACCCCACAGGGCGTAGTCGCAGGTCAGACCGTCCGAGGGCGACAGCGCATGAGGTTCATCGCGGTCATGGTCAGGACAGTCTCACCGTCCTGATTCAGCACCTCGATGTCGGTGTGGATGATCCCCCGGTCCGGCTTGGACCGCGAAGGCCGCGCCGAACGCACCGTCGTACGGATCGAGAGACTGTCCCCGGGCCGCACGGGCCGCGTCCACCGCAACTCGTCCACCCCGGGCGACGCGAGACTCGCCACCGTGCTCACGAAATGGTCGGCGTAGAGCCGCATCATCACGGAAGCGGTGTGCCACCCACTCGCGATCAGCCCCTTGAACGGCCCCCGCTCCGCGGCCTCCGGATCCACATGGATGTCCTGTGGATCGAACTCCCCGGCAAACCGCAGAATGTCCTCCTCGCTCACCGTGATACTCCCGTACACATACGAAACCCCAGGCACATAGTCCTCGAAGTACCGCTCCCCAACAGGGGTGTTGAAGTCCTGCCCGATCGCTGAGGTGCTCATGGTGGGCACGTTAGCCGACGCGGGCGTGAGCGCCTCGGCTTTGCGGGCGGGGGAGGGGCGTCGTGGCCGGACGGTGCGTGGGGCAGTCGGCGTACGGCCGTGCAGGTCAGGGGCAGCAGCATGACCGAGGCGGAGGCGACGCCCGCGGCCAGGGTCACCCGGAACCCGCCGAACGCCTCCGCCAGCGGCCCCACGCAGAGCTGCCCGACCGGGATCGCGACGTACGCCAGCAGATCGTCGTAGGACGCGACGCGCGAGAGTACGTGCGCGGGCACGTGTTCCTGCAGCGACGTGTCCCACGCGATCCCGGTGACGGACGACCCGAGCCCCGCGACGAACGCCCCGACGATCAGCCACACCACAGGAGACCGCGCTCCCAGCGCGAGCAGGGGCAGCGCGCCCAGCACACCTGTCAGCAGCCCGAACCGCAGCAGACGCCGAACCACCAGCCGGTACATCACCAGGCTCGACACGAGCATTCCGGCGCCACGCACACTGAGCACGAACCCCCAGGCCGCCTCGCCGCTGAGCTGCCGCGTGAGCTGCGGCCCGAGAATCTGCCACGTACCGGTCTGGACGAGGTTGAGCAGGCAGAAGGACAAGGTCCCGACCCAGACCCACCGGATGGCACGGAACGCGTCCCAGCCGACGCGAATGTCGGCGAGGGCGGTGGGTCTTCTCTTTGAAATCCCCTTATACGTACGGATGTTGGCGTCTGTCAGCCGTGCGAGGAACCCGGCCGCTACGGCATACGTGACCGCGTCGAACGCGATCGCAGGACCACTTCCGACCGTCACGACCAGTACGCCCGACAGGCTCGGCCCGAGGGTCTTCGTGGCGTTGCGGGCCGAGCCCAGCAGCGAATTCGCCTGACGCAGCCGGGACTTGTCGACGAGCTGGGGGACGATGCCGCGCAGCGCCGGCGTCGTGAACGCGGCGAGGACCCCGTTGAGGAATTCGAGCGTGGCCACGAGCGGAAGCGAGTAGTGGCCGGTGAGGAGCAGCGTGGCGACCGCACCCTGGGTGAGCGCCGCGCCCAGGTGGGCGACCAGCAGGACGGTCCGCCGGGAGAATCGGTCGGCGACGGCACCGCCCACCAGCAGGAACGCGAGCAGCGGCACCATATGGGCGGCGAGGACGACGCCGAGGTCATGAGAGCTGCCGGAGGCGTCGAGGACCGCGAACGCCAGGGCCACCGGAGCCATCGAACTGCCGAGCAGCGACACCAGACACCCCACGAAGAACGAGCGGAACGCGGCCTGCTGAAGAGGAGAGGCGGGCTTTTGAGGAGTTGAGGTGGACCTTTGAAGAGGCGAAGAAGGCACGCGCTGATGGTGGGGAGACCTGGCCGCGCACGCTAACGTTTCGGCAGGAGGCGAAAGATGGTGCTGCTGCGGCTGAGCCCGATGGCCTTGTCACAGTCCCGGTTCGCGCTGTCGCCGAGCGCCGAGACGCTGGGATCGATGAGCGTCCTGATGAGGCCGTGCTCCGATCCGTGGCTCACCCCGTGGTACGTCCGTCACCACGACACATTCCACGCCGCCCTCGACGCGGACCCCTTCGCCAGAGGACTCGTCGAGCTGATCTGCTCGACCAAGTACCTTCCCGGATACGTGAGTCGACCGCCCACCGGCGGTATGCGAACCGCCATCGCCACCGAACTGGCCACCGTCGCCGCCACGCCCGACGACGAGATCCGCGCGGACATCGAGGCGGCCGTGGCCCGCAGCTGGAAGCGGTACGACCTGGCCTGGCTGACCGGGCGCGGCTGGGGCGAAAGGACCGCCGACCTCTTCCAGCACGTGTGGACCACGCATGTACGGCCGGACTGGCCGCGCAGGCGAGCCCTGCTGGAACGCGATGTCACGTACCGGGCGGGTCTGCTCGCCGCGTACGGCTGGCCCCGGGCGCTTCAGCGCATGAACCGGCGCAGCGCGTGGGTGGGGGCCGACGCGATCCGTTTCAGCGACCAGCCGGCGCCCGACCACATCGTCGGCGAAGGCGGGATGCTGTTCGTCCCGATCTGCGTGACGAGCGGCACCTGGCTCGCCGAGGCGCCGCCCGACCGCTACGCCCTCGTCTACCCGGCCCGAGGCTCCGGCGAGCCGACCGAACGGCCGTCGGTGGCCCCCGCCCTGGAACGGCTCATCGGCAGCGGCCGAGCCGCCCTGCTCCATGAGCTGGAACGCCCCGCGACCAGCAGCGAACTCGCCGCCCATCTCGGAATCTCTCTCGGAACCGTCGGGGGCCACCTCGCCGTCCTACGCGACGCGAACATGGTCACCGGCACGCGGGTGGGCAGACGTGTGGTGTACCGGCGTACGAAGACGGGCGACCTCCTCGCCGGGCAGGGCGAAACCTGACCGCGACGCGAAAGGACCACCGCGCACATGGGTGACGACGGGATCGATGAAGTGACGGTGCGAGCGCTGCTCGAGGAGCACCATCCGGACCTCGCCGGTCTCGAGATCCATGGGCCGGTCAGGGGCTGGGACCATCAACTGTGGCGGCTGGGCGGCGAGTTGGCGGTACGCATCCCGTGTACGCCACAGGCCTCGGACCTGTTGCGCAAGGAGTATCGCTGGCTGCCGCTTCTGGCGCCGGGGCTTCCCCTGCCCGTCCCCACCCCGCTGCGGATCACCGAGCCGTCCGCGCTCTTCCCTCGGCCCTGGAACATCGCGGCGTGGGTTCCCGGGGAACCGGCTGACCGGGCGCCCGTCAGTGAGGGCCGGCGGTCCGCTCACGCTCTGGCCGGGTTCCTCGCGGCGCTCCACCAGGCGGCTCCGCGCGACGCGCCGGGCAACCCGGAGCGCGGCGTCGCTCTCGACTCTCTGACGCCCTCCTTCGACAGGGCGCTCCGAGGCGTCGCCTCCCTTGTGCCCGACGGGGTCCAGGAGGTGTGGAACGACGCCGTCGCCGCTCCCGCGTGGGCGGGCCCGCCGGTGTGGCTCCACGGTGACCTGCATCCCGCGAACGTCGTCGTCTCGCAGGGCGCACTCCACGGCGTCGTCGACTTCGGTGACCTCTGCGCCGGTGACCCGGCCACCGACCTCGTGGCCGCCTGGATGCTCCTGCCCGCACCCGCGATCCCGTTGTTCCTCGATGCGTACGGCCGCGCCGACGAGCCGATGATCCGGCGCGCTCGCGGGTGGACCGTATTGCGTGCCCTGGGGCTCATCGCGATCGGCCGGGCGGGCGAAGAGGGGCTGCCGGGTGGCAAGCCGACTTGGGGGCCGGCGGGGCGGTTGGCTCTGGACCGCGTACTGGCTTCGCACTGACAGAGCCGTGACCGGCGCGTCTCGGCGCCGGTCGCCATGTGGGCGGCAGAGTGGACGTGTGGATGTAGATGATGTCGCCGAGGAGCTCTACCGCTTGCCGCCCGCGCAGTTCATTGCGGCGCGTGACGCACGGGCCGCCGAGGCGAAGCAGGCCGGGGACGCGGCCGCCGCGCGCCTGATCTCGCGGCTGCGCAAGCCGACGCTCGCCGCCTGGGTGTCCAACCTCCTGGCGCGCCGGAAGGACGAGGCGGGCCGCCTCCTCCAGCTCGCGGAGGCCATGCGCGACGCGCACCGTACGCTCGATCCCGAGCAGTTCCGCACGCTCAGCCATCAGCAGCACGTGGTCATCGCCGGGCTCGCGCGGGAGGCGGGAGGTCTCGCCCGGGAGGCCGGGCAGCCCGTGAGCGGGAACGTCCTGCAAGAGGTGGAGCAGACCCTGCGCGCCGCCCTGGCCGACCCCGAGGTCGCTGAGCAGTGGGCCACCGGGCGGCTCACGAAGACCCTTGCTGCGCCTACCGAGTTCCCCGGCACCGCACCGTTGGCGCAGGTGAAACACGACGGCGGCGAGAGCAGGCCGCGTGACGCCGCCGCCGACAAACGACGTGCACGTCTGAAGGACGCGATGAAGGCGGCGACCGAGGCCGCGGCCGAGCTGAGCAAGCGTGACGTAGAGGTACGCCGGGCCGAGGAGGCGCACGAGCGGGCCACCGCCCGCCAGTCCGCGGCGGACGAACACGTCGCGCAACTGACGACGAAGCTCGGCGAGGCCGACGACGAGCGGCGCGCCGCCGCCGAGGAAGCGGACGCGGCGGCCCTACGGGTCAAGGACGCAACCCGCGAGCGAAAGGCGGCCCAACGCAAGGCGGACACGACATCGCAGGCTGTCCGACGGCTCTCCGAGCACGAACCGGAACGCTGACCGGCGGCCCGAGACCACGCCCGACGCAAGCCGGAGACGATCCCGCCCTTCGACGGTTCTCCGAGGACGAGCCAGAACGCTGACCGCGGCCCGAGACCACGTCCGACGCAAGCCGGACGCGATGTCCTGCGCCGACCGATGGCTCCCTGAGGAGGGGCCGGAATGCTGACCGGCGCCCCGAGGCCGCGCCCGACGCGAGGCGGACACGACATCCCGCGCCCTCCGACGGCTCTCCGAGCACGAACCGGAACGCTCACGAGGGACCCGAAGCCGGGGCCGACGGTGACGTCATCTCGCCGGTCCGCCCGACGCGGAGTGCCGCATCACACGGAATGCCGCCCGACGCTGACTGCCGCCCGTAATGCCACCTGACGCGGAATACCGGCCCAGCCCCCAAGCCGAACCGGCACTCACCTCGCACCTGCCCCTCCGCTACAGCACCGCGATCCCCAGCGGCCTGTGGCCCGCCGGCAGGCGGTGCGTCTTGCCGCTGTCCATGTCCACGATCGTGATCCCGTCCCAGTACCCGTCCCGGGTGAAGCCTCCGGTGACGTAGGCGGTGTGGCCGTCGCGGGACACGGCGACGTCCTCGTGCGGGCCGTCCAGAGGTACGACCTTCTCCTTGCCGTCGGGGGTCCGGATCGTCAGCGACGCCTCGTTGTCGTCGGAGCCGATCGGGCCCGTGCCCACCGCGAGCAGTGTGCCGTCGGGCGTGATCTGGGCGCCGTGCTGATGCGTGTTCGCGGTCATCGGCTCGACCGTGACCTTGCCGGTGCGCGGGTCGAGGATGGCCAGCTTCTCGCCCTCGAAGGGCAGCAGCAGCTTTCCGTCCGCGCGCACCGCGGCGTAGTGCGGCTTGAGCCAGGAGCCCAGGCCGCCCTCCGTGCCGTACGGAGCGACCTCGAACCGGCGCGCCTTCAGCGTGTCCGTGCGTACCGCCGTCACGTCGAACGAGTCGTGATCGGTGGCGTACACCTCCTTGCCGTCACGCGAGACGTCGACGTCGAAGGGGCGGCGGCCGACCGGAACGGTGTCCGTGACCTTCCGCGTCTTCGTGTCGATGATCTCCAACACCCCAGTGGTGTCAGGGACGTTGACGCCCACGTACACGTGCTCGCCGTCGGGGGCGAGGGCGATGCCCATGCCGCCGCCGCGGTACTCGCCGGTCGTGGCGGGTCCCGTCTTCGTCTTGTAAGGAATGTGGCCGACGTTCTCGCGGGTCTTGGTGTCGACGACGGCCACCCCCTCGGCCGTCGCCACCCAGGCCCTGCCGTCCTTGCCGACGACGAGACCGTACGGTGCGAGGCCCACCTTCACCGAGTCGATGGGACCCCGCTCCGGGTCCACGAACGTGACCGTGTCACTGCCGAAGTCCGCGACCAGCAAGGTGCCTTGGGCGGTCCGGTCCGGTGCGGGAGCGTAGGAGGTGGCGGTCTCCTTCGCCGGTTCGGGAGCGGTGGAACCGGAGGCGTTGGTCGTCGTGCAACCCGCCGCCAGCATCACGACCGCGACCGCTCCGAGCGCGCCACGCGTGAGGGCGCTCATGCGGCGGCCCTCAGCAGCTCGGCCATGGCACGGAAGCCGCGGCTCTCCGCGTGCTCAAGGGCCGTGACGCCGTCCTGGTCCGCCAGATCCGTACGGGCACCCGCCGCGAGCAGCACCTCGATGATCTCCTGGTGCGCGGTGCCGCCGTGGCCGAGGATCACGGCTTCGAGGAGCGCGGTCCAGCCCAGGTCGTTGACGTGGTTGACGTCGATGTCCGTCTCCTTGAGCACGGCCCGTACGTACGCGACGTGCCCGCGCTCGCTGGCGGGAATCACCGAAACGCCGCCGTAGCGGTTGCGCACCGTGACGTCGGGGCCGGCCGGCAGCAGGGCGCGCATCATCGCGACGCTGCCGGTCACGCCGGTGACGAGCCACGCGCTGTCACGGCGGTGGTCCTGCGCGTTCGGGTCCGCGCCCGCCGCGACCAGGACCTGCGCGGCCTCCACGTGATCGTTCAGCGAGGCGAGCAGCAAGGGGGAGCGCAGCTTCTCGTCGCGGGCCTCCACCGAGGCCCCGGCGTCGAGGGCCGCGCGCACGTCCGCGGCGGCACCGCTGCGGGCGGCGTCCAGGAGTCGGCGGTCGAGGTCATCCATCTCGGTACTCCATGTCTGTAGGGAGGAGCGGCTGCGTATCCGGGCCCCGCTCCGCATCCCATTCTCGGGCCGCGTCGCCTGCCCACCGGTCGCCCTAGGGGCTGCCGTACGGAGATCCGACGGATGACACCGGGGTCGACCGATCGGTTGATGCCGGACCGTCACACACGTGGCCTCCGGGCCGTACAAGGGGACGGGCCGGAACAAAGGAGTGGCTCCCTCCGCGCCCGAGAGCGGGCGCGGAGGGAGCCCGTGATGGAGGCCTGCCCTCAGGGTGTGCACCGGTTGCCGTCGCCACGACAGGAACCCGAAGACGTCCTCGGTCGGGTAAACGAGCCGGGATGTGCCACGTTTCGCCACAGTCGTGCACGGCACCCTCACGGAGCTGTTCGGCGTGGTTCGTTGACCTACATGGGATCACCTGGATTCCCGACCGCACGAGGCGTGTGATCGATAAGTTGTTCCCATCGAGTCGGCTGCGTCGGCGTCCCTGGGCGGGAGCCGGCGCCCTGAAGGGTGCTGCGTGGGAGGTCGGATGCGTTCACGGGTCTCGGCATATGCGATAGCCGTGATGGAGGAACAACTGCTCCTCACACAACTCGCCGACAGCTCACCGGTCTTCGAGCCCGGCCTGTGGCACCTGCCCGGCGGCGGGATCGACCCGGGGGAGCAGCCGCGCGAGACGCTGGAGCGCGAACTGTACGAGGAGACAGGACGGGAACTCCTCGACGCCCGGCTCGTCGACTCGCGGGCGTACACCACGCACCGCCTGGGACTGGACTGGCACCTGGTGGGGCTCTTCTACCTAGTCGACATCAAACCCGGCCCACTGAGGGTGACCAAGGCCGACGACTCCACCGACGCCGTCACCTGGATGCCCCTCTCCGGCATGCGGGAATCGCAGTTGTCTCCTGCGGCGGTGGACGGCCTGCGGCTGATCGGCGCCCGGTAGACCGACCGGGCCTGTATACGAGACCGAACCGGAGGCTCCCGCTCGCGTGGCGTCCGAAGTCACCTGGCGGCAAGCGAAGTTGAAGGAACCGCTCCGCCTGCCGCGGGCTCCCTTCGGACGAGTCCGACGCGATGTACGTGCTTCTGCCGGACCCCTGACCGAAGGTTGCGGGGAGCGCGGTCGCGGAGCCGCCGACGACGTCACCCTCGTACCGGACTCGCCAGTACGGAAGGAACCGAACATGACCATCTCCGGGAAAGGGGCATAAAATGCCGTGGGGAGCCTGGAGGCACTATGGCCGAGAAGCTGGTCCGCATCGCACACCGGAGTTCCGGCTGACCGCCGACCCGTCCTCGACGGAATGGACGACGGAATCAACGACGGAATCGACGACATCCCGTAGGGGGCTGATCCCGCTCAGCCGTCCCTCCGACGCCGGCCGAACCGGGGAGGTGTCTGGATGGACGCGATCGGTTCGCCACGGTCGGGAACGGCGCCGGTGAACGTGGAAGCGGAGCCGAGCGGCCTCCTGGACGCCCTAGCGGTGGCCGCGGTGATGCTGGACGCCGAAGGCCGGATCAGCCTGTGGAGCCCCCAGGCCGAGGAACTGTTCG
This sequence comes from Streptomyces sp. NPDC046821, assembly GCF_040645335.1. Lineage (NCBI taxonomy): Bacteria > Bacillati > Actinomycetota > Actinomycetes > Kitasatosporales > Streptomycetaceae > Streptomyces > Streptomyces sp. NPDC046821. The sequence continues at coordinate 86,760 of NZ_JBEYYB010000006.1, read as the reverse complement.
GCTGGAACGCCCACGAAGCCCTGGGACAGCAGGCCGCCCACCTCCTCGTCGCACCCGAGCACGTCGACCTCGTGGTCACCCTCTTCACCCAGGTCATGGAGAGCGGCGAGACCTGGGCGGGCGTCTTCCCCGTACGCAACAAGGACGGCAGCTCGCGCCTCGTTGAGTTCCGCAACATGCGGCTCCTGGATGAGCGGGGCGCCGTCTACGCCCTCGGCATCGCCACCGACCAGGGCCTCGTACGCCAGGTGGAGCAGGACCTCGCCCTGTCCGTGCGCCTGGTGGCCCAGTCACCGATCGGCCTCGCGGTCCTGGACAACGACCTGCGGTACGTGATGGTGAACCCGGCGCTGGAGCGGATCAACGCCCTGCCCGCCGAGCAGCACATCGGCCGCAGCGTCGGCGAGGCCCTGCCGTTCCTGGACACCGACGCCATAGCCGTCACGATGCGCAACGTCCTCGACACGGGCACCCCGCTCCTGAACGAGTACACCGTGAGCCGCCCCGGCGGCGCCTCCGACGTGGAACACGCCTGGTCGGTGTCGTACTACCGCCTTGAGGACTCCTCCGGCCGGGTCCTCGGGCTCGCGATCTCCGTGGTGGACGTGACCGAGCAGCACCAGGCCTCGACGGAGGCCGCCCGCGCCCGGCGCCGCCTCGCCCTCATCGCCGACACGTCGAGGACCGTGGGCACCACCCTGGACGTCGAGCAGACCGCCCACGAACTGGCGGCGGTGGTCGTCCCCGAGCTGGCCGACCTGGCTGCCGTGGACATCCTCGACGCCGTGCTGCAGGGCCGCCGCCAGGCCGCGCCGTCAGGCTCCGGGCCGACCCGGTTCCGCGCCCTCGCGGTACGGGCCGCGTACTCCACCAACGCCCTCCACGCTGCCGACACACCCGGCCAGATCGCGAGCTACGCGGCCGACCGGTACATCACCCAGGCGGTGACCTCCGGGCGCCCCGTGGTGGTCGAGCACGTCAGTGACGAGGACCTGCACCGCATCGCGCCGGACGCGGAGTCCGCCCAGCTCCTGGCGCGCGCGGGCCTGCACTCCTACATGGCGGTGCCGCTGATCGCCCGCGGTGAGGTGCTCGGCGCGCTGGATCTGGGCCGCGCGCGGAACATGGTCCCGTTCGGCCGGGACGACGTCGTCCTCGCCCTGGAACTGGCCGCCCGCGCGGCCGTTTCCATCGACAACGCCCGCTCCTACCAGAGCGAGCGCCGCACCGCCCTCACTCTCCAGCGCCACCTGCTGCCCCCGAAGCCTCCGCCGCGGCCCGGCCTGGAGATCGCCTACCGCTACCAGCCCGCGCAGTCGGCGAGCGAGATCGGCGGCGACTGGTTCGACACCATCCCGGTGGCCGGCGACAAGACCGCCCTTGTGATCGGTGACGTCATGGGCAGCGGCATCAACGCCGCCGCGACCATGGGCCAACTCCGCACCGCCACCCGCACGTTGGCCGACCTCGACCTCGCGCCCGCCGAGGTGCTGCGCCACCTCGATCACACCGCAGCCGAGCTCGACCCAGGGTTCGCGACATGCATATACGCCGTGTACGACCCGCACAACGGCGAGTGCCGGATCGCCGTCGCGGGCCATCTGCCGCCCATCCTCGTCAGGGCCGGCAGGCCACCGGAACTTCTCGACCTGCCCTCCGGGGCGCCCCTCGGCGTCGGTGACGTGGCCTTCACTGCGACGACCGTGAAGCTGGAGACCGGCGACCAACTCGTGCTCTACACCGACGGGTTGATCGAGACGCGCTCCGACGCCATCGACACCCGCCTCAACACTCTTCTCGACCTGCTCTCCGAACCGCGGGAGTCCCTGGACGAGACGTGCGACCACCTTCTCGCCGCGCTGCGGGACCGCGAGGACCACGACGACGTGGCACTCCTGATCTCCCGCACCCAGCCGCTGGACGCCAAGGAGTAACGTCACGGCACCACCGCCGCCGGGCGGTCCGGCGAGGTGGCCTCACGCGGCTTCGTAGTGGTGGGCCCGTCCGCCGCGCCACTTCACCCACGCCGGGTCGTCGAGCAGCATCTCCGCGTCCGGCAGCCCGGCCCGGCGCAGGAACTCGACGACCTCCGAGTCGGAGTGCGCGAGGCCGAGGATCTGTCCGCGCGCCGTGACCCTGCGCCCACCCGTGGGTGAGGGGCGGTGCACGACTATCGGCACGTCCATAGATCCAGGGTCATCCGAATGCCGGGCGAGTGCATCCGCAGGCCGGGAGTATTTGTTGGAAGATGGACACAGAGCCCCGCTCGGCCCACCCCCCCCGGCCGGGCGGGGCTCGCTCTGTATATGTGCGGTCACGCCAGGTGGCTCAGTGCCTGTGCGGTGGCGCCCGGTGGCTCCGTACCTGCGAGGTCACGCCCCGTGGCTCAGTCCAGCACCCCGAGCGCCGCGTCCGGGCCGCAATGCGGGCAGCCGGGCACCTGCTCCCACAACGCGCGCCGCGCCTGTTCCCGGGTCACACCCTGCGACCGTTTGCCCGCCATGTGACAGCCGCCCACATGTACGTACACGGGCGCGCGTCCGCCGAGGCCCATCTCGATCAGCCAGTCCGGGTCCGGCGGCCGCTCCTTCTCGCCGCGCCGCTGCTCGGACTCCTGCCGCTCCGCCTCCGCGATCCTGCGGCGGACCCTGTCCAGGGACAGCACGAGCCAGGTCTCCAGGGTGCGGAGACGTGGCAGGTCAGGAGGTAGTTCGGACACATGTTCGAGTCTACGCGGATTTTCCGGGCCGTAGACGCGCACCCACAAGTGGCCCAACCACATGGCACGGAATTGCCCCAGAGAGCTGGGCCGATGCGCGCGTACCGTCCCTGTCATGCCGCACCTGCTGCCGCCCGCCGGCCCCCAACGCACGTTCGCCCTGGCCCAGTTGAGCAACTCGATCGGCGACGGGGCGTACTACGTGACCTCGGCGCTCTACTTCACCCACGTCGTCGGCCTGCCGCCCGCCCGGATCGGCCTCGGCCTCACCGTGGCCTGGGGGATCGGTTCCGTCGCCGGGGTGCCGCTCGGCCGGATCGCGGACCGCCGGGGCCCGCGCGGAACGGCGGTCCTGCTCGCCCTCGCGACCGCCGCCGCGGTCGCCTCCTTCCTCGTCGTACGCGGCTTCCTCCCCTTCCTCGCCGCCGCCTGCCTCTACGCGACCGCGCAGTCAGGACTCGCCGCCGCCCGCCAGGCGCTGCTCGCCGGCCTGGTGTCCCGGAAGGAGCGCACAGGCGCGCTGGCCCACCTCCAGTCGACGCTCAACGCGGGACTCGCCGTGGGCGCGGCGCTCGGCGGCTGCGCGCTTTCGGCGGGGACCAGGGCGGCGTATCTCGCGGTCTTCGCGGCTGACGCCCTGAGCTTCGTCCTCTGCGCCCTCGTCCTGCTGCGGCTACCGCGCGTCGCACCGGCGCCTGCCGTGCGGGGAGCGCGGCTCGAAGTCCTGCGGGACCGCCCCTACGCCGCCGTGACGCTCCTCAACACCGTCCTGCTCCTGCGGATGCCGCTGCTCAGCCTCGGGCTTCCGCTCTGGATCAACGAGCGTACCGACGCCCCCGCATGGCTCGTCTCCGCGCTCTTCATCCTCAACACCGGCGCCGTGATGCTCTTCCAGGTCCGCACCGCCCGCTCCGTCTCCGGTCTTCCGACGGCGGCCCGCGCCCTCCGCCGGTCGGGCGTGCTGATGCTGCTGGCCTGCGCGGTCTTCGCCGCGTCGGCCATCGGGCCGGTCCGGGCCGCGGTCGCCGCGCTGGTCGGGGGTTCGGTCCTCCTGGTCGCCGCCGAGATGCTCCACTCGGCCGGCTCCTGGCAACTGGGCTTCGACCTCGCACCGCCCGGCCGCATCGGCGAGTACCAGGGCTTCTTCGGTACGGGCGTCACGGTCGCCCGCACGCTCGGCCCCCTCCTGCTCACCGCACTGCTGCTGGGCATGGGCACCGCGGGGTGGCTGCTGCTCGGCGGCCTGGTTCTCGCGGCGTCGTACGCGCTGGGGCCGGTCGCGCGATGGGCGGCGCGCACGCGCAAGGCACCGGCATCCGCGCCGGTCGTGGCCTCGACGGCCTGATCGCGGAGGAAGTGAAGCGCTACGAGGCGCCGCCGCCCGCCTTCGCCTTCACGTCCGCGTCGACGTCGCTCCTGGAGAGGCCCTCGTCCTTGGCGTACTCGGTGACGGCGGCCTGCACGAGGCGGGCCAGGTCGCGCCACGCGCGCCACGCCGTCTCGTACGTCCGGGCCTGCGCCTCGCTCCAGCCTTCGACGGCCGGCGGCCCGTAGGTGTCGCGCAGCCGCAGGACCTCGTGGTGTGCCGCGATCGCGGCCTGCTGTCGTTCGACGAGTTCGTCGAAGGTGTGTGCCACGCAGCGGATCCTAGGTCGCCCTCGTGGCGATCACGGGGACCGCTCGCGCCGGTGACTCGAATGCCGGGGACGGGTGAGCGAAACGGGTGTCGGGGGCGGCACCGTGCGGCGCCGCCCCCGGGTGTCAGGCGAGACCCCTCAGCACTGGGGGCGCTTGCCGTGGTTCGCCCCGTGCTTGCGGCGGGCCTTCTTCTTACGGCGTCGCTTCGAGGACATTGCTACCTCCCGGTGTCGCTGTTCTTCGGTGACGTCGCCCATGCCACCACCCCGGCCACGGATGGACCCGGCGGCGCGCCGCGCCGACGCTCCGCCCCACGCTAGGCCCGTTCTGCGTGGGCCGCCTGATGTCTACCTATGGCTCGTGCTGATTTGCCTATAAGTATTAGGTAACTGCATAATCGAGTTAGCTGACAGGGGAGAGGGCCATGGTGCGCGCAGGACTGACCGCGGAACGTCTCGTCAGGGCAGGCGCCGAACTGGCCGACGAGGTCGGGTTCGACCAGGTGACGGTCTCCGCGCTCGCCCGACGGTTCGACGTGAAGACCGCGAGCCTGTACTCGCACCTCAAGAACTCGCAGGACCTCAAGACCGGGATCGCGCTGCTCGCCCTGGAGGAACTCGCCGACCGGGGCGCCGCCGCCCTCGCCGGACGTGCGGGCAAGGACGCCCTCGCCGCCTTCGCGAACGTCTACCGCGACTACGCCCGCGAGCACCCCGGCCGCTACGCCGCCGCCCAGCTCCGGCTCGACCCGCAAACGGCGGCCGCCAGTGCCGGCGTACGGCACGCGCAGATGACGCGGGCGATCCTCCGTGGCTACGACCTCACGGAACCGGACCAGACCCACGCCGTCCGGCTCCTCGGCAGCGTCTTCCACGGCTACGTGAGCCTTGAGATGAGCGGAGGCTTCAGCCACAGCGCCCCCGACTCGCAGGAGACCTGGACGCGGATCATCGACGCCCTCGACGCCACGCTGCGGAACTGGCCCGCACCCTGACCGGGCCCGGGCCGCACGGACACATTGATCAAACAGGTTGAGGCACCCCACATGGACGACAACTGGACCACCACGCCCGTCACCGCGGACCTCGTGCGCGGCGCGTACGAACTGGAGCGCACCGAGCACGGCGTGCTCCCGCACCGCCTGCCCGCCCGAGCGCGCGCACAGGTCACCGACGGTCAACTCGCCATGGCCGAGGCCCAGCCCTCGGGCGTGCGCCTGGTCTTCCGTACCGAGGCAACCGTCGTGGAACTGGACGCGCTGCGCACCAAGATGGAGTACGTGGGCGCGCCGCCGCGTCCGGACGGCGTGTACGACCTGCTCATCGACGGTGTTCTGGCCGGTCAGGGCCACGTCAGCGGCGGCAACGTCATGTCGGTGGACATGACGACCGGCACCAGGGAGACCCGGCCAGGGCCCGTCGGCACCGTCCGGTTCGCCGGTCTGCCCGAGCGGCTGAAGGACGTCGAGATCTGGCTGCCGTACAACGAGATCACGCAGCTCGTCGCGCTGCGGACGGATGCGCCGGTGGAGTGTGTGCGGGACAGCGGGCGCAAGGTGTGGCTGCACCACGGGAGTTCGATCAGCCATGGCTCGGACGCGGCCGGGCCCAGCTCGACCTGGCCGGCGCTCGCCGCCACGCTCGGCGGCGTGGACCTGGTCAATCTCGGCCTGGGTGGCGGTGCGCTGCTCGATCCGTTCACCGCGCGCGCCATGCGGGACACCGCCGCGGACCTGATCAGCGTCAAGATCGGCGTCAATGTCGTGAACGCCGACCTGATGCGCCTGCGCGCCTTCACCCCGGCGGTGCACGGCTTCCTCGACACGATCCGCGACGGACATCCGACCGCGCCCCTCCTGGTCGTGTCGTCGATCCACTGCCCGATCCACGAGGACACCCCGGGCCCGAGCGTGCCGGACTTCGGCAACCTCATCAACGGCCGGCTCCAGTTCAAGGCAGGCGGGGACCCCGCGGAGCGGGCGGCCGGAAAGCTGACGCTGAACGTCATCCGGGACGAGCTGGCCGCCGTCGTGAAGCAGCGCGCGGCGGACGACCCGCACCTCTACTACCTCGACGGCCGCGACCTCTACGGCGAGGCGGACTTCGCCGAGCTGCCGCTGCCCGACCAGCTCCACCCGGACGCCGCCACCCACCGCCGTATCGGCGAACGCTTCCACGCGCGGGCCTTCGGCACGGACGGGCCGTTCACCCGCTGACGCCCTTCCCGACCTTGGCGACCGTCGCGGCGAGCAGCTCCTGGAACTGCTCCGGGAGCGGGTCGCCCGTGACGGAGTCGACCAGGTCACCGGCCACGCGGTGCAGTTTGGTGTTGGTGTTCTGGGAGACGGAGACCAGCACCTGCCAGGCGTCGTCGGCGCTGAGTCCGTAGGACGCCATCAGGATGCCGCGGGCGAGGTCGATGACCGGCCGCGTCTGCATCGCCCGCCGCAGCTGAGCGAGTTCGGTAGACGGATCCTGAGGGGCTCCGTCACCGGACTGGCCCGGGTCGTGGCCCGGCTCCGCGGGCACGGCGTCGTCGCTCGTGACGATCCGTGCGGGAACTTCGCGTTTCGGCATGGCGACATCCTGGGGCGCGTCGGCCGCGCCGCTACGTCAAGGCTCGCCCCGGCCCGCTTCCCGCGTCAAGCGGTGGAGGCCCGTTCGCCTGGGTCGCGCGAGGCGTGTCCGGGTTCCGCCGCGCGCTGCCCGCTCACCGGACGAGCGGTCCCCGGAGTGGTTCCGGATATGGAATCGGGGGCTCTGAGGTGGGACAGTCGAACTTGTGCACAAAGAACGGCAGTTGACACGGACTCCGATCCCGTCGCGCGTACGTGACCTGGCGTTAGCCCTGTACCGGGCAGGTTCGGGCGTGTACGCCAATTGCACAACTGATAGCCACGGCTTTACGGTCCGTATGCATAATGCTCGGCATGAGGAAGCCGATCTCCGCGTCCGGTGCCCCTCCGGTTCGGGCGTGCCCTGATCCGGACCCGTGACCAGCGGGACCCAACTCCGGCCGAGGAACCGGCGAGCCACGGGGGGCTCGCGACCGAAAAACGTGGAGACAGTTAACCGATGCGCCCCCGGACTCTGTTGCGGGCCCTGCTGACGGAGCGAGGCTGCGGTCACTTCGCTACGTTCGAGGAAGAGTTCACCCGGTCCGCCCAGCTGGCGGCCGCCAAGCTGAACCGACCCGACCTGGCGACGGTGACCGCCTCCCAGGCCACCTGGAAACGCTGGCTCTCCGGGGACCAGATACCGCGCAGTGACGCCGGCGCCGTCCTGGAGTTCATGCTCGGGGTCGACGTCGAGACGCTCCTCCGTCCCGCCGTGGAACGCGGCGTCGTCCTGCCGCAGATCGCGCCCAGCGCCGCGCGCGACGCGGCTCGGCTCCTCAACGCCATGTTCGACACGTCCTACCTGGACCCGATGGGCCGCGCCTCCGGCATGGAAGGCGTCTGGCACCTCGACGGCCAGGGGTTCTTCGACGGCACGTCCGTCGCCGTCCAGCTGTACGAGGCCGCCGAGCAGAGCGGCCGCGTCGTCATCGGCTCCCACCACCACGCCCACGTCAGGGAGTTCACCCGGGCCACCCGCCGCGCCCTGCTCCTCGGCACGCTCGGCGACGAGGGCCTGTACGCGCTGGACGCCGCCCACGCCCGCCGTCAGTTAGCCGTCACCGCCGAGACGCTGCCGATCTCGACCCCGTACAAGATCGACGACCTCACCTACGGGCTGCTGTGGGCGATGCTGAATCTCGACGACAGCCTGCTCGCCAACGACCATGTGCTGCACGCCGAACAGCAGAACCTGGAACCGTTGTGGCAGCAGCGCCGCTCGGCCGTCGCGCGCTCCGCCGTGCCCGAACTCACCAACGTCGGCAGCGCCTGGCTCGGCATGTACTTCTGCTCCGGGCACATCATCCGGCGCCTCGACGAGGGAGGACCGGCGCCCGTCTTCTGGACCCCGGTGCGGACGGGGGAGGAGGCCGCGGTCTGGCTGTTCTTCGCGTCCTGGACGCAGTTCCGGCGCGCCCTGCGGGAGCGCGTCGGCGGGCGGAAGGCCGGCATCGAGCGGGTCCTCTGCATCCCCGCCGGTGACGCCCGGGAGAGCCAGCCCTACGAGCAGATCCTGCTCTGGCTGGCCGTGGCGATGATGGAGCGCGACGGGCAGAAGATCTGGGTGTGCGCCGAGCCCGAGTACCGGCGTATCGACGGCTTCGTGCTGGTGCCCGGACGGCGTGTCATCTCCGCGAACTGGCTGGGTCCCGAAGGCATCTGGCACGTGGACACCACCGACAGCCTGGCCGACGTCAGCGCGTACGCGCAGGTCGTCGAGCACGCCCGCAGCCAGTGCGTCACCAAGGGGGACACGTCGCAGGACCGGCTGCGCGCCCTCGCCGACCACCTCGACCTCGACTGGAGCTGGCTCGTGCGCCGCTGCCGTGAACTGGGCGCTTACGGCATCGCGGGCATGTTGCGCCCGCGCAGCCGCCTCATGGACGTCGAGGAACTCGAGCATGTGCTGCGCTACGTCGGCGAGTTCGAGGACTGACGCAGGCGGACCCGGGGACCGACGCAGGCAGATCCAGGGACCGACGCAGACGGAGGAGGGCTCCGATCGTGACCTGAGCGCGATCGGGCCCTCTCTGGCCGCCGGGGCGACCAGGGTCGTTTCAGGGTCGTTGAGGGGCGCCGCCGCGGCTGTGACCGTCGGTGACACCTCGCGTAGACCGGCCGAAGACCGTAGGCCGGGGCGCCCCGACGGCCTGAATCTCACACCTGGCGGCGGGAAACGACCCCGGAACGACCCTCTCCGCCCATAGCTGAGCCCCGGGCGGACCGGCAGAGTTGATCTGCGTCGCCGAGGCCGTTTTGCCAGGCGACAGTCACCCTGGACAAGATGCACCGCGAGTCACAACGAGCCCCTGTCGCAAGGGGGTTCGGACGACCGCGGGCGCGGCCGACCGTACGTCGGCGCGTGTGCGCTGCCCCTCCGCTCGTCTTCGAGGACGCCTATGTCTCACTACTCGTCGGACGCCAACGCATCCGGCGCCCACCGCAGCGGCCGGAGAGCCGGCAAGGCGGCGTCGGCCGAACTGAGGACCGAGCGCGGCCTGCGCAGGCGCGTCACGCTCCTCGGGACGGCACCCGCCGGCACGGTCGCCGTCCTCGCGGGCGGCGCGTTCGCCGTCTCCGCCGCGGGCGCCTCCGGCCCGCTGGTCTGGGGCGCGGGTGTGGGCGCGGGCGTGTGCTGCGCGGCTGTCCTGGCCGCCGCGCGGCGCGCCGCCAACAGCACCGCCGACGCGCTCACCAAGCAGCGCGCGGAGAACGACGCGGCGGTCGGCGAGTGGATCAGGCACCTGACGGCGCTCGCCGCCGACGGGCACCAGAGCGTGGCCCGTACGGCGGAGCAGCTGCGCGGCGGCGACCGCCCCGAGGCCCCCGCGCCGGTCCCCGACCAGGCACCGGCGACCCACGCGTTCGGCGCCCTCGAACAGCACCTCCAGCACTTCCGCCACACCGCGCAGACCGCCGTCATCCAGGCCGGTACGCGCCAGCAGGTCGATGCCTTCGTCAACATCGCCCGGCGCCTCCAGCTCCTGGTGACGCGCGCCCTGAAGCAGCTCGACGACGCCGAGCGGGTCGTCGAGGACCCCGAGCACCTCGACCGGCTCTACACGATCGACCACCTCGTCACCCGCGTCCACCGCGCGGTGGAGAGCCTCGCCGTCCTCGGCGGAGCCGTGCCCCGTCACTTCAGCTCCCCGGTGCCGCTGGCCACCGTGCTGCGCCAGGCCGTCGCGGAGATCGAGCACTACCCGCGCGTCCGCGTGCTCCCGCCGCCCTCCGGTTACGAGGTCCTCGGCCACGCCGCCGTCGAGACCATCCACCTCATCGCCGAACTCGCCGAGAACGCCACCAAGTTCTCGCCGCCGCACACCCAGGTGATGATCCGCGCCGAGATGGCCTCGTCCGGCATGGTCGTCGAGATCGAGGACCGCGGCCTCGGCATGGCCGCCGAGGTGCGCGAGGAGATGAACCGTCTCCTCGCCCAGCCCGAGCTCTTCGACGTCGACCAGCAGCTCCAGGACGGCCGCACCGGCCTGTTCGTCGTCGCGAAGATAGCCAGGCGCCGCGGCCTCGTGGTGCAGCTCCAGGAGAACCTCTACGGAGGCGTCCAGGCCGTCGTCGTCCTGTCGCACTCGGTCCTCAGCGAGACCCGCGCCGCCCGCGCCGCGGCGCAGAACTCCCCCCAGCAGACCGCCCAGAAGGCGGCGGTCCCGGCGATGGCGGCGCACGCCCCCGCCGCGCCGGAGCCGCACCGGGCCCCCGCGCCGGCCGTGACCCGCCCGGCGCAGCCGTTGCCCCCGGCCGTGGACCCCGCACGGCCCGACACGGCACGGGAGGTTACGGCCGTGACCACCCCGCCCCCGCCCCTTCCCCAGCGGCAGACCCCCAACAGCACCCCTGCCGCCCCCGCCGCGCCCGCCCAGGACGCCACCGGGCGCCCGGTCCTGGCCCAGCGGAACAAGGACCGCCGCTCACACCTCTCCCCCCAACTGCGCGAGCAGGGGCCGGCAGCCGACATCGGCGATGGCGAGTCGATCGACGCAGGCCTGCTCGCCCGCTTCACCGCGGGACTCGAACGGGCCGAGCACGACGACAGGGCCACCCCCGGATCTGCGGTGGCACCCACTCAGCGCCATGAATCCCAGGAGTACCGATGACCCAGCCCTCATTCGACCAGGACCTGGACTGGCTGCTCGCCGACCTCGCCGCCAGAGTGCCCGCTGTCACGGGCGCGGTCCTCGCGTCCAGCGACGGCGTGATGCGCCACAGCCACGGTCTCGGCTACGACGACGCCGACCGGCTGAGCGCCATCACCACCGGCATGTGCTCCCTCGGCGGCGGACTCGGCACCATCCAGCGGACGTTCGGCGGGGTCGAGCAGGTCATCGTGCAGGGCGAGGGCGGCTACCTCTTCGTCTCCCGGGCCGGCGTCAACGGCGTGCTCGGCGTCCTGACCGACAAGAGCGCCGACGTCGGCGTGGTCGGCTACGAGATAGCCATGCTCGTGAAGAGCGTCAGGGGTCACCTCGGTACGCCGGCCCGCACGGCACCTGGGCCCTCCGGCGCCCTGGTCGACTAGCGGTGCCGGACTTCACCGACGAGCCCTGGCTGGCCGAGGACACGGCGCAGCTGCGGCTCTACGCACTCACCGGAGGCCGTACCCGTCCGACGCGGGCCCTCGGGCTCGTGTCCCGGGTAAGGGCCTCCCCGGCCCTCGCGCCGGCGATCGAGGACCGGCTCGGGACGGAGAGCGCCCAGGTACTCGACATGTGCCGCCGCGAACCGCGGTCGGTCGCCGAGATCGCCGGCCGCCTCGCCGTCCCCGTCCAGGTGACCAAGATCCTGCTGTCCGACCTGCTCGACGCACACGTACTCGTTCCCGCGCTTCCTCCGCGAGAGGCGGACGGAAGCGACCCACTCCTCCTGGAGGCGGCACTTGAAGGCCTTCGAAGCCTCTGACGACATCCCCCTGACCGCGCTGAAGATCCTCATCGCCGGCGGTTTCGGGGTGGGCAAGACCACCATGGTCGCCACCGTCAGCGAGATCGAACCGCTGACCACGGAGGAGATCCTCACCACGGCCAGCGCGGCCACCGACAGCCTGGTCGGCGTGGAGAACAAGACCACGACCACCGTGAGCATGGACTTCGGCCGTATCACCCTGTGGCGCCAGCAGTTGCAGCTCCTGCTGTTCGGCACCCCGGGCCAGGACCGCTTCTGGTTCATGTGGGACGACCTCGCCCTCGGCTCCATCGGCGCGGTCGTGCTCGCCGACACCCGCCGCCTCGACGACTGCTTCAGCGCCGTGGAGTTCTTCGAGGACCGGGGTGTGCCCTTCGTCGTGGCCGTCAACGAGTTCGACACCGCCCACCGCTACACGCCGGAGGAGGTGCAGGCCGCGATCGAGCTGAACCCCGACGTCCCCGTCATCATGTTCGACGCGCGCGCCCCTTACTCCACCCAGCAGGTCCTGATCAGGCTCGTCGAGTACGCGCTCACCCTGTCGCTGCGCTCCGCCCCGGCGGCCGAGCCCGTGCTGACGCAGTCCCACCCCACGTCCCCCACCACCACCTTCGACGGGAACTCGCACCGTGCCCTATGACGCAGAGACGGGCCTGCACATCGCAGCCCCCGACACCGAGCTCGACGCACGCGTCGGGCGCCTCGCCCAGCTCGGCCTCGGCGAGGCCGACCCCGCCCTGGACGCGCTCGCCTCCGAACTCGCGGAAGCGGCGGGCACCCCGTACGCGATGGTGAACCTCATCACCGACCAGCAGTTCTTCGCCGGTCTGCACACCCCGCAGGGACTGCCCAGCGCTCTCGGCCCGGACGCGATCGCCGGGCCCGAGGTCGGCCGCGTCATGTCCCGCGACCACGGCTACTGCCCCGAGGTCATCAGCCGCCGCATCCCGCTCGTCCTGCCGGACGTGTACGCGGCACCCCGCTTCGCCGGCAACCCCGTGGTCGACGAACTGGGCATACGCGTGTACCTCGGGGCACCGCTCATCGACGAGGAGACCGGCATCGCCCTCGGCACGGTCTGCGCCGTGGGCACCGAGCCCCGCGCGCTCGCGACGGCACGCGGCTCCCTCGAACTGATCAAGCAGTTCCGCGACCTGGCGATGGAGCGCATCTACGAGCGCGCCGGCTACACCCGCCCGTGACCTCCTACACTGCCGCCGCTTCCCGCACACGCGGAGCGGCGAGCCTGCTCGACCAGTCGCTCAGCGACGTGCCGAGCGCGACCTCGGCCAGCCGGTAGAGCTGGATGTCGGACGTGCCGGCGGGCGCGTAGATGTGGGAGGCGTCGCGGACGAACCGCTCGACGGGCCGGTCGGGGAAGAGTCCGCACGCGGCGTGGATCTCCATCGCCGCCCGCGCCGAGTCGATGGCGGACTCGACGTTGAGGAACTTGGCGTTCATCAGCTCCGCGTCGCACGCGAGTCCGGAGTCCAGCAGGTGCACGGCGTGGTAGGCGGCCAGGCGTGCGGTCATCAGACGCGACTGCATCTGACCCAGCTTCTGACGGATCGTCGGCAGTGCGCTGAGGGGCTTGCCGTACCGGAGCTGCCCGGTGACGTAACGGGTCGTCTCCTCCAGGAGCGCCTGGTGGATGCCGAGCGACACGGCGGTCAGGTTCGGCCGTCCGTAGAGCACGCTGGACGAGTACGCTACGTCGAGGCCCTGGCCCTCGACACCCAGCAGGTTCTCGGCGGGGACGCGGCACTCGTCGTAACGGATCTCGCCGAAGCTGAAACCGTGCAGGCCCATCGCAGGCTGATGCGGGGCCAGTGTGAAGCCGGGGCGGTCGGACTCGACGAGGAACGCGGACAGACCGTTCGATCCCTCGCCGGTGCGCACCACGACGCCGTGCACGTCACCGACGTGGCTGTTGCCGACGAACACCTTGCGGCCGTTCAGGACGTACTCGTCGCCCTCGCGCCGCGCGGTCGACTCCATCCCGAGGACGTGGCCACCCGACTGGGGCTCGGTCACCGCGATGGTGGGGAGGCAGTCGCCGGACGCGACCGCGGGGAGCCACTTCAGCTTCTGCTCTTCGTCGCCGAAGTGGATGATCTTGGCGACGCCCAGCTGGGAGGCCTGGACCATGGCGCCCATGGCGCCGCTGACGCGGGACAGCTCCTCGATGATGATCGTTTTCGCGAGGTGTCCCATGCCCATGCCGCCGTAGCCCTGGTCGACGGTGACGCCGATCCAGCCCTCCTTGGCGATGAGCCGGGACAGTTCGTGCTCGACGGCCCGCGAATCCTCCATGTCCGCGATCCGGGGCGCCACCTTGGTCTCGGCGAAGGCGCGTACCTCCGCCCTCAATAGCTCGTGACGCTCCGTCAGGAAGTAGCCGTCCATCTGTAACCCTTTCTTACACACAAGCCGCTCTGATCCCGGCCCGGCACCCGATCGGCGCGCGGTAGTGGGGCGGCCCTTGGGTGGACATACGAAATCGAGGAACAGGAAGACGTGGAAATGCGCACGGGCGCTCGCGGTCCGGCCCGCCGCACCACGCGGCGGAGCCGGCCGACGGCCCGTCGGTCAGGGGGTGAACAGGGTGTTCGCCCATGACTGGCTGATCGCGGCCACCCGCCGCAGGCCTCTCATCCGGAGGGTCTCCAGGAAAAGAGGAACCCGGCGGGAGCGGGACGGGGCGTGCCTGTGCGCACGGCGCGGACATTCGCGTCGCCGGCGCGCACCTGGATCACGATTCGCCTCACACTCACTCCCGTAGTCGGACCGGCACATGCTCGTGGACCACGGGTGTGACCACTGCCGGAACAGCCGTTCGGTCCCCGTTCCTGGAAGCGTTGCCGCAGTTCGGAGGAGGACCTGTCTCTACGGTGACCATCCGGAGGCCTGTTTTCACCACATGCCCGGGGTCGTTTGAGGGTCGTTCTGCCGAAGGCGGCGCGACGAGATGCCCGGTTGATGCCAAATGGCGACACGTCGGGTCTCCGACCCGGGCTTTTTTTACGTGCGGGTCACCGGGGTCCGGCGCTCGGCTTGGCGCGCACGTGGATGCGCTCTCCCTGCCGCCCGAAAAGGCTGAGGAGTTCGACGGGCCGCCCGTCCGCGCTGGTGAACCAGTGGGGGACCCGGGTGTCGAACTCGGCGGCCTCACCCGGGCCGAGAACCAGATCGTGCTCGGCGAGCACGAGCCGGAGCCGCCCGTCCAGCACGTACAGCCACTCGTAACCCTCGTGCGTACGCGGATCGGGCTCGCGGCCCCGGTCGGTGATGACGAGCTTGTACGCCTGGAGCGGGCCGGGAGTGCGGGTGAGCGGGACGAACGTGCCGCCGTCCGGCATCGGGCGGGGCGAAAGCCTGACCCGGGGATCGCCCACCTCGGGAGCGCCGACCAGCTCGTCCAGGGGGACGCCGTACGCGCCGGCCAGCGGCAGCAGCAGTTCGAGGCTCGGGCGGCGCTGTCCGGACTCGAGCCGGGACAGGGTGCTCTTGGAGATGCCGGTGGCGTCCGAGAGTGCCGTGAGGGTCAGGCCGCGCTGGTCGCGCAGCCGTCGCAGCCGGGGGCCGACCTCGTCGAGGACCGCGCGGTAGGGCTCTGCTTCGTCCTTGTCGTCCACGCGGGCATTTCACCCCGCTGTCCCGGAAATGGCAACACAGATTGCCATCGGTGCCGGGTGGGTGCACGCTCCAGCCCATGAGCACACACAGCAGTTCCGAGCAGAGCCACGGCGATGGATCCGGGCAGGGGCACGGCTCCGGTCATGGCCACGGCCACGGCGACGGATCCGGGCACCGTCATGGACACGGGCACGGCGATGGCCATGGCCAGAAGCACGGCCACGGTCACAGTCATGACCACGGCGACATCGACTGGGGTGCCATGGCGGACATGCTGGAGGAGAACGGCGACCTCCACCTCCCCGCCCTGCGCCAGGTCGCGGCCCGGCTCGGCGGACTCTTCGGATCCGGTACGTCCGTCCGCCGCGTCCTCGACATCGGCAGCGGACCCGGCGTCATGACCTGCGCGCTCGCCGAAGCCTTCCCGGACGCCGAGGCCGTCGCCGTCGACGGCGCCCCCGCACTCCTCGACCGCGCCCTCGCCCGCGCCGAACGCACCGGACTCGGCGGCCGGGTCACCGTCCGCCACGCGGAACTGCCCGGAGACCTGGAGGCCGACGAGAACGGGCTCCCCGGTCTCGGCGAGGCCGACCTGATCTGGAGCAAGCAGGCCGTCCACCACCTCGGCGACCAGCAGGGCGCGCTCGACGCGCTCGCCGGCACGCTGCGCCCCGGCGGCGTGCTCGCCGTCGCCGAGGGCGGACTCCCCATGCGTTTCCTGCCGCGCGACTTCGGCCTCGGCAGGCCCGGCCTCCAGGCGCGTCTCGACGTCGTGCACGAGGACTGGTTCGAGATCATGAGGTCCGAACTGCCCGGCAGCGTCGGCACGGTCGAGGACTGGCCCGCGATGATGAGCCGCGCCGGGCTCACCGAGGTCACCGCCTTCACGTACCTGGTCGACCTGCCGGCGCCGCTCGACCCCGCGGCCCGCGCCTTCCTGCGGGATCACCTGACCCGTATGCGCGACGTGATGAGCGAGCTCCTGGACGCGGACGACATCAAGACCCTCGACGTGCTGGTCGACCCCACGGCGCCCGAAGGCATCATGCGGCGCCCGGACGTCTTCATGCTCTCCGCCACCACCGTCGTCGCGGGTGTGCGCCCGGCGTCCTGACACCGTCCGGCGCGGGTGCTCCGTCCGCGTGGATCGTGCGGGCTCCTTTGTGTGACGCGCCTGTGTGGCTGTCACGGTCCCCGTTCCCGGCTGTGTTTACCGTGGACGCCCGTCGAGGGTTGGGAGCCCGCATGGCCGAGCAGGATCGTGAGTCGGAACCGCGCCGGGAGCCGTCCGTGCGGCTGGGCGTCGGGGTGCGGCGGGCCACACTGGCCGACGGTCGTGTCGTGACCATCGTGTGCGAGGCGGGGCTTCCCCAGGACGAGGTGAACGCGATCGCCGAGCGGGTGGCGGAGACGGGCCTGCGGCGCTGACGGTTCCGGGTGCGCCCTCGCGGGGGCGTCGGCACCGGACAGCGTGGGCGGTCAGCGCCGGAGCAGGGCGCACACGAAGTTCTCCTGGACGGCGCGGACCCTGGCCAGCAGCGCGGGCCTGACGTCCTTGCTGGTCTGGGTGCTGATCGAGAAGGTCGGAGACCGCTTGCCGTCCGCGGTCGCGGCCGCGAGCTGCGTGTAGCCGGGGGTGTTGCCCGTGTGGCCGTACACCGTGCCGCAGCGGGTCCGGTAGCGGAAGATCGCGAGCCCGGCCGCGTTGGTGCCGGGCCCGGCCGGCTCGGAGGCGCCCGGCACGAACCGCAGTTGCTGGTCACGTGTCCGCTCGGACAGGAGCCGCCCGCCCGCGTACCCCCGGATGAACCTGGTCAGGTCGTTGGACGTGGCCACCGCCGCACCCGAGGCCCAGACCCCGGAACCGCTCAGGAGCTCACTCACGTCCACCGGCGGTTCCGTCGGCGAGACGTCGTAGCCGTGCAGCGCCGGTCCGGGCAGCCGGAAGCCCTGGGGAAGGCTCGTGTGCCGGAGGCGGAGGGGCTCGTACACGAGACGTTCGAGCAGCCGCTCGTAGCGGAGGCCGGTCGCCGCCTCGGCCATCAGGGCCACGGCGATGTTGTCGGAGTTCGAGTACGCGTACTGCGAACCGGGCTTGAAGGCGAGGACCTTGTCTGCGACGAAGTCGAGCAGCTTGCGTGAGTCGAACCGGTGGTGCGGGTCCGCGATCACGATCTTGAGGAACTCCGGCGCACGCGAGTAGTCGGGCAGCCCACTGGTGTGGTTCAGCAACTGCCGCAGGGTTACGTGGTGCCAGGCCGCCGACAGCGTGGCGAGCCGCTCGCCGATGGTCTCGTCGAGCCGCAGCCGCCGTCGGTCCACGAGGCTCAGAGCCACGGCCCCGCTGTACGCCTTGGACACGCTCGCGAGACGCATGTGGTCGTACGGGTTCGGTGGCCGGCGCGTCTCCGTGTCCGCGACGCCGGCGCGGTACACCACGGTCCGGTGACCGTCGCGGAGCAGGGCGATGACGCCGGGCGGGCCGTCGGACCTGGCGACGAGCTGGTCCAGCTGCCGCTGGAGGGCCTTGTCGCGGGGTGCCGGAGGAGTCCCGGCGGCCTGTGCGGGCAGGACCGCGCCGACGAGGGCGGCGACGGCGAGGGCGGCGAGGGAGAGGCGTCGGCCCGGCCGGGGGCGGCGGGTCCGCTGGGGTGCCAGCACGGGTTCCTCCTGAGGGGTGGCATCGGGCGGCGTGACCCGATCCGGCCGACCCAGCATCAGATGTCCCCGTGCCGCGCGCCCTTCGTGGTGCGCCAACCGGCCCATGCGGCCGCCTCGCGGAGACCGGAGCCTCAGCCTCGGTCGACGCCGCCCTTCCGCGCGTCACCTGAGCAGGGTCAGGGGGCGGGAGGTGAGCCAGCGGTGGACGGCGAGCGCGACCCTGTCGTCGAGAGCGCTGAGCTCGTCGATGGCCCGCATGTCGTCGGGGTGGGGCGGGATCCCGGCCGCGGTGAGCGTGGCGTTCAGGCTGAGCCGGTGCTGGTCGCGGGACGTCAGCAGCGAGGCCGGCGCCTCCAGGTCGAGGCGCTCGCCCGGGTCGGGCAGGGGGAGCAGGCAGTCCTCGTCCGCATCCCAGTAAGTGGTCGGCAGGACGGTGGCAAAAGTGGTCATGGCACTTCCTCACGACGTTCGGTCGGTCAGTCTCTTGGCGCGTCTGTTTCTGCGTGTGTGCGGATCCTGTGTAGACCATGAACGTGTGCGGGAGGTTCTGCGGTTGCGGCTGATCCGGGACGACACCCGAACGCCGTAAAAGAAACCCGGTGAGGGATATCAACTGCCTTTTGGCGCGGCCATATTGTGTGCCCCAACTACCGCTGTGCGACCCGGAGTTCGAGCCACGCGGCCAGTCGCACCTCGGGGTCGTTGAGGTCCAGTCCGAAGAGTTCACGTACGCGCCGCAGGCGGTGGCGCAGGGTGTTCGGATGGACCCGCACATGTGCCGCGGCGCTCGCGATGTCGCCGGTCGCGTCGAGCCAGGCCGTGACGCGGCGCGGCGTCTGAACGCGACACGGGCAGCCGTCAGGATAGGCAGATCGACCAGGACAGGAGCCGCCGCCCATGAGCACCACGACCGCCACCGAAGACCTCGTCGGACTCTTCCCCAAGGGGACGCGTCTTGCCTCCGACGGCGAGATCGTCGTCGGCGAGTGCCGTCTCGACGACCTCGCCGAGCGCTTCGGAACCCCGGCCGTCGTCGTCGACGAAGGTGCGCTCAGGGCCCGCGCGCGCGAGTACGTCGAGGCGCTGCAACGCCATTGGCCGAACGGACAAGTGGTCTTCGCGTCGAAGTCCTTCCCGTGCACGGCCGTCGTGCGCGTGATGACCGAGGAAGGGCTCGGGGTGGATGTCGCGGGCGGCGGGGAACTGGTGGCCGCGCTCGCCGCGGGCGCCGACCCGGCCCGGCTCGTCGTCCACGGCAACGCCAAGACCGACGAGGAACTCTCCATGGCCGTCGGCGCCGGGGCGGGCACGATCGTCGTCGACAACTTCGACGACATCGACCGCCTGGAGAAGATCGTCACGGACGGCGAGCAGCACGTCCTGATCCGCGTCATCCCCGACGTCGAGGCCGACACCCACGAGGCCATGGCGACGGGCCACGCCGGCTCCAAGTTCGGCCTCTCCGTGCCCGACGCGGTCCGCGCCGCCGAACGCATCCGCGCCGGCGAGCGGCTGCGCCTCGACGGCGTGCACGTCCACGTCGGCTCGCAGCTCCTCGACACCACACCGTTCGCACGCGCCGTCGAGGCGATCGCCTCCCTCGGCGAACTGGGCGAGCACGCGGTGTACGACCTCGGCGGCGGCCTCGGCGTCCGCTACACCTACGCCGATCACGCGCCGACGGTCGACGAGTACGTACGCACCCTCACCGACGCGGCCCGCGCCCACCTCCCCGCGAACGCCCGCCTGATCATCGAGCCGGGACGCTCCCTGGTCGCCGAGTCGGCCCTCACCCTCTACCGCGCGGTCACCGTCAAGCGGGGCCGTCCGCGCACCCTGGTCGCGGTCGACGGCGGCATGGGCGACAACCTCGAACCGATGCTGTACGGCCAGCGCTTCGAGGCAACGGTCACGTCCCGCGTCGGCGGGGGAGAGCCCTGCGACCTGGTCGGCCGCCACTGCGAGTCGGGCGACACCCTGATCCGCGACGTCCCGCTGCGCGCCCCGACCGTCGGCGACCTGATCGCCGTCCCGGTCACCGGCGCCTACTGCTACTCACTCTCCAACAACTACAACGGCGCCCGCCGCCCCCCGGTCGTCTTCTGCCACGACGGCGAAGCCCGCACGGTGGTGCGGCGCGAGACGTACGAGGACTTGCTGCGACGGGACATGTGACACACGCTGCCGCGCTTACGCGCACCGGGCCACCACCCGGGCGATGGCCCGGCCGCGTCACGTACGGACACAACGGCCCACCGCCCGGCAAAGTAGGCTGGACACGCGAATCCGAAGGGAGACGCCGCGACGCCATGAGACTGACCGGACCGGACGACGACGGGGTGCGGGAGCGGCTGGGCAAGGGGCTCTTCGCCCGGGTCGCGGGCCCGGAGGGGCCGCGGAACCGTGCCCTCATCCACGACACCCCGGGACCCCGCTGGTTCGGCCCCGACCGCCCCATACGCACCGTCCACGGCGACGCGTCCATGTTCATCGGCGGCATCTCGGCCCTCCTGCTCCAGTCGCTCCACCCGCTCGCCATGGCCGCCGTCTCCGCCCACTCCGGCTTCCGCGGTGACCCCTGGGGCAGGCTCCAGCGCACGAGCACCTTTCTGGCGATGACCACGTACGGTCCCGCCGACGGCGCACAACAGGCCTGTGACAAGGTGCGGGGCATCCACGCGCGCGTGCGTGGCGTGACCGCGGAGGGCGAGAGATATCGCGCCGCCGACCCCCATCTGCTCGGCTGGGTCCACATCGCCGAGGTCGACAGCTTCCTGCGGGCGCATCAGCGGTACGGCGCCCGTCCGCTGACCCGGTACCAGTACGACGAGTACGTGGGAGACGCGGCGCGGGTCGCCGCCGCCCTCGGCGTCCTGGACCCGCCGACGAACTGCGCTGAGCTCACCGCCCGGTTCGCGTCGTACCGGAGCGAACTCCGCGCCACCCCCGAGGCCCGCGCCGCCGCCCGTTTCCTCCTCTTCAACCCACCCGTGCCCCTGGTCGCCCGCCTCCCGTACAGCGTCCTCGCCGCGAACGCGGTCTCGCTGCTCCCACCCTGGGCAGCGGCCGAACTGCGCCTGCCCCGGGTCGCGTTGATCGACACCGTCGCTGTGCGCCCGCTCGGCCGGGGCGTCACGTCACTGGTCCGCTGGGCCATGGCGCCCATGCGCCGCGACTAACCTGTTGATCATGAGTGGCGAGACTGACTTGAGGAAACTGCTGAGCGGTATGCGACCGGAACTGAATCCCGGACGCTACGTCTTCACCACGGCCGACGGCGCCGTTCCGCCCGGCGTCACACCCGTCGTCACCGTCGCCGAGCCGGAGGCACTGACGCTGGTGGTACGGCAGGAGGAGGCCGACGCGTCGGGGCTCGCGTACGACTACGTCGCCGGATGGATCACCCTGCGCGTCCACTCCGCCCTTGAGGCCGTGGGCCTGACCGCGGCCGTCGCCCAGGAACTCGCCGCCGCGGAACTGAGCTGCAACGTCGTCGCCGGCTTCCACCACGACCACCTCTTCGTCCCCCACGAGCGGGCGGAGGAAGCGGTGTCCCTGCTGGCGGGTCTCGCCCGCCGGTCGGCCAAGGAGTGACGAACGGCCTGCCCACGCCGGCCACCTGAGAAATCCGGTCACCCAGCAATTCCGGTCAACCGGGAAAGCCGGTCACCCGGCAACGCCGGTCACCCAAAAACTGGTCACCTGAAAACGGCACCCCCGTTCCGCCAAGCGTTTTGCCCCCGTACGCTCGTGCATGTCCGCTTGAACCCGCGCCGCGTCGCCCCCAGCATGGTCGGGCTGACGAAGCTCAAGGGTGCGGCGGCCTGCCGCGAGGAGGGGTGCCCCATTTCTGGAGCGGGCGAGAGCCGCGACACCCCGGAACGGCGCCGTACGCGGCGCCTCAGACACCTCGGCGCGCTGAGTGGACTGCTCGCCGGGTACGCGGCCGTGGCTGTCGCCCAGTTGGCGGCCACCGTCTACCGCCCCGAGGCGAGCCCCGTCGTGGCCGTCGGCGGCGCGACCATCGACCGTACGCCCGGCTGGCTCAAGGACTGGGCGATCCGGCACTTCGGCACGCACGACAAGCTGGTGCTCCAGCTCGGCATCCTCGTGGTCCTCGCACTCCTCGCGATGATCCTCGGCGTCGTGGCGTCCCGTCACCGCCGCGCCGGGTCCGCCGGTGTCCTGCTGTTCGGGGCGCTCGGCGCGCTGGCGGCGACCACGCGCCCCGGCTCCACGAGCCCCGTCGACGCGCTGCCGTCCGTGATCGGCGCGCTGATCGGCGCCTGGCTCCTGTACGCGCTCACCGGCCGGGCGGCGACCCCGGCCCTCGGGGATCCTGACTGGGACCGGCGCGGATTCGTCAAGGTCGCGGTGGGCGCGGCCGTGATCTCGACGGGCGCGAGCCTCCTGGCCCGTTCCTCCGGCGGCCTCCAGCAGCAGAACGCCGTGTCCTCACGCGACGGCGTCAAACTGCCCGCACCCGCCTCTCCGGCCAGGCCCACACCGGCCAACTCCCAGCTCCGGATCCCCGGCATCAGCTCGTTCATCACGCCGAACAAGTCCTTCTACCGCATCGACACGGCTCTCGTGGTGCCGATGCTGGACGCCGCGCAATGGCGCCTGAAGATCCACGGCAAGGGCGTCACCCGCCCCGTCACACTCACCTTCGACGACCTCCTGCGCAGGCCGCTCATCGAGCGCGACATCACGATGACCTGCGTGTCGAACGAGGTGGGCGGATCCCTCGTGGGCAACGCCCGCTGGATCGGCGTACCCCTCGCGCCGCTGCTCGCCGAGAGCGGTGTCCGGCCGCCGTCGAAGGGCGGCCCGGCGAACCAGCTGGTCGCGCGGTCCGTCGACGGCATGACGATCGGCAGCCCCGTAGAGGACGTCATGGACGGGCGGGACGCGATGCTGGCCCTCGGGATGAACGGTCAGCCACTCCCGTTCAAGCACGGCTTCCCCGTACGGATGCTCGTCCCCGGTCTGTACGGCTATGTGTCGGCCTGCAAGTGGATCAAGGACATCGAACTGACCACCTTCGACGCCTACGACGCGTACTGGGTCCAGCGGGGCTGGGCCCAGCGGGCGCCCATCAAGACGCAGTCCCGTATCGACACCCCGAAGTCCTTCGACCATCGCAAGGCCGGCACGGTCATGGTCGCCGGGGTGGCCTGGGCGCAGCATCGCGGGATCGAGAAGGTGGAGGTCCGCGTGGACGACGGGCCGTGGCAGCAGGCCACGCTCGCAGCCGTCGACACCAGCGACACCTGGCGCCAGTGGTCGTACCAGTGGCAGGCGACCCACGGCAAGCACCACCTCACGGTCCGCGCGACCGACGACACGGGCCGGACCCAGCCGGCGAAACGCACGGGTCCCGTCCCGTCGGGCGCGACCGGCTGGCACTCGATCGAAGTCGAGATCGACTGACGCGGAAGGGCGGCGAGCTACTGCTCGCCGCCCTCGGTCATGGATTCAGTACAGGTCAGCCCTGCGGCGAGGTCAGGAACACGGAGCGCAGCTTCAGGAAGTCGGTCGCCGGACGGCCGTGCGGACGAAGCGTCCACGAGGCCCCCTCGCAGTCGGGGCCCGTGAAGACGACGGCGTACTCGTCCGTGTCGTTGTGCGGCGCGAAGGCGGGCTCGGAGGAGTTCGGGTCCGCGGCCTCCGGCAGGGTCACGCACTGACGGCTCGGCAGGTCGTTCAGGGTGACCGACCGCGCGGTGCCGTCCATGCCGACGAACTTGTAGGAGAAGCCGCCGGTCGCGGCCTGGGCGGACGCCGGCAGGGCCAGCGCGAGAGCGAAGGCGGCGAAGGAAGCGGCGACGGTGGTGCTACGGCGCATGAAGGGCCTCGTTCATTCGGTACGGGGAGATCGGGCCCTGGCAGCTTCACCCATGCGTTCGCCGGTCACGCGGTCGACAGAAGCCGAAAGGATTCACTGTCGCCCGTACGGAGGCACGTCCGCACACCCGAGCGATGCCCCGCCGCTCATGCCACGCGGTCGTCGACGGCCAGACGGTCGGCGACCCTCGTGGGGAGCGGGGCGAACCCCAGCAGGCCGCTCACGACCCGGCCCGTCTGCCGGTGCCAGGAATCGGCATGCCGCAGCATCGCGTGATCGCCGCCCGGCAGCAGCAGCGTGCAGGTCCGGGCGTCCTCGGCCGCAGCTCGCGCGGCGAAGTCGAGCGTGTCCCGGGGGTCGCAGGTGCGGTCCCTGTCGCCGTGCAGGAGCACCACGCTCCGGCCGCGCAGCTGGGTCACCGGCTCACCCTCCGGACACCAGGGCGCGAGCCCCACCACCCCTCGGACGAGCCGATGCCCGCCGGCGCGCAACGCCGCCCGGCCGCCCATCGAGTGACCGACGAGCACGGTCGGCACGTCCCCGAAGCGCAGAGCCAGGTCGTCCAACGCACTCAGGGTGTCCCGGAGCGGGTCCTCGCGGTCACCGTTCCAGCCCCGGCAGCGATAGCGGACGCTCCCCACAAGGACGTCGTGGCCGGCGCACGCCCGCTCGACGGCGCGGGCGAACGGACGCATCCGCGCACGGGCGGGATTCCACTGCGGCACCGACCCGACGCCCTCCTCGCGACCGCCGTGCAGCAGGAGCACCGCGGCCCGGGGCGACCCGGCGCCGTGGCGCACCACGAGTGCCGATCGCGGATCGTCGTTCCGTACGAGCACGCTCTCTCCTTCGTCGCCGGGCCCGGCCGCGCGGAGCGGAGCGGGGAAACAAGCTCTGTTCCCGCGTCATTCCTGCGTCAGACAGTCATTCCTGCGTCAGACAGTCATTCCTGCGTCAGATAGGCGTGCGCTGAAGGCCGCGGTCGCTGGCGGGGCAGCGGCTGCGAGGGAGCGTACTGCTCCTGCTCGGGCTGAGGCTCCGTGAAGTAGTCGGGGTCCTTGGGGCGCCCCGTGGAGCGCCGGTTCGGCTGGTGCGCCGGTTCGAGGTGGGGGATGTGCTTGGAGCAGTGCACGTACGCCTCGTGGACCGTGATCTGGATCCAGAACTCGGCCTGCCGCCCGGGGGCCGTGTCCTGGGGGAGCGCCGGGCAGGACGCCCGCAGCTCCTGGTCGGTGACCAGCCGGGCCGATCCGTTGACGTGCAGGCCTATGTGGTCGTGGGTGAAGTCGACGAAGAGCATCCCCACATGGGGGTTCTCGTTGATGTTGCCCGCGCTGGCCATCACTCCGTTGCCCCGGTACTCCGGGTAGGCCAGGTGGAGTTCGTCGAGGACCGAGACGAACCCGGGCGGCCCCGCCCGGAAGCTGGCATCGCAGTTGCCGCGCCCGTCCGCCGTGGACAGGAACACCATGCTCTGCCGGCCGATGAACTCGCTCATCGCCGGCCTCAGCCGGGGCTGCACCTGACGGTCGTAGAATTCGGCCGCACGCTCGCTCGTACCGAGGTGCGCCTGCAGGGCGAGCTCGCCCTGGGACGGCGCGCTGTGGGGGGCGTTGGGGCGGTGGTGCATACGGTGATCACGTCGCAATCGCAGAAGGTGAGCATCGAACGTGGGGCGGGCCGGGCTCGAACTGTGGAGCCACGCTAGGCCATTGGGCGCCCGCGTGGGTTCGCCCACAACGAATCGAACACGACCACACCCGCGCGAAACGAAGACGAAAACCTCTGCTCACCGGCGATGACGACATCGGCACGGCTCGGTCCCGTTCGGTCCCGTAAGGGACGTTCAAAACCGAACCCGAACGGTCCGGCTACGCCTCGACCTCGGCACGTCCGGAACCGTTCGGAACCGGTCCGGCTACGCCTTGACCTCGGCCGGAGCGGCCGTCGCGCCGGCTCCGCCTTCGACGGCCGTGGCGCGCGCGGCCGGGATGACCGCCGCGATCACCGCGGCCACGATGGCGACGCCGCCGCCGACCATCAGCGCGGTACGGAACCCGTCCTCGGACGGGAAGGTGTAGCCGCCCATGGTGGTCGTCATCTGCGAGAGGATCACGCCGATCACCGCGGCGCCGGTCGACGTGCCGAGGGAGCGCATCAGCGTGTTGAAGCCGTTGGCGGCGGCGGTCTCCGAGAGGGGAACCGAACCCATGATGAGCGCGGGCATGGAACCGTAGGCGAGACCGACACCGCTGCTGGTGATCATGCAGACGGCCATGAGGCCGGGGGCGGACCCCATCAGGGCGAGCGCGAGGCCGTATCCGGCGGCGATCACGAGGATGCCGCAGACGAGCGTGAACTTCGGGCCGCGGGCGTCGGTGAGCTTCCCGCCGAGCGGGGAGACGATCATCATCATGATGCCGCCGGGCGCCATCCACAGGCCGGCCGCGAGCATCGACTGGCCCAGGCCGTAGCCGGTGGCCTCGGGGAACTGCAGGAGCTGCGGCAGGACGAGCATGGTCGCGTACATGCCGAAGCCGACGAAGACCGAGGCGATGTTCGTGAAGAGCACGCGCGGGCGGGCGGTGGTCCGCAGGTCGATCAGCGGGTCACGGGTGCGCATCTCCCACCAGCCCCAGCCGAGCAGGACGAGCACGGCGGCGGCGAAGAGTATGAGCGTCGTCGCCGAACCCCAGCCCCACTCGGCTCCCTTGGACACCGCGAGCAGCAGGCAGACGAGGCCCACGCCGAGGCCGATCGCGCCGACCGCGTCGAAGCGCTGGCCCTTGGCGCTGGCCGGGACGTCGGGGATCACGAACCAGATCAGTACGGCGATGACCACGGCGAGCACGGCCGAGGCCCAGAACAGCACACGCCAGTCGGCGTACTGGGCCACCGCGGCCGCGATGGGCAGGCCGAGGCCGCCGCCGATGCCCATGGACGCGCTGACCAGGGCGATCGAGGAGCTGAGCTTCTCCTTGGCCACCACGTCCCGCAGCAGCGCGATGCCCAGCGGCACCATGCCCATCCCCATGCCCTGCAGGCCGCGGCCCACGATCATGGGTACGACGGAGGACGCGAGCGCGCACACGACGGAACCCGCCATGAGCGGCACGGAGCACGCCAGCAACATGCGCCGCTTGCCGACGAGGTCACCGAGGCGTCCGGTCACCGGCACGCAGACGGCACCGACGAGCAGGGTCACGGTGATGACCCAGGCGGAGTTCGACGACGTCGTGTGGAGGATCTGGGGGAGTTCCGCGATGAGCGGGGTGACCAGGGTCTGCATGACCGCGGCGGTGGTGCCGGCGAAGGCCAGCGTGGCGACCACGCCACCGGCGCGGTTCGTCGGCTGGGGGGCGTCCATCAGGGGACTCCTCTAGGTGTTGTGTGCGAACGCGGCGCGTCTGCGAAAATTGCTGTGCATCGTACACATCGTATGTAGAGCACACATTGTGTGGTGGATGCATGCACTTGTGCGAGCATGGCCCGGGGGTGGAGCGAACGCGCGGCGTGTGGCCGCGGCAGGACAGCAGGAGGCGGCAAGCGCATGGCCAGGCCCACGCACGATCTGGAGTACGAGCAGATGCTGCTCAGTCGGCACAGCCTCGTCCACCGCAAGGGAGGACGGCCCAAGAACGGCACTCTGGAGCGCAGTGCCTACATCCTGCTGAGCCGCATCCGCATCCAGGGCCCCATGTCCATCGGGGAGCTGAGCGAGGCCTTCGAGCTCGACGCGTCCACGCTGAACCGGCAGACCGCCGCCGCGATGCGTGCGGGGCTCGTCGAACGCATCCCGGACCCCGAGGGCGGCATGGCCCGTAAGTTCCGGATCACGGACGACGGCGCGCGCATCCTCGACGAGGAGCGCGAACTCATGGTGGGCGGCCTGGACCGGGTCATGGCCGACTGGGCGGACGACGACATCGCCGCCTTCACCGCCTATCTGAGGCGCTTCAACATGGACATCGAGCGGCTCGCGGGCCGCCCGTGGCCCCGCCCCTGACCAGGTGTGGGCGGCCTTTGGGCGTCGGTGCCGGTGAATACGAAGGGGCCAACAGGCGGAGAGAATTGAGGCGTCGGGCCCGTCCGGGCGGCCGCGCCGATTACAATCCCCTGCCATGTCGAACCCTGACGAACTGCTCGTCGACATCGCCGGCATGGTGGAGTCCGGGCAGAGTAATCAGATGTCCCTGACGGTGATCACCAGCGGCGCCGTGATCACCGGACGCCTCGCTCCGGAGGCCGTGTGGCGGAAGCGGGTCTCGGAGGTCCTGACGGACTCCGAACGCCTCGGCTCCTTCTCGGGGATCTTCACCGGCGACGGGAAAGGCGACGAGTCCGGCGGCCGCGCCGTACCCACCCACCTGCACTTCCACGTGGCCCGCATCCTTCAGGGCACCGTCGGAATCCCCGAGACGGGCGGCATGTACCGCGTCGCGATCGATGACGTGAGCGCCTGGACGGTGGGGGACTTCAGCTACTCCGACCACTGACGATTTCCGGCCCTTGTTCGCGGGCCGGGCGTGGATCCCTTCGAAGTGCCGGCACCAGTCATAAGGCTCACCCATGACCACCCATAAGTTGGCCTTATGGCGTCATAGGTCCAGCCCGACTACTGACTAAGGCTTGCCTTAGCTTAGGGTTGCCGTCGAGTGACCAGCCACGAAGGGAACCTGAACATGTCTCGCCCTCTGCGGGTAGCCGTCGTGGGTGCCGGCCCCGCCGGTATCTACGCTGCTGACGCGCTGCTGAAATCCGCGGTGGCCGAAGACCCTGGTGTGTCCATCGACATCTTCGAGCGGATGCCCGCCCCCTTCGGTCTGATCCGGTACGGCGTCGCCCCCGACCACCCCCGGATCAAGGGCATCATCACCGCCCTGCACCAGGTCCTCGACAAGCCGCAGGTCCGCCTCTTCGGCAACGTCGACTACCCGGGTGACATCAGCCTGGACGACCTGCGCGCCTTCTACGACGCGGTGATCTTCTCCACCGGCGCCACGGCCGACCGCGCGCTCGACATACCGGGCATCGGCCTCGACGGTTCGTACGGCGCGGCCGACTTCGTCTCCTGGTACGACGGCCACCCGGACGTCCCGCGCACCTGGCCGCTGGAGGCCGAGAAGGTCGCGGTGCTCGGCGTCGGCAACGTCGCCCTCGACGTGGCCCGCATCCTCGCCAAGACCGCGGACGAGCTGCTGCCCACGGAGATCCCGCCGAACGTCCACGACGGCCTCAAGGCGAACAAGGCCCTGGAGGTCCACGTCTTCGGCCGCCGTGGTCCGGCGCAGGCGAAGTTCAGCCCGATGGAGCTGCGCGAGCTCGACCACTCGCCGAACATCGAGGTCATCGTCGACCCCGAGGACATCGACTACGACGACGGCTCGATCGCGACCCGGCGCTCGAACAAGCAGGCCGACATGGTCGCCAAGACGCTCGAGAACTGGGCGATCCGCGACGCCGGCGACCGCCCCCACAAGCTGTTCCTGCACTTCTTCGAGTCGCCCGCCGAGATCCTCGGCGAGAACGGCGAGGTCGTCGGCCTGCGCACCGAGCGCACCGCCCTCGACGGCACCGGGAACGTCAAGGGCACCGGCGAGTTCAAGGACTGGGACGTCACGGCCGTCTACCGCGCCGTCGGCTACCTCTCCGACGAACTGCCCAAGCTGCCCTGGGACATCGCGTCCGGCACCGTCCCGGACGAGGGTGGCCGCGTGATCGAGGACTCCGGCGAGCACCTGCAGTCGACGTACGTCACCGGCTGGATCCGGCGTGGGCCCATCGGGCTCATCGGGCACACCAAGGGTGACGCCAACGAGACGGTCGCGAACCTCCTGGACGACCACGCGAACGGCCGTCTGCACACGCCCGCCGCGCCCGAGCCGGAGGCCGTCGAGGCGTTCCTCGGCGAGCGGAACATCCGCTTCACCACGTGGGACGGCTGGTACCGCCTCGACGCCGCGGAGAAGGCGCTGGGCGAGCCCGAGGGCCGCGAGCGCGTGAAGATCGTCGAGCGCGAGGACATGCTCAAGGCGAGCGGCGCGTAGTAGCTGACGCTTGATCAGGCCGGAACCGGGTGCGGGCACCTGGTTCCGGCCTGATGCGTAAGCCGGGCACAAGTCACCTTCGTGAAGAGCGAGTTGGTCCGTCGTTTCTGGGCCCGGACGAGTTGTTCGAGCCGGGCCCCCGGGGCTCGCCCCGCCGTACCCAACCCGGCGCGCGCCCGACCGGACGGGCCGCGCGCGCAGACGACGTCAGCTGCCACGGCACGCTCGTCACCATCACCCCCGGCGTGAACAGCAGCCGGCTCTTGAGCCAGAGCGCGGACTGGTTGTGCAGCAGGTTCTCCCACCAGTGGCCGACGACGTACTCGGGGATGAACACCGCGACGATGTCGCGCGGGCTCTCGCGGCGGATGGCGCGCACGTACTCGAGGACGGGCCGTGTCACTTCGCGGTACGGGGAGTCGACCACCTTGAGCGGTACGTCGACCCCGTACTCGTCCCAGCGCTCGCGCAGCGCGGCGGTCTCGTCGTGGTCGACGGAGACCGTCAGCGCCTCCAGATGGTTGGGGTGAGCGGCCCGCGCGTAAGCGAGGGCGCGCATCGTGGGCTTGTGCAGCGTCGAGACCAGGACGACCGCCAACACCCTTGGCGGTGACGTGAGTTCGGCGGCGGGATCTTCCACGGCCAGCTCTGCCGACGTCGTGTCGTAGTGGCGGTGGATGCCCCGCATCATCACCCACAGCACCGTCGCCGCGAGCACGGCCAGCCACGCGCCCTGGGTGAACTTGGTGGCGAGCACGATCACCAGGACGAGGCCGGTGACAAACCCGCCGACGGTGTTGATGGCGCGGGCCGAATGATGGCGGCGGCGCAGCGCCGGGTCGCGCTCGGTCCGCAGCTCCCCGTTCCAGTGCCGGACCATGCCCAGCTGCGAGAGGGTGAACGAGGTGAACACACCGAGGATGTAGAGGTGGATGAGGCTGGTGACGTTCGCCTTGTAGCCCCACAGCAGTGCGGCCGAGAACAAGGCCAGGGCGAGGATGCCGTTCGAGAACGCGAGCCGGTCGCCCCGGTTGTGCAACTGGTGCGGCAGATAACGGTCCCTGGACAGGATCGACGCCAGCATCGGGAAGCCGTTGAACGCGGTGTTCGCGGCCAGGATCAGGACGAGGGCGGTCGCGGCCTGGACGAAGTAGAACCCGACGCTGTGCTCCCCGCCGAACACGGCGGCCGCCACCTGTGCGATGACCGTGCGCTGCGTGTAGCTCGTGCAACTCTGGCCGAGACCGGTCAGCCGGCAGGGGTCGTCGGTGAGATGCACCTTCGAGATCAGCGCGAGCGCCGTCACGCCGACGAACATGACGATCGCGATGAGGCCCATGGCCGCGAGAGTGGTCGCGGCGTTCGTCGACTTGGGCTTACGGAACGCCGGCACTCCGTTGGAGATCGCCTCCACCCCCGTGAGGGCGGTACACCCCGAGGAGAACGACCGCAGCACCAGCATGACCAGGGCCAGACCCATGAGATGCGCGTCGCCGGGCCGGGGCACGATGCCGTACGCGGCGCTCTCGGCCACCGGCGCGGCCCCGACGACGTAACGGATCAGACCCGTGATGACCATGATCAGTACGCCGCCGATGAAGAGGTACGTGGGGGCGGCGAAGGCGCGGCCCGACTCGCGGACGCCGCGCAGGTTCATCGCCGTCAGAATCGCGACGAAGCCGACGGCCATCAGGACGCGGTACTCGGCGAGCGCCGGGAGCGCCGAGATGATGTTGTCCACGCCGGACGCGACGGAGACCGTCACCGTCATCACGTAGTCGACCAGCAGCGACGCGGCGACCACGAGCCCGGCCGACGGGCCCAGGTTGGTCGACACCACCTCGTACGAGCCACCGCCGCTCGGATACGCGTACACGACCTGCCGGTACGAGAGCACGACCACCGTCATCAGCGTCACCACCGCGGCGGCGATCCACGGGGTGAAGTGCAGATACGAGAGTCCGCCGAGCGTGAGCACGAGCAGGATCTCCTGCGTCGCGTACGCCACCGACGAGAGCGGGTCGGAGGCGAAGATCGGCAGGGCAAGGCGCTTGGGGAGCAGCGTCTCGTGCAGCTCCTCGCTGCGCATGGCGCGGCCGATCAACAGGCGTTTGAGTAGACCCGGCATGTTGAACACGGCGTGAGCGTATGGCGGACCGTGCCTCCGTTCGAGCCTGCGGGTACTCGTGTCGGAGGACGGGACGCGCCCCCGGACCGGTGGTCCGGGGGCGCGACGAGCGGCGGCACACTCACGGTCTCAGAGGCCGGGGTGCCCCTGGAGCGCCAGCGCGAGCCCCTGTTCGGCGTCGTCGGTCAGAGCCCGGTGGTACGCCGTCTCGTAGGCGTTGTCCCCGGCTGACGCGCGCGCCAGCTGCTCCCACTGGTCGCGGATCTCGGACAGCTCCGGCGTGCCGCGGTTCGGGTGGCCGAGCATCCGCCAGTAGGCGTGGCCGGTACCGGAGGTGCGGGCCGCCTCGACTCCGTGACCCTGCGCCGCGTTGGCCCCCGTGAGGAGGTCGAGGCCGAGGGCGATGCCCAGGTTGTCGTTGAGGTTGTGCTTGCTCTCCAGCATCGCGCGGGCGTGGATCTCGGCCTCGTGGGGGCGGCCCTGGAGGAGGTTTATGAACGCGAGCTGGTGGTCCGCGTAGGCGCGCGCCCAGTGCTCGCCGTACTCGTGGCTGAGCTTGCGCAGGCTGGTCGCCTTGTCCAGCGCCTCGTCGAGGCGGCCGAGTGCGGAGAGGGCGAAGGTTCTGATGACCAGGCAGCACAGCTGCGGGGCGCCGGTCGGCGGGTCGGTGGCACACGTGCTGAGAGCGTGCTCGCTCACGTCGTACGCGTCCTGCGGGTTCCCGGTCATGAGGTGGGTGAGACCGAGCGTGTGGGCCGCGAAGAGGATCGACTGGGGAGAGCCGTCCCGCTGGGCGGCGAGCGCGCACTCCTCGCCGACGCGCAGGGCGGTCTGGTGGTCGCCCTGGAGGGTCAGCGTGATCCCGAGCGCCCACAGCGCCCGCGTACGGGACGGGCCTTCGGGGGTGTCGAGGGCGAGCGCGCGCTCCAGGTAGTCCCGGGACTCGTAGAGGTGTCCGCAGCAGGGCCAGAACAGGCCCGTGCGCCCGGCCATCTCCACGGCCCTGTCCACGTCCTCGACGAAGAGGAGGTCGAGCGCGGCGCGTACGTCGGCGTGGCTGTCGGAGATCCGGCTGTACCAGGCGACCTGCTGGTCGCTGAGCCAGCCGGACTCGGCCCGTCCGACGATGTCGGCGAAGTGGGCGGCGTGACGCTCGGCCAGGATCTGCTGCTCGCCCAGCTCCTTCAGCCACAGCTCCCCGTACTCGCGCACGGTGTCGAGCATCCGGTAGCGGTACCCGTCCCGCTGGAGGACCGACTGGTTGGCGAGCCGTTCGAGGATCATCGGGATGTCGTCGGGGTGCAGGGGGCCGCCGGCGCACACGGAGCGGGCGTCGACCTCGTCCACGGGGCCGTGGAAGACGGAGAGCCTGGCCCAGACGAGGCGCTCCAGCGGCGCGCAGAGCTCGTGGCTCCAGCCGATGGCGGTGCGCAGGGCCCGGTGGCGCTTGGGCCAGATGGTCTCGTCGACGAGGGTGTCGAGGCGCGAGGTCAGCCGCTCCTCGATCTCGGTGAGGCTGTTCTCGCGCAGCCGCGCGCAGGCCAGCTCGACGGCGAGGGGGATGCCTTCGAGACGGCGGCAGATACGGGCGATGATCTCGCCGGCTTCGGGGGAGTCGATGGGGACGTCGGGCGCGTCGGTGGCGCACCGCTCGCGGAAGAGCCGGACCGCCTCGTCGTCACCGTCCTCGTCCTCGCCCGTGGACAGCGGAGACACCTCGACGCAGTGCTCGCCGTACACGGAGAGGGGCTGTCTGCTGGTCGCGAGGACCGTCAGGTTCGGGGCGGCGGTGAGGAGTTCGGTGACCAGCTCCCAGCACGCGTTCAGGACGCGCTCGCAGCAGTCGAGGACGAGGAGCACGCGCCGGCCGGCCAGCCACTCGCTCAGGGCCTCGATGGGGTGGCGCGGATTGTGGTCCAGGAGGCCGAGCGCGTCGGAGACGGTGGCGGTGAACAACCGGTCGTCGTAGAGGTGGGACAGATCCGCCCACCACACCCCGTCCGCGTATTCGTCCCGTACCTCCTCGGCGGCGCGCAGCGCGAGCCGGCTCTTTCCCACACCGCCACTGCCGGTGAGGGTGACCAGGCGGTTCATTTTCAATGCCTGTCCGACAGCGGCGAGTTCGCTGTCGCGGCCGACGAAGCTCGTCGTCATGACGGGGAGATTGCCTACCACGGGCCCATCTTGCCGTGTCGTCGCTGGTGGCCACACCCTCTCGCGGGAAACGGTCAGAAATGATCAGAATCGGCCGCCAGTCGATCCGGAGTCTCGGCTTCCCCTGGTGGGGCCGGAAACGCGCTCCTGCCTTGCCTGATCGACTTCCAGGACCCGCGGTCCGTCCGGGCCGGCCCGCTCCACGATCGTGGAGCGCGCCTGTGAGGTGCGTTGACATCCCCGGCGTGTCACCTTCGTAGTGAGGCCAGGCGTGCCGTGCGAGGCAGGCCGCCCGCCACTGGAGGATGGAGACACAGTGACGCGTCGCGGTGACGAATCGCCGATGCCCCGCCCCGGCGCGCGGGTCCTGCCGCTCCTGGCCGGGGCCCTCCTCGTGGCCGCGGTCTTCGGCGGCCTCTACGCGTTCGGCCGGACGCACACCCCCGACTACACCGCGGCCCTGTTCGGCCGGCGCGGCCCCGACGCCAACGAACTCAAGGCCCGGCTCGGCAGCGCGCTCATGGGCCTCGCCGTCGCCCAGGTCCTGCTGGCGCTGTGGATGTACGGACGAATTCCGCGCGTCAGCGCGGCGCCCCACCCGGTCCGCCTCGCCCACCGAACCATCGGGTATGTCGCGTTCCTCCTGTCCGCCCCCATCGCCTACCACTGCATCACCGCGTACGGGGTGTCGTTCCTGACCACCCGGACCGCGCTGCACTCCGTCACGGGGTGCGCCCTCTACGGCGCGTTCGTCGCCAAGGTGCTCGTCGTGCGCAGCCGCCGGCTGCCGGGCTGGGCGCTCCCGGTGGCCGGCGGCGTGCTCTTCCTGGCGATCGGCGTGCTCTGGTACACGGCCGCGCTCTGGTACCTCAACGGGGACCAGGTGCCCGGCTTCTAGGGGTGGTGCTTTATGCGGGGGTGCAGCCTCAGCCGCTGACGGACGCCGCGCCGGTCTCGATGTGGCCCGTGTAGCGACGGGACCACGTCGAGTCCGTGCTCGACGTGACCGTGAAGTCGTACCAGCCGTTCTGGTACGCCACGGCGTTGAAGAAGTCCTCGGTCGAGCCGCCGGCGGGAACGGTGTACGTCCAGGGGCCGTCCGTGCGGTAGTTGTTCGACGTGATCGTGAACTGGGCCGCAGCAGTACCGGAGTTGGTCATCTTGAAATAGACCGCAAGCTTGCCGGTGCCGGGCTCGACCGCATACCGGGCCGCCACCTCGATCGCCTTGCCCGCCTTCGTGGCGTCGCCCTTGAAGCGGCGCAGGAAGCGGTTCGGGCCCACCATCGTGAGGTCGTACGCGCCGGAGCCGTACCCCGTACCGATGTTGAAGAAGTCTGTGGCCGTGCCGCCCGCGTCGAGCGTGTACTGCCACGGTGTCGTGTCGCGGTAGGCGTTCGGGTGGATGGAGAGGTGGGCGGCGCTGCGGGCCGGGGCGCCCTGGTTGGCCATGGCGAACCAGGCGAGGATCTTGCCGCCTGCGCCGAACTCGAAGTGGTCGAGGTTGCCGTTGGGCTGGTACGGCAGGGCGCGGGCGGGGCGGGTGCCGGGTTCCTGGGCGGGCAGCGCGTTGGTCTGCGGGACCGGGTTGGGGAGCGGGCCGCAGGTGCCGTAGCCGATGACCTTGGTGGCGGGGAGGCCCGACGGCACGCCGTACACCGGTCTGGTGAAGTCGAACACGCCGGTCAGGTCGCCCGTGACCTTACGGCGCCACGCGCTGATGTTCGGGCAGGACGCCGGGGTGCCGAGCGCGGCAGACCATGTCTCCAGGAACCGCAGTACGGAGGTGTGGTCGAAGACCTCCGATGAGACCCAACCGCCCCTGGTCCAGGGAGACATGACGAGCATCGGGACGCGGAACCCGAGACCGAACGCGGTCGAGTTGAGGAACTCACCGGCCGTACCGGCGGGCGGGGACGGCGGCGGGACGTGGTCGAAGAAGCCGTCGTTCTCGTCGTAGTTGAGGAAGAGGACGGTCGAGTCGAACACCTCGGGCGAGGCGGCCAGCGCGCGGTACACCAGGTCCACGAAGTGGGCGCCGTCGCCGGGCGGGGCGTAGGGGTGCTCGGAGAACGCCTGGTTGGCGACGACCCAGGACACCTGGGGAAGTGTTCCCGCCAGGGCGTCCGCCTTGATCGCGGCGGCGATGTCGTCGGGCGTGGAGCCGCTCACCGGGGGGACGGATCCCATGCCGAGGTCGTGCAGCGGGTCGCCGGGCGGGGCGGAGGTGAACTTCGAGAAGTAGGCGAGCCCGTTGTCCCCGTAGTTGTCGTTGGCGTTCTGGTAGACCTTCCAGCTCACCCCGGCCCGCTGGAGGGCCTCGGCGTACGTCTCCCAGGTCAGCCCCTTCTCCTCGCCGCCGTCGTAACTGGTGCCGTCGACCTTGCCGCTCCACAGGTAGGTGCGGTTCGGGCCGGTCGCGCTGAGCGTGGCGCTGAAGTAGGCGTCACAGATGGTGTAGTTGTCGGCCAGGGCGTAGTGGAACGGTATGTCGTCGCGGTCCAGGTAGCCGAGCGTACGGATGTTGCCGACGCCGGAGACCCAGTTGTCGAGCCGGCCCTTGTTCCACGCGGAGTGCTGGGACGACCAGCTGTGCGGCAGGTCGCCGTTGCACTGGGCGAGGGTCTCGCCGTCGGCACCGCCCGCCGGTGGGGTGGAGCTGAGCTTCCACGGGTACTGGCGTCCGGTGCCGTTCGGCTGGTTGAAGACGGGCTGGCCGCCGGAGAGCGTGATGCCGCTGCCGTCGCCGAATC
This sequence comes from Streptomyces sp. NPDC046821, assembly GCF_040645335.1. NCBI lineage: Bacteria > Bacillati > Actinomycetota > Actinomycetes > Kitasatosporales > Streptomycetaceae > Streptomyces > Streptomyces sp. NPDC046821. Next base: position 49,643 of record NZ_JBEYYB010000006.1, on the reverse strand, counting down.
CCCGGACGCCCTTGAGCCGCCCGAAGTAGTGGTCGAAGCTGCGGTTCTCCTGCATGAGGATCACCACGTGCCTGACGTCCTTGATGGTGCCCGTGGTGGCCGCGCTCGCCCTGGTGGCGGGCAGCGCGGCCCCCGCCGCGATCCCGGCGCCCAGCGCGACAAAACCTCTGCGACTGATCGGTGTCATCGATTCACCCCTTGTCTCACGCGCGATGTACGGCCTGACACAACGGGCAGCAGAGTGCCGACACTCAAAGGTCTGCGGCTAGACCTCTACGGGGTCGAGTTTATGAACTCAGTCTGTATGTGCGGGAGTTGTAGTGACGACGAGGGCGTCGACCGCGAGTGCTCCTTCCGGTGAGACGCGGACCGGGTTGATCTCGATCTCGGCGATGTCGTCACGGTCGGCGATGACCTCGGCGACGGTGACGACGGGCGCGGCCAGCGAGTCGACGTCGACCGGCCGGCTGCCGCGCCAGCCGTCGAGCAGCGGCCACGACCGGAGCCGGCGGATCACCGCGTGTGCGGTGGCGGGGGTGCAGGGGGTCAGGCCGAGGGCGAGATCCTGGGTGAGTTCCGCCTGTACGCCACCGGCGCCCACCATGACGACGGGGCCGAACGACGGGTCGCGCCGCGCGCCGACGATGACTTCGACCACGCCGGGACGCCGGTCCATCTCCTCGACCACGTACCGGTGCGGCCCGAGCCGGGCCACCATGTCGGCGTAGGCGGCGGCGAGTTCGGCGGGACCGTGCAGCGAGGTGGCCACTCCGCCGTGCTCCGACTTGTGCTCCAGCCAGTCGGCCTTGAGTACGACGGGGGTGGACAGGGTGCGGAGCGCTTCGCGGGGATCCCGTGTGCCGGGGGTGATCTCGACCGCGCGCGGGAACGGGACGCCCGCGTCGGCCAGGAGGCGTCGGGCGGCCCAGTATCCGGTGCCTGGCGGAACCGTGGATGTGTGTGGGGGTTGCCTTCGTGCCCTCGGCTCGGGTGCCCGGCTGAAGCGATGCGCCGTCGCTATGGCCCGCATTGCCGACTCGATATCGACGTACGTCGGTACTCCGGCTGCTCGCAACTCCCTTGTGGTGTCAGTGTTTTCGGCCATCGAGTGCACGGCGATCGGCATCCCACGTGCGGCGGCCGTCGCGCCGATGGCACGCGCCACCTCCGACTCCGCCGCCTGATGCGCGGGGATGTCGCGCCCGTAGCTGCCGAAGTACCCGCTCAGGACCACGGTGTCAGCGACGTCCGTGAGTGCCTCCGGAATCGTGGCGTACGTGGTGATGTCCTCCTCGCCCGCACCCGCGAGGTCGACCGGGTTGGCCACGGCCGCGTGCGCAGGGAGGTGCCGTGACAGCCGCTGCTGGACCTCCGAGGGGAACTGCCCGACGGCCAGGCCCAGGCGGGCCGCCGTGTCGGCGGCGACGGCACCCTGCCCGCCACTGTCGGCCACGATCGCGACCCGGCGGCCCCGCACGGGAGCTGCGCGCACCAACAGCTGTGCTGCATCGACGAGTTGGGCTGGTGTATCGACCCGCACGGCACCGACCGCACGGCACGCCGCGTCCACGACGTCGAGGGCGGAGGTCATGGACCCGGTATGCGAACGGGCGGCCTGGCGCGCCGCCGGGCTGGCCCCGACCGTCAGCAGAAGCACCGGCTTGCCCGCCTCCCGCAGAAGCTCCAAGGCGTCGAGCAGTCGCTCACCGTCACCGAAGCTCTCCAGGTACAGGGCGACGACGCGCGTGGCCTCATGATGCGCCAGGTCCGCGAGCAGTTCGGCGGCACACACGTCGAGCTGGCTGCCGACCGAGACGAACCTGGAAACACCGATCCCGGCGTCCGCCGCCATCCCGGCGAGTTCAAGGCCGAGTTGCCCGCTCTGCGACACGATGGCGAGGGAGCCAGGCGTGAACTGCCCCCAGGCCAGCTCCAGTTCGCTCGACGCGTCGTAGAGCCCGAGGCAGTTCGGGCCGACCAGACGGGTCGGGCCCGCCGAGACCAGCACGCGGAGCGCGGCCTCGTCCTCGACACCCCCGGTGATCGCGAGCAGTCCTGGCACCCCCAGCTCGACGGCACGCGCCACACCGGAGGCGAGAGCGGCGGCGGGCACCGCGAAGGCGACCAGGTCGGGGACCTCGGGCAGCGCGTCGAGGCCGAGGTGGGTGCGGCGTCCCAGAACTTGGCCGCCGCGCGAGTTCACCAGATGCACGCGGCGCCGGTGCTCGCCCGAGACGGCGCCCCGGGCGAGCCAGTGGCCCCACTTGGCCGGATTGTCGGTCGCGCCGACGACGGCGACCGACCCCGGGGCGCGGAAGGCGTCGAGAGTCGTCATGACTTGGCGAGCGCCCGGGAGATGACGAGCCGCTGGATGTCCGAGGTGCCTTCCTCTATTTCCTCCAGCTTCGCGTCACGCATCCACTTCTCCGCGAGAAACTCCTGCGAGTAGCCCCAGCCGCCCAGCGTCTGCACGGCGGCCCAGGTGTTGAACATGGCGTTCTCCGAGCCGGTCAGCTTGGCCATGGCGGACTCCGCCGTGACCTTCTCGCCCTGGTCGAACAGGCGGGCCGCGCGCATCGTCATCAGGTGGGCGGTGTCGGCCCGCGCCGCCATGTCCGCGAGCCGGAAGGCGACCGCCTGGTGCTCGATGATCGGCACGCCGAACTGCACGCGTTCGCGGGCGTAGTCGACGGCGAGGTCGAGAGCGGCTTGGCACAGGCCCGCGCAGGACGCGCCGATCAGGATCCGCGAGGCGTCGAAGGTCCGCATCAGGCCGGAGAAGCCCTGGCCCTCCTCGCCGAGCCGGTCGGCGACGGGCACCCGGACGTTGTCGAGGAACACCTCGGCGTTGACGATCGCGCGCTGTCCCATCTTGCGCATCGGTTTGCCCACGGTCAGCCCGGGGGTGTCCCGGTCGACGACGAACGCCGTCACACCGCGCGACCGCAGCGCCGGGTCGACCGTGGCGAAGACGACGAACCGTTGCGCGTAAGGGGCGTTGGAGATCCACGCCTTCTGGCCGCTGAGCACATAGTGGTCGCCGTCGCGCACCGCGCGGGTGCGGATGCCGGCGGCGTCGGAGCCGTGGTCGGGTTCGGTGACGGCGAGCGCGGTCAGCGGGGGAGTGTCGGTGGTGAGGGGCCGCAGCCAGCGCTCCTTCTGCTCGGGTGTGCCGAGTTCGAGTACCGGGTCGGCGAAGAAGCCGCTGGACGTCAGCAGGTTGCCGATGCCGATGTCGCCGTGGCACAGCTTCTGCTGCACGAGCACCTGCGTGACCATGTCGGTGACTCCGCCGCCGCCGAACTCCGCCGGGATCATGAAGGCGGCGAGGCCGGTCTTGGCGGCCTTGTCCCACAGGTCGAGGGGCGACTCGGTCTGGGCGTCGTCGACGGCGCGGGCGCGCGGGCGGATCTCGGCGGCGGCGAAGTCGCGGGCGAGCCGGATGAAGTCGTGCTGCTCGGGCGAGAGGCCGAGCACGTCACGTACGGGGAAGGGCATGGTGAACTCCAGGAGGGGGCACTCGGAGGGTCACTGGGGGACGGTCTGGTGGGGCGGCGCGGGCGATTCAGCGATGGGCTCGGGCTCCTGGGGCGCGCCGGTGAAGAACCCCGGTGCGCGTCGCGCGTACGCCAGCATCAGCAGATAGCCGAGAACAAGCGTGCCCACGCCGATCACGAACACGCCGCCGACGTGCCAGTGGGGAGAGAACGGGAGGGTCCAGGACGTGTAGCTGTTGGCCGGGTCCCAGTCGTTCTTGAGGCTCCACACACCGGCCGCCACGAGGATGAGACCGCCGAGCGCGGGCAGGGTGACGCGGAGCCAGAAGTCGGCGGCGCTGCGCCGCCATTGACCGCGGTACGCCCAGGCCGAGGTGATACCGGTGAGCCCGTAGTAGAACGCGATCATGAGGCCGCACGAGGACACCGCGTCGCCGATGACCTGCCCGTGGCTCAGGAAGTTCATGACGATGTAGGCGAGGGCGCCGGTGACGCCGATGGCGACGGTGCCGAACTGCGGGATCGAGTAGCGCGGGTGGACCTTCGCGAAGGCGCGGGGTGCGGCTCCCCGGCCGCCCATGGCCAGGAGCGTACGGCCGAGAGAGAGCACGGTCGTCTCGGTGGACGCGGCGGCGGAGGACAGCACCATCAGGACGAGCAGGTGCCAGAGGAACGAGCCGAAGCCGCTGTCACCGAAGACCGACCTGCCGATGGCGGAGAAGACATCACCGAAGTTGGCGGGGTTGCCGAGGCCCGTGCCGGTCGTGCCGATGCCGGCGTAGGACAGCGTGGCCACGGTCGCGACCAGGTAGAGCACGAGCAGCATGACCGTGGAAGCGATGGCGGCGACGCCGGGGGTGCGGTGCCGGTCGGTGGTCTCCTCGTTGACGCTGAGGGCGGTCTCCCAGCCCCAGTAGATGAACAGCATCAGGACCAGGCCGCTGACGAAGGCACTGGGGGACGGGATCTCGAAGGGGTTGAGCCACGACAGGTGCGGACGGCGCGCGCCGGGCGGGGCGTCGCCGGTGTAGACGCGTACGAGGGCGACCACCGAGAAGACGGCGAGCATCGCGAACTCGAGGAAGAGCAGGGCGCGTTGGACCGCCGCCGCCACCTCGATGCCGCGATAGCAGACGGCCGTCATGAGCGCGATCCAGCCGAGTCCGACCAGGAGGACCCAGGGGCTGGCCGGGTCGTTCCCGATGCCCTTCGCGCCGAAGAGGATGAACACGTACTGGCCGGCGACCTGGGCCAGGCTGGCCACCACCAGGATGAACGAGGTGATGACGGCCCAGCCGCCCATGAAGCCGACGCGCGGGCCGAGCACGCGGCTCGCCCAGGTGAAGATGGTTCCGCAGTCCGGCTCCTGCCGGTTGAGTGCGGCGTAACCGAAGGAGACGAAGAGGATCGGGACGAACGCCAGCAGGACGATCGACGGTGCCTGGAAGCCGACGAAGGCCACGATGAACGCGAGCGTCGCGGCGAGGCTGTAGGCGGGGGCGGCTGAGGCCACCGAGAGGATCAGGCTGGTGGTCATGCCGAGTGCGCCGGTGCGCAGGCCCTTGCCCTGCGCGCTGTCCGGTGCGGTTTCTCGGGTGGTGCCCGGGGACGTTGCCATGAATCGGACCCCCTGTCCGGGGTGGGCGGCTGATCGCAAGATTGATTCGTGGGTCAATGATGCTGGCGCGCTGAGGCCTGTCAAGGTTTCCGGCCAGACCTTTCGCAAGTATTGACTAGCTGTTCAGTCTTGCGACAAGCTCTGCGGCCATGTGGGAACAGACCGAAATGGACCTGGTCGAATCCGAGGTCGTCATCGTGGGCGGCGGTTACGCGGGACTGGCCGCGGCCCTCCAACTCCACGACAGCGGAATCGACTTCACGCTCATCGAGGCCGCCGACCGGGTCGGTGGCCGCGTACTCACCGAGACCACACCCACCGGCGTCACCCTCGACCACGGCGGACAGTGGATCGGCCCGACCCAGACACACCTGCGCGCCCTAGCCGACCGCTTCGGCTGCGGCACCTTCCCCACCTGGGAGACCGGCAAGCACGTCGAGGTGTGGCACGACGGCCGGACCGTCCCCTACGTCGGCGCCGCGCCCGACGACGGCCCCGGCATCGCCGAGTACAACCGCGTCGCCGACCTCCTCGACGAACTCGCCCGCACCGTCGACACCACCCACCCCTGGCTCACACCCCGCTTCGCCGAGTGGGACGGGCAGACCGCCGACTCGTTCTTCCGCGCACAGACCGACGACGCCGACGCCCGGCGCCGGCTGGCCCTCTCCGTCCAGGGCCTGTGGTGCGCGGAACCGTACGAGATCTCTCTGTTCCACGTGCTGTTCTACATCGCGGCGGCCGGCGGCTACGAGCAGCTCATGGAGACCCGCGACTGCGCCCAGGACAGCCGGTTCACGGGCGGCGCGGCCGGTCCCGCCCGCGCGGTCGCGGACCTCCTCGGCGACCGCGTCCGCCTGAACACGCAGGCCCGCTCCATCGAGTACGACGGCGACGGCGTCCGCGTCCATACCGCGACCACCGTCTTCGAGGCCCGCCGCGCGATCATCGCGATGCCGCCGCAGGCCGTCCGGTCTCTGCACTTCATGCCCGGACTGCCCGTCAGCAGGGAGGGCTGGCTCTCGCACAGCCCGATGGGCCGCGTAGCCAAGGTCCACGCGATCTACGACACCCCGTTCTGGCGCGACGCGGGACTCTCCGGCGTCGCCACCCTCTACGACGACGGCCCCGTGGGCGTCGTGTTCGACAACTCCCCGGAGGACGCTTCGCACGGTGTGCTCGTCGGCTTCGTGTACGGGGACCGGGTCACCGGCTGGTGCGGCCTGGACGACGCCCGCCGTCGCGAGACCGTCCTCGCGAGCTTCACCTCCGTCGTCGGCGAACGTGCCGCCCGCCCGCTCGACTACACCGAGAAGACCTGGTCGCAGGACCCCTTCGCGAAGGGCGGGTACGAGGCCTACGTAACTCCCGGCGGCTGGACGGGATATGGGCGGCGCGGCTGGCGCGAACCCACCGGCACCCTGCACTGGGCCGGAACGGAGACGGCTACTGTGTGGAACGGCTACATCGACGGTGCGATCTCGTCGGGCCGGCGCGCGGCGGACGAAGTGGCCGCCGCACTCTCCACTCAAGCGGAAGGCTGAACGGACCAGCGCGATGACGGCGATCCACGGGGTGACGGAGGGCGGCGCGGGCGACACCGCGACGGATGCGGGGGACACCGCGACCCTGGCGGAGCGGGCGCGCCTCGTGGTGCTGTCGGCGCCCATCAGCCAGCGGGAGTTCGCCGGCCGCGTGGGCATGGACCCCACCGCGCTGTCCAAGGCCCTGCGCGGCAACCGCCGGCTGCGGGACCACGAGATCGCCGCCATCGCGCAGGTGGGCAAGGTGTCGCAGCGGTACCTGCGGACCGGTGAGGGAAAGCCCCCCGCCGCTCGCGGAGGTGCCGGCGGCGGGCAGCCCGTGCGCCGCCGCGCCGACGCCGTGGACGCAGACCTCCGCCGCGCCCAGATCCTCGAAGCCACCGCCCGGCTCATCGCCCGTCGAGGGTTCCACAAGGTACGGGTGGCCGACATCGCCCGCGCGTGCGGCACCAGCACCGGCACCGTCCACTACCACTTCCCGACGAAGGACGACGCGCTGCGCTCCGCCCTCGTCTTCTACGCGGAACGCTTCCACACGCGCCTGGAAGAGGAGTTCAAGACCGCCGACACCACGGTCGAGAAGCTGCGCAGGCTGATCGAGGTACAGCTGACGACCACCGAGGAGGACGCCGACGAGTGGTCGGTGTGGGTCCAGTCGTGGAACGAGGCTGTCCTCGACCCGACCCTGCGGGAAGGCCAGCGCGGGGTGTACAACCGCTGGCGGCAGATCGTCGTCGACCTGCTGCGGACCTGCCAGCGGGAGGGCATGGCCGAGGGCGCGGACGCGGAGGCCATGGCCAGCCGCTTCACCAGCATGGTGGACGGCCTCGCGATCCAAGTGCTCGCGGGGACAGGGGACATGGACGCGGCACGGATGCGCGACCTGCTGCTGGACGCGTTCGAGCCGTACATCACGCTTCGCTGAGGGAGCTGGGCGGGCATCCGGTGCGGGCTTCCGGTGCGGGGCTTGTCTGTTGAGGCGGGGCTTGCTGGATGAGGCGGGCTCACCGCACGAGGCCGGGTTCACAGCACCACGCTTGGCTCACCGCACCGCGCGAGGCTCAGCGCATCAGGTCGAGGGACAGCTCGCACCACACCGTCTTGCCGTTGCCCCGGGGCTCCACGCCCCAGGCGGTGGCCAGTTCCTCGACGAGCATCATGCCGCGCCCGGACGTGCTCTGTTCCGTCGCGGCCCGGCGGCGGGGCGACTCCGTCGACGTGTCGCTGACGGCCAGGCGCAGGCCCCGGCCGCTGTGCCGGACCGGCCGGGCCGTCAGGGTGGCATGGCCGTCGGTGTGCAGCAGCGCGTTGGTGGCCAGCTCGCAGGCGAGAAGTTCCGCCGTGTCGCACAGCGCCTCGAGCGACCAGCTGTGCAACGCCTCGCGCAGGGCGGTCCGGGCGTCGCGCAGGGCGTCCGGGTCGCTGGGGGAGATGACGGCCTCCAGCCGCGCGACCGGGCTGGCCTCGCCCCGGCCGCGCCGCAGCACCAGCAGCGCCACGTCGTCCTCCTCACCGGTGTAGGCCGCCATGACGTCAAGGAGATGGTCGGCCAGCGCGTCGGGCGTACCAGGTGCGGCCGCCAGCGCGTCGAGCAGCCGCGCCCGCCCCTCGTCCAGGTCCTGGGCCCGCGCCTCGATGAGTCCGTCCGTGCACAGCACCAGCGTCGAACCCGGGTCGAGCACCGTCTCGAAGACCGGGTACGCGACCTGCTCGCCCGGCGCCGACAGACCCAGCGGCAGCCCACCGGGCGTGTCGAGCCAGACGCAGCGCCCGTCGGGGCAGCGGAGGACCGGCTCGGGATGGCCGGCGCGCACGATCGACGTGAGCCCGGTGACCGGGTCGATGAGCGCGAGGAGACACGTGGCGAAGCGGTCCGTGTCGAGCTCGGCGAGGAACGCGGAGGCACGCGCCATGGCCGTGGACGGCGGATGCCCCTCGGCCGCGTAAGCGCGCAGGGCGATGCGCAGCTGGCCCATCACGGCGGCGGCCGTCACGTCGTGGCCCTGTACGTCGCCCACGATGACGGCGATCCGGCCGTCCGGCAGCGTCAGCGCGTCGTACCAGTCGCCGCCGATGCCGCCCCGGGCGCGCGTGGGCCGGTAGCGGGTCGCGAGGTGCAGGCCGGGCACGTGCGGCAGGATCCCGGGGAGCATCGCGGTCTGCAGGCCCGCGGCCAGCTCGTGCTCCTGGTCGTAGAGCAGCGCCCGCTGGAGGGACTGCGCGATGACTTTGCCGAGCGCCGTGAGTACGGCACGCTCGTCGGGCGGGAAGCTCGCCCGGCCCTCGTAGGAGAGCCCGACGGCACCGATCGGGGTGTCCTGGGCTATGAGCGGCAGGTACACGGCCGCCGCGGCCTCGGGGAACTTCGACAGGTACGGCGTGAGTGCCGGGTAGCGGGCGATGAATTCGAGGCGGTTGGTGACGAACACCGGCTCGCGGGTGCGGACCGCCTCGGTGAGGGGCAGCGGCTCGGTCAGCCGCGACAGGTGGAAGTCCTGGATGAGGCTCTCATGGACGCCGTTGGAACCGACCAGTTCCATCCGGCCGTTGTCGATCATCCCCAGGATGATGCTGGACGCTCCGATGCGCTCCAGGAGCCGGGAGTCGGTGAGGGCGTCGGCGACGTCCTCCACGGTGACGGTCGGTACGAGCGCGTCGCTGACGTGGACGACGAGGTCGGACGGGCGGCGGCTGTCCTCCAGCGCCTGGCGCAGCTGCTCGCTCTGGTCCACCGCGCGCAGTTCCTGACTGGCGTCCCGGATGATGCCGATGACCCGGAGCGGCCGGTTCTGCTCGTCTCGGACGATGTGGCCCTGCGTGTGCGTCCACTGGAGCCGCCCGCTGGGATGCCGTACGCGGAAGTAGAGGCTGAAGCCGGAGCGCTCGCGCAGCGCGCGGTCCACCAGCTCTCCCACGGCCTGCAGTTCGCTGACCACCATCCGCTCACCCAGCGTGGCCAGCCGCCCGTCGAACTCGCCGGGCCGGAACCCCATCACCGCGAGGCCGCCGTCGTCGTAGCGCATCAGACCGCTGGCGACGTCCCAGGAGAACGTGCCCATGCCGTTGACCGCCAGGGCGACATGGGCGGCGGCCTCGGAGTGACTGTCCGTGTCGGGCCCGCCTCTCGGTTCGATGTGAGCCACCCGCTCATTCTGCGCGGGTTCGTGCGGGGGCGCCCGTCCTGCGCGGCCGGCGGGGGCGGCGTTCACCAGGGTGCCGGGCGTGCGCAGGTGTCGGGCGTGCGGCCGTTCACTCGGCTGCGGCCTTGCGCTTGCGGCGGACGATCCTGACGACGAAGGGGACCGCCGCGAGGGTGAGCAGGGCGGCGGCCGTACCGAGGTGCCGGGCGAGGTCGGACGACGAGTGGCCGGACGCTGCGGAAGCCTGCGCGGGCACGGCTCCGGCCTGGGCCGGATCGGGGCGGTGAGACGCGCCGTACGAGGCCATCCCGCGCATAAAACCCGCGGTCACGGCAGAGGGAGCCGCGTCGAACCCCCAGTCCAGGAGCTCACGGCTCTCGTCGTAGACCGCGTTGGGCGCCCCTCCCTGCGGATTCATGATGGTGACCAGGATCGTGCGGCCGTCGCGGGTGGCGGCGGTGACGAGGGTGTTGCCTGCCTCCGAGGTGTAGCCGTTCTTCACACCGATCAGCCCCGGATAGGGCTCCACCCCATGGGATCCGACCAGGAGACGGTTGGTGTTCTGGATGCCGAAGGAGTCGGGCCCGCCGGCCTCCGGGAACTGCGCCCACTTCGTCGAGCAGTAGCGCCGGAAGTCAGCGTTCCGCAGCCCAGCCCGCGCGAAGAGGGACAGGTCGTACGCGGAGGAGTACTGCCCCGGGGTGTCGAAGCCGTCGGGGGAGCGCACCTGGGTGTCGTGGGCGCCGAGCTTCTCCGCCGTGGTCTGCATCTGCGCGAGCGTGTGCGGCAGTCCGCCGTTCATCCGGGCGAGGGTGTTCACCGCGTCGTTGCCGGAGCTGAGGAAGACGCCCCGCCACAGGTCGCCGACGGTGTAGCTGGTGCCCTCGTGGACACCGACCATGCTGCTGCCGGGTGCCACGGAGTCGATGTCGGAGGTGACGGCCGTGTGCTCGGCGTTCGCGGGCAGCTCGGGCAGGAGAGTCACCGCGAAGAGTGTCTTGAGGGTGCTGGCGGGCGGAAGGTGGCGGTGCGGGGCCTTGGCTGCCAGCATGTTGCCCGTTTCGACGTCGGTCACCGTCCACGACAGCGCCGACACGTCTGGCGTGTCCGGCGTTCCTGGCGCGCTCGGGAACTGGCTGTCCGGCCCGTCGGCATGGGGCGGCACCCCGACCGCAGCGCCCCCGACCGCCCCTACGGCTGCGCCGGCCGCGCCCGCGGCCGGGCCGACAGCGATCGCCGCACCGGCACACGTGGCGACCACCGTCTTGGTAACTGCCTTGGTAATACAGGGGTAAAAGCGTACGAATCGCGTCATGGCGGAAACGTAGGGGCGTTCCACCCACCTCGCCATCGCGGGTACGCCAACCGGCCGGACGGGGTGCGCGCGACTTTCTGACGAACGGAAAGCCGACGGGTGTGAGCTGACCCATCCTCAGCGCGACAGAGCCGCCTGAACGGGGGACAGGGCGCTGCGCCTCCGCGAGCCGCGGGTTAGCTTGGCCGTGTTCCGACCTCTCGCCCTCGCCCACACCCCCGCACCTCGCAGGGGTGCACATCGCTGCCCTACGAGCCGTAGGGGTGAAGGGTTGCGGATGCCCAGGACCGTGAAGACCGAGCCCGGCCACACCTCGCCGGGCGAGCAGGCACGCTCAGCCGAGGCCCGCTGGTGCCGCCGGCAGAACAGCTGGCTGGCCCTCGTCGCCGGGACCTTCGTCCTCGCCCAAATCGCCCTCGTCCGGCCCGGCATGGGCCTCGGCTGGGACGAGACGGTGTACGTCAGCCAGGTGAGCGCACATGCCCCCGCGGCCTACTTCAGCGCGCCGCGCGCTCGTGGCGTCCCCGTGCTGGTGGCACCGGTCGCCGCCTGGTCGTCGTCCACTCCACTGCTGCGGATCTACCTGGCCCTGCTGTCCGGACTGGCGCTGTTCCTCGCCCTGCGCGTCTGGCGCGGCCTGTTCCCCGCCCGCGTCCTCGCGATCGGCGGCGCGTTGTTCGCGTCCTTGTGGGTGACGCTCTACTACGGCCCTCAGGCCATGCCCAACTTCTGGGTGGCGATGGGCGCGCTCGCCGGTGCGGGTTGCTTCCTGCGGGCCCAGGAGGACAGGGCCCGGCGCGCTCCGGTGTGGGGCCTCGCGGCGAGCGCGGCACTGATGGCGCTGATGCGTCCGACGGACGCGGTCTGGGTGTGCCTGCCGCTGCTGGTCGCCCTGATCGCCGTACGCCGTTGGCGGCACTGGCGATTGCTGGTGGGGCTGGTGGCGGGACTGGTCGCCGGGGCGGGTGAGTGGGTCGTCGAGGCGTACGTCAGCTACGGCGGCCTGGCGCAGCGGCTGGCCGACGGCTCCGGCATCCAGGGCGGGCTCGGCTGGAACGTGGCCGTGGCCGACCAGATGCGGAGCCTCGTCGGCCGTTCACTGTGCCGCCCGTGCGTGGGCGCACTGCCGAACCCGACGTTGTACGCCTGGTGGTTCGCGCTCCCCGTGCTCGCGGTACTCGCCCTGGTGGTCGCGGTCCGGGCCGGGCGCACGGCGCGCACACTCGTGCCGCTGGCCTGCGCCGCCGCGGCCGCGTTCCCGTATCTCTTCCTGATCGACTACGCCGCTCCTCGCTTCCTGCTCCCGGCCTACGCGCTGCTGGCGATCCCGGTCGCCGACGGCGTCGCGCACACGGTCGCCGCGGCGCCCCGGGCCTGGCGCCCGGCGGCGGTGACGCTGGTGGCGCTCGTTGTCGTCGGCCATCTGGCCGTGCAGTACGCCGTGCTCGACCGTCTGGTCGGCCGGGCCACCGCCGGGCACCGCGACTGGGCGCGCACCGCACAGACGCTCAACCGCCTGGGAGTACGGGCGCCCTGTCTGGTCGCCGGCGGCAACAACGTCCCGATCGCCTTCCGGGCCGGATGCGCCTCCATCGACACCACCGGCTACAACGCCAACATGACGGCCGCCGCGCTCACCCGGACGGCCGGGCGGACACCGGTCGCGGTCCTGACGGACGGGACGGGTGCGCCGCCCTCGTACGCCCGCACCTGGACGTCGGTCCGGTGGGAAGGGCTGCGGATCTACCTGTCGCCCGCGGCACGCGCGTCCTGAGCGTGGCTACGCGTGCGTGACCCGGATCTTCGACTGGCCGTGCGGCCGCCGTTCCCAGTCGTCCATGAAACGGGCGGTCAGGCCGTGCCGTTCGGCCAGCGCGAGGAGCGTCTCGGTGCGGTAGTAGAAGTCCTCGCGGAGCACCTGGTGTTCGGTGCCTTCCGTACGGTCGTACGTGAAGTCGAAGAACCCGCCCGGCGCCAGCACCCGCCCGACGTTGGCCAGGCACTCGTCGATGACTTTCAGCGGTGAGTGCGAGAAGACGCTGTGGGCGTGCACGACCGTGAACCAGCCCGATGGCAGGAAGTCGAGCGTCAGGTTCTCGACCAGGGCCAGCCGGGCGAGGCGGTCCTGGAGACCCCGGCGTACGAGGGTGCGCTGCGCCTCGACGAGGATGTCAGGCGAGATGTCGATCCCGTAGTAGTGGCCGGGTTCGAGGTGGTCGATGAACCGCCACCCGGCGCGCAGGTTCCCGCAGCCGATCTCCAGCATCCGGTCGCGCGGCGTCAGACCGTGTTCGAGCAGGTAGTCGAACTGCATCTGCCCGAGCGCCAGCCAGCGGTCCTCCGAGCGGCTGCCGACGGCGAGTTCGGGGCTGCGTGCGGTGTCGGAGGCCATGACGGCGCGGTAGTACGCGACGTGGTCGCGGTGCCGCATTCGCAGCCAGGTGTCGCGCGCGGTGCGGCGCAGGTAGGGCGGGATCCGGTCGGGATGCTGTACGGCGTAGTGGAGTTTGTGCCGTACGGACGAACGGTTCTTCGACAACTCGGACTTCGGCATGGCTGACTCCGTGGTCGCTCACTCCGTGGTGGTCGGTCGACAGCCCACCGTACGGCAGCGTGGCCCGGTGCCTCCATTTGCTTATGTGGTCCTTTCGGCTCACATCCGGGCGCCGGTGCGCCGGTGCGCCGGGGACGGATCACTCAGCCGTTCCGCCGCGGGCCCGACGCCAGGCGCGATCTGTCAGCAGCCGCAGCCCGTTCAGCCCCACGATCACCGTCGAGCCCTCGTGGCCGGCGACGCCCAGCGGCAGCGGCAGCGTGCCGATCAGGTCCCAGGCGACCAGGAGGGTGATGAACGTGCCTGCGATCACCAGGTTCTGCACGACGAGGCGGCGCGCGCGCCGGGACAGGGACACGGCGGTGGGGATCGCCGCGAGCTCGTCGCGGACGACGACCGCGTCGGCGGCGTCCAGGGCGAGGTCGGACCCGGCGCGGCCCATGGCGATGCCGGTGTGCGCGGCGGCGAGCGCCGGGGCGTCGTTGACCCCGTCGCCCACGACGAGCACGCGCCGCCCGGCCCCCTCCAGCTCCCGCACGGCCGCCACCTTGTCCTGCGGCAGCAGCCCGGCCCGTACGTCCGTGATGCCGAGCCCGGAGGCCAACCGCTGGGCGGCGCGCGGGTTGTCGCCGGTCAGGAGTACGGGCGCGCTGCCGGTGAGCGCGGTGAGATCGCGGGTCGCCTCGGCGGCGTCGGGGCGCGGCCGGTCGGCGATGCCGAGCACGCCGGCGGGCTTGCCGTCGAGGGTGACCAGGACGGCGGTGCGGCCCTGCTTCTCCAGGCGGGCGGCCTCGTCCAGCGCCGGATCGTCCGCGCCCGCCAGCCGATGGGGTGCGCCGACGGCCACACGTGTGCCGTCGACGGTGGCCACGACACCGGTGCCCGGCCGGGAGGCGAAGTCCATTGCCGTCGGCAGGGCCCGCAGCTCACGGGCGTCCGCGGCATCCAGTACGGCGCGCGCCAGCGGGTGCTCACTGGGATGCTCGGCGGCGGCGGCCCACCGCAGCAACTCGTCCTCGCCCAGGCCCGATCCGGCGAACGGACGGACGTCGACGACGCGCGGCGCGCCCTCGGTCAGTGTCCCCGTCTTGTCCAGCGCGACCGCGTCGACCTGCCCCAACCGCTCCATCACGACAGCCGACTTGATGAGAACGCCGTGCCGCCCCGCGTTCGCCATCGCGGACAGCAGCGGCGGCATCGTCGCAAGCACCACGGCACACGGCGAGGCGACGATCATGAACGTCATCGCCCGCAGGAGCGCTTCCCGCACACCCGAAGCGAACAGCAGCGGCACCATGAAGATCAGCACGGTCGCGGCCACCATGCCCAGGCTGTAGCGCTGCTCGACCTTCTCGATGAACAGCTGTGTGGGCGCCTTGGTCTCGGCGGCCTCCTCGACCATCTTGACGATCCGCGCGAGCACCGAGTCGGCGGGATCACGCTCGACGCGCACCCGCAGCGCCCCCGTGCCGTTCAGCGTCCCGGCGAACACCTCGTCCCCGACGTACTTGGCGACAGGCAGCGGTTCACCCGTGATCGTGGCCTGGTCGACATCGCTGGACCCGTCCACCACCTGCCCGTCACCACCGATGCGCTCTCCGGGCCGTACGAGGACGACGTCCCCCACGGCGAGCTGCTCGACGGGTACGACCTCCTCGCCGCCGTCGGGCCGGATCCGGGTCGCCGTGCTCGGGGCGAGATCCAGCAGCCCGCGCACCGAGTCCGCCGTACGCGCGGTGGCCACCGCCTCCAGGGCCCCCGAGGTGGCGAAGATGACGATCAGCAGCGCGCCGTCGAGCACCTGCCCGATCGCCGCGGCACCCAGGGCCGCGACGACCATCAACAGGTCCACGTCGAGCGTCTTCTCGCGCAGGGCCTTGAGCCCCTCCCAGCCCGGCTCCCACCCTCCGGTCACGTACACGGCGGCGAACAACGGCCCCCACATCCACCCCGGCGCACCCAGCAGGTCCAGTGTGAGCGCGGCCAGGAACAGCACCAACGCGGCCAGCGCCCACCGCACTTCGGGGAGCGCGAGCAGGCGCGTACGAGCGCTGCGCACGGGTGCGGGCGATGTGCCGCCGACGGCCCGTACCGGCTGCTGATCAAGGGTGGAAGACATGACAAATAGCCCCTTCACGGGCAGATGTGGCTTGCATTCCCACCATACAGGTTCATGTGAACAGGTCTTCATGTATGCCGGGGTATGCTGCCCGCATGGGTCACGGAGCCGTCACGACCAGCAGCGCGACCACCCGCGAGCGCCTGGACGCCGTCGGTGTCGCCGACGTCGCCGCCACACTTCAGGCCCTCGCCACGCCGTCGCGCCTGCGCATCCTCGCCCGCCTGCAGGAGGGCCCCTGCGCGGTCGGCGATCTCGCGACGGCCGTCGACATGGAACCCTCCGCCTGCTCCCACCAACTCCGCCTGCTGCGCAACCTGGGCCTGGTCGCGGGGGAGCGCCAGGGCCGCTCGATCATCTACGCGCTCTACGACAACCACGTGGCGGAACTGCTCGACCAGGCGCTGTATCACGTGGAGCACCTGCGCCTCGGAGTGCGCGACCAGCCGGGCGAGGGTCGCCAGGGCTGACCGCGCTGACCGCCTGGCTGACGATTGCTCGTCAGCAGTGGTTGGTCATGGCCGCCGAGCGGATCTGGGCGGCGCCGGACGGTGCCACTCCGGGAATTGCGTCCCAGAAGACGAAGGGATATTGGGACCCCTCCCACGCCATGGTCATCCCGTCGTGCTGCGGAATGGGATGCCCGATCGGCTCATTCATCCCGTCGTAGAACTGGAGCGCCTTCATCAGCCAGACATCGCCGGAGGAAGAAGAGCTGGTGGTGGCCTGGAAGAAGACCATTCCGTCCGGGTACAGATACAGCAGGGGCCGCTGCATCGTGCAATCCCCGACCCGGATGTCGTTCCACGACATCCAGTAGATCCATCCGTCAGGTACCGAGTACATGACGTGGCTGCGCACCATCGGCGGGAGATAAAGGCCTCGGGCCGAAGTGGCGATGTCCGCGCCGGGAGCGGCCGCTTGGGCCTGCCTCGCCCTGGTGGCGGAGCCATCGGGCAGTGAGCCGGCGAACCCGCCCTGGGCCGACGGCGTACTCGTGGTCTCCTCGGCGGTCGTGGCGGAATGCCTTCCATCTGGCGGCAGTGTGTCCGTGGAACCGCCCCGTGCGGAATTCGACGTTACATCCCGGTCCATACGGGCCTCCCTCTGGATGACGTTTTCCGCATTCCATGGAAGCTCCGGACCTGAAAGATCGCATCTTGGTGCCGGGTGATTAAGTTGGCTTTTCCACTGTTGAATCGACTGATAGTGGAAGGGGAATTGTTCCGAGCGTGCATCCGGTGTGTATTCAGGTGCGTATCCGGTAGAATTCCGACGCCCTGGCATTCCCGGCAAAATGAGGGGAAAGGCGGGGTGCTCCCCTTGGGGACGCCTCGGTGACCTGCCAGACTCTCCCGGTGAGCCAAATCCGCCGCCCCCTGGGCACCGGCCCCCGCCCCGACGAGCCGTCAGGGCCTTCCGAACCTTCGCGGCCTTCGCGCCCGGCGCGAGGCCGCACGGCCGCGGAACGCGCGGGCGCCGCGGAGCCGTCGCCGGAGGCCGGACCGGCGGACACGCCGGACCCCGCCGCGCCCGGCCGGCGGCGACTCGGCATCGGCCAGGCACGGAACGAGGACCCGGCCGGTTGACCGGATGCGGGCACGCGCGCCCGGAAGGATGCGGACGCGTGCGTGCCCGGCCGAATGCGGACGCGCTCGCGCGCACCCGGCCGATCGCGCTGAGTGGTCAGGCCTTGCGGGCCAGGCCGCCGTGCTCGGCGATGAGTTCCGGCGCGGGGGAGTCCGCGTCGGGCCGCCAGAACGGCACCGAGACCACGCCGGGCTCAAGCAGTTCGAGGCCGTCGAAGAACGCCGTGATCTGCTCGACGGGACGCAGGAAGTAGGGGACGGCGCCGGAGCTGTTGTAACCGTCCTGGGCCTGCTCGAAGACCGGGTCGATGCCGCGTGAACCGTCGTTGATGGACAGGTAGCTGCCCGACGGCAGCCCGTCCAGCAGACGCTTCACGATCGTGCGGGCCTGCTCGTAGTCGCCCATGTGCCCGAGGATGTTGCTGAGGATCAGGGCGGTGGGCTTGCTGAAGTCCAGCGTCTCGGCGGCGGCCGCGAGGATGCGGTCGGGGTCGGCCAGGTTGGCGTCGACGTACGCGGTCGCTCCCTCGGGGGTCGAGGTGAGCAGGGCGCGGGCGTGCGCGAGGACCATCGGGTCGTGGTCGACGTACACGATCTTGGTCTCGGGGGCGATGCGCTGGGCGACCTCGTGGGTGTTGTCCTCGGTCGGCAGGCCGGTGCCGATGTCGAGGAACTGGCGGATGCCCGCCTCGGCGACCAGGTACGTGATGTTGCGGCGGAGGAACGCGCGACTGCTGCGGGCGATCGTGGTGATACCGGGGAAGAGGGCGCTGTACGAGTCGCCCGCCTCCTCGTCGACCGGGTAGTTGTCCTTGCCGCCGAGCCAGTAGTTCCAGATACGGGCCGAGTGCGGGACCGACGTGTCGATCTTCTCGTGGGCCGCAGGTCCGGGGGTCGCCGCTTGGTCCGTCATGGGTACCGTCCGTCTTCCAGGCGTGGCGTGAACTATTTCATCGCACAACCTACGTCCCAACAATCATGATGTGCACACCAGTTCAGGCATTAGGTGGCCGGATCACCAGTTCTTTCCTGACGCTTCACCGTGTGGGGGTTGGGTGATCGGCGCTACGGAGAGGGGGAACGGGCGATGACGGCCTCGGTGGAATTGCGGAACGTGGACGAGGGGAACCTCGAACGGCTCCTGGTGGTGGCGGTCGCCGACGCGGATCCGGAGGAGGTCATGCCGCCCGTCGCCGGCCCGCCGGGGTGGACGACGGGGCGTCAGGAGGCGTTCCGGGCATGGCACCGGGCCCGGCGCCCCGGACTCGACGGTCCCCTCGGGGAACGTACTTTCGCGATCGTCTGTGAAGGGGAGATCGTGGGCTCGGCGCGACTCGCGGCCCGCGCAACCGGCCAGGTCCTGGAGACAGGCATGTGGCTGGCCCGTTCACATCGCGGGCAAGGTCTCGGCACCGCCACCCTCCGCCAACTCCTCGACGCGGCAGCCGAAACGGGTGCGCACTCCGTGGTCGCCGACACCAAGACCCACAACGCGGCGGCCCTCTCGGCACTGCGGCGCAACGGCGCGACGCTCCGCCCCGGAGAGGGCTCGTCGGACGACGTTCACGCGGAACTGATGCCCCACCAGGTGCGGCCACCTCAGGGCACGTGACGGTACTTACGTTGATGTTGGCGATGACCGGCACATGGTCGCTTCCCGTGGCCGGGAGGGTGCGGATGTGGGTGACGGTCGCCGAGCGGGCCATGACCTGGTCGATACGGGCCACGGGAAAGGCTGAAGGAAAACTGAAGGCGAGGCCGCGCTGTGCCGTGCTCAAACGGGACGTCAGCGGGGCGAGCCCCTGGTCGTCGACCGTGCCGTTCAGGTCGCCGAGCAGGATCACCGTCTCGATTTCCTCGGCCGCCACGGCTCGGCCCAGCATGGCCGCGCTCTCGTCGCGCCGGTCGGACGCGAGGCCACTGGCGCGAACCCGTATGGAGGGCAGGTGTGCGACGAATACGGCGACGGGGCCCTGCGGTGTGCGCACCGCGGCGCGTAGCCCACGCTGCCACGTCGCCCGGAATCGCTGCGGCTTGATGTCCACGAGCCGGGCGCCGGACAGCGGATGCTTCGACCAGAGCCCGACTGTGCCCCGGACCACGTGGTACGGGTAGCGCGGGGCGAGGCCCGTGACGTATGTCGGCAGTGCTGTCGGCACCAATTCCTCCAGCGCGATGAGGTCGGGCCCGGCATCGGCGAGCGCACGGGCGGTGCCCGCCGGGTCCACGTTCTCGTCGCTGACGTTGTGCTGCACGACGACAAGATCACGGGAGTGACCAGGTTTCGCGGGCAGTAGCAACCCGCCACACACGTAGGTCCATGCGGCCGCAGGCAGGAGCAGGGCCACCAGAGCGGTCACCGATCGCCGGATCAGCGCCAGCACGAACAGCACGACGACCACGAGGCCGAGCCACGGCAGGAACAACTCCAGCAGACTGCCGACATGTCCGGGAGAGTTGGGCACGCCCCGGTGGAACACCAGCAGCCCGGCCGTCACCAGGGCAACCCCGACGAGCCCACGCCCCCGAGCCCAGATCGAAGGCTCCGACTTCACCATGGCTACCTGTCTACTCAGGTGCTTCGCGTCGCCTTCCAGGACGTGCCGTGAGGGGACGAGGGTTCCCATGTGTGCCCAGAGCGGAAGAGCTCCTCCTCGAATGCGTCCATCACCTGCCCGCGCGGGGAGGCCCGGCACCCGTACCCGGTACGGCCTCGGGGGTCCCGCGCCGGTAAGCCGGTACGCGCTCCCGCGCCTCGCGCCGGTAAGCCGGTACGCGCTGCCTCGCCCCGCGTCCACCCCCATCACCAGCCGTATTGCGAATTTATCTCCCGAGAAACCTTGACGTCACGCTCCCCTCGGCTATTAGATCTCCCCTATTGGGCGCATGGCCAATAACGATCGCCCGGTCGTAAGTGACACTTCTTGGGAGGATGCGATGGCGGTAAGAGACCTGACAGCCACCGTCGACGGCGATGAGGCCATGACCGCGGGAGAGCCCGGGGAACAGGCGGGACAGCTTGAATCCCACGGGATCGACTACATCCCCGAGGAGGAGCGGCAGGGCCGTGCCCGGGAGCTGTTCGCGGTGTGGGCGGCGCCCAACGTGAGCTACCTGAGCCTCGTCGTGGGCGCGGCGATGATCCTGATGGGTCTCACTCTCGTCCAGGCGCTCGCCGTCATCGTGGCCGGAAACCTGCTGTGGGTGCTCACCGGAGTACTCGCGGTGAGCGGCCCCGCCGCCGGCACCACCGGCTCGGTGATCTCCCGCGCGATGTACGGCATCCGCGGCAACAAGGTGATGGTCGCCCTCACCGGCTGGCTGATCTCCGCCGCCTACCTCGCGCTGAACTGGTCCGGCGCCTCGGTCGCCGCGATCGGCCTCGCAACACGCCTCGGCGCCCCCAAGAGCCCGGTGATCGACGGCGTGATCATCTGCGCCATCGCCGCCGCGACCCTCGTGGTCAGCGTGTACGGCCACGCCACGATCATGCGGCTCTACTCCTTCCTGAGCGTCGCCCTCACGATCGTGTTCGTGGTGGTCAGCGGCTATGTCCTCGCGCACACCGACTGGTCGTACCGGCCCGCCCAGTCGCTGCACGGTGCCCAGCTCTGGGTGACCCTCATCGGCGGGTTCGCCATCATCGCGTCCACCCCGCTCTCGTACGGCAACAGCCCGGACCTGGCGCGCTACCTGCCGCGCGACAGCAAGCCGCGGGCCGTGGCCGGGTGGACCGCGCTCGGCGCGTTCCTGCCCAGCGTCCTGTTCACCGCCGTCGGCGCCCTCGCCGCCACCGCCCTGAACATGAGCGACCCGGAGGCGGCCCTGGAGGGCATCCTCCCGGCCTGGTTCATCCCCGTCTTCGTCATCGCGGTCGTCCTGAACACCGTCGCCAACAACGGCCTCACCGCGTACAGCGCCGGTCTCGCGCTCCAGTCGATCGGCGTGCGCCTCGGCCGCGTCTGGGCCGTGCTCATCATCGGCATCATCGCCACGGCCATGACGCTCTACGCCCTCCTCGTCTTCGACTTCCTGACCAGTGTGAACACCATGCTGGAGCTCGTCGTGGTGGTCACCGGACCCGCCGTCGGCGTGTACGTCGCCGACATCTGGATCTGCCGCAACCGCTACGACGGCCCGAAGCTCCTCGACGAGAGCCGCGGCAGCACGTTCTGGTACGACGCGGGCGTCAACGGCGCCGGAGTCACCGCGTTCCTCGCCGGTGCGCTCACGGGCGTCCTGTGCGTGAGCACGAGCTTCTGGACCGGCCCGGTGTCGTCGCTGCTCGGCGGCGCGAACCTGTCCCTCGTCGCCGGCCTCGTGGTCTCCGCCCTCGTCTACGTGGCACTGGGCCGCACCCGG
This sequence comes from Streptomyces sp. NPDC046821, assembly GCF_040645335.1. Taxonomy (NCBI): domain Bacteria; kingdom Bacillati; phylum Actinomycetota; class Actinomycetes; order Kitasatosporales; family Streptomycetaceae; genus Streptomyces; species Streptomyces sp. NPDC046821. The sequence goes on along the minus strand of NZ_JBEYYB010000006.1, from coordinate 27,905 downwards.
CGCCGCGCGGCCGTCACCAAGCCCGCCGCCTGACACCTCCGGACCCCGGGGCGTTCAAGACACCGCCGCCCCGGGGAACCGTAGAACCGATGCACCAAGCACCCGAGAAGAAGAAGGCAGTCATGCAAGCCGATGCCCTTGTGCGCGTGGCGCACGTCGAGACCCTCGACGGCGCCGACGCCACCTCGCGACCCGGGCCGCAGGTCGTGGCGATCCGCGACGGGCGCGTCCTCGCCGTCGGGGGCGAGGAGGTCACGGCCGCGTACAGCGGCCCCACGACCACGGTGCACGACTTTCCGGACGCCGTGCTGCTGCCCGGCCTGACCGACGCCCACGCGCACCCCGTCTGGGGCTCGATCGAGATCGGCAGCGGCATCGACCTGTCCGGCGCCGAGAGCCTGGAGGACGTACTCGACCTCGTGGGCGACGCCCTGCGCAGCCGCCCCGATGACGCCTGGGTGACCGGCTACGACCTCGACCTGAACCACTTCCCGGGAGCCCCCGGCGGAGCCGTCCTGGGCGAGCGTTTCCCGGGCCGCGCCGTCTCCCTGATGACCCAGGACGCGCACGCCCTCGTGGTGAGCCCGCGCGTCCTGGAGATCGCCGGCCTCACCGGCAGGGAGACCTTCAGCGACAAGTCCTGCGTCGAGGTCGGCCCCGACGGACTGCCCACCGGCTACATCCTCGAACTCCAGGCCATGGACCTGGTCTTCGCGCACTACCCCGAGGTCAGCACCGAGAACGCGGCCGCGTACGTCCTCGAGCAACTGGACATCCTCGCCGCCGGCGGGCTCACCGGCCTGCACGCGCTGGACTTCACCGACCCCAGCGAGGCGGTGTACCGGAAGATCGAGGAGGACGGCGAACTTCCGCTCCGCATCCGCTGCTCGCCCCTCGTCCCCGCCGACTCCGGCCCGGACGACTGGGCACCGGTCGCCGAACTGCAGGGCACGCGCGGCCGCCGCTGGTGGGTCGAGGGCGTCAAGTTCATGCTCGACGGCACCGCCGACAACGGCACGGCGTGGTTCGACCACCCCGACACCCACGGCGAGAACGACACCTCGCTGTGGCGTGACGTGGACGCGTACCGCAGGGCCGTGCGCTACTTCGCCGAACGCGGCATCGCCACCGCGACCCACGCCATCGGCGACCAGGCCGTACGCGTCGCCCTCGACGTGATCGCCGAGGCCGGTCCCGCGGCTCAGGGGCCCCACCGGATCGAGCACATCGAGTCCATCCCGGACGACCTCCTCGACCGCTTCGCCGAACTCGGCGTCGTGGCCAGCCTCCAGCCCGTGCACGGCACCCGGCACACTCGCGCCGACGGCGACGACAACTGGTCGAAGCGCATCGGACCCGACCGGGCCGCCCGCGGCTGGCGCACCCGTGACCTGCTGAGTCACGGCGCCGTCGTCGCCCTCGGCTCCGACTGGCCCATCGGGCCCGGCGACCCCCGGGTCGCCCTCGCGGACTGCCAGCTCCGTCGCCCCGTCGAAACCCCGGCGACCCCGCCCGTGCAGCCCGAGCAGGCCCTGACCGCGCTCGAGGCGTACCGCGGGATGACCCGCGCCACCGCCGAGGCCGCCGGCATGTCCGGCGAGCTCGGCCGCATCGAGCCGGGGCACCTCGCGGACTTCACCCTCTTCGCCGCGAACCCGCTCGACCTCAGCCCCGAAGAGCAAGCCGCCAACACCGTCGTCGCCACGGTCGTCGGGGGCGAACCGATCCACCACACCACCGTGACCGAAGGACTCCTGTGAGCACGCCGATCGCCCGCCCCGCCGAACGCCTCCACATCGCGGTCGCCTCGTCCGACCCGTTCGCGCGCGGAGCCGCCCGCGGTGAGCTCCTGCGCGACGCCCTCCCCGGCGGGATCGCCGGCTACGACCGGTTCTTCCGGCTCGGCGGCATCAGCCCGGAGCAGGTCCGCGAGGACGCCGAGCGCGCCCTTGAGGCGATCGACGCGTTCCGCCCCAAGGCCCGCACCGAGATCGAGGGCATCGCCCACGGTGCCGGTCTCGACGTCTGGCGCATCGCCGCGCTCAACGCCCGCACCGAGATCCTCGCCCGCAGCGCCACCGTGCCGCCCGGCGAATGCTCGACGATCGTCCGGCGCACCGGCGGTGAAAGCCCCGCCCCGGGCACCTTCGGCATCCAGACCTGGGACTGGCACGTCGAGCTGAACCCGTTCTGGCACACCCTCGAATCGCGCGGCGGCCGGCACGACGTCGTCGGCCTCACCGAGCACGGCATCCTCGGCAAGATCGGCGTCAACAGCGCCGGTGTCGCCCTGCACTTCAACATCCTCGGCCACCGCCGCGACGGCATCGGCGGCATCCCCATGCACGTCCTGGCCGCCCTGGTCCTGGAAGAGGCCGGCAGCGTCGCCGAGGCCGTCGAGATCGTGCGCAGCGCCCCGATCGCGTCCTCCGGGTCGTTCGCCCTGTTCGACACGACCGAGGCCGTGCTGCTCGACATCAGCCCCGAGGGCGTGTTCGCCATGACGCCCGAGCGCGGGACGCTGGTGCGCACCAACCACTTCCTCACGCCCGTCCCCGCGGCGAACGAGAAGTCCTGGCTGTACCAGCCCGATTCGGGCGAGCGTTTCGACCTCATCCAGAAGCGGCTGGCCGAGACGGGCGAGCTGCCGGGCTCGGCGGACGAACTCGTCGGCTTCCTCGTGTCGGGTGAGGGCGAGGCCGCCCTCACCTGCATCCCCGACATGAACCTCCCCGAGGGCCAGCGGTGGGCGAGCCTCGCCACGATCCTCCTCGAACCGGCCACCCGCACCGCCCGCATCCTGGACGGCACCCCGGTGGACGCCGGTTCGCAGCCCTGGAAGCTCCTCGCGGCCTAGTCCGCGGCCCTGGAAGCTCCTCGCCGCGTAGTCGGCGGCTGATTCCACTCCCGGCCCCTCACCGGGCGACTTCTCCGTCGCCGGGTGAGGGGTCGTCGTCGTCACGCTGCACGGCGTGACCGACTCGTCCGGCCCCGAAGGCCGGTGCCGCCCGGTGTCACCTGGGCGGGTGGTGGCGGTCCCGTACGCGCCGTGGGGGCGGGTGCCCGGGGTGGCGGCCGTGTTCGACCACGCCGCTCGGGCCCACGACGGACTCGGGTATGCCGGACGCCCACACGGTGTCGCACGCGGTGCACGCGAACCGCTCCCACAGACCGTCGGTGTGACGGCCGCAGGTCGGGCACTGCTCCGTGGTGAAGTACGAACTCACGAGCGGTGACGTTACCCGCGCATTCCGGTGATACGGCAGCGAATTCAAGCCCCGGTCGGGAGTTGGCGCGACTTGGGGGGAGTGCTCTGCCGGCCCGGAAGCTCAGACTCCGGACGGTGTCAGGTCGGGTCCTGACTCACGCTCGGACGACTGAGGATCGTCGTCACGCGTGTCCCACGTCGCCAGGTCGACGACCTGGCCGTCGGGGAAGAGGGCGCAGGTGCGGCCCTCGGCGACGAAGACGCTGGACGGCTCGGCACCCAGCACCGACGCGGCGACGAACGCGCCGACGATCCGCGGGAAGTCGCACACCGCGCCGATCCGGAAAAGGACCTGCGACTCCGTCGAGACCTCGTCGCTCCCGGCCCGCAGAATGATCCGCTGGTCGTGCGCGACCGCTCGGGCCGCGACGGCGACCGCCATGTTCTCCAGGCTGTCCGAACCGACGGCGGCCACACCGCGGGCCTGTCGGACCGAGAGCCGTTCGAGCAGGAAGCGGTCACCGCCCCGGCCGAGCACGACCGGGATCTTGAGCGAGCGGGCCAGCGGCAGGCACTCGGCCTGCGCGTTGCGCTCCACGGCGACGACCTTGACGCCGAGCGCCTTCAGGCGGACCGACAGGCGCAGGCCCACCTGCCCGAGGCCGACCACGATGACGTGCCCGCGGCGCGGTATGGAGCGGGCGCCGAGAATGCTGGTCATACGGTGCCCGGTGAACCGGTCGACGACGCTCGCCGTGAAGATCGCCGCGAGCACCAGGACGATCAGCATCGAGACGGCGGACACGACCTTGTACCAGGCGGGCCCGTGCTCGGCGGCGGGCGAGGAACCGATAGTGGTCAGCGCACGGGCGGCGTTCCACATCGACTCGCTCCAGTGCTCGTGCAGCACGGTGACGCCGAGCGCGATGTCCAGGGAGAAGGCGATCGACAGCGCCGCGAGGCTCGCCACGAGCGCCTTCGCCGAGGTCCCGAGCGAGCGCAGCCAGGCTCTGGGGGACGCCGGGCGGTGCGCGGCGGCGTGTGCGGACAGGGCGCGGCCCGACAGGTGCTCGACCGTCGTCTCGCCGCCGTCCCGGCGCACCGCGACGACGCCGTTGCCGTCCGGCTGGAGCGCCGCGTAGCTCGGCGCGAGGCAGCCGGCGAGCAGGCTGGGCACGATGGCGTCGGTCATGCTCAGGACGGTGCAGTTGGGCACGGTCCGGGAGACCTCGGCGGCGACGGTGCGGTCGAACAGGGTCACCACGAGGCGGATGCCCGGCTTGATGTGTTCGGCCAGCAGTGCGTAGCGCAGGGCCACGATGTCGTCACGGGAGACCACCGCGACGGCGTCCACCGGGTGCTCCAGGTACTGCCGCAGCGTGTCGTCGTCGGGCTTGGGCAGGCGGTGCACCGTGCCGTACCAGCGGCCGATGTGGGCCGCGGCGGAACGACCGAGGGCCTCGTCGTCCTCGATGATCACGATGTGCTGACCCGGCGACGGTATGTGCTGCGTCTCGTCGCGGGGTGTCTGCGGGTTCAAGCCATGGGCCTTTCTGCACGGGCGGGGCGGCGAACCGCCCCGGGGGTGGTCCCGGCAATGCCTGGTCGAGGCTTGATGCGGGCGCTTCGGCACGGGCCGGCTCTGGTGTCGGCACGTCTGCCTCGAACGCCGCGCCCGAGGAGTGGGGCACGGGTGTGGGAGGAGCCGAGCGGTCTTCTTTGTACCAGGTCGGTACGTGTCTGTTCGAGGCGTTTTCGGGCGTCAGCGCCCGGAACTGTCCGAAATCCCGGACACGGGGCCGGTGACCCGGATCGCGGGGGCCGGTGATCCCGGATGCGGGGCTGGTGACGCGGGTCGTGAGGCTGGTGATCTCGGATGCGGGGGTGGTGATGCGGGTCGTGAGGCGGACGACCACGGACGCGGGGCTGGCGCACCCGGACGCGATGCCGATGGTCGCGGTCGCGGGGCCGGTGGCCCGGGCCGCCGGGCCGATGACCTCGGACGCGGGGCTCGTGACGCGGGTCGTGAGGCCGGTGGCCTCGGACGCGGGGTTGGCGCTCCCGGACGTGATGCCGAAGACCTCGGACACGCGACCGGTGACCCGAGCCGCGAGGCCGGCGGCCCCGGACACGGGACCTGAGACTTTGGACGCGAGGCCGATGCTCCCGGGACACAGGACCGGAGACCTCAGGCGCGCCGCCGGTAACCCCGCACACGAACCTGGCCGCCCGCGCAAAACGCGCCCCCCGACCTCAGCCCTGCGCCCGCCCCGACGCCAGGTTCGCCCCCATGCGCTCCGCCGCCGCATCGCGGCGCTGCGTGCGGTAGAGGTCGAGCGCCGCCGTCCACGCCTCGCGGGCCCGGTCCGCTTCGCCGCGCTCCGTATAGATGTCGCCGAGCGCCGACCACGTGTCGGCCTCGCGGTTGGCGTTGCCGATGGCCTGGTAGTGGGTGAGCGCTTCGCCGTACGCGTGGAGGGCGCGGTCGGTGCATCCGGTGTGCCGGGCGATGTAGGCCAACGTGTCCCACGTGGACGCCAGGCCCTCGCCGTCGCGATGGTGCTGGAGCAGGGGCAGCGCCTGAAGGCAGTGCTCCTCGCCCTCCGCGAAGCGGCCGAGGCGGGCGAGCGCCCAGCCCGTCCCGTTGAGGATGTTGGACTCGCCGACCTGGTTGCCGAGCCGCCGGTAGCCGTCGAGCGCCTCCGCGAAATGCGGAAGGGCGCTCTCGTAGGCGGCCAGCCGGACGTGAACTTCCGCCAGAGCATGGTGAGTTCGCGTGAGCCCCGTCGTGTCACCGCTCTCGGCGAAACAGGAGCGGGCCTCCGCGAGGTGGGGCAGGGCTTCCTCGTAACGCCCCGCCTGGGCCAGAGCCACCGCCAGCCGCTGACGCGTGTGCGCGGCCAGCGACGCGTCCTCCAGCGCACACGCCGCGTCCAGCGCCGACTGCCAGGCCCGGATGCTCTCCGCGAAGAGCCCGCGCCGCCACCGGAACGTGTGCAGCGACCACGTCAGCCCGCAGACGGCGGCATCGAGGCGATGCCGCTGCGCCGTCTCGGCGATCTCTTCCAGCGCGGTGTACTCGGCCTCGAACCAGGCCAGCGCGCTGTCCGCGTCGTCGAACGTCCGGGGCGCCGACTCCGGTGACCTGGTCGGCAGCGGATCCTCGGTGCTCCGGTGGGGATCGAGCACCCGGTGTGCCGCGTGCGCGGTCTCCACGTAGAAGTCGACCAGGCGGCGGGTGAGTTGGTCGCGCACCTCCGCCGGCAGCCCGGCCGCCTGTTCCTCGGCGTACAGCCTGACCAGGTCGTGCATGTGGTAGCGGCCGGGGAGGTGCTGGCGTACGAGGCAGGCTTCCTGGAGGACGCGCAGCGCGCGCCGCGTCTGCGCCGGGGTGCGCTCGACGAGGTGGGCGAGCGCGGGGAGCGCGATGTCCTGGAGGGGCGAGAGGCCCATCAGGCGGAAGACGTGGGCCGACTCCGGGTCCAGGGCATGGTGCGAGGCCGAGAACAGCACCCGCAGGTTCGTCGAGACGTCACCCGCGTCCAGCGCGTCGAGGCGCGTACTCGGGTCCCGCAGCTCCTGCGCCAGATCGTCAAGGGCGTCCACCGGCAGGCCGACCGCGTGTGCGGCGGCGATGTCGAGGGCCAGCGGAAGCCCGGCGCACGAACGGACGATGTCCCGCATCGCGGGCTCCGCCGCCGCCCGGGCGGTGCCCATGCGCCGGGCGAAGAGCCGCGAGGACTCCATGTCGGGCAGCACACCGAGGTCGACCGAGCCCGCGCCGCTGCGCACCTTGAGGCCGCTCAGCCGGTTCCTGCTGGTCACCAGGGTCAGGCAGCCGGGGGAGCCGGGCAGCAGCGGCAGGACCTGAGCGCTGTCCCGGGCGTTGTCGAGGAGTACGAGGATCCGGCGCCGGGCCACGAGTGTGCGGTAGAGCGCCGCCCTGCCCTCCGTGTCCGCGGGCATCTCGTGCTCGACGGCGCCCAGGGCGACGAGGAACGCGTGGAGCACGTCGTGCGGGCGCGCCGGTTCCGCACCGGGGCTGAACCCGTTGAGCTGCGCGTACAGCTGTCCGTCCGGGAACTCGTCCCCGTGCTCGTGCGCCCACCGCAGCGCGAGCCACGTCTTGCCGATGCCGCCCATGCCGCCGATCACGGACACCGTGGGCGTGTTCTCGTCGGCGTGCGACACGGCCTGCTCGTCCAGGAGCTTCAACGCGTCGTCCCGGCCGATGAACCCCGTCGGACTCGCGGGGAGCTGACGTGGAACGCGCGGAGACGGCTCGGTGTCCTGTACGGCACGGCCGGGCGTGACGGTGACGGCCAGCAACTCGTCGTCCGACACCAGCATCCGCTGGTGGAGCTCCTGGAGCCGGGTGCCCGGATCGGTCCCCAGTTCGTCGGCGAGCAGCGAGCGCAGCTGCTCGTACGCCGCGAGCGCCGCCGCCGGCTGGCCGCTCCGGTACAGGGCGAGGATGTGCTGGTGCGCGATGCGCTCGTCCAGCGGATGCGCGGCCGAGAGCGCGGCGAGGGGCTGGACGAGATCGGCGTGCCGGCCCTCGGCGAGCAGGAGTTCGTTGAATTCGAGCCGGACGCCGAGGTGTTCGGCCTCCAGGGTGAGGCGGTACCCGTCCAGCCACTCGGACCTGAGACCGGCGAACGGCCGGCCGCGCCACACGGCCAGGGCATCCTCGTAACGCCCCCGCGCCTCTTCGGGCGGACCGGTGCGCGCCTGGCCGACCAGGGTGCGGAACCGGACGAGGTCCAGGTGGCGCTCGTCGGTCCGCAGCACGTACCCGGCCGGCGTCCGCACGATGTCCCACGCCTCCTGCTCGGCGGGCGTCACCCGCAGGGCGCGCAGCCGGGAGATGTAGCTGTAGAGCGTGGCGGAGGCCTGCCGTGGAGGCGAGGCTCCCCAGATCCGCTCGACGAGGGTGTCCAGGGACAGCGGCCGGTTCACATCGACGAGCAACAGGGCCAGAACGGCTCGCTGACGCGGCGAACCAGGGACGATCTCGGATCTCCGGCCCGGCGAACCGGGTACGACCTCGTGACCGTTTCCGTGACTGTGCCCCGGAGAACCGGGTTCGACGTCGGACTCCGGGGAACGGATGACCACGTCACCGAGGACCGCGAACCCGATGCCCGTACCCATACAGCGTCCCTGCCTCATCCCTTGCTCACGTGCCTCGCCGAACAGTGACCGTCCGTGCGTCGACTCGGGATGCGGTGCTGCTCATCTTGCAGTTGCAAGAAAGTATCAAGGTCGCTGCATGGCGTGTAGGAGAGCCTGGTCACGCGCGTACTGCCGCGTCTTCGGACCTGTCGGCGGTGGCGGCCGGGGGGCCGCGCCGCCGGCCACACGTCCGGCTCTCCGTCCACGGGGGTGGCGGGGAGCCGGGCGGGGGAATCCGGGCACGGGCAGGACGCGCACCCAAGAGTTTCTACGTGCACCCAAGAGTTTCGACACGCGCCGATGAGTTTCCCCGTGGCTCGCGGTCATTCAGTCAGTCAGACTCGGTGAGCCGGTGGTTCACTCGCTCACCTGCTCACTCACTGAAATCAGCTGTAACGGGAGATTCCGAGATGCGTACTCTGATCAGCACCGCCTTCGTCTCGCTCGACGGTGTCGTCGAGGCCCCCGGCGGAGAGCCCGGTTACCGGAACGCGGGATGGACCTTCAAGGACATCGAGTTCCTGCCGGAGGCGTTCGAGATCAAGGGCCGTGAGCAGCAGGAAGCCACGGCCATGCTGATGGGCCGGGTCAGCTACGAGGCGTTCAGCCCGGTCTGGCCCGACATGGAGGACTTCGCCGACTACAAGGAGATGCCGAAGTACGTCGTCTCCACCACTCTCTCCCCCGACGACCTCGTGACCAACTGGGGCGAGACGACGATCCTGCGCTCGGTCGACGAGGTCGCCGCGCTCAAGGAGACCGAGGGCGGCCCGATCATCGTCCACGGCAGCGCCACCCTCAACCACGCGCTCTCCGACGCCGGCCTGATCGACCGCTACCACCTGCTCGTCTTCCCGTTCCTCCTCGGCGCCGGCAAGCGGCTGTTCAGCGCCACGGACAAGGACGCCCAGAAGCTGAAGCTCGTCGAGCAGGAGGCGTACGCGAACGGCGTGCAGAAGCAGGTCTTCGACGTCGTCCGCTGACCGGGCACCCTTGCGACTGGCAGGGAACCCTCGCGAACGAACGCCGACAGGAAGCTGAGTCACGGATGACCCCGGAAGACGCCGGACCTTTCATCGACACGAGCAAGCCGCACCCCGCGCGTGTCTACGACTGGCTTCTCGGCGGCAAGGACAACTACCCGGTCGACCAGGCGATGGGCGAGAAGCTGCCGGGCGAGGCACGGGCGAACGCGGCGCGGAACCGGGCGTTCATGCGCCGCGCCGCCGCCTGGCTGGCGCACGGCGGAATCCGCCAGTTCCTCGACATCGGCACGGGCATACCCACCGCCCCGAACCTGCACCAGATCGTCCAGGAGATCGCCCCCGACTCCCGGATCGTCTACGCGGACAACGACCCCATCGTGCTGCGCCACGCGGAGGCGCTGCTCGTCAGCACCCAGGAGGGCGCGACGCACTACCTCCAGGCCGACGTGCGCAGGCCGGAAGAAATCCTCCAACGCGCCCGCGCCCGCCTGGACTTCGACCGACCTATCGCCCTGTCCCTCATCGCGCTGCTGCACTTCATCACCGACGACGAGGACCCGTACGCGCTCACTCGCACCCTCGTCGACGCGCTTCCGTCGGGCAGTTACCTGGTGCTGTCGCACGGCACCACCGACGAGCACCCGGAGCTGGCGGAGTCCGTCAGCAACACGTACAAGGCCGGGCAGGTACCGCTGCGGATGCGGCGGCGCGCGGAGGTCGAGCGCTTCTTCGAGGGGCTCGACCTGGTCGACCCGGGACTGGTCACGGCCACGTACTGGTACAAGGACTCGCCCGCGCCGGAGGAGGAGCTGAGCGGGTTCTACGTGGGCGTGGCGCGGGTTCCGTAGCTCGGAACGGGGGAAGGGTCTGCCCGTGAATCGACGATGGGCGACAACCATGGGCGCGTCCGCGCTGATCGGTGTGTTCGCGGTCGGCGGCTGCGGCGGCCCGGCAGGGACCGACGGCGCCTCGTCATCGAGTTCCGAGCCGACCACATCCTCCGCCCGCCTTTCTGACGAACCCGACGCCTGCGCGGACGGCAACTGCGAGATCACGGTGTCGAAGCCGGTGACCGTCCGGTTCAAGGGGCCGGACGGACCGGTGACGCTGACCGTGAACAAGGTCGGGCCGAACGAGGCCGATTACATGCTGAAGGGCGGCAACGGGCTGGCCCAGGGCGGGGCGTCGGGGGAGCGGAGCGGATGCGTCACCGTTCTCCGCAGCAACGGCAGCAGCACCTCGTGCGGACGGGCCTCCGACACCGGGCCGAGCGCCGAGCCCGGAACGGTGGCGATTCAGCTGGCGACGGGCGAGGACGGCACGGCGACCCTCCGGATCGCGTCGGACTGAACGCCTCCGCGGCCTGCCCATAGAGTCTCCAGCCAGCGCAGCACGAGGCCGCCGGTGCTCCTCGCGGAGAACCGGCGGCCTCGTCTATGCCGAGCGCCGAGCGCCGAGCGCCGAGCGCCGAGCGCCGAGAGCGTCGGCGTCAGGCCGAAGCCTGCTGCCTCCGCGTCGGCTTCCAGCCGGGGCGAGGCACCGCGGCGCGCAGGGTCCGCGTGTACTCCTCCTGCGGGTCGCGCAGCAGGTCGGCCGTGTTGCCCTTCTCGACGATCCGGCCGTTCGACATCACGATCGCGGTGTCGCTGATCTGGTGGACCACGGCGAGGTCGTGCGAGATGAACACGTAACTGATGCCGCTGCGTTCACGGATGTCGGCGAGCAGATTGAGGATCTGCGCCTGGATGGAGACGTCGAGCGCCGCCACCGCCTCGTCCAGGACGAGCACCTCGGGCTCGACGGCGATGGCGCGGGCGATGGCGACACGCTGCCGCTGACCGCCGGAGAGCTGGCGCGGCAGCATGTCCGCGTGCCGCTCCGCCAGACCGACGGCCTCCAGCAACTCCAGGGAACGCTTGCGGCGTTCGGCCTGAGTGAGCGGGAAGTGCAGCGCGAGACTGGTCTCCACGACGTCGCCGATCCGCTGGAGCTTGTCGAGCGACGAGTACGGGTCCTGGAACACGATCTGGATCTCGCGGGCCCGCTTGCGGCGCTCCCGCGACGACACGCGACCGCTGCCACGCGGCCGGCCGCAGACGTCGATCGACCCGGCCGTGGGTGTCTCCAGGCCGACCAGCATCCGCGCGACCGTCGTCTTGCCCGACCCGGACTCGCCGACGACCGCGAGGGACTGGCCGCGTTCGAGCGTGAAGGACACGTCGTCGACCGCGACCGCCGTGCCGAACTCCTTACGCAGGCCCGACGCCTCGATGACGATGTCGCTCATGACTCTCCCTGCAGCGTGAGTTCCCCGGCCCGCACGCACGCCACGCGTGCCCCGTCCAGCTCCAGCACGGGAGGCCGGCTGTCATGGCAGTGCCCCTGCGCGTGGGCGCAGCGCGGAGCGAACGCGCACCCGTCCTCCGCCTCGAACGCGGCGAGCGGCCGACCGGGAATGACGGGCAGCCGGTGCACGACCGCGTCGATGCTCGGACGCGACAGCATCAGGCCCGAGGTGTACGGATGCCGGGGCGCCGCCGTCAGGGCCTCGGCCGGCTGGGTCTCGACGATCCGTCCGGCGTACATGACGGCGAGGCGGTCGCAGGTGGCCGCGGCCAGCTCCAGGTCGTGCGTGATCAGCAGCATGGCCATGCCGTGCTCCTGGCGCAGTTCGTCGAGAATGGCCATGACCTCGGACTGCGTGGTGACGTCCAGGGCCGTGGTCGGCTCGTCGGCGAGCACCAGATCGGGCTCGACGGCGAGCACCGACGCGATCATGACGCGCTGGAGCAGACCGCCGGACAGCTCGTGCGGATACTGGCGCATCCGCCGCTCGCCGTCCATGATGCCGACGTCCGCGAGCAGTTGCACGGCACGCTTCGCCGCCTCGGGGGCGGGCACGTCCAGGTTGGCGATCATCGCCTCGGTGAGGAAGTCGCCGATGCTGCGTACCGGATTGATGTGGGCCCGCGGGTCCTGGAAGATCATCGCGATCCGTCGGGTACGGAGGCCGCGCAGGACCTTGTGGTCCGCTCCGGTCACCTGGGTGCCGTCGAAGACGATCTCGCCGGTGACGCGGGCGCCCGGTGGTGTCAGGCCGAGGATCGTGCGGGCGGTCATGGACTTGCCCGAGCCCGACTCGCCGACCAGGCCCACGGCTTCGCCCCGGCCGATGGACAGGTCGACCTCTTCGACGAGCGGCCGCCACTCCTTGCCCGCGGGGACGGCCAGGCCGACCTTGCGCAGGCGGAGCAGTTCACCGTCGGAGACGGGATTCTTGTCGAGGCTCATCGCCGGCCACCTTCTTCCTGGCCGAGACGGTCGCCGAGCACGATCACCGCGGCGACCACAAGGACGATCAACAGGCCTGCGCCCAGCGCCTCCAGAGGCTGTCCGCGGGTCGCGCTGTCGAGACCGCTCTTGACCATGAGGCCCCAGTCGGCGGTCGGCGGCTGTACGCCGAGGCCGAGGAACGAGATGGCCGCGAGGTCGATCACGGCGAACCCGAGCGCGGACACCGACTGAGCGATGATCAGCGGACGCAGGTTGGGCAGCAGATGCCGTACGCAGATGGCGAAGGCCGACCGGCCCTGCACCCAAGCCGCAGCGACGTAGGGCAGGTTGCGCTCACGCAGCGCGGCGCTGCGCACCACGCGGGCCACGTACGGGGTGTACGCGACGGCCAGACCGAGGACGACGCCGGTGACGCCGGGCCCGACCACCGCCACGGTGATGAGGGCGAAGACGATGCCCGGCACCGCGAACAGGACGTCGAGGAGCCGCGACACGACCGCGTCCACCTTGCCGCCCGCCCACGCCGCCGTGATCGCCAGCGTGGTGCCGATGACCGTCGACAGGACGATGATGAGGAGCGGCCCGCTCAGTGTCGTACGGGCGCCCCACATCAGCCGCGACAGGACGTCACGGCCCAGCGCGTCACCGCCCAGCGGGTGGGCGCCCGACGCGTGGCCGAGCGCGTTGAACAGGTCCGGCTGGTCGGGGTCGTAGGGAGCGATGAAGGGGGCCAGCAGCGTCACCAGGGCCACGAGGACCAGGAGCGCCGCGGCCGTGACACCGAGCGGACCGAGTGAGCGCACCGCGCGGGACGCGCCGCCCTTGGCGCGCGATCCGAGTGACCCGCGGACGCGGGTGGTGATCGCGGTCATCGGGACATCCGGGGATCGAGGGCTTTGTAGCACAGGTCCACCACGAGATTGACGAGGACGAAGGCGGTGACGAGCACCAGGACGACGGCCTGCACGACCGCGAAGTCCCGCTGGAGGATGGCTCGTACGAACAGGGAGCCGAGGCCGTCGAGAGCGAAGACGTTCTCGACGACGACGGAGCCGGCGATGAGGCTGGCGATGGTGAGTCCGGTGACGGTGATGACCGGGATCGACGCGTTGCGCAGCACGTGACGGCGGATGACGAGCGACTCGGCGAGCCCTCGGCTGCGCGCCGTCTCGACGTGTTCACGGCCCAGTTCCTCGCGGACCGAGGCCCGGGTGATCCGGGCCAGGAACGCGGCGCTGCCGAGGCTGAGTGTGATCGCCGGGAGCGTCAGGTGGTACAGCCGGTCGCCGAAGCCGTCACCCGGCCCGAAGACCGGGAACCAGCCGAGGCCGAGGGCGAAGACGATGACCAGGACGACGCCGATGACGAACGTGGGCGTGGCGAGGAACGCCGAGGAGATCGCGCTGACGACGGCGTCGACACGGCCCTTGCGGAGCCCGGCGAGCGTGCCCGCCGCCACGCCGACCACGACGATCAGGACGGTGGAGTACGCCACCAGAAACGTCGTGGTCGTCGCGCGGGCGGACATCAGGGCCGACACGTCCTGCCGGTACACCAGGGAGCTGCCGAAGTCGCCGCGCACGGCGTCCCCCAGCCACGTGGCGTACCTGACGAGGAACGGGTCGTCCAGGTGGTACTGCGCCCGGATCGCCGCTATCTGCTCGGGCGTGCCGCTCCGGTTGCCCAGGAGGAAGGCCATCGGCCCGCCCGGGACGAGGTAGAGCAGCCCGTACACGAGGAACGACGCGACGAGGAGGACGACCGCCAGACCGACCAGGCGGCGGAGCAGGAAGACCGTCACTTGGCCCCCAGCCCCACGGCCCACGGGTAGTACAGGTACGGGGAGGACGGCACGGCGCCGGTCACCCTGTTGTTCATGTACATGATCACGGGGAGGTTGTTCAGGGGCATCCAGGTGACGTCACGGGTGACCTTGTCCTGGATCCCGGTGACGAGCGCCGCGCGCTTCTTCGGGTCGCCCTCGCCGCGCGCCTTGTTGATGTCGTCGTTCACGCCCATGAAGTCGCTGAAGTTGGTCCGGCCGCCCTTGCGGAAGACGGTGTAGACGTCCAGCGGGTCCGGCACGTTGCCGTACCAGGTGCTGAGGAACGCGTCGATGCCCTTGCGCGCCTTCGGGTCGCTGTAGAGGTTGCCGTACTGCTCGACCGGGATGACCTTGATCTCGATGTCGACGCCGAGCGCCTGACCGGTGGCCTTGAGGAGGTTGGCGGTCTGCTCGTGCACGGCCGAGCTGCCCTGGACGCCGATGACGATCGGCTTGCTGGGCTTGCCCGCCTCGGAGAGGAGCTTCTTGGCCTTGGCCAGGTCGACGTTCTCCGGCGGCAGGGCGTCGTAGGCCTTCTTGAACGTGTCGCGCTCGTAGCCCCAGTAGTCACTGCCGGTCAGGGCGCGCTGCGGGGCGGCGGTGCCCTGGAAGACGACCTTGGAGATCGCGGCCCGGTCGAGCGCGAGGGACAGCGCCTGACGCACCTTCGGGTCGGCGTACGGACCGGACTTTGCCGAGCCGAGCAGCGCCCAGAACGTCAGCGAGTGGCCCAGGGTGACCTTGCCGCTCTTGGACTTGCGGAGCTGGTCGAGACCCGCCGGCGGCAGGTAGAAGTACTGGCCGTCGACCTCGCCGGAACGCAGGGCGTTGACGGCGGTCGTCTCGTCGGCGATGAACTTCAGGACCAGCGAGGAGGACTTGGCCTTGAGGTTCGTGTCCCAGTAGTTCTCGTTGCGGGTGAGGGTCATCGAGTCACCCGACTTCCAGTTCTTGAACTGGAACGGGCCGGTGCACATCACGCCGCCGGACGGGGTGCCGACCGACTTGCCGGCCTTGTCGAGGAACTTCTTCTCCACGACCGCGCCGGCGGCGGTGGCCATCGCCTGGTTGAACAGGGCGTCCGGCTGCTTGAGGGTGACCGTGACCTGCATCTTGCCGGTCGCCTTGATGGACTTGACCGTGCTGAAGTAGTCGCCCCACCACGTGCCCAGCTTCGGGTCGAGGTGACGGTTCAGGCTCGCGGCGACATCCGCCGCGGTCAGCGGGGCACCGTCCCAGAACTTCACGCCGTCGCGGATGGTGTACACCCACGTGGTCGGCGTCGGGTTCTCGGACTTGGTGGCGAGACCCGGCGTGATCTTGAAGTCCGGGTTCATCCGCAGGAGGCTCTCGCACATGTTCGAAAGCGCGGTGTTCTCCGCGTAGTTGAAGGACCGGATCGGGTCCAGCGTCTGCGGCTCGTACGGGAGGTTCCACGTCACCTTGGCCAGCCCCTTGGTGGCGATGGGCGTGGTGCTCTTCAGGTCGAGCTTCGCCGGCGCGGCGTCCTTGCCGGACGTGTCGGCTCCGGAGGAGCAGGCGGAGAGGGTGAGTGCGAGCCCGAGTCCGAGGACGGGCAGGGTACGGCGCTTCATCGGGAAGCTCCTTCCGGGATGGGGGTGCCCTCAGCGAGTGGTTGTGCGGTCTCGACGAGCTGTCCGTCTCGTGCGATCACCCGCCCGCCGCGCACGACGAGGCTGGGTACGGGCCGGTCGACCACGATCTGGGCGACCGATTCGCCGGGAAGCAGGACGAAGTCGGCGGTGTCACCGATGCGCAGGTCCGTCCGCTCAAGGCCCAGGAGCGCGGCGCCGCCGTGGGCCACGACGTCGTAGCACGCGGCGAGTTCGGCGTCCGTGCGGGCGTCGGTGCGGTACGCGAGAAGGTGAGCGCGGTTGATCATGTCCCCGTCGCCGAACGGGGTCCACGGGTCGCGGATGCCGTCCGATCCGGCCGCGACCAGCACGTTCCGCTCGCCGAGCGGGCCGAACGGGACGACCGGGTCGGCGCCCAGGGCGCAGGTAGCCAGGGACACCCCCGCCTCGGCGAGGATGTCGCCCATGCGGGCCAGTTCGTCACCGGCGAGCTCGCCCAGGCAGAAGACATGGCTCACGGTCACGCGGCCCCGCATTCCGTGTGCCACCGTGCGCCGGGCGATCTCGGTGACCTGCTCGACCCCGGACGGCCCGCGGTCGTGCAGATGGATGTCGATCGGCACCGACGCCTTCTCGGCGAGACCGAACAGGACGTCCAGATGACCGTGCAGGTCACCGTCGACACCCACCGGATCCAGGCCGCCCAGCACGTCGGCACCTTCGGACAGGGACTTTTCCAAAAGTTCGGCGGTCCCGGGCTCGGTCAAAAGGCCGAGCTGGGGAAACGCCACGATCTGAACATCGAGCAGGCCGGCGCGTGCGGACGCGGCGGCGCGGACACCGTGGACATTGGAAAGGCCGTGCACAGGAGCGACGTCGACATGGGCCCGCATCGCCCGCGTACCCCGGACGACGGCCCGGTCCATGAGCGCGCCGGCGCGCTCCTCGACCGGTTTCGTCATCCGGGCCCGGGCGGCGACCTCGCCGTCGATGAGCTCTCTCAAAGTGTCAGCGGGCTCGCGGCTGAGCCACGGCCCGCCCCACGTGGTCTTGTCGGGATGAATGTGCGCGTCGACAGGGGAGGGCAGCGCCAACGCGCCACCACCGTCGACGATTTCGCAGCCTTCGGGCAGAGCGGGAGGGGATATCGCGGCGATACGGCCATCAGCGACCAGAAGGTCGCACGGCTGCCCGCCATGAAGTCGAACTGCGGTGAACAAGACGTGCGTCATGAGCGGCATTACTCCTTCGTTGGAGAAGAACCGACGGATAGAGTTACCAGGTCATCTGATGACTAGAGAAGAGGTGGGGATGAAAAACGTTGAGCGTGCCCCGTCGCTCGTCGACTCGGTGATCGCCGCTCTGCGGCAGGAGATCGAGACCGGGGCCTGGAAGCTCGGTGACAAAATCCCGTCGGAGACCCGGCTGGCCGAGACCCTCGGCGTCAGCCGCCTGTCCGTCCGAGAGGCCGTACGAGTCCTGGTGCACTCGGGCCTGCTGGTGACCCGGCAGGGCAACGGCACCTACGTGACCGCCACCGACGAGTCCCAGGTCGCACTGCGCCGCCAACTCGACCGCGCCGGAGCCCAGGACATCATCGACGTGCGCCGCGGCCTCGACATCGTCGCCGCCAGGCTCGCCGCGACGCGGCGCACGGCGGACGACCTCCGACTGATCCAGAAGGCACTCGACGATCGGGCGGCGGCGAGTCGTGACGCCGACGTCGAAGCCTTCGCCGACGCTGATGTCGACTTCCACCTCCATATCGCCGAGGCCTCCCGCAATCCCGTACTCCGCGATCTCTACCGGGGGATGAGCGACGCGCTGCGCGACAGCGTCAAGGCCGACCAGTGCATGAAGCACGCCCTCGACGGACACGACACGTCGCACGAGGACCTGCATCAGGCCGTCAAGGACGGGGACGCGGGTGCCGCGGCGGCCATCGCGCTCGCCATCCTCGACAGCCAGGAGCACGACGGCGGACGGCCGCCCGCCTGACCGTCAGCCGCAGGCGTGTTCCCGCACAGAATCCGCCTGCCCCGGTGGCTGTCGTCGTGCCCGCGTCCCCCGTGGGGGGCACGACGACGGCCGCCCGGCGGAAACGTCGTACATGAGCGTGAGGTATCGGACCACGGCTCTCTGCGCTACGGTGACCGACATGCAGACGCACGCGAACTTCCGTGAGAGTGAGCCGCAGTACAGCGGCCCCCACGGTGTGTGCGCGCCCCGCGGATACGGCTTTCTGCGCCGCCGCGGCCGGGTGGGTTCCCCGCCCGCCTCTTCGTGTCGCTGAACCCGCACGCTGACTCTGCTCGCTGAATCTCCTTGCTGGATCAGCTCTCTGAGGCCGTGTCAGGTCCGCGCACCTGCCTTAGCCCGAGCCGCCCGAACCAATTCCCACCCACGGCTTCCCATGCTCGAAGGAGTTCGCCATGTCGCTCACCCGTGACGTCGCCCCCGTGGCAGCCCTGCGTGACCACCGCATCCCCGCCGACGGCCTCTACGAGGGCGCGCGCATCCTGAACCGCCTGCCGGAAGGTGTGGGGGAGCGGCCCTACGAGCGGTTCGAACTCGTACCGCAGAGCCGTGTCATCGGCGCCGAGATCCGCGGCCTCGACCTGTCGCGTCCCCTGTCCGACGCGTTGCGGGAGGAGCTGAACCGAGCGCTCCTCGAATGGAAGGTGCTCTTCTTCCGGGGCCAGCACCTCACCTCCGACGAACAACGCCAATTCGCTCTCAACTGGGGCGAGTTGGAGACCAATCCACTACTCGCAACCGGTGACGCGGACGACGTGGTCCGCTTCGACAAGTCGGCCGGCGCCGTCCCCACCTTCGAGAACGTGTGGCACGCGGACGTCACCTTCCGCGAACGCCCGGCCCTGGGCGCAGTGTTGCAACTGCGGGAGGTGCCACCGCTGGGCGGCGACACGATGTGGGCCGACATGGCGGCCGCGTACGACAACCTGCCGGCGGAGGTGCGGGAGCGGATCGACGGCTTGAGTGCCGTCCACGACTTCCTGCCGGGCTTCGCGCGCTTCTACTCGGCGGAGCAACTCGCCCCTTTCCAGGAGCAGTTCCCGCCCGTTCAGCACCCGGTCGTGCGCCGCCACCCCGAGACCGGGCGCCGGATGCTGTTCGTCAACACGTCCTTCACCACCCGGATCGTCGGCCTCGGACGCGAGGAGAGCGACCGGTTGCTCCGACTGCTCTTCCAGCAGGCTCACGTCCCGGAGTTCCAGGTGCGTTTCCGATGGCAGGCGGGTGACATCGCCTTCTGGGACAACCGTGCCACCCAGCACTACGCCGTCAACGACTATGCGCCGTACCCGCGCGTCGCGGAACGGGTGGCGATCGCGGGGGACCGCCCGTTCGGCTGAGTGGACGCGCGAAGGTGTGTGGTTGACTGTCGCCAACTCCTCATTTGTCCTGGGGAGTTGGCGACAGTCGTACGTCTTACTGGCCCGCGCCCGGCTTGGTGCTCACCGGGTGGACGTACGTGCCCGAGCGCGAAGCGCCGTCCTGGAGCAGGATGTTGCCCCACGGCCAGTCGAGGGTCACCGAACGGGTCTCGTTCGGCGGGGTGATCTCGACCTGCTTCGGGTACCAGCCGTCCTTGTCGCCGTCCTCGTTCTCGGAGAGGAACGTCAGCGGGGTCCACGCCTGCTTGCCCGGCTGCAGCGTCACCGGCTCGGCCTTGTCACCCGAGCGCGGCAGGGCCCAGTCGGTCTTGCCGGTGTTGTCCGCCGGGTCCTTCTTCTTGCCGCCCACGAAGGTGACACCCGGGAAGCCGTTCAGCACACACGCGTGGTCGGACGTGTTCTTCATGCCGACCGACGTGTGCTGCTGCTCGGTCTTGCGGGCCACCGCCGGCTCACTGCCGTCCTTGGACTGCGAGAACCCCTTGATGTCGAGGTCGGACGTCTTGCAGTTGGGAACGTTGCCGCCGGCCTTCTTCATCCCCGGGTCCGAGTCCGAGCTGGGCTGCCCCGCCAGGTCGGCGCTCTGCTTGGGCGCCGTGTCGTAGGTGACCCCGGCCTTGGCGTCCTCCTTCTGGGCGCCGTTGCAAGCTGTCGTGGTCAGCGACAGGGTCGCGAGCGCCGCGACGGCCAGAACGACGTGCTTCCGGCGGCCGCGAAGGGTGCTCTGCGTGCGGTCTGCGGTCGAGCTCATGAACTAACTGCCCCGATTCATATGGTGCACGTGTGATGTACGCGTACGTACCCAAGTGCCAGTCGATCGCACTTGCATACGCATGGACGAGAATACGAGGCACCACACACCGACCTGTGAGAGGGGGGTGTGCGGGCACACGTGGGAGCCCTCAACTCGCCCCGGGCACACGTGTGCTGACGGGTGGTCGAGACAGATGTCGGCGCCCCGGCACCCTTCTCGCGGGCACCCACGCACCGAGCCACCACACACACCGACCCGGGAGACGTTCCGGGTCGTGAAGAGTCTCGGATGGCAGACGTGGTGAGGGCCGGAGCGCGAGGTCTGCCGGGCGGCGGCGTACGCTCGCGGCATGTCCACCGTCCCCGCTGCCGCGCAGGTGCTCGCCATCCTCCGGTATCTCGCCGCGCAGGCCGGTCCCGTACCGGCCGCGGCCATCAGCCGCGATGTGCAGCTGCCCCGATCGACGACGTACCACCTGCTCGACACGCTCGCCCGCGAGGGATTCGTCGTGCACCTGCCCGAGGAGCGTCGCTACGGGCTCGGCGTCAGCGCCTTCGAGCTGGGTTCCGGTTACAGCCGTCAGGCGCCCTTCCAGCGCCTCGCCCGGGTCCCGCTCGCCAAGCTCGTCGACCGCACCGGGCACAACGCCCACCTCGCCGTGCTGCACGGCCGTGAGGTCATCTACGTCATCGAGGAGCGGGCGCCGGGCCGCTCGCCGCTGGTCACCGAGGTCGGTGTGCGGCTGCCGGCGCATCTGACCGCGAGCGGCCGCGCGCTGCTTGCCGGGCTGCCGCAGGCGCAGGTGCGGGCGCTGTTCCCGGACGCCTCGGCGTTCGTCATGCGCAACGAGTTCGGCCCGGGGTCACCGTCCGCGCTGCGGAACCTCCTCGTGGAGGTGCGACGCCGCGGCTACGCGACGGAGGACGGCGAGATCACTCCGGGATTCGCGTCGGTGGCCGCCGCCGTTCTCGACCACACCGCCCACCCCATCGCGGGTGTGGCCGTCACCTTCCCCGCCGAGGACGTGGATCCGGATCAGCAGGTGGAGATCGCCAAGCAGGTGGCCCGTACCGCCGCGGAGGTGACCCGCCGGGTGGGCGGTGTGACCGACCCGGCACGTGTTCCGGGACGCGGCACGTCGCCCACGCGCTGAAACACCCCTGGCGGGCCGAAACGCCCCGGAGCTGAGGCGCGCCCCAGAGCTGAGGTGTGCCCTGAAAACACGTCCGGCCCGGCGCACCTGTGCGGGGTGCGCCGGGCCGTGACCGTTGTGTGATGCCTACCTATCGGAGGCGTCCGCTATTAGCTGAGGCGACCGGCCTTGGACTCGGCGGCGGCCAGCGCGCGACCGGAAGCCACGTACTGCACGGCCTCCTCGATCTCCGGGGCGAGCCAGCGGTCCGTGCCGGGACCCTCGACGGTCTCACGCAGACCGGCGACGACGGCGGCGGTGGCCGGGGCCGGGGTCAGCGGGGCGCGCAGGTCCAGGGCGCGAGCGGCGGTGTACAGCTCGACGGCGATGACGCGGGTCAGACCGTCGATGGCCTTGCGCAGCTTGCGGGCGGCGGACCAGCCCATCGACACGTGGTCCTCCTGCATGGCGCTGGAGGGGATCGAGTCGACCGAGGCCGGCGCGGCGAGGCGCTTGAGCTCGGACACGATGGCCGCCTGGGTGTACTGGGCGATCATGTGGCCGGAGTCGACGCCCGGGTCGTCCGCGAGGAACGCGTTCAGGCCGTGGTTACGGGCCACGTCCAGGAAGCGGTCGGTGCGGCGCTCGGAGAGCGAGGCCAGGTCGGCGACGCTGATGGCGAGGAAGTCCAGGACGGCGGCGACGGGCGCACCGTGGAAGTTGCCGTTCGACTCGACGCGGCCGTCGAGCGTGACGACCGGGTTGTCGACGGCGCTCGCGAGCTCACGGGAGGCGACCAGCTCGGCGTGGCCGAGGGTGTCACGGACGGTGCCGTGGACCTGCGGGGTGCAGCGCAGCGAGTACGCGTCCTGGACGCGGGTGCACTCGGGGCCGCGGTGGCTGGCGACGATGCCGGAGTCGGCGAGCAGGGCGCGCAGGTTGCCGGCGCTGTCGGCCTGGCCCGGGTGCGGGCGCAGGGCCTGGAGGTCGGCGGCGAACACGGCGTCGGTGCCGAGCTGGCCCTCGACGCTCATCGCGGCGCTGATGTCGGCGGTGCGGAGCAGCAGGCGCAGGTCGTGGGCGGCCAGGACCAGCATCCCGAGCATTCCGTCGGTGCCGTTGATGAGGGCCAGGCCCTCCTTCTCCTGCAGCACGACCGGCGTGATGCCGGCCTCGGCGAGGGCCTCGCCGGCGGGGCGCAGCACGCCCTGGGCGTCGCGGACCGTGCCCTCACCCATGATGGCGAGCGCGCAGTGGGCGAGCGGCGCGAGGTCGCCGGAGCAGCCGAGCGAGCCGTACTCGTGGACCACGGGGGTGATGCCGGCGTTCAGAAGCTTGGCGTAGGCCTCGGCGGTCTCCACGCGGACACCGGTGCGGCCGGTGGCGAGGGTGGAGAGGCGGAGCAGCATGAGGGCGCGGACGACCTCGCGCTCGACCTCGGGGCCCGAGCCCGCGGCGTGCGAGCGGACCAGGCTGCGCTGGAGCTGCTGGCGCAGGGCGTGCGGGATGTGGCGGGTGGCGAGGGCACCGAAGCCCGTGGAGACGCCGTAGTGAGGCTTGACGTCCTCGGCCAGGGCCTCGATGACCTCGCGGCTCCGGGCGATTTCCTTCAGCGCCTCGGGGGCGAGGGTGATGGGCTCGTTGTGACGAGCGACGGCGACGACATCGTCGGCGGACAGGGCGTTGACATTCACAACTACGGTCATGTCTCTATGAAGCGCCATGCCGGACCCCTTGCGCGACCATTTCAAGGGACAACTTGTCTGGTATCCCAGACGTTCGCCGACGGCCGGGGGCGGGGCGCGGCGCATCGAGCGGGGTCAACGGGGTGATGGGCGTCAGGCATCTGGGATCTCAGACGTTTGGTGTACATGTCAGCGACGTACCGGCCCGTGAACGGACGGCGTGCGGGCCGGTGAACGGAGGGTGCGCGGGCCGGTGGACGGACGGTGTGCGGGCCGGTGGACGGAGGGTGCGCGGGCCCGGAAACGTCCCGAACGCAAGACGCACCATGACGAGCACATCGGCTGTGCTCGTCATGGTGCGTCCACGGGGTGGTGCGCGGTGGCGACGCTAGGACTGTGCCGCCGAGACCGTCTCCAGGTCCTCGGCGTCCTCGGCCGGAGCCTCGTCCACCGCGGGCTGCGCCTGCGTCTGCGAGGCGTCCTGCGTCAGGCCCGCTCCGGGCTTACGGGGGCGGCCCCACAGGAAGAAGATGCCGGCCAGCAGCGCGAGCCAGACGACGCCGACCAGGAGGGCGACGCGGGTGTCGGACGAGAAGGCCAGCAGCACGAGCACGGCGACCATGAACGCGATGGTGATGATCTGGCCGTAGGGCCAGAACGGCGCCGGGTACTTCAGCTTCGACGCTTCCTCGGCCGACATCTTGCGACGGGCCGCGACCTGCGAGAACAGGATCATCATCCAGACCCAGACCGTCGCGAACGTGGCGATCGAGGCGATGATCAGGAAGATGTTCTGCGGCATCAGGTAGTTCAGCAGGACGCCGAGGAGCAGGGCGCCGATCATGATCAGGGTCGTCAGCCACGGCGCGCCGGTGCGGGTGACCTTGCGCATGGCGGCCGGAGCCTGACCACGCTCGGCCATGCCGTACATGATGCGGCCGGCGGCGAAGATGTCGCTGTTGATCGCGGACAGGGCGGCCACGATGACGACGATGTTCAGCACGGTGGCGGCGGAGCCGACGCCGAGGGACGAGAAGATCTGGACGAACGGGCTGCCGCCGCCGTCGACGTTCTGCCACGGGTTGAGCGACATGATGACCGCGAGCGCCAGCACGTAGAAGAGCACGATGCGCACGGGGATCCAGTTGACCGCGCTCGGGATCGTCTTCTCGGGGTCCTCCGCCTCACCGGCCGTGACACCGATGATCTCGGTGCCGCCGAAGGCGAACATGACGACCGCGAAGGACATGATGAAGCCGTGGCCGCCCTTCGCGAAGAAGCCGCCGTGGTTCCACAGGTTCGAGATGCTGACCTGGTGGCCGCTGTGCAGGCCGAAGACGATGATCGCGATACCGGCCACGATCATCGCGATGATCGCGACGACCTTGGCGAGGGAGAGCCAGAACTCCAGCTCACCGAAGACCTTCACGCTGAACAGGTTCATCGCGCCCACGACGAGCACGACGGCGAGCACCCAGATCCAGCGGGGTACGTCGGGGAACCAGAAGCTCATGTACACGCCGAAGGCGGTGACGTCCGCGAGACAGACGATCACCATCTCGAAGGCGTAGGTCCATCCGGTCGTGAAACCGGCCAGCGGGCCGAGATACTTGGTGGCGTACTCGCCGAACGAGCCCGCCACGGGGTCGCTCACGGCCATTTCACCGAGCGAGCGCAGCACCAGGAAGACCGCTGCTCCGCCGATCAGATACGCCAGGAGGACCGCGGGTCCGGCGGTTTTGATCGAGTCGGAGGAACCATAGAAGAGCCCGGTGCCGATGGCTGAACCGAGAGCGATGAAGCGAATGTGGCGGGACTTCAGTCCCCTGCTCAGGGTCGCCGCTTTTTCAGTCAACGAATTGCCCTCCTTGGGACGGTGTCCCGGACGGGGTGGGGGGTGCTTGTTGTCGGTCTTCGCGACCGGGAACACGCCCGCATTAACGGAGGCGTCTTGTATATTCCTGTCTATACAGGCCCGTCAAGAGGTGAATCGGTGAGTGAACGCGAGGTTACGACCAGTAGTAGTTCACCGGCTGCCAGCAGCACGTCACCCGCGGTCGGACGGGCCCTGGACATCCTCCTGCACCTCGCGGGCCGCCCCGGCCTCGTACGCGCGGGCGCGATCGCGCGGGATTTGGGCATCCCGCGGTCGTCCGTCTACCACATCCTCGCGGTGCTGGTGGAGCGCGGTTTCGTGACCTATGTCGCAAAGGAGCAGGCGTACGGACTGGGGGTCTCGTCGTTCGAGATCGGCTCCGCGTATTTGCGCCACGAACCACTGGAACGCATCGCGCGGCCCATCCTGCGCACCCTGTCGAACCGCCTCGGCCAGACGGTCCACCTCGGCATCCTCTACGGCGCCGAGACGGTCTACCTGCTCAAGGAGCGCCCCACCACGGGCCGCTCCGGTGATGTCGACACCCCGCTCGTCACCGACATCGGCGTCCGCTTGCCGGCGCACCTCACGGCAAACGGCCGCGCCCTGCTCTCTTATTCCGGCGAGGCGCAGCTGCGCGCGCTCTTCCCCCGCCCGGGAAGCCTGATCACCCGCACCGGCAAGGGCCCGCGGTCGCTGCCGGAGCTCATCGCGCTGCTCGCCCGGGACCGTGAGCGCGGCTGGTCGGAGGAGATCGAGCTGGTGTCGGAGGGGCTCAGGTCGATCGGCGTGGCCGCGTTCGACCACAACGAGCACCCGGTCGCCGCCCTCAGCAGTACCTGGCACCGCCACTACTCGCGGCACGATGTGGACGAGGTGCGGGAGGCCCTTCAGGAGGGCGCGACGCGGCTGACATCGGCGGTGTCGGGACGGGCTCCCAGGAACGGGTGAGCGTGTTCCGGGGGTGCCACGCAACCTTCCGGGGGTGCCCACGCAAGCTTCCGCACGTAAAAAGGCGACCCCACACCACGTGTGAGGTCGCCCTTGTGCGTCGGCGCTCAGTGCGTGTCGAACGTGCCCTCGAGCCGGTACCGGGATCCGGGGTGCAGCAGCCGCGCGATGCTCACCAGCGCTTCCTGGGACCAGGTGCGGCGGTGGATCCGCAGACACGGCTCCGACTCCGCGATGCCGAGGATCTCCGCCTCCTCCGCGGACGGCAGCACCGCCTCGACGATGTGCTCGCCCCGGCCCAGCGGAGCCGCCTCCGAGAGGTACGTGAACGGGGTGCGCCGGGTGAAGTCCTGCTCCAGGTAGTGCGGCGCGAACACCGGATTGACGTACCGGTCCTCCAGCTGGACGGCCACGTCGTCCTCGAAGTGCACCACCCGCGAGCGGAAGACCGGCGCGTGGGCGTCGAGCCCGAACTGGCCGTTGATCTCCAGGCCCGCGTCCTCCTCGCGGAGCAGCAGCACCCGCGCGTGATAGTGGCGGCCGCGGTGCTGGACCTCGTCGGCGATGTTCTGCACCTCGGCGAGTGCGGCGCTGCCCTTCTCGACGTGCACGAAAGTTCCCACGCCCATGACGCGCCGGAGCATCCCCTGAGCGCTGAGCTCGCGCAGCGCCCGGTTGATCGTCATCCGGGAGAGGCCGAGCGACTCGACGAACTGGTTCTCCGACGGCAGGGCGTCGCCCTCACGCCAGCGGCCACTGGTGATCTCCTCGACCACCAGGTCCTTCACACGCTGATACGCGGGAGCCGAGCTCGACGCCCGCTCCTCGTACAGCCGCGCGAGGTCCGCACCCTCGACGCGCAAGCCGCTCACCATCCTCGTCACCCTTCGTTCCCCCCGGCCCGGGTAGCGGGCGCGCCGAGATTCTAGGCGAAATTGCCTGCTCGGCCCGGGGTTGAGTGCCCCCAGTGATTAGCCGAGACGAGGGCGCGTGGCAAGCATCGTTCTCGGATCCGAGAATCCCCGCCCATCTCGCTGGCCCACGTGCCCGTAATTGCGTGTCATAGGTAGCGAAGAACGAGATCTCCCCTCTCAGGAGCAAGCATGACCGCCGAGTCCCCCCGCACCATCCGCGCTCCGCGCGGCAACGACCTGAACAGCCTCGGCTGGCAGCAGGAGGGTGCCCTCCGGATGCTCATGAACAACCTCGACCCCGAGGTTGCCGAGCACCCCGACAAGCTGGTCGTGTACGGAGGCACCGGCAAGGCTGCCCGCTCCTGGGAGGCGTACGACGCGATCGTGCGCACGCTGAAGACGCTGAAGTCGGACGAGACGCTGCTGGTGCAGTCGGGTAAGCCGGTCGGTGTCATGCGCACCAACGAGTGGGCGCCGCGTGTGCTCCTCGCGAACTCCAACCTGGTCGGCGACTGGGCGAACTGGGAGGAGTTCCGCAAGCTGGAGGCCGAGGGCCTGACGATGTACGGCCAGATGACGGCCGGCTCGTGGATCTACATCGGTTCGCAGGGCATCGTCCAGGGCACGTACGAGACCTTCGGCGCGGTCGCGAAGAAGAAGTTCAACGGCACCCTCGCGGGCACCATCACCCTGACCGCCGGCATGGGCGGCATGGGTGGCGCGCAGCCGCTGGCCGTGACGATGAACGAGGGCGTCGCCCTCTGTGTCGACGTCGACGAGACCCGCATCGACCGCCGCATCGGCACCCGTTACCTGGACGTCAAGGCCGACAACCTGGACCACGCCCTCGAGCTGGCGATCAAGGCCCGTGACGAGCGTCGTGGCCTGTCCATCGGTGTCGTCGGCAATGCCGCCGAGATCTTCCCGGAGCTGCTGCGCCGCGGCGCCCCGATCGACATCGTGACCGACCAGACCTCGGCGCACGACCCGCTGGCCTACCTGCCGGTCGGCATCTCGGTCGAGGACTGGGACAAGGAGCGCGAGGCGGACCCGGCCGGCTTCACGGAGAAGGCCCGCCAGTCGATGCGCCT